>LXQJ01000051.1:94370-96189 GCA_001683895.1 Luteimonas sp. ANT-B3E | reverse complement strand
GGGCCCCACCCGCCGATCCTCATCGCGTGGCGGGACGACCTGCCAGGCCACGTCCACGGCCGCGCGCGATCCGGTCGGATCACGCTGCCGCTCTCACTTCTGCGGGGCTGGCGGGCGCGCGACCGCGCAGCGGGTGTCGGCGATCTGCAAGCACGCGCCGCAATCGCCGCGGTGCTGCACGAAGTCGCACACGTCCGCGACCGTGGCGCAGGCAGCGCGCTGTCGCGCGATCCGCGGCTGCGTGATCTGGCCGGGTGGCAGCGCCAGCCGCTGCGGCCGTGGCGCGGCCGCAACGCCTTCGTCGACCGCAGCCCGGATGCCTACGAGCGGACGTCGCCCGCGGAGTTCGTCGCGGTCAACGTCGAGCACTTACTGCTCGACCCGGCGTATCGGTGCCGGCGGCCCCTGCTGTACCGCCACTTCGCCGAGGCGCTGGCATTCGCACCGCCGGCTGCCGACTGCGCCCCAGGCCTGCCACTGGTGGAAGCGACAGGGAGCGGCGGCGGTGATACGGGCAACGCCGGCGACGGTGACGGCGCTGCCGCGCTGGCCGTACTCGCCCCCACCCGTGTGCACGCCGTCGAGTACCTGCTTGCCGGTGGCGACGACGGCGGCGCCGGCCGCTTCGGCCATACGATGCTGCGGCTGGTGGTGTGCGCGCCCGGCCGGCCACGCGGTCCGGACTGCCGCTACGACCTCGCACATCATCGCGTGCTCTCGTTCCGTGCCCAGGTCGACGACGTGCAGGTGTCGAGCTGGCGCGGGCTGACCGGCGCGTATCCGTCGCGGCTGTTCGTGCTGCCGCTGGAGCAGGTGGTCGATGACTACACGCGGGTACAGCTGCGCGACCTACGCTCGCTGCCGCTGGCGCTGTCCGAACCGGAGATCGCGCTGCTGCTCGAGCGTGCGGCCGGCCTGCACTGGAGCTACGACGGCCGCTACGCCTTTGTCGGCAACAACTGCGCGGTCGAGACCTGGAAGCTGCTTCACGATGCGCTACCGCGGCTGGCGGCCGCGCCGCTGCGCAGCGTGACGCCGAAGGGTCTGCTGCGGCGGCTGCTGCGCGAAGGCATCGCGGACGCGACGGTACTGGACAACGATGCACGCGCACTGCGGCTGGGCTACCGCTTCGCGTCGGCGCGCGAACACTTCGATGCGCTGTACGCGATCGCCCTGCGATCGGCGCCACTGCCCGCCGCGGATGCCGGCGCCTGGATCGCACTTCCTGCCGGGACTCGCGCTCCGCACATCGAGACGGCCGACCTGCGTGGCGCCGCCGCGCTGCTGGTGCTGGAGCACGCGGCGCTCCGTCACCAGGAGGCGCTCGCGACCGACGTGCTGAAGCGCCGGCTGCTGCGGGCGGCGTCGCCGCGGCAGGACGGGAGGCGGGGCGCGCCGGTGCACGTCCGGCTCGCGCCCAGGCACCGTGCCGATGCAGGGGTAAGCGATCAGGACGCCGGCGCGGGCGGCGAAGCGGCTCCGCCGGACGTGGACGCGAATGTCGAGGCACTCGCGTCCGTCCGCCAACTGCTGCGCGAAGCGGATGCACTCAGCCGCCCGGCGACGCTGTTGCCCCGAGGATCAGGCTACGGTGTGCCGCAGCAGGATGAGCGCCGCCGCCTGGAGCCGGAGGCCACCGCGCTGGGAGGCCGGATGCAGGGGCTCAGCACGCTGTTGCGCGTACAGGCGCGTGGAGCGTTGCCGCGCGAGCACCGCGAGGCGCTGGAGGCCGGTGAAGCGAACCTTGCGCGGCTGCGTGTACGGCTGCGTGCCCTTGCGGCGGGCCCGCAGGCATCGCGCTCCCGCGACGCCGCCGACC
>LXQJ01000051.1:56916-94281 GCA_001683895.1 Luteimonas sp. ANT-B3E | reverse complement strand
CCGCCGGGCCGCCGCGAGCGCGCTCGTGGCGGGGTCGCGCGATCCGCTCAGTCGGCGCGGCCGCCGAACTCGCCGGTGGTGGTGTTGACCCAGACCCGCTCGCCGTTGGCAATGTACTCGGGCACCTGGATCTCCAGCCCGGTGGCCAGTCGCGCCGGCTTCGGGCGCTTGGTGGCGGTGCCGCCGTGGAGCTCCGGCGGCGTCTCCACCACTTCCAGGACCACGCTCTGCGGCAGCTGCAGGCCCACCGCCTGGTCGTCGATGATCTGCACGTAGCACCCGGCGAGGCCGTCGCTGATGTAGCCGGCGTCGTCGCCGACGACACTGGCGTCGAGCGTGTAGGGCGTGTAGTCCCCGTCGTCCATGAACACGAACGCATCGCCGTCCTTGTACGAGAACGTCGCCTCGCGCCGCGACAGCTCCACCTCACGCAGATCGTCGTCGCCGCCGAGGCTGAGGTCGAATTTGGTACTGCCCGGCACCGAGTACATGGTGAAGCGGAACTTGACGTTTCCGCCGCGGCCCTGCGGCGACGAGCGCTCGATGTCGCGCACCTGGTACACGGTGCCGTGGTGCTCGACCACGTTTCCTTTCTTGACGTCGTAGGCTTTCATCGCGTGCTGTCGTTCCGTTGGGCCCGGGGCACGGCGACGCCGGCGCCGGATGGCCTGAGGTAGAGGGTGTCGTGGGCGTAGTCGATCACCGCGCGGCCGCGGTCGAGCACGTCGCCGCCGATGACGCCGTCGATCGCGCGCTGGCCGCGGTTCTCGAAGGCGACGTTGACGTGCGACAGCGATATCAGCAGCGCGCTGAAGTCGGCGTCGGCATAGCGGCCGATCGCCAGCCGGTTGCCATCCGACACCTGCACCGGCAGGCCAGCGCCGCCCGCGCTGGTCGCGACGCCGGGATGCGCGGTGGGCGCGCGCAGCGCGAAGCGCACGCCGCGCGCGGATTCGACCATCGTGCGGCCGGCGCCGGTGTCGAGCAGGAAGTGGCCCTCGACGCCGTTGAGGGTAGCCGACAGGCCGACGTGGCCGCTGTCGTGGCGCGTGAGCGGGATCGCGACGAAGCCCTGTTGCGCGAGCGCCTGCGCGACTGGCGAGGCGTCGTCGGCGCGCACGAGGGCCGGCGTCGAGGCGCTGGCAGCCGCGACGACGGACGCCACCGCGAGCACCAGCCCGCCGCACGCGGCGCGCAAACGGTAACCGCGCGCCGGGATCACTTCGGCGCGAGCCGCACGGCGCCATCGAGGCGGATGGTTTCGCCGTTGAGGTAGCGCTGGCCGAGGATCCACGCCACGGTGTCCGCAAACTCTTCCGGCTGGCCCAGCCGCGACGGGAACGGGATCGATGCCGAAAGCGACGCCTGCACGTCGTCGGGCATGCCGTCGACCATCGGCGTCCAGAAGATGCCGGGCGCGATGGTATTGACGCGGATGCCGAAGCGCGCGAGCTCACGCGCCATCGGCAGCGTCATCGCGACCACGCCGCCCTTGGACGCGGAATACGCGGCCTGGCCGATCTGGCCCTCGTAGGCCGCGACCGACGCGGTGTTGACGATGACCCCGCGCTCGCTGTCGTCGCCGGTGGGGGAGTGCTGCATCACCGCAGCCGCCGCCTTGGCGATGTTGAAGCTGCCGACCAGGTTGACCATCACCGTGCGGCTGAAGCCGGCTAGGGGCATCGGCGCCTCGCGGCCCAGGACGCGGCCGGCGCCGAGGATGCCGGCGCAGTTGATGCAGGCGTTGAGCCCGCCAAGCCAGTCGGCGGCGGCGGCGACGTTGGCGGAGACGCCGTCCTCGTCGGTGACATCGGTCCGCAGGTAGCGCGCGCTGGCGTCGCCGAGCGCGGCGACCGCGTCGGCGCCCTTGGCGTCGTCGACATCGAACAGCGCCACGCGGCCGCCGGCTGCGACCAGCCTGTGGGCGACCGCTAGACCGAGACCGGAAACGCCCCCGGTGACAATGGCGCGGGTGTTGGCGAGCTGCATACGGATCCCCGGAGCGGAAAACCGCGATTTTAGCCGACCGCGTCGCCGGTGGCAGACGCCGGTGCGCGTGCGGCCAGGATGCGCCGGGCGAACTCGTCGGGCTGCAGCCCGGGGGCGAACAGGAAGCCCTGGCCCACCGGCACGCCCAGCTTCAGCAGGAACCGCCGCTGCGCCTCGGATTCCACGCCTTCCGCCACCAGGCCCAGCTTCAGGCTGCGCGCGATGCCGCTGACTGCCTCGCAGACCGCGACGTCGGACTGGTTGCCGGGCACGCCGGCGACGAACAGCTGACTCAGCTTCAGTCCGTGGATCGGCAGCCGGCGCAGGTAGTTCAACGCGCTGTAGCCCTCGCCGAAGTCGTCGATGCTCAGCATCACGCCGAGCGCGCGCAGCCGTGCGAACGTGCGCAGCGTCTCCGGCGCGTCCTCGATCAGCACCCGTTCGGTGAACTCCAGTTCCAGCGCCGAGCCGGGCAGGTCGTGCAGCGCCAGCGTCTCGCGCACGCTGTCGGCGAGGTCTTCGCCCAGGAACTGGCGGTACGACACGTTGACCGCGACGCGGACGATGCCGAGGCCGGCGTCGCGCCAGGCGGCGACCTGTCGGCAGGCCTCGCGCAGCACCCAGCCACCGATGCGCACGATGTCGCCGGTGGTCTCGGCATGGCCGATGAAGTGGTCGGGACGCATCTCGCCCAGATGGCTGCGCCAGCGGATTAGCGCTTCAGCAGCGACGATGCGGCCGTTGCGAAGGTCGACCTGCGGCTGGTAGACGAGGTGGAATTCCTCGTTCTCCACCGCGCGCCGAAGCTGGGTCTCGAAACGCAGCCGGTCGCGCTGCGACTGCGCCATCGCCGGGGTGAACGCCTGCCGGCCGTTGCGCATGCGTCGCTTGCTGTCGTACATCGCCGCGTCGGCGTTCTGGATCAGCAGCTGCGGCCGGTCGCCGTCGCGCGGCGCGCGTGCGATGCCGATGCTGGTGGTGATCGCGAATTCCTCGGAGTCGAAGCGGAAGCTGGCGGCGAACGACGCCAGGATCGCGTCGGCGATGCGCTCGGGACGGTCGGGGTCGTCGTCGAAGCCGCAGACCACCAGGAACTCGTCGCCGCCGAAGCGCGCGATCAGCCCCTCGGTGCCGACGGCGTCGCGGATGCGCCGCGCGGCGGCCGACAGCAGCTGGTCGCCCGCGGCGTGGCCCAGCACGTCGTTGACCATCTTGAAGCGGTCGAGATCGAGGTACAGCACCGCCACGTGGTCCTGCACCGGGTCGCGCAGGCGTTCGTCGAGCTCGGCGAGGATGGCATCGCGATTGATGAGGCCGGTGAGCGGATCGGTGCGCGCCTGCACTCGCAGCGTCTCTTCCCCCTGCTTGAGGTCGGTGATGTCCTGCAGCGTGCCGGTCACGCGCGCCACGCCGGCATCGCCGGCCTTGGCCTCGCCGATCACGCGCATCCAGCAGGCGTGGCCGTCGGCGCGCATGCCCTGCAGCTCGAGTTCGAAACTGCCGCCGTCGCGCACCGCGGCGTCGACCGCGGTGCGCAGCTTCGGGCGGTCCGCTGGGCACAGGCCATTGAGCATCGCCTGCATCGAGGCCGGCGCCGCATCCTGCGCGAGGATCTGCACCGCTTCGTCGGTCAGGTACAGCGCATCGGCGGTGCAGTCCCACTCCCAGCCGCCGATGTGGGCCAGTGACTGCACGCGGTCGAACAGCGCGCTGTCGCGCTTGAGCTTGGTGACGTCCGAGAACAGCGACAGCACCTGGTGCGGGCGGTCGGCGCCGGCGGCGAACTGCGGCACCGCGGTCACCGACATCCACGTCAGCTGTCGTCGGCCCTGGTGGTACATCCCCAGCAGCGTGCTCTCGACCAGGCGCCCGGTGCGCATCGCGCGCATCGCGGGGTATTCCGCCCACGGCATCTCGCTGCCGTCCTCGCGCACCGCCATCCAGCGGTCGGGCCGCATCTCCTCGGCCAGCGACTGCCCGGGACGGATGCCGAACATGCGCAGCGCCGCGGAGTTGCCGTAGACGAACGCGCCCTCGTCGTTCTGGATCACCAGGCCCTTGTCCAGCACCTCCATCAGCTCGCGGTAGCGCACCTCCGCCTCGCGTCGGCGGCTGAGGTCGCGCGCCACCGCGACCAGGCACTTGCGGCCGTCGTGGTCGAAGCCCGCAGAATGCACCTCGACCGGGAACCGCGTGCCGTCGGCGCGCATGTTGGTGACCTCGATGACGTAGGTGTCGCCGCGGTCCAGCGCCTCCCACACCGGCACCATGTGGTCGCGCGGCAGGTCGGGGTTGAGGACGTCGATCGGCTGGCCGACGACCTCCGCCCGCGTCCGCCGGTAGGCCACCATGCCGGCGCGGTTGAGGTCGAGCACGATCCCCTGCGCGTCGATGATGCTGACCGGGTCGGGCACCGCGTCGAACAGCGCGTGGTAGCGCAGGCGCGCGGTCTCGGCATCGGCGCTGGCGGCGACCAGCGCGTCGCGCGCCGCGGCAAGAAGCGCACGGGTCGCTGCGTCCTGCGCGGGATCGTCGCAGGCGGCGTCGAGCCGGGACACGATCTGCGCGCTGCCGTCGTTCGCAGACAGCATCTGCGTCGCCCCCGGCAGCGTGCGCGGGCTCATGACCCGCGCCGCGCCCGGGTGACGCGGCTGGACGTCTGCCGCCCGAGGATGCCGGCGAGCCATGCGCCGGTGTCGACCAGCGCGTCGAGGTCGACGCCGGTCTCGATGCCCATGCCGTGCAGCATGTACACCAGGTCTTCGGTGGCCAGGTTGCCGCTGGCGCCGCGCGCATACGGGCAGCCGCCGGTGCCCGACACCGCGGCGTCGACCACGCGCACGCCTTCTTCCAGGCACGCGAGCACGTTGGCCAGCGCCTGGCCGTAGGTGTCATGGAAGTGCACCGCCAGCGCCGGCATCGGCACCGCGTCGGCGACCGCGCGCAGCATCGCACGCGCTGCCGTCGGGGTACCGACGCCGATCGTGTCGCCCAGCGACACCTCGCGGCAGCCCATCGCGTGCAGTGCCGCCGCGACCCGGACCACCTCGGCCACCGGCACCTCGCCCTGGTAGGGGCAGCCGAGCACGGTCGATACGTAGCCGCGGACGCGGACGCCGTCGGCCGCTGCTCGCTCCACCACCGGCGCGAACCTGGCCAGCGATTCGTCGACACCGGCGTTGGTGTTGCGGCGGTTGAACGCGTCCGACGCCGCGCTGAATACCGATACCTGGTCAGCGCCTGCGGCGCGCGCGCGCTCGTAGCCCTGCAGGTTGGGCACCAGCACCGGGTAGGCGACGCCGTCGCGACGGCGGATGCCGGCCATCACATCGGCCGCGTCCGCCAGCTGCGGCACCCACTTCGGGCTGACGAAGCTGGTCGCCTCGATGCAGTCCAGCCCGGTGGCCGACAGCCGGTCGATGAGCGCGATCTTGTCGCAGGTGGCTACGGGCGCGGCTTCGTTCTGCAGGCCGTCGCGCGGGCCGACCTCGACGATGCGCACGCGGGCAGGGAGCGACACGTTACTCGTCCAGCGCGACGAGCACGGCGTCGGCGTCGACGACGTCGCCGTCGGCGACGCGCAGCTCGGCGACCACGCCGTCGCGCGGGGCCTTGAGCGACAGCTCCATCTTCATCGCCTCCATCACCACCAGCTCCTGGCCCTCGACCACCGTGTCGCCGACTGCCGTGCGCACTACTACGATCCGGCCCGGCATCGGCGCCAGCACCCGGTCGCCGCCCGTGCCGCGCACGGCCCGTGGCGGCTCGAATGCCGGCACCGTCGCATAGCGCCACGCGCGGCGTCCATCATGCAGTCGCAGGTGCAAGGCGTCGGCGTCGACACGATAGCGCCGTCCCTGGCCGTTGAAACGTGCGCCGAGGTCGCTTTTCGCCATCGCGCCGAGGTAACGGGCGCCGGCCACCGCGGTGGTGGTCCCATCGATCGTCACCGTGTAGTCGCCGCCGTGGCCGTGCGCGAGGACCACGTGGCGGCTGTCGCCCCCGCGCAGCACCACGCGACGCTCCCCGGCATGGCCCAGCCGCCAGCCGTCGGCGACCGCCCACGGCGACGCCGGATCGGCCCCCGTCGTCGCCACGTCGCTGGCTGCGGTTTCTTCCGCCAGCAGCGCGACCACCGCGGCGGCGGCCAGCGCCTGCGCGTGGTCGGCGTCATCCTGCGCGGGATCGTCGCCGATGAATTCATCGAGGTGGCGGTCGAGGTAGCCCGTGTCGATGCTGCCGTCGACCACCGCCGGGTGGCGCACCAGCCGCTCCAGGAACGCGACGTTGGACTGCGGGCCCTCGATGACGCACGCCGCCAGCGCCTGCCGCATGCGCGCCAGCGCGGCCGGGCGGTCGACATCATGGACGATCAGCTTGGCGATCATCGGGTCGTAGAAGATCGTCACCGTGTCGCCCTCGACCACGCCGGCGTCGACGCGCACGTGCGCAGAGACCGCTGGCAGCCGCAGCCGCGTCAGCCGGCCGGAGCCGGGCAGGAAGCCAGCGTCGGGATCCTCGGCGTACAGCCGCACCTCGATCGCGTGCCCGCGCTGCGCCACCTGGTCCTGCGCCAGCGGCAGCGGGCGGCCGGCGGCAACCGCGAGCTGCCATTGGACGAGGTCGAGGCCGGTGACCATCTCGGTGACCGGGTGCTCGACCTGCAGCCGGGTGTTGATTTCCATGAAATAGAAGCCGCCGTCGGGGTCCACGATGAACTCGACCGTGCCGGCGTTGGCGTAGCCGATCGCGCGTGCCGCCATCACCGCGGCGTCGCCCATCGCCTGGCGCAGCCCCGGGGTCAGGAACGGCGACGGCGATTCCTCCAGGACCTTCTGGTACCGCCGCTGCGCCGAGCACTCGCGCTCGTTGAGGTGGATGACCTGGCCGTGGTGGTCGCCGAAGACCTGGATCTCGATGTGCCGCGGCGATGTGATGTAGCGCTCCAGCAGGACGCGGTCGCGACCGAAGGCATTGCGCGCCTCGCGCTGGCAACTTTCCAGCGCCGCGGCAAAGCCATCGGCATCGTGCACGATGCGCATGCCCTTGCCGCCGCCGCCGTGCGCGGCCTTGATCATCAGCGGGAACCCGATCCGCGCCGCCTCGCGCGCGAGCAGCGCCGGGTCCTGGTCCTGGCCGGTGTATCCGGGCACCACCGGCACGCCGGCGGCCTGCATCAGGTCCTTGGCGCCGGCCTTGCTGCCCATGCGCCGCATCGATTCCGCCGACGGTCCGACGAACGCGATGCCTGCCGCGGCGACCGCCTCGGCGAAGTCGGCGTTCTCGGACAGGAAACCGTAGCCGGGGTGGATCGCCTGCGCGCCGCTGCGGCGCGCGACGTCGAGGATCGCGTCTCCGCGCAGGTAGCTGTCCTGCGGCCGCGGGCCGCCAATCGGGTAGGCCACATCGGCCATCTGCACATGGCGGGCGTCGACGTCGGCCTCTGAGAACACCGCGACCGTGCGGATGCCCAGCCGACGCGCGGTGGTGATGACGCGGCAGGCGATCTCGCCGCGGTTGGCGACCAGCAGGGTGTCAAACATCGGCCCGGATCCCGCGGTGACGGGCAGCACCCATTGCGGAGGAAAGGACGGAGTCGGGCATGCCGGAAGCCTTGGAGGCAGGAAGGAGGGCGGTGTGGCCGGCGAGAGCCGGGCGCGCGTGACGGGTGCCAGCCGCGGTCACGACGTCCAGGCCGGCGCGCGCTTGTCGAGGAAGGCGCCGATCCCTTCCTGGCCTTCGGGCGATACCCGCAGGCGCGCGATCAGCGCCGCGTTGGCGGCGTCGACGGCATCGCGGCTGTCGCCGTCGACCACCGCGCGCACCAGCGCCTTGGCGGCGGCCGCCGCAACCGGGCCGGCCTGGCACAGCAGCGTCGCCTGTCGCGCGACCGCCGCGTCAAGGGCGTCGGCGGCCACGACCTCGTGCAGCAGGCCCAGCCGGTGCGCAGTGGCGGCGTCGAAGCGCTCCGCGGTCGCGAACCAGCGCCGCGCCTGGCGGGGGCCGATGGCGGCGATGACGTAGGGCGAGATCACCGCCGGCAGCAGGCCAAGGCGGCTCTCGGTCAGCCCGAAGCTCGCCGCGGACACGCCGATCGCGATGTCGCAGCAGGCGATCAAGCCGACGCCGCCGCCGTAGGCCGCGCCGTGCACGCGGGCAATCGTCGGCTTGGGCAGCTCGTCGAGGGTGCGCATCAGCCGCGCCAGCGCCAGCGCGTCGGCGCGGTTGTCTTCCTCGCTGGCGGCGGCCATCGCGCGCATCCACTGCAGGTCGGCACCGGCGGAGAACGACGCGCCCGCGCCCTCCAGCACCACCACGCGGACCGCGGGATCGGCGGCGGCGGCATCCAGCGCGCCGGTCATCGCCGTGACCAGCGCAGCGTCGAAGGCGTTGTGCAGTGTCGGCCGGTCCAGCACCAGCCGGGTGACGGCGCCGGCGGTGGCGATGCGCAGGGAATCGGTCATGGCGGGGACAAGGCGGGCGGGACTGCATGATAGCGGCAGGCCCCGGGCGGCCCGCGTACCGGGATTGCGCGTGCGAGCTCGCGACGAGCCGAAGCCACAGGGGAAGCTGACCGCATCGGATGCCGCCTCGCGTGGAATGCTCCCGGTTCCTGCGCCGTCGCTCGGCTACTGCCAGTTCCCGGCGACGCCCGACAGCGCGGCCGTGCAGGCCCATGGCGTATTCGTGGCTAGTGACGCGTGCCGCCGCGCTTCGGTGCGCGGCGCATGTCGCTGGTCGGCATGACCTCGACGGCGAGACTGAAGGTGCGCTCCTCGCCGGCATGCATCGCGCCGACGCCGACGACCTGCCGCTTGACCTCGTTGCCGAGGTCGTCGCGGATCACCAGCACGACCGAGTACTCCCATGCGCCACCGCCGGAGGGATGGCGGATGGTGCCTTCGACCTGCAGCGCGGTGGTCGTGGCGGCGGCCTTGGCGACTTCGGCGGGAGCGGAATCGAAGCGCAGGTAATGCCGGCACGAGGGGCAGATGCTCGCGCTTTCCAGGATCTCGGTCTTGCAGTGCGGGCAGGTGCGCGTAGCGCCCGCTGCACCGGGGCGTGCGCTCACGAAGCGAGGTCGAGGTCTTTCCTGCCCTCGCGGGCGTCGGCCTTGCGCGCGTCCTTGACGTCACCCCAGCCGCTCTCGATATGGCCGCGGATGCGGGCACCGGCGGCCACGGTCAGCGAGCCAGCCTTGAGGTCGCCGGTGAGCACGGCGGTGTCGAGCAGCTCGACGCGCTCGGCGGATTCGATGTTGCCCTCGAGCTCGCCGGCGACGATGACCTTCCTGGCGCGCACGCCGCCGTTGAGCTTGGCGCCGGTTTCGATGGTGAGGTCGCCCTGGACGTTGACGTCGCCCTTGAAGCGGCCGGCGATGCGGACGTGTCCAGCGCCTTCGATCTTGCCCTCGATGGTCAGGTCGGAGGCGATCAGCGACTCCTTGAGGGTGTCGCGCGGCTCGGCGGCGGGGGTCTGGCGCGGCGGGGACGCCTGGGTGGGATGGAAGTCCGCCACCGCTGGCGGCGCGATGTCGCGCACCGGTGGGGCGGGCTGCGTGGGCGTGTCGTGGGCGAAGGAGGGGACATCCTTCTTGGGCAGGCTCGGGGCGTTGAAGATGGCCATTGCAGAGGGTTCCTCAGGACAGGACGGGGTCGACGGGGGTCGGATTTTCGAGCCTAGCACGCGTGTATTCCGGGTGAAGGCGTCGCGATGTGACGGCTCTCACCGATTGGGGCGGTGATCCGCGCCAGGCACGGAGCGCTCGGCGACCGCAGGCAACGCGCGGATCGAGCCGTTGCTTCGTGGGCGTGTTTTCGCGCCCCGCTTGCTCACGACACCGAGGGCGTCAGAAGAAGCTGCCGATCGGTACCAGGGCGAGCGACAGGCCGGCGAGGCCACTGCCGATCGCGAGCGCGGCGAGGACGTCACTCGGGTAGTGCAGACCCAGCACGACGCGCGAGACCGCGACCGAGGCGGTGAACGGCAGCAGCACCCAGCCAAGGACCGCGTCGTACGCCATCGCGACCAGGGTGAAGGCGACTGCGTGCAGGGTGTGGCCGGACGGGAAACTGAACTCGTCGAGCGGTGCGACCCAGGCCCGGATGCGGACGTCGGCGGCGAATGGCCGCGGACGGCGGGTCCAGCGTTTGAGGGCGCGGTACAGTGCCAGCGCCATTGCGCCGGTGACGGCGAGGTGCGCGGCCGCGGCCAGGCCGGACAGGCCGTCGCGGACCACCAGCCACGCCATCAGCGCGTACCAGAACGCGCCGTCGCCGAGCCGGCTGACAACCGCAAAGTAGCGCAGCACGCCGCGGCGCATGCACAGGCGGTTGGCGCGGAGGCACCAGCCGCCGTCGCGCGAGTGCCAGCGTTCACGCCAGGGCGATGCGCGCATGCTGGCCTGCCCGCTGGTCGACGATGCGCTGCAGCAGGGCGTCGACGTCGGCCGCCACCTGCGCCGGGCGCAGGTGGCGCACGCCGTCGCGCGCCCGGCGACCCATTTCGCGCCGGCAGTCGTTGGCCACCGCGAGCCGGCACGCCGCCTCGACGAATGCATCCTCGTCGCGATCCTCGATCGCGGCGCCGTGCAGGCCGTGCAGGAGGTGCTCGCGCGCGGCGCCGTAGCGGAACGCCACCGTCGGCACGCCGCTGGCCATGGCCTCGAGGGTGACGTTGCCGAAGGTCTCGGAGTGGCTGGGGAACAGGAACAGGTCGGCGCTGGCGAAGTGCCGGGCCAGGTCCTCGTCGCGGCGGATACCGCAGAACACGAAGTCCGGGTTCGCCGCGCGCAGTGCAGGCAGCTCCGGGCCCTCGCCGACCCACACGAAGCGCGCGTCCGGGCGTCGTTCCTGCAGCGCGCGGAAGGCATCGACAGCGAGGGTGAGGTTCTTCTCCGCCGCGACGCGGCCCACATGCACGACAGCGAGGCCGTCGGGCGCCACGCCCCACGCCGAGCGTAGTGCTGGATCGCGATTGGCGGGATCGAAGCGCACGGTATCGACCGCACGCGGCAGGCGCTCCACCTTGTCGAAACCACGTTCTCGCAGCGCGTCGGCGAGCTCCGCGGTCGGCACCAGCGTCGCGTCGCCGCCATTGTGGAAATGTCGCATCCAGCGCAGCGCCAGCGGTGCCAGCAGCCCCACGCCGTAGTCGTGCAGATAGGCGTCGAAGCGGGTGTGCAGGCCGGTGGCGACCGGGATGCCGAGCCGCCGCGCGGCGCGCAGCGCACACCAGCCCAGCGGGCCTTCGGTGGCGATGTAGACCGCGGCAGGACGCCGCTGGCGCCACTGGTGCTGGACGCTGCCCGGGGCCGGCAGCCCAAGGCGAAGGCCGGGGTAGCGCGGCAGGCCCAGCGCGGGGACCAGGCGTTCGTGCGCGGCCGTCCGCTGCGTGGGCGATTGCCGTGGCCGCAGCACGTCGACGCAATGGCCGCGGGCGCGCAGCCCGCGCTCCATCTCCTGCACGGTCAGCGCGACGCCATTGACCTCGGGTGGATAGGTCTCGCTGACAATCGCGTAGCGCATGCGCACCTCCGATGTTGCACGGAGGTTGCAGGAGCGGGATGTAACCGTGATGGCAGCGGGATGGCGGCGCGGTGACAGCCGCACGCACCCGGGCGAGGGCAGCTGATGGCGCGGCTACCAGTGCAGCTGGAAGCGGGCCTCGAAGATCGCGGGGTCGTCGTCGACGCCGCCGCGGCGACTGTCGATGCGCACGTAGTTGAGCATCGCCTTGGCATGCGCTCCGATGTAGGCGTTGACGCCAACCGTCCATGCGTCCTGCCAGCCCCCGCGCACGGCGCCGTCATCGAGGTCGATGTGGTCGTAGCGCAGCGCCAGCTGCCACCTGCAGGGCTCGCCAACGCCGGGCACAGGCGTCACCGGCAGCCCGCCGCGGTAGCCCCAGCCCTGGCCGCGCAGGTTCCACACCGCGCTGGCATAAGCGCCGTCGCTGTCGAAATCAGGTCCCGCGTCGCGCTCGACGGTACTGCGGAAGGCCTCGGCCTGAAGCTTCACCGGGCCGCGCACCCACAGTGCCTCGACGCTGCCGGTACCAATCCGCCGGGCGTCGTCCATCTGGCCGGCGTCGACGAGTCGCAGGTTGGTGAGGTCGGCGTTGGGGCGGGCACGCACGCGGGTGCCGGCGCTCCCGGGATCCTGTGTGACATACGCCGCGCCCACGTGCAGCACCTGGGCGCCGCCGTGCAGCGGCGCCCACCAGACGCGTGCACCGCTGCCGCGGCCGGTCGCCTGGCCGCTGGTGATCTCGCGGTCGAATGCGCTGAACGACAGGCCGGCGGTGTCGCCGGCGTAGCCATAGCCGACGCCGGCGCGTCGCGCGATGGCGTAGATGGTCGTCACCGTGGCCTTGGCAATGAAGTCGTTGCTGCGCGTGCTCGACAGCTCCTCGAGGCTGTTGACGTGCTTGAACTGTCCCGCCTGCAGCGCGTGGCGGTCGCCCCGGCCGAAGCGCGCGCGCAGGTTGACGTCCAGCCAGCGCTCGCCCCGGGCGTCGTATCCCGCGACCCAGTCGAGCGGGCCGGGACCCGTGCCCCTGAGCAAGAGATCGGCGCGGCGGATCGCCAGGTCGCGGTCGTCGCGACCGTCGAGCTCGCGGACGTCCTCGTGGTACCAGTTGCCGTCGCCCTGCAGCAGGCCTTCGAACGTGATGTTGCTGCCGCCGAGGGTGCCCAGGGCCGGGGCGGCGTACGCCCCAAGGGGGGCGACGGTCGCGACGGCTGCGAGCAGCGCCGATGCCGCTAGCAGACGAGACGAAGCCGCGATAGCCGCGATAGCCGCGATGGGGCGCGTGAGCGATGTCATATTTTTGTCGCGGTACGGTCACAAATCATGTCGGCACCGTAGAGCCGCAACATTGCAGAATTGTGACTAGATGACACATACATGACACCGTCGTGAATCCGGGTTTCACTCCGGTCGCGAAAGCCCGTCTCCCGAGGCAATTGGGGAGCCTTCCACGCGGCTCCCCGGCGTCAGTCCGTTAGCCGCCCCTCCCACTCTCTCTGCAGTCCGGCGTCGACCTCGCGGAACCCCGCCAGCTGCAGCGCGAGCCGCAGGCCGGGCGCCGGTGCCGACGCGGTGGCCTGCACCCGCCAGCGCCCATCCGCCGCCAAGTGGAGCACCGCGCCAACCTCGCCCGTCTCCGCCATGAGCGCCACCCGCCCGTGGCCGGCGACACATGACGCCGGGCCAGTCATGCGCAGCACGGGCAGCGCCGGATCAGGCAGCAGCAGAGTCAACGCCACGGTGCCGGACCCGATGCGACAGCTGCTGCCGGAGAAGACCAGACTGGCGTCGGCCAGTGCGAGGGTCACTCGCGCGCCGGGCAGCCCGGGTGGCGCGGGCAGGTCGAGTGTGCCGGTGGCATGCGCGATGCCGACCCGTGCCCCGTGCAGCAGCTGCGCCTGCAGGCGATCGCCGCGCAGCACGAGCACGCTGCGGCCGAGCAGCAGCGGCACGGCGCGTAGGCGGACATCAACGTTGCTGACTATGGCGCCGTGAACCGTGACGCCGCGCAGCGTGCCGCGCCAGGGCGTCCCGCGGGCGTCGACAGCGCCGATGCCGCCATCCGCGGCCAGCACGCGCGCCGCGACCAGTCGCAGCGGGACAGTCGCGATCACGACCACCATTGCGGCGACAAGCAGCACCGCCACCGTCGACGCGCGCCTGCTAGGACCGGTCACGGCGTCGGCCCGGCGGGTGTCGTCAGCGCGAACGCCAGCACCGCGCGTACCGACGCACCCGTTGCCTCGACCTGCAGCCGCGTGGGCGCTACGCCAAGGTCGCGGCTGGCTGCGTCCAGCCACGCGAACAGCGCCGGCGCGGCGACGGCGTCGATGCCCACCTCCAGCAGTCCGTCCTCGGCAGTGCGCTGGCGCGCGACCACCACGCCCACCGCGGCGGCATGGGCGACCAGGGCGGCGGCGTCGACCATCGGCGCGGACGCCGCGCCGTCGCCGCGGACGCCGCGCAGCGCCGCGACCGCTACCGAGACTTCGCGCTGGTCGGCGACCGCGGCGTCGTAGCGCGCGATGCGGTCGTCGCGCACGGTGTGCAGCGGGGACAGGAGTGCATACCAGTAGACGAACGCTGCGACCGCCACCAGCATCACCGCGACCATGCGCTGTTCGCGGCGCTGCAGGCCGTCCCACCAGGTGCCCAGCGCGCTCATCGCGCCTGGCCCGCGTCATGGGACACGACAACGTCGGTGCGCAGGCCGTCGTCGGCGGGCACGCTGCCGGCAGCGTCCAGCCGCAGGCCGCGCGTAGCCAGCGTCGTGCGCAGGCCGTCGATTGCGGCCGGCGAGGGATGGCGCAGCGTCACCTGCAGGCCGCTGCCGGGCTGGTGCTCCAGGCGCTCGATGCGCAGGCCAGGCTGCAGCGCGACCGCGTCGACCAGCGCGGCCCGGGCCGCGGCGAGCGCGAACGGGGCGCGCCGCTCCGCGAGGGCGGCGCGCACCTGCGCCGCGGTGCCGCCACGCGCTTCCGGGAGCACCGCGGCTGCCAGTGCCAGCGACTGCGACTGCAGCCGGCTCGCGGCGACGGCGTAACGCAGCGCGTCGGCGGCGACCAGCACGGGCACCGACAGCAGCAGCGCCGCCGCCAGCCACGCCAGCAGGCGTACTGACGGGCTGGCGTCGGCGCGCGCCACGTGCGGCGCGTGCGTGCCCTGCAGCAGGTCGATCGCCAGTGGCGCTACCGCGCCGCGCGCGAGCAGGGCCTCCACCGCGATAGAGGGCTCCCGTGTCGGCCGTCCCTCGAGTACCACGCGTGCAAGCGCCGGCTCGGCGCTGAAGGCGATGTCCGCGCCGCGGCACAGCCAGCGGTCGATATCGACGACAACCGCCACGGCGCCATCGTGGTCGGCGGGCAGCAGCAGGCAGTCCGGCACCACGGCGGCGGGCTGCACCCCCAGCGTCGCAGCGCGCTGCCGCCATGCGTGCATCGCCACGTCCGTACACCCGACCAGCAGGCGGTCCGCGCCGATGTCGCCCCTAGCGTCGCCCATGCCGGCCACCGCCACGTGCAGCGCGTCGACCGGCGCGGCGATGCGTGGCGCCAGCTGCAGGCGCGCGGCAGCACGCGCCTGCGCATCGCTGTGCGCGGACAGCGGCAGCCACACGCACGTGACGTCTTCGCCCGGCACCGCCACCACGATGCGCGCATCGGCCGTGGACCACGCCGTTGGCAGCGCGTCGCCCGGCGCCACGGCGACGCGGTCGCGGATGGCGTCGTCGGCATCGATGCGCAGCGCGCGCGTCGGCGCCTGCGGATCGGGGTCCAGCAGCACCAGCACTGTCGTCGTCATTCGTCCTGGCTCCAGCGTCGTGACAGCACCCGCACGCCGCCGCCGGCGTCGCGGTGGAGCAGCGCGCTGACGACGACCTGCGCGCCATCGAAGTCGACCTCGCCGTGGAGGCGGAAGTAGTTGGTGCGTACCTGCACCTGTGACAGCAGCTCGTTGGCCGGGACGTCGCGCACGCGCGCGACCGCTGTCCAGAATGCAATGCCGTCGACCCATCCTGAAGCAGGGCGCGCCGCCACGATGCGCCTCGCCTCCTCGCGGCCCAGGTCGCCGCCGGCGAGCATCTGCACGATGGCGGCATCGTCGACGGACAGGGTGTTGACGTTGACCGGCGACAGCGCGTTGTCCGGCAGCGCGCACACATGCGGGCGCAGGCGCGCGTAGACATCGGGGTGGTAACCGGCGATGGCGCGCAGTTCGCTCGCTTCCGCCAGCAGTGCCCCCGCGGTGCGCAGCCCACGCGCCGCGTACGCGCCGTCCTCGGCGCCGGACGGCCCGGGCACGTCGTCGCTGTCGATCCAGTCCACCAGCGCGTCGGCCAGCCGCGACGCCTGCGCGTCGTCGATGCCGATCGCGCGCAGCAGCGCGAGGTACTGCGACACGCCGTCCCCGCGCCGCTGCCACTGTTCGGCGGCGCCCTCGACCACGCTGTTGAGGTTGAAGCATGCGGTGCCGTCGTCGATGCGCGCGCTCAGGCTGCCAGCGACCTGGCCGGCGTCGTCGAGCGGCAGCACTACGGTGCGCCCGTTCCAGTCGCCGGCCAGCGTGGTGCGCATGGGGTCCGCGGCCGACAGCGCCGCGATCCGCGAGCGCGCCAGCGTGGTCGCGCCGAGCGCGTACCACTGCGCCTGCGCCACCGCCTGCGCGTTGGCCGCGCGGCGCAGCCCGAAGCGGATGTCGTCCAGCACCGCCACCAGCAGCACGCCCATGACCGCGACCAGCAGCAATACCGTCAGCAGCGCAACGCCGTGGCAGCGGCGCGCGGCACCGGGCGCGCGCACTCGCGCAGACAGCGCCGGGCACGCGGTAGTCACGTCGGATCCCCTGGCAGCAGGAAGCGCTGGACGATCCGTCCGAGACCGTCCAGCTCGAGGTCCAGCTCGACCGCCTCCGGGATCGCCTCGGCACCGCCTTCCCAGCCATCGTTCCAGGCGCCGCGCCCGCGATAGGCGACGCGCGCGCTGCGGATGCCGGTCAGCAGCACCTGCGGCGGGCCCAGCGGCGCGCCGTCGAGCGCCGCTCGTGTGGCGCGCTCCAGACGACCGTCGGCGTAGCGGTACTCCACGTACTGCAGCGACGCGCGTGGATCGGCATCGGCATTGACGCGGCCGCGGCGGACGAATGCCAACAGCGCGCGGTCGCCGGACTGGCTGCTGGCGCCTCCGACGAAGGCGTCGCGGGAGGCCACGCCGCCGGCCCCGCGCGTGCGCCGTGGCGCCACCTGTGCGAGGTCCGCGCGCAGCACGCCGCGCGCACGCTGGAACTCGGCCAGCCGGTCCATGCGCCCGCGCACGACGCCCTGGTTGTCCGCGGCGTATGCCATCACCGAGACGCCGGCCGCGGCGATCATGCCGAACACCAGCAGCGCCACCAGCACCTCGATGAGGGTGAATCCGCGGGCGTGCACGCGGCGGCGCGCGCGGGTCACTGCGGCAGCTCGCGGAACACCGACAGCTCGGCCGCGATGCGCTCTTCGGTGGCAGGGCGGACGCTGATGTCGAGCCGGACGATTCCGGGGTCGTCGGTCGCGCGCGGCGTGCGCGTCCAGCGCCAGTCGTGGTCGCCCGCCGACTCGACGCCCTCGCTGATCCCTGCCAGTTCCGCGGCCGGCGCGGTCATCGCATCGACCGCGCGGTTGTCGGCGACCACCCCGGCGAGCACGCGCTCCTCGATCACCAGCGCAGCGCGCGTGCTTTCGCCGGCGAGGTTCAGCAGGCCCAGCACCGCGAGCCCGAAGACCGCCAGCGCCACCAGCATCTCGATCAGCGAAAAGCCGCAGCACCCCCTCCCGCGGCGAGGCGGCCGCGAGCAGTCGCGGATGCGCAGGACCCGCGCAGCCGCGGCCCGCCGCGGCGCGTGCTCAGCCCCGCGGCGCATCGACGTGGACCCGGCCGGTCGCATCCACCGCCACGCGTAGCAGCGTGGCGCCGTTGCGCAGCATCAGCTCGGCCGGCTCGGCGACGCCGGTGGGATCGAACTGGAACGTGACCTGGCGCTGGTCGCGCGGCAGCAGCGCCTCGGTATCGCCCTCCCAGAGCACGTTGCCGAACGGGCGCTCGACCAGTGGCTCCCACTCGGCGAAGCGCTGCCGGGTGAAGCCATAGCCCTCGGCGGTGGCGGTGACCGCGACCGCGCGCGTGCCGAGGATGGCTTCTTCCTGCGCATGCACCAGTCGTGCGCCGAAGGTCTCGGCCTCGCGCACGAAGCGCTGGTCGTCGGCGGGCAGGGTCAGCACCACGGCCGCGGCTGCGAGGCCGACGACCGCCAGCACCACCATCAGCTCGACCAGGGTAAAACCGCGCGCGCGACGCATGGGGGTCAGTTCCAGTTGCCGATGTCGGCGCCGTCGCCTTCGCCGCCCTCGGCGCCGTCGGCGCCGTGCGAGAACACGTCGAAAGCGCCGCGCGTGCCCGGTTGGCGGTACTGGTAGGGATTGCCCCAGGGATCGGTCGGCAGGCGCCGGATGTAGCCGCCCTGGCGGTAGCGCTCCGGCCGTGCCAACCCGGGTGGCGCGCTGACCAGCGCCTGCAGGCCCTGCGCGGTGCTCGGATAGGACAGGTTCTCGAGCCGGTAGGTCTCGACCGCCTGCTCCAGCACCGAGACGTCGGCGCGCGCCTTCTCGACCATCGCGCGGTCCTGGCTGGGCAGCACGTTGATCATCACCACCGTCGCCAGCAGGCCGATGATCACGATCACCACCATCAGCTCGACCAGGGTGAAGCCGGCCTGGGAGCGGGGCAGGGCAACGCGGCGGCGTCGCAGCGGCGGCGCCGCGGCGACGGCGGACGCGACGTTCGGATCAATGGTGGGCATGCGGATTCTCCGTGGGCAGGCGCGCTCAGCCCGCGACGAGCGAGTTGAACTGCAGGATGGGCAGCAGGATGGCGAGCACGATCACCGCAACGACGCCGCCGAGCACGATGATGATCACCGGCTCCAGCAGGCTCATCGCGACGCTGGTGAAGGTGTTGAAATCGCGCTCCAGCGTGTCGGCGGCGCGGTCGAGCATCGGCGCCAGCCGGCCGCTGTTCTCGCCACTGGTGGTCATGTACAGCAGCGTCGGCGGGAACACGGCCGCCCGCTTCATCGCCGCCGACAGGCTGCCGCCCTCGCGGATCGCGGACACCATGCGCCCGGTCGCCTCGCGCAGCACGCGGTTGTGCACCGTGCGTTCGGTGATCTGCAGTCCTTCCATCAGCGGCAGGCCGCTGTTGAGCATGATCGCCAGCGTGCGCGCCAGGCGCGCGGCGTGGACGTCGCGCAGCACGCGGCCGATGCCGGGCAGGCGCAGCAGCAGCGCGTCGAACCGGTAGCGGAACGCCGGCGCACGCAGCGCGCGCGCGAACGCGAACCCCGCCACGACCGCCAGTGCGACCAGCGCCAGGCCCCATTGCGCCATCGCCTCTGAGATCGCGATCACCACCCGCGTCAGCAGCGGCAGCGTGCGGCCCATCGAGTCGAACTGCTCGACCACTTTCGGCACCACGAACGTCATCAGCGCGATCACCACCAGCAGCGCGGTCACCGCCAGCGCGGCCGGATACACCAGCGCGGTGACCAGCTTGCCGCGCACCTGCTGGTCGCGGTCCTGCAGGTCCGCGAGGCGCTCCAGGATCTCCGGCAGCGCGCCGGTGCCTTCGCCGGCGGCGACCATCGCCCGGTACAGCGGCGGGAACGCGCGACCCTGCCGCGCCATCGCGTCGGACAGGCGGAAGCCCTCGAGCACCTGGGCGTGCGTGGCCATGACCACCCGGCGCACGCCGCGTCGCTCCGACTGCGTGCCGATGGTGCGCAGCGCCTCTTCCAGCGGGGCGACCGCGACCAGCGTCGCCAGCTGCCGGGTGACCAGGGTCAGGTCGCGAGCGCTGAAGCGGCCGCGCGGCCGCGCGATGCCCATGGCACGGGCGCCGGTTCCAGTCCCGGCGACGTCGACGCGCACCGGCAGCAGCCGCCGCGACTCCAGCCGGTGCCGTGCGTCGGCCTCGCTCGCGGCGTCGATGACGCCGGCGCGGGTGCGCCCGGTGACGTCGACCGCCGCGTAGTCAAACGTCGTCATGCGAGGGTGCCCGGGTGGCCGCGTGCCTGTCCAACCCGCCGCTGACCACGGCCGGCGCGACTGCGGCGTCGGACTGGCGCGTGACCCGCAGCGCTTCCTCGAGCGTCGTCTCGCCGCGCGCCACGCAGGCACGCGCAGCGTCCGCCAGCCGGTCGCCGCCGGCGAATGCGGCCAGCGCCAGCGCGTCCTCGTCTGCGTTGGCGCCGATCAGCCGCCGCAGGGTGTCGTCGACGGTGATCGCTTCGTAGATGCCGATGCGGCCGGCATAGCCGGTGTGGCTGCAGGCCGCGCAGCCCACCGCGCGGTGCGGCGTGCCGGCGCCGCCGCCGCCCAGCAGTGCGAGCGCGGCAGGGTCCAGTGGCGCCGGCTCGCGGCATCGGGTGCACAGCCGGCGCACCAGCCGTTGCGCGAGGATCAGGCGCACGGTCGACGCCAGCAGGAAGGGCTCGACGCCCATGTCGCGCAGGCGGGTGATCGCGCCGGCGGCATCGTTGGTGTGGACCGTCGACAGCACCAGGTGGCCGGTCAGGCTGGCCTGCACCGCGATCTGCGCGGTCTCCGGGTCGCGCACCTCGCCGACCATCACCACGTCCGGGTCCTGGCGCAGGATGGCGCGCAGCCCGGCGGCGAAGGTCATGCCGACGCGGGTGTTGACCTGGGTCTGGCCGACGCCGTCGATGGCGTATTCCACCGGGTCCTCCACGGTCAGGATGTTGCGGCGGCCGTCGTTGAGCGTCGACAGCCCGGCGTACAGCGTCGTGGTCTTGCCGGAGCCGGTCGGGCCGGTGACCAGGATGATGCCGTTGGGCACCTGCAGCGCGGCGCGCAGTGCCGCCAGCGTCGCCGGCTGCATGCCGAGCTCGGCCAGCGACAGCGTGCCCTGGTCCTTGTCGAGGATCCGCATCACCACGCGCTCGCCGCCGCGCGCCGGCAGCGTCGACACGCGGACGTCGAGCGCCTTGCCACCCATCGCCAGCCCGATGCGGCCGTCCTGCGGCACCCGCCGCTCGGCGATGTCGAGCCGCGCCATCACCTTCACCCGCGACACCAGCAGCGGGGCCACCCGCGCCGGCAGCCGCAGCGCCTCGCGCATCACGCCGTCGACGCGGAAGCGCACCACCAGCGCGGCGTCGAAGGGTTCGATGTGGACGTCGGAGGCGCCGATGCGCGCGGCCTCGGCGATCAGGCCGTTGATCAGGCGGATGATCGGCGCGTCGTCCTGGCTGTCGAGCAGGTCGGCGGCGGCCGGGATGTCGTCGACCAGCGCATCGAGGTTGCCGTGCGGGTCCAGCGCGTCGACGCCGCCGTCGCCGCCGAGCCCGGCATCGGCGTAGACCTCCGACAGCCGGCGCTCGAAGGCCGCGCGCGGCAGCACGTCGATGCGCAGCGGCCGGCCGAGCGCGCGACGCGCCTCCAGCAGGGCCGTGGGCGGCGCGCCTTCGCGCAGCCCGACGTGCGCCTCGTCGCCGAGCGCCAGCACGACCACGCCGTGGCCGCGTGCGAACGCATACGGCAGCGTCGGCAGCCCGGCATGCGGCGTGGCGGCAGTGGAGGGCGCGCTCATCGCGGCAGGGCGGTCGGCGCGGGCGGGGTGGGCGGCACAGGCACCGACGCGTCGGGCGTCGAAGGCGCAGCGGACGGGGCCGTCGGCAGCAGTGGCAGCGGCTGCGGCGGCACCGGCACCATCGGCGGCATCACCGGCGGCTGCGTGCGTAGGTAGTCGCGCACCAGTGCATCCAGCGCCGCCTGCTGGCCGGGCTCGCGGATGCCGGCGTCGCGCAGGCCTTCGTAGCGCGGCGCGGTCATCGCCTGCGCCTGTACCGGGGTGCGGATGATGGTCGGGCGGATGAACACCATCAGGTTGGTCTTGGCGCGGGTGCGCGCGCTGCTGCGGAACAGTCCGCCCAGCACCGGGATGTCGCCCAGTACCGGGATCCGGTCGACGGTGTTGCGGTCGCTTTGGTCCAGCAGGCCGCCCAGGGCCACGATGGCGCCGTCATCGACCAGCACCTTGGTGACCAGCTCGCGCTTGTTGAGGATCAGATCGCCACTGGCGGCGTTGACGGCGCCGGCGATCGACGACACCTCCTGCCGCAGGGTGAGGGTGATGCCGCCGCCGGCATTGATCTGCGGCTTGACTTCGAGCTGGATGCCGACGTCCTGGCGCGCGGTGGTGCGGAACGGGTTGGTATTGGCGTCGCCCAGGACCTCGCCGGTGGTGATCGGCACCTCCTGGCCGACCAGGATCCGCGCCTCCTCGTTGTCGAGCGTCATCACCGACGGGGTCGACAGCAGGTTGGACGCGGTGTCGCTCTTGACCGCATTGATGATCAGCCCGAACAGCGCGTTGTCGTTGCCGCCGCCGATGCCGCCCAGCGCGCCGTTGAGGCCGAGCAGCGACTGCAGGGCCGCGTTGCGCGCGAGGTCGAGCACGTTGTCGCCGCGGCCGCGGTCGCGCTGCGCCTGCGCCGCTGCGGCGGCGGCCAACGGCACGATGCCGGGCGACCCGCTGGGGTACTGCGTGGCCAGGAACGGCACGTTGCTGCCCTCGCGGCCGGCAATCAGCAGCTGCACGCCGAGATCGCGCGCGGCGGCGTCCGAGATCTCGACCACGATCGCCTCCACCAGCACCTGCTCGCGGCGGGTGTCGAGCTGGGTGATGACGTCGGTGAGCAGGCGCTGGGTCTCGGGGTCGGCGTTGATGATCAGCGCGTTGGCGCCGGGATAGCGCACGATCACCGGACGCTTGCCGGGGATGCCGCCGATGACCTGGGTGCCCGCGGCGGCGGGGTCGGCTGCCGCGGCCGCGGCCGCCAGTGCGCCGGCCGGATCACCGGGCGACGCGGCGCCTGCCGGCGCCTGTCCGATCAGCTGCTGCAGCACCGGCAGCATCTGCTCGGCGTCGGCATGCTGCAGCTTGATCACGCGCACGTCGCCGCTGCGCTCGGCGCGGCGGTCGAGCTCGAGCACGGTCTGGACCACGCGCTGCACCAGGGTGGGGTCGCCACGGACGATGATCGAGTTGCTGCTGTCGACCGGCAGCACCGACAGCACGCCGCCGACGGCGTCGCCGCGGTTGCCGTACAGCGCGTTGACGGTGGCCGCGATCTCGCGCGCGGAGCTGTTGCGCAGGGTCACGGTGTCGATGCCGGCGCGGTCGGTGTCCATCTGCGCCACCAGCCCGCGCAGCCGGCGCAGGTTGTCGGCGTAATCGGCGACCAGCACGCTGTTGCCCTGCGGCGTCGCCAGCACCACGCCGCCGCGGCCCACCAGCGGCTTCAGCGTGTCGGCGGCGACCCGGGCGTCGATATTGCGCAGCGGGAACACCTGGGTCGCGAAGCCCAGCGAGCTGCCGCCGAAGGTCCCCGGCTGCTGCGCCGCGGTGTCGTCGGGCACCACGCGGTAGGCGCCGGCGCCGGCGGGCACGGCGACCAGACCGTTGGCGCGCAGCACCGCCAGCAGCACGCCGAGCAACTCGGCGTCGTCCGCGTCACGGTCGCGCGACAGCGTCACCGTACCCTGCACGCGCGGATCGATGAGGAAGGTGGTGCCGGTGGCGCGCGCGACGTCGGCGATGAACGCGCGGATGTCGGCATTCTGCAGGTTCAGCCCCGGCGGGGCGTCCTGCGCGCGCAGCGTCGGCGCCGGCGGCAGCAGCAGCGCCAGGCCGATGCAGGCGGCGATCAACTGCCGCGTCATCGCGCGGGCGCCTGGACGGTGGTGGTCAGGGTCTCGGTGCCGCGACGGTAGGCAATGGTGATCGCCGTCGCCGCGGCCAGGTCCTCGGCCAGCGTGCTGTAGCGCTCCGGCGTCAGCGGCTGGCCATTGACCGCCAGCAGCACGTCACCAGCGGCGAGTCCGGCCTGTCGCAGCAGCGCGCCGTCGCCGCGCGGGATCAGGGTGTAGCCGGTGACGCGGTCGCCCTCGAGCAGGGGCTGCAGGCCGGCCTGCGCCAGCAGCCGTGCGGGATCGATCGTCAGATCTGCCGGCGCGACCGCCGCCGCGGGCAGTCCGCGGGGCAGGGTGCCGGCAACCGCGGGCACGGCAGCGTCACCAAACCCGAGCCGCTGCTGCCCACCGCCAGCGGACAGCATCACGTGGTCCGCCGCGACCGCCACCAGCAGCACACCCGGACGCACGCTGTCGCCGACGCGATAGACCTGCTGTGCGCTGTCGGCGTCGGCCAGGATCGCCGCGCTGCCCCGGGCATCGCCACGGAGGCCGAACAGCACCAGCCCCGCGGTGTTGGCATCTGCGGAAGGCCCGGCGATTCCGGGGAAGAATGGATCGAACGTCGACCGGGTTGTCGCTGCCGCGAGCGACGGCGTGGCGTCCACGGGCAGCGCACCGATCGGCGCCGGCGTCAGCACCACCATCCACGTCAGACGCACGGCCTGCAGCGAGAGCAGCAGGGCGAGCAGCCACAGGGCGAGCCGCGGCAGCGACCGGTGCCAATCGGATACGGCAGCCGCACGCGCGCGGCGTGACAGCGTGATCGGGGAAGGCAGACTCATGCGCACGACGGGCGACCGATCCGGGTAGGGCTGCAGCGGTGCGCCAAGGATGAGACGGATTTATGACCGCAATGCTTCAAGATGCGGTCGACTGTCATGAAGCGCAGTGGCCATGAGGGCGCGCCGGCAAAAAAAGCCCGGCGCGGAAGCCGGCCGGGCGTATGGCGGAGTCGGGGAGCGCGCGGATCGAGCGCTCCCCGACCGGTCAGAACGAAGCGCTGAGGGTGAGCTGCAGGCTACGGCCGATGTCGTAGCGGTTGATGTCCACGCGCCCACCGCCGAGCTCCTGGTACTCCTGGTACTCGGTGTCGAGCAGGTTGCGCGCTTCCAGACCCAGCGTGACCTCGGTGGTGCCGAAGTCGACGCCCTTGCGCACGACCAGGTCGAGCAGGGTGCCGGGTTCCTGGATGAAGTCCGGCTGTCCGGCACGGCCGCGCGCGGAGATCCGCTCTCCGACGTACGTGGCCACGAGCGTCGCCTGCGTGCGGCTGCTGGCGTCCTCGATCCCCAACTGGAGGTTCGCGATGTGCTCGGACTGCCCCTGCAGCTGGCTGCCGTCACGCACGAAGAGCCTCGCGTCCTGGGGCGCGCCGTTGAATCCCAGCGGGATCACGGTGTCGCCATCCTCCACCTTCACCTCGGATTTGGAGTAGGTGTAGTTGCCGGCGAGGTACAGGCGCTTGTCGCCCCACCACGCGGCCTCGATCGGCAGGTCCAGGTACTTCTTGGCGTCGATCTCGGCGCCGTACAGCGTCGCCCGTGGCGCGTTGATGTAGGACTGCTGGATGCCGCCACCGGTCTCGTTGACCAGCGACTCGACCGGGCGGTCGATGTCCTTGTAGAACGCTCCTACGGTAAACGACTCACCGGAGCCGAAGAACCATTCGTAGCGGGCGTCGAAATTCTTCAGCTCGCTGTCGACCAGGAACGGGTTGCCAATGAACAGGCGGTCGTTCTCGGTATCGAAATACTGCTGCGGCGCCAGCTCGCGGAACTGCGGACGTCCGAGGGTCTTGGAGGCGCCGAAGCGGATCTGCTGGTTGTCGGCGAAGTTCCAGGTGACGGTCGCTGCCGGCAGCACGTAGTCGTTCCTGATCGGGTCGGCGCCCTGGACGCGGGCGCCCGTGAAGATATCGAACGGGTGCACCGCCTGGGTCGCGTCCTCGAAGCGCACGCCCACGGTGGCACGCACCAGCGGCACGATTTCCGCCTCGGCCTGCAGGTACGCCGCGGCCACCTTCAGCGTCGCATCGTAGGCCGCGGCGCCATCGCCACCGGTGGTCTCGCGCAGGGTCAGCAGGCCCTGGTCGATGTTGAAGTCCGACAGCAGGAAGTCGACGCGCTCGCGCCGGACGTTTTCCGGCAGCGGGCCGTTGAGCGCAAGGAACCGGAACTCGCGCGATGTCGCGGTGCGGTCGTTGTCGGAGTACGCCAGGCCCCCGGAGACGGTGACGTCGCGCTCGATCGGCAGTCGCCAGCCGACGTCGACGCCGCCGCTGGTGACGCTGTCCTCGACCTGGCTGAAGCGGGTGTAGTTCTGCTCCTGCGCGGCGTCGTGGACGAAGCGGCCATCGATCCGGCGGTAGCGGATGCCCTTCTCGTACGGCGCGTCGCGACGCGCGCGTGAATACGCGCCGCGCCAGTCGATCTTCAGGTCCTTGTACTCGCCGAATGCGTGCGAGCCATTGAGCTGGTGGCTGAACAGGTCGCGCTCGAACCACTCGGTGAAGTCGTCGCGCACGAAGGCGCCGGCGAGCTCATCGTTGCCCTCGCGGCTGCGCGCCTCCTTGGTGGTGTCGTGGACGTAGATCGTGGTCAGGCCGACCTTGTGGTCGCCCCACTCGGCGCCGGTGCCGAGCAGCACGTTGACCTTGGCGTCGTTCTGGGTCGAGATGAAGTCGTAGTCAGTGCGGACCTCGATCGCGTCGCCCTGCACCAGGCCTTCCTGCTGCGAGCCGATACGGGTGCGGTACTTGTTGTCGAAGCCCGCGACCGCCACGAAGCCGAGCTTGCCCCACTCCATGTCCATCGAGGTGCCGGCGCTGCCGCCGATGCTGAAATCCGGGTTGACGCTGTCGGTGACCTGGATGAGATTAAGCGGCGCGTTGACGAAGCTGCGGCCGATGCGCTTGAGCTCGACGTCGCTGAACGTGCCGGCGTCGATGCGACGTCCGGTGGCGAGCCCGGCGCGCAGGTCGGCCTGCTGCTTGCGGGTGCCGTCGTCGTAGCCGAAGTAGTCGGTGTCGGAGCCGAAGTAGGTCAGTCCGTCGCGGCCGGTGGTCTCGGAGTTGCCGCCGGTGCCGATGGACAGCGTGAGGAAGGGCTCGTCCGGGGTCACGATGGACTGCAGGTCGATCACCCCGCCGCCGAACTCACCCGGGTACTTCGCCGAGTAGGTCTTCTGCACGGTGATGCTCTCGAGCACGCTGCTCGGGAACAGGTCCAGCGGTACCACGCGCTGCAGCGGCTCGGGGCTGGGCAGCGGCGATCCGTTGAGCAGGGCCGAGGAATAGCGCTCGCCGAGGCCGCGGACATAGACGAACTTGCCCTGAGAGATGCTGAGCCCGGTGACGCGACCGAGCGCCTCGGCGGCGTCGCCGTCGCCGGTGCGCTGGAAGTCCTCGCGGGTGACGAACGACGCGACCTCGGAGGTCTGCTGCATCGGTTCGGGGATGAACTCGCCGCGCACGATCACCGCGTCCAGCTGGGTGGCGTCGTCGGCGGGCGGGGTGGGGGTCTGGGGCGTGACGGTCTGCGCCATCGCGCCGTGGGCGGCCAGCAGGCCGCCGATGGCGAGGAATAGGCCGCTGCGGAGCGGAGTCCTGCGGGTGGTGCGGGTCATGGAGGTGGCCTTGTCGGGATGCGGCGGTCGGCGCCAGTGGCGCCCTGGTGGCGGATCTCGGGGCCGCGGCCTGTGCCGCGACCCCGAAGGGACGTCATCCAGCGATCAGCACGGGGTCGCCGCGGTCAGGCCGCAGGTCCAGCCCTGCCACCAGGTGTCGCTCGCGTTGCGCACGCCGCCGATGTAGTTCACCTGCGTGAAGAACGGGCTGATCGCCGCAATGTTGGCGAACGCCGGGACCGCCGACTCGTTGGCGCCGTTGATGAAGCCCGCGGTCAGCGTCGAGACACCATTGACCGTGTTGTTGGTGCCGGCGTTGAACAGCGTCGCGGCCTGGTTGTTGGCGTCATCGTCGAAGGCGATCGGGCACGAGAAGAACACCGATTCGAAGCGGCCGGTGGTGGTGGCATCGTCGACGTCGAGGCAGGAAGCGCCCGGCCCGGTGCCGCCCGCGGGGCGGGTGACCACGGTGTTGACGAAGGTGCTGTTGGTGCCGGAGTTCATGACGATGCCGGCGCCGCCGCCGGCCCGGCCGACGTAGGTGATGTTGGCGAACTTGGGCCGTGACGGCAGCACCGTCTGCTGGCCGACGGAGCTCATCTCGTTCATGCGGTCACCGCCGCCTGCACGCTGCATGACGATGCCGAACTGCACTGCGCCCTGGAAGCCAGTGTCGGTGTCGAAGGTGTCATCGTCGTTGCCGGTACCCACCAGGTACTTCGCGTTGACGGTGCCGCCGAACCACTCGAAGCCGTCATCGGAGCTGTTGTGCACCTGCACGTACTCGAACACGGTGCCGCTGCCGAGCCCAGCCAGGGTGATGCCGTTCAGCTCGACGTTGGGCAGGACCTGGAAGCCGGAGTGCTGCACGCGCATGTAGCGATAGCGGCCACTGTTGTCGGTGGCCGAATTGCCGCCGTAGAACGCGTTGGTGCCCTCGACCTGCGCCTGACACGCGGCCGTGCCCGGGGCGATGTTGACGGTGGGGCAGGCGCTGATCGGCGCGCGGCCCAGCAGCACCACGCCGCCCCACTGGCCGATGGAATCGATGTTGGTCAAGCCGCGGATGCTGTCCGCGCTGGTGAACACGATTGGCTGCGTCGCGGTGCCGTCGGCGATCATCTGCGAACCGCGGTTGACGACGATGAAGTCGTTGCCGGACGCGCCAAACAGGCGCACGCCGGGCTCGATGGTGAGCGTGCCCGAGGCGGTGCCGACGGCCGGGGCCTGCGCGTCGCCGCCGCGGTCCTGGCCGACGTTGACGCGGCCGGAGATCGAGTACACGGTCAACGAACGGTTGGGGACCAGCAGGCTGCCAATGATGTCGGACGGCAGGCGGCACACGCGCAGGGTGTTGTTGGCTTCCAGGCCGCCGTTGACGAAGCCGGTGGGGCAGTCGGCGGGCGGACCGACGGTCGGCGGCGGCGGTGGCGGGGTGGTCGGCGGCGGCGCGGTCGGCGGCGGCGGCGGTGCGAAGCCACCCTCGCCCGGCGAAGCGACGCGGTCGGCACCGCCACCGCAGGCGCTCAGTGCCATCACGGCGCCGAAGGTCATCAGCAGGGACTTGGAACTGTTGCGCATGGACATCGGGGGTCTCCGGTCGAAAGGGTGGTGGGCTGCGCGAGAAAAGGGCCGCTCCCGCGTGCGCCGATGGCGGCGACACGGATCGGCGGCTCCCCGACGCGTTGTTGGGAAAACGTTATAGGGTCGATGTGTGACAGCTTTCTTGCGGTTTCCGAACTGTCTGTCGCCAAGAGGTGCAGGCCGATCTGCGGGCCAGGCTGGCAGTGGCCGATGGCCGCCGAGCGATGTGGCTTGTCACACGATTGACACGAACTACGCGCCTAGTCGCGCGATGGATCACGACCATGAGCAAGAACCGGATGCGCTCCCGTCGGTCGACGTGGAGGCTGCGAGCTGGATCGTCGGTGAGGTGCGCGGCGGCGCGCAGCCTGACGACGTGATCGACGCCATGTGCGCCCGCGGCTGGCAGCGAGAGGCGGCGATGGACGCGGTAGAGGAGACGGTGCGCGCGTATCTCGCCGAGCATGCCCGCAACCATGGCCTGCCGGAATCGCGGCGCGTCCCGGCGCCAACCGCTCCCAACGGCCCGGCGCTGCTGCCGACTCCCGACCGCGAGGTGCAGGTGCTGGCGCAGATGCGCCATCCGCATGTCGTGGTCTTCGGCGGCCTGCTGTCGGCTGCGGAGTGCGATGCACTGGTGGCGATGGGTCGGGAGCGGATCACGCGGTCGCCGACATTCAACCCCGACACCGGCGCCGACGAACCGCACGACGCGCGGACCAGCGAGGGCATGTTCTTCGATCGCGGCGAGAACGCCCTTTGCGCGGCGATCGAGTCGCGGATCGCGGCGCTGCTCGACTGGCCGCTGGACCACGGCGAAGGCCTGCAGCTGCTGCGCTACGGGGTGGGTGCGCAGTACAAGCCGCACCACGACTATTTCGACCCCGCGCGTCCCGGCGCACACGTGGCGCTGTCGCGCGGTGGCCAGCGCGTTGCCTCGCTGGTGATGTACCTCAACACGCCCGAGAGCGGCGGCGCGACCACGTTCCCGGACGTGCAGTTTGAGGTCGCGCCGGTGAAGGGCAACGCGGTGTTCTTCAGCTACGACCGCCCGCACGAGATGACCCGGACGCTGCACGGCGGCGCGCCGGTCTTGGCAGGCGAGAAGTGGGTGGCGACCAAATGGCTACGCGAGGCGCCGCACGTCTGAGGCGTGGGACCGATGACGCCGGGGGCGGTGCCAGGTTCGATGGCGCTGGCGTCCCCGCTGCGCTTGCCGTCGCGGTTGCAAGAGCCGTTGATGCGGTCACTGCATCCGGTCGCCGCTGCCTGCCTGAGCCTTGCCGATCGACAATACTTCGATATTTCGATTAACATCGAATCATGAAGCCCGATCTTGCCGTTGCCCGCCTGTCCGCACTGGCCCAGCCGTCCCGCCTCGCGGTGTTCCGGTTCCTCGTCCAGGCCGGGCCGGACGGTGCCTGCCCGGCGGACATCGCCGCGCGTCTCGACCTGGGCGCATCGACGCTGTCGTTCCACCTCAAGGCGCTGGCCCACGCCGGCCTGATCGTCGCCGAGCCGGCAGGTCGCAGCATCGTGTACCGCGCCGCATTCGACGCCATGCGCGGGCTGGTCGACTACCTCACCGAGAACTGCTGCGGCGGCGCCGCCGCGGCCTGCGCGCCACGTCTACCGACACGGCGCGAGCGCCTGTCATCCATGCAGAGCACCCGTCCATGAACGCATCCGTCGACATCGTGATCTATCACAACCCCGCGTGCGGCACGTCGCGCAACGTGCTGGCGATGATCCGCAACGCGGGCATCGAACCACATGTCGTGGAGTACCTGGCGTCGCCGCCGTCACGGGCACTGCTGGCATCGCTGGTGGCGCGCATGGGTATCGCGCCGCGGGAGCTGCTGCGAGAAAAAGGCACGCCGTATGCCGAGCTTGGACTCGACGACCCGGCACTCGACGACGACGCGCTGCTCGACGCCATGGCGGCTACGCCGCTGCTGATCAACCGGCCGATCGTCGTGTCGCCCGTGCGCGTCGCTCTGTGCCGGCCGTCCGAACGCGTGCTGGACCTGTTGCCAGCGCCGCAGCGGGGCGCGTTCGCGAAGGAGGACGGCGAGCGGGTGGTCGACGCCGACGGCCGGCGGATCGACTGAGGTGGCTGCCGGAGCTCCGACTGTCGCCACGGCGCCGCGCCGGCTGTCGTTCCTCGACCGCTACCTGACGCTGTGGATCTTCGCCGCGATGGCGGTCGGCGTGGCGCTCGGCACGAACATCGACGGCTTTCCGCAGGCGGTCGAATCGCTGTCGGTGGGCGGGACCAACCTGCCGATCGCAATCGGCCTGGTGGTGATGATGTATCCGCCGCTGGCACGCGTGCGCTACGAAGCACTGCCTCGGGTGTTCGCGGACCGGCGCGTGCTGCTGCTGTCGCTGCTGCAGAACTGGGTGATCGGGCCGGTGCTGATGTTCTCGCTGGCGGTGCTGTTCCTGCGCGACCAGCCAGAGTACATGACCGGGCTGATCCTGATCGGGCTGGCGCGCTGCATCGCGATGGTGCTGGTCTGGAACCAGCTCGCGCGCGGCGACAGCGAGTACGTCGCCGGGCTGGTCGCGTTCAACTCGATCTTCCAGATCCTGTTCTTCGGCGCGTACGCGTGGTTCTTCCTGTCGTTCCTGCCGCCGCTGTTCGGGCTGGCCGGCAGCGTGGTCGACGTCGGGTTCTGGACCATCACCCGCGCGGTGCTGCTGTATCTCGGTGTTCCGTTCCTGGCCGGCTACCTGACGCGGCGCATCCTGCGCGCGCGCCGCGGCGACGCCTGGTACACGCAGGTGTTCCTGCCAAGGATCTCGCCGCTGACGCTGGTCGCGCTGCTGTTCACCATCGCGGCCATGTTCAGCCTGAAGGGCGCCGACGTGCTGCGGCTGCCGCTGGACGCGCTGCGCATCGCGCTGCCGTTGGCCATCTACTTCGTGGTGATGTTCGTCGTCAGTTTCGCGATGGGGCGCTGGGCGCGTGCAGGCTACCCGCGCACGACCGCGCTGGCGTTCACGGCGGCCAGCAACAACTTCGAGCTGGCGATCGCGGTGGCGATCGCGGCGTTCGGGCTGGCATCGCCGGTGGCGTTCGCGACTGTGATCGGGCCGCTGGTGGAGGTGCCGGTGCTGATCGCGCTGGTGCACGTGGCACTGTGGCTGGGAAGGCGGTACTTCCCTGATGGCATCGATGCCGACGGCACCGTCCCGGGCGATGCGGCAGCGCCGGAGTCGGCCCGCGGGGCAGGGACGTGAGCGGTGCCGACCCCGACGCCGATACGGCCGCCGCCGCAGACATCGCGCGCGAAGCACCTTTCAAGCGCCTGCGCACGCTGTCGGATCCCGACCATCTGCCCGCGCTGGACCGCGCCTGCATCGCGGGCGACCTCCTGCACGCGGGCGAAGGCCACCCGCCGCGCATCCTGTTGCTGTACGGCTCGTTGCGCGAGCGTTCGTATTCGCGCCTGGTGGTCGAGGAAGCGGCGCGCCTGCTGCGGCTGATGGGCGCCGAACCGCGCATCTTCGATCCGTCCGACCTGCCGCTGCCTGACCAGGTGGCCGGAGACGACCATCCCGCTGTGGCCGAGCTGCGCGCGCTGTCGCTGTGGTCGGAGGGGCAGGTGTGGTGCAGCCCGGAGCGGCATGGCCAGGTCAGCGCCGTGCTCAAGGCGCAGGTGGACCACCTGCCGCTGGAGCACCGGGGCGTGCGCCCGACGCAGGGCCGCACGCTGGCGGTGATGCAGGTGTCGGGCGGCTCGCAGTCGTTCAACGCGGTCAACACACTGCGCCTGCTCGGCCGCTGGATGCGCATGGTGAACATCCCCAACCAGTCGAGCGTGGCCAAGGCATGGCAGGAATTCGACCAGGCGGGGCGGATGCGGCCTTCGCCGTACTACGACCGGATCGTCGACGTCATGGAAGAGCTGGTCCGCTTCACGCGGCTGCTGCGTCCGCACGCGCAGCAGCTGATCGCGCGCTACTCCGAGCGTCGGGCGGTGGCGATGGCCGACGTCACCGTAGCGGAGGCCACGGCACGCGCCACGACGCATTGAGGGTGTGCTGATGGTCGCAATAGGGCCGTTCGTCTGTAACTGGACCCCGCACGTCGGCTGCAGGGGTCGATGTCATACGCCTGTAACCCAAGCAGTTTCTGCAGGGAGTGTCATGCGGCTGTCATTCCCTTGTGCTAGCCACCGGAGTCCGCCATGCGCCTTTCCCTCATCGCCGCCACCATGGTCGTCGCGCTCGCTTCTGCGGCCGCGTCGGCCTCGCCGGCGCAGCGCGTCTACACCTTCGCCATCTCGCTCGACGGGGATGGCCGCCTGCAGACCCTCTCGCCGCACGGCTTCACGCCGGACGACACCAGCCGCGCGCTCGAGCAGGACGTCCGCGGCTGGGTGTTCGCCGGTCGCGCCCCGGGCGCCGCGCCCGTCGCCCGCACGAGCTACCTGCGCGTCGTCGTCGACGACCTCGACGGCGTCGTGTCGGCGACCACCGGCCCCGCGCCCGCGCAGCTCGGCATGCCGGAGTACCCGGTCCGTGACCAGTTGGCCAGCCGGCACGGGACCGTGGTGCTGCGGCTGGCGATCGCGGCGGATGGCAGCGTCGGCGCCGCGGAGGTCCACGATGTCCACGGCAGCGTGTCGCGGCCGATGGCGGCGGCGGCGATGCGCGCGGCCCGCGACTGGTCGTTCTCGCCGGAGACCATCGGCGGTCAGGCGGTGGCGGCCACGATGCTGTGGCCGGTGTGCTACCTCGGTCCGCAGGCCGATACCGGCGACTGCGCCTGGACCGGTCCGGACGCGCAGCGCTTCTCCAGCCAGACCGTGCTCGCGATCGAACCTGCCGTCCGCCTGACCAGGCCGCTGGCGCTCGGCGACCGCTGAGGCGCGTCCGCGAGACGCCTGGCGATCAGCCCGGCGTCTTGTCGCGGTAGAGGCAGAGGTCGCGCAGCACGCAGTCGGGGCAATCGGGGCGCCGCGCCTTGCACACGTAGCGTCCGTGCAGGATCAGCCAGTGGTGGGCGTTGAGGCGGAATCGCGCTGGCACCACGCGCAGCAGGCGGTCCTCGACCGCGCGGACATCATGGCCGGGCGCGAGGCCGGTACGGTTGGCGACCCGGAAGATGTGGGTGTCGACCGCAATGGTCGCCTCACCGAACGCGGTGTTGAGCACGACGTTGGCGGTCTTGCGGCCGACGCCAGGCAGCGCTTGCAGCGCGTCGCGGTCGCGCGGCACTTCCCCGCAGTGCAGGTCCAGCAGCTGCTGCGATAGCGCCACCACGTTGGCGGCCTTGGCGTTGTACAGGCCGATGGTGGCGATCAGCGGCTTCACGCCGTCCACGCCCAGCGCCACCGTCGCCTGCGGCGTGGCCGCCTCATGGAACAGCCGCCGCGTGGCGCGGTTGACGCCGACGTCCGTCGACTGGGCGGACAGCACGACGGCGACCAGCAGCTGGAAGGGGGTGTGGTAGACGAGTTCGGTCACCGGACGCGGATTGCCTGCCTGCAGGCGTGCGAACAACGCCTCCACCTCGACCGGACGCAGGATCCGGCGACGCACGCTGCGTTCGGGGTTCGGGTCGGGCGCGCGCGGCCCGTTCACGTCAGGCCCGCTGCGCGGGCCTTGGCGCGTGCGAGTGCCGCAGCGGCTGCGGGCGGGAGCGTCGGCGACGCCATGGCCGCTTGCGACCCCCCGGTCGCGGGCTGCCCGCCGTCCGCCGGTGCGTCCGAGGAATCCAAGGCCGGCGGCATCGGCTGGCCTCGCCGCTGCGCCCGGGCGGTCTCGCGCCGGAGCAACCGCGCCGCACGCGCGCGATAGCGGTCGCGCGCCGCCCAAGCCTGTTGCAGTCTGTATCGTGCGTCGGCGACCGCTGCCATCGCCGCTGCTTCCGCATCGGCTGGCTGGATCGATGACGCGGTGGATGCTGGGGTGGCGGCCGGGAACCGCATCAGCCCGGCCGCGAGGGCGCCGTCGACGTCATCGACCGCCAGCAGACGCTGCAGCTGCGCGCACCACGCGGCGTACGCGTCTGCTGAAAGTGCCACCGGCGGCGTGTCGCCCGCCGTCACCGGTTGGCGAACACCGGCTTGCGGCGGGCCAGGAAGGCTGACATCCCCTCGCGCGCATCCTCTGTCGAGAACACCAGCCCGAACTGCGCGCTCTCGTACTCCAGCGCGTCGTCGAGCGGCAGTCCGGCGCCGACCTGGATCGCATCGAGGATGCCGCGCATCGCCAGCGGCGCCTGGGCCGCAAGCTGGGCGGCGAGCGCCAGCGTGGCCTCGCGCAGCTCGGCCGCAGGCACCACGCGGTTGACGATCCCCAACGCCAGTGCACGCTGCGCATCGACCGGCGCGCCGAGCAGCGTGAGCTCGAGCGCGGCGGCGCGGCCGGCCAGCCGCAGCAGGCGCTGGCTGCCGCCGAAACCGGGCACCAGCCCCAGCGTCACCTCGGGCAGCCCGAGTTTCGCGCCATCGGCGGCGATCCGCAGATGGCAGCACATCGCGAGCTCCAGGCCGCCGCCCAACGCGAAGCCGTTGATCATGGCGATGACCGGCTTGGGCATGCGTTCGATGCGCCGCATCATGCGCTGTCCGAGCAGCGAGAAGTCGCGCGCGCGGGCAGGCGACAGGGCCGCCATCCCGGCGATGTCGGCACCTGCCACGAAGGCTTTTGGTCCGCTGCCTGTCAACACCAAGACGCGGACGCCGTCGTGGTCGGCAGCAGCGTCGAAGGCGGAATGCAGCGAACGCAACGTCGCTTCGTCGAGCGCGTTCAGCTTGTCAGGACGATCGACGGACACCAGGCGGATGCCGTCGAGGTCCTCGATCAGCAGGTGTGGGAAGGTCATGCGAGGTGCCTCCGGCGGCAGGAATCAACGGCGGGAACTCCGGCCCCGGTACAGGGTCGGAGATGCTGTCGTCAGTGGCGGTTAAGCCCGGCGGCCGGTATCCTACCGCGTCCTCCCGGAGCGCCCCAGCCGGCCCCGGATGCGTGACGGACCCCACGGACCACCCCACGGACCCATCTTGGAGAGTCACCGAATGAAGTTGCGTTTGCTTGCCGCCGCCGTTGCGGCGCTGACCCTGTCCGCCGGTGTCGCCATGGCGCAGGACATGACATCCGAGAAGGGCAAGCTGAGCTATGCGCTCGGCTACGACCTGGGCCGCAACCTGGCCGACAGCGGCGAGGCGATCGACGTCGCGACCGTGGTCAAGGCGGTCCAGGACGGCTATGGCAAGCGGGAGCCGGGCGTGCCCGTCGACCAGCTGCGGGTCGCGGTGGAGAACATGCAGAAGCGCCAGCAGGCGAAGATGCAGGCCGAGTTCACCCGCCTGGCAAGTGAGAACAAGACCCAGAGCGATGCTTTCCTGGCCCAGAACCGCGGCAAGAGCGGCGTGCAGACGCTGCCGAGCGGCGTGCAGTATCGCATCGTCCAGACCGGCACCGGCGCCAAGCCGAGCCAGGCCAGCGACGTCCAGCTGCAGTACAAGGGCACGCTGCCCGACGGCACCGTGCTGGTCGACACCAGCCAGGCGCAGCAGGGCCAGCCCGCCGGCCCGGTGAGCCTGAAGGTGAGCCAGATCCCGCTGGTCGGCCTGCGCGAGGCGCTCACGCAGATGCCTGCCGGCTCGCGCTGGGAAGTGGTGCTGCCTGGCGACAAGGCCTATGGCAGCACGATGGAAGCCGGCCGGATGGCCAACCAGGCGGTGGTGTTCGACGTCACGCTGGTCAGCGTCCGGTAGCCCCGCGACGGCGCGTTCCGCGCGGTCGTCCCGCCCGCGGCGCCGCCGTCGGGCGCGCCGGAGGATCGATCGTGCCGGCCCACGCCGGCGCGATTTTTTTTGCCCGCGCGTCCCGCCCGTTCTTCCGAGGAGTACGCAATGACGCAACTGCTGCCGCCGATGCTGAGTCCGTGCATCGGCGTGTGCACGCTGGACGCGGCGGGCATGTGCCACGGCTGCTTCCGCACGTCGGGGGAGATTGCGACGTGGACGACGCTGTCCGATGCCGAGCGCGTGCACGCGATGGACGTGGTGCTGCCCGCGCGCGAGGCGCGGCTGGAGTGACACCAGGCGCCTGCGGGCCGCTGATACCGGGGCTGCGCGAGGCGTTGCACGCGCTGGACCGCGTGCCCGCGGGAGCGGCATGGAACGCTGCCGAGCTCGAGGGGCTGCTGGACGAGGGAAGCGGCACGCGCGACGCGGCGGTGCTGGTGCCGCTGGTCCGCCGCGGCGACATCCACGTGCTGCTGACCCGGCGGACCGACGGCCTGCGTCAACACGGCGGCCAGGTCAGCTTCCCCGGTGGTCGCATCGACGCGGGCGACGCGGGGCCCACCGAAGCCGCGCTGCGCGAGGCGCGGGAGGAAATCGGGCTCGAGGCCAACGACGCCCGTCCGCTGGGATTCCTCGACCCGCTGCATACCATCACCGGCTTCAGGGTGCTGCCGGTGGTCGCGTGGATCTCGCCGGCATTCCAGCCACAGCCGCAGCCGGGCGAAGTGGCCGCAGTGTTCGAGTTGCCACTGGCCTGGCTGATGGCGCCGGAGAACCTGCTGCGGACCGCGATCGACATTGGTGGCCGTCGGCGCCACGTGCTCGAGTTCCGCCGCCACGCCGCCGCGCCGACCCAGCGCATCTGGGGCGCGACCGCGTCGATCCTGTTCAACCTGCGCGAGCGCATCGCGGGGATCGCATGAGCAGCGCCGACCTCGCCGCGCTGGTGTCGCCGGCATGGCTGCGCGGTCGGATTGCCGATCGCGACGCCGGGCTCGTGCTGATCGATGCGCGCCACGCGCTGGCGGACCCGGCGCGCGGCGCCGCGGCGCATGCGCAGGCG
>LXQJ01000051.1:50957-56771 GCA_001683895.1 Luteimonas sp. ANT-B3E | reverse complement strand
GCCACCCCTGGCCCGCGGCGCCGGCGTTCGCCGCCCGCCTGCGGGCCTGGGGTATCGGCCCGGACACCCCTGTCGTGGCCTACGACGACGGCGACGGCGCGTTTGCGGCGCGCGCCTGGTGGCTGCTGCGCTGCCTCGGCCACCCTCGGGTCGCGGTGCTCGACGGCGGTTGGGCGAGCTGGACCGCAGAGGATGGTGTCGTCGACGCCATCCCGCTGCCGGCGCCGGCGGCGCTCGCGCGATCGGCGTTGTCGCCGGGCACGTCACGGGGGGCGGACGCCGCGTGGGACGCCGCGCGGCTGATCGACGCCGCTGGCGTCGCTGCCCACGTGGCGTCGGGTGGCCTGCTGCTGGACGCGCGCGCGACGGAGCGCTACCGCGGCGACGTCGAGCCGATCGACCGTGTCGCCGGCCACGTGCCCGGGGCGACCAGCCGTCCCTACAGTGCCAACCTCGCCGACGGTCGATTCAAGCCGGCGAAGACGCTGGCATGGGAATTCGACGCGCTGCTGGCGGGGCGTCCGCCGTCCGACGTGGTGCTGATGTGCGGTTCCGGGGTCACCGCCTGCCACCACCTGGTGGCGATGGCGCACGCGGGCCGCGACGGCGCTCGCCTGTACGCTGGCTCGTGGAGCGGCTGGATCGAGGATCCGACGCATCCGGTGGCGGTCGGCGACTGAGGCGACGGCGGCCGTCGATGCCGACGGCGCACCCCTGTCGGGTTGGGGCGAGGGCCGGTCCCTTGCTGCGCGCGCACAGCGCGAGTCGTGTGCGCGATGCCACCCGCGATCACTTTTTCAGGCGCGCCACCAGCGCATGCAGCCCGGCCTGGGTGTCGGCGTCGAGCCACGCGTCGAGGAACGTATCGAGCTGCAGCCGCCCGGGCGCCAGCGCCGCGATGAGGTCCTCGCGCGCGATCGCGCGCGTGCGCAGCACCGGTGCGCGCGGCAGGCGCAGGAGCTCCTGCAGCCACGCGCGCGCGCGCGCGCCCACGTGTTCGAGGTCGATGAGCTCGTCGACGAGGCCCAGGGCCAGCGCCTCTGCGGACTCCAGCAGCGTCCCGGACACCAGCAGCCGCTCCGCGCGATGCGGACCGACGACGCGGCGCAGCAGGTGCTGGATGCCCTCCGGCGCCGCCAGGCCGACCTGTGTCTCGTTGAGGCCGATGCGGAACGGGCCCAGCGCCATCACCCGGTAATCGCAGCACAGTGCCAGCACGCAGCCGCCGGCCGGCGCATGCCCGGCGATGGCCGCCACCACCGGCACCGGCGATCCGGCGAGCGCGCGCGCGGCATCGAAGAACGCTTCCCAGGCGGCGCGCAGCGCGTCGCGGTCGGACAGCCCGAGCAGGTGCGGCACGTCCATGCCGCCGGAGAACACCTTGGGCCCACCCGCCAGCACGATGCCTGTGGCGCCGGATGCCGCGGCATCGCGCACGGCATCGGCGATCGCGGTGCACAGCCTCGTGTCGAGCGCATTGACCGGCGGGCGGGCCAAGCGGATCTCGCGGATCGCGTCGACGTCGGAAATCTCGATCGGGCTGCTCATGCGGCGCTGGTCCACGAGGGATGGCCGGCCATCATAAGGCGCGTTCCCATTGTGGAAGGACGGACGTCGCCAGCGATGGTCGCCCGTCTCCGCGGGCTCCCCCACGCGGCAGCGTGGCTCAGCTCCGGGCTGGGGTCCGAACGTCCGATGCCGCTGCTCGGACAGCCTCGGGCAGCGGCGCTGGGCGGCCGCTGACGCGGTCGATCCAGACCAGGACCGAATGCCCGTCGGCATACGTGGCCACGCCGTCGCCGCCGCGGATGCGGTGCTCCAGCGTGAGGCTGGTCGTGCCGACGCGCCCTGCCATCAGCTCGACCACCACGTCCGCCGGGTACGGTATCGGCTGCCGGTACTGCATCTGCACCGCCGCCAGCAGCGGCGCGAACGCGTCGTCGACCCAGGGACCGTCGAGCGTCTCGAACCAGCGGATGCGTGCTTCCTCCAGGTAGGTCATGAAGTTGGCGTTGTTGACGTGGTTGAAGGCGTCGAGGTCGCGCCAGCGGACCGTCATCGGCAGTCGGTACAGCAGCAGCGCGGCGTCTCCGGCGGGCGCGTCGTCGATGCGGCTCATGCCGCCTTCTTCCCGCGCCCGCGCGTGGGTTTGCCGGCGGCTTCGAGCGTCTTCGCCAGGAACCGCCCGGTATGCGACTGCGGCATCCGCGCGACCTCTTCGGGCGTGCCCTCGGCGATGATCTGGCCGCCACGGTGGCCACCGTCGGGCCCCAGGTCGATCACCCAGTCAGCGGTCTTGATGACGTCGAGGTTGTGCTCGATCACGACCACGGTGTTGCCGTCGTCGCGCAGCTTGTGCAGGACCGCCAGCAGGTGCTCGATGTCGTGGAAATGCAGGCCTGTCGTGGGCTCGTCGAGGATGTACAGCGTGCGCCCGGTGTCGCGTCGCGACAGCTCCTTGGACAGCTTCACGCGCTGCGCCTCCCCGCCCGACAGCGTGGTCGCCGACTGGCCGAGCTTGATGTAGTTGAGGCCGACGTCGGACAGCGTCTCGAGCCTGCGCGCGATCGAAGGCACCGGCCGGAACAGCTCCAGCGCGTCCTCGACCGTCATCGCGAGCACGTCGTGGATGCTGTGGCCCTTGTAGAGGATCTCCAGCGTCTCGCGGTTGTAGCGCTTTCCGTGGCAGACGTCGCATGGCACGTAGACGTCGGGCAGGAAGTGCATCTCGACCTTGATCAGGCCGTCGCCCTGGCAGGCCTCGCAGCGGCCGCCGCGCACGTTGAAGCTGAAGCGCCCCGGCGAATAGCCGCGCGCGCGCGACTCCGGCACCTGCGCGAAGATCTCGCGCAGCGGCGTGAACAGACCGGTGTAGGTGGCCGGGTTGGAGCGCGGGGTGCGCCCGATCGGCGACTGGTCGATGTCGACCACCTTGTCGAACAGGTCCAGCCCCTTGACCTCGCGGAACGGCGCCGCCTTGTGCGACGCGCCGTTGATCTCGTTGGCCGCGAGTGCGTACAGCGTGTCGTTGATCAGGGTCGACTTGCCCGAGCCCGATACCCCGGTGACCGCGGTGAACAGCCCGGTGGGGATAGTCAGGTCGACGTTCTTCAGGTTGTTGCCGGTCGCGCCGCGCAGGTGCACCAGCAGCTTCGGGTTGGCCTCGTGGCGCCTCGTCGGCACCTCGATGCGGCGCTTGCCGCTGAGATACTGTCCGGTGAGCGACCGTGGCGCCTTGAGCACGTCTTCGTAGCTGCCCTGGGCCACGACCTCGCCACCGTGTACGCCTGCGCCCGGGCCGATGTCGACGATGTGGTCGGCGAGCCGGATCGCGTCCTCGTCGTGCTCGACCACGATGACCGTGTTGCCGATGTCGCGCAGCCGGGTCAGTGTCGCCAGCAGGCGCTCGTTGTCGCGCTGGTGCAGGCCGATCGACGGCTCGTCGAGCACGTACATCACGCCGACCAGGCCGGCGCCGATCTGCGAGGCCAGCCGGATGCGCTGCGCCTCGCCGCCCGACAGCGTGTCGGCCTTGCGCTCCAGGGTCAGGTAGTCCAGGCCGACGTCGACCAGGAAGGTGAGCCGCTCGCGGATCTCCTTGACGATGCGCGCGGCGATCTCGCCGCGCCAGCCGGGCAGCTGCATCCCGCCGAAGAAGCGCAGCGCCTCGTCGATCGGCAGCACCACCAGCGACTGCATCGGCCGGTCGGCGACGAACACGTTGCGCGCGGAACGGTTGAGGCGGGCGCCGGCGCACTCGGGGCAGGGCTGGTCGCTGATGTACTTCGACAGTTCCTCTCGCACCGCCGACGATTCGGTCTCGCGGTAGCGCCGCTCGAGGTTGGGCACGATGCCCTCGAACCGGTGCTTGCGCTGTGTGCGTCCGCCAGCATCGGTGAGGTAGCTGAAGTTGACCGTGTCGTTGCCGCTGCCGTGCAGCACCGCCTGGCGCGCGCCGTCCTCCAGGTCCTGCCAGGGCGTGTCGACCTTGAAGCCGTAGTGCTTGGCCAGCGAGGCGATCAGCTGGAAGTAATACCCGTTGCGGCGATCCCAGCCGCGCACCGCGCCCGCGGCCAGCGACAGCTCGGGGTGGACGACGACGCGGTCGGGATCGAAGAACTGGCTGACGCCGAGGCCGTCGCAGGTGGGGCAGGCGCCGACCGGCGAGTTGAACGAGAACAGCCGCGGCTCCAGCTCCGGCAGCGAATAGTCGCAGACCGGGCAGCTGTACTTCGACGAGAACAGCATCGGCGCCGCGTTCGCGTCGTCGATCGACTGCACCGACGCCATGCCCTCGCCGAGCTTGAGCGAGGTCTCGAACGACTCCGCCAGCCGCTGCTGCATGTCCTCGCGCACCTTGAAGCGGTCGATGACCGCGTCGATGCTGTGCTTCTGGCGCAGCGCCAGCGGCGGCACCGCGTCGATCTCGTGCAGCACGCCGTCGACGCGCACGCGGACGTAGCCCTGCGCCCTGAGCTGGTCGAAGATCTGCGCATGCTCGCCCTTGCGCTCGCGCACCACCGGCGCCAGCAGCATCCAGCGCTGCTCGCGGGTCTCGGGCGCCTTCCCCAGCGCCAGGACCGTGTCGACCATCTGGCTGACGGTCTGCGCCTCCAGCGGATACTGGTGCTCGGGGCAGCGCGGCTGGCCGACGCGCGCGTACAGCAGGCGCAGGTAGTCGTAGATCTCGGTGATCGTGCCGACGGTGGAGCGGGGGTTGTGCGATGTCGACTTCTGCTCGATCGAGATCGCGGGCGAGAGGCCCTCGATGTGGTCGATGTCGGGCTTTTCCATCACGCTCAGGAACTGGCGCGCATAGGCCGACAGCGACTCGACGTAGCGGCGCTGGCCTTCGGCGTAGATGGTGTCGAACGCCAGCGACGACTTGCCGGACCCGGACAGGCCGGTGATCACGATCAGCTTGTCGCGCGGCAGGTCGAGGTCGATGTTCTTGAGGTTGTGGGTGCGTGCGCCGCGTAAGCGGATGAAATCCATCGCCATCGGGAGGGGTCCGGGGGGAGGCCTGCGGGGGAGGCGGGAGGCAGCCTGTCAGGCTACCGAGCCTGTGAGGTGGGGGCAAATGTGCCGATCACCAGCTTGGTGTCCGCATGGCTGTGGCCCGTTCGCTTGCCCGTTGGCACCTTGCAGGTCCCTTGCCGCCTCCGCGATAGCCGCCGCGCCGGAAAAAAAATGGGCCCGGAAACCCGGGCCCAAAAAAAGTCATTCCACTCTGCGGAGCCTCAGGGACGTGAGGTGTACGCCACGCGGATCTCCTTGGAGCAGTCCACCGTGTTCGCGTTGCACACCTGATAGGTGACCGTGCCGCTGCCGCGGCGGGTGAAGGTGTGGGTGAACCTGCCGGTGTTTAGCACGTTGGCCACGACGAAACCGTTGAACAGGATATCGACCCGGGGCGCCGTACCGCCGGTCCAGCTGAGCGGCACGCGGGTTGCATGGCGCTTGAGCGGGAACACGATGCTGGCCGCCAGATCATCTGGCGCGTCCACGCTCCTGACGGTGAACGTCGCCGTCAGCGATACGCCCGATGCGGCGCTGAACGCCTTGATGCGGGCGAACCACTTGCCCTGTGCAGGATTATCGAAACTGCAGACCTCGTTGTTGCCGAACGAGAACGGCCGGCACTGCCACAGCGTATCGGTAGGGAGCGCGTTGTATTGCACGTACAGATCGGCGTCGCCGGTACCACCCGCCATGGTGAAGGTCACGTTCGTGGCGCGATCGGGGATATCGATCTCGTAGAACGCCTCCTCGCCCTGAGGCAGGGTGATGTTGCTGATGGTCACACCGTTCTCG
>LXQJ01000051.1:0-50884 GCA_001683895.1 Luteimonas sp. ANT-B3E | reverse complement strand
GTCGGCGGCGGCGGCGGCGGCGGCGGCGGCGGGGCGGGCGGGAGGGGCACGTCACCCGCAGCCACATCCACCGCAAGCTTGGCGTCGATGATGCCAGCCCCGCACAGTCGTGCCCCGGTGCAGTTGGAAACCCGCCCATTGGCCGCGAACGCGGTGTTTTCAAGAATGGTCTTCACCTGCGCCGGTGTCAGCGGCGTCTCTGCCACCGATTGCATCAGCGCCGCGACGCCCGCCACGTGGGGTGCGGCCATCGAGGTGCCGGCGTAGAAGGCGTAGGCATCATCACCCTGCACCGTCAACCCGGCGTTGAGCGTCGACAGGACGTTGTCGGCCGCCGGGGCCGCACTGGTTCCGCCTGGTGCCGAGACACTCACCCCGGGTCCGAAGTTGGAGTAGCCGGCAAGCGTGCCCGTGGGGGTTGTGGCGCCGACCGCAATGACCCCAGCGCAGCTCGCAGGCTGGAAGTTCGCTACGGGACCCCCGGAGTTGCCCGCCGCAACAATGATCGTCGCGCCGTTGGCAAGCGCGATGTCGACGGCATCCTGGAGCACCGCTGCGCAACTGCCGCCACCTCCGAGGCTCATGTTGATGATTTCCGCCGGGTTCTGGTTGGCCGGCACGCCTGGCACGCTTCCGCCGGACGCCCAGATCATCGCGTCGGCGACATCGGCCAGCGTGCCACCGCATTTGCCCAGCGCGCGTACGTGCTGGACCTTGGCGTCGAACGCCACGCCGGCGACACCGACATTGTTGTCGGTGGCCGCCGCCACCGTCCCGGCAACATGGGTACCGTGCCAGCTGCTGTCATCCGGAATACCGAAGATGTTGCACTCGCCTGCGTGCCAGTCGCCCTCGTCGTTGGGATCGTCATCCCTGCCATCGCCGTCGCGGGCGGTCGCGATATCCGTGATGAAGTCGTAGCCGGGGACGGTCTGGCCCACGAACTCCTCGTGCGGAGTCGAGCCGGTATCGAGCACCGCGACCACGATGCCGTCGCCCGTCGCCTTGTCCCACGCAGGCTCGAGATTGATGCCGCCGGGGCCGTCCTTGTAATGCCAGGCCTGCTGCGCGTAGAGCGGATCGTTGGGAACCAGCGCCCGCTGGAGCCGGCTGTTGGGCTCCACTGCACGGACAGATGGATCTTTCATGAGTTCCAGCATCAGCCGCTTGGTGTCGGCGCGATCGAGCCTGCGGTCGGTCGCGATGAGGCGTGCGCCGGTAGCGAGTTCGCTTCGCGTTTCGATCTTGACCCCAACGACCTGCGCCGCGGCAGCGATGCCCTGCGCGTGCGCTGCCGCACTCGCCTTGCTGCCCTTGTGGTAGCTGATGATGAAGCTGTCGAACGCGTCCTGCCCAGCCACCTTGCTGACGTCGACCGGCGCACCGCGCTTGGCGCCGGCGCCCGACTTGCCGGCGGAATAGGCAAACGGTGCGGCGACCATGGCGGCCGCGATCGCAACCGCCAGGGCGGTGGTTTTTCTGTTGCTTCGTATCATGTGGATCTCTCTCCTCGAGGGAATGCCGGACGCTGCAACCGCGCCGGTCGTTGTCCGCCGACGGGCGATGCCGCCGACTGGATGCGATGTCGCCCCCGCAGCGCAGCGGTCGCGCGCGGTGGCAGGGACGAACGAATGGACGGGGGAGCCGTCGGCGCCCGGACACTGGGGCGATGCCAGCAATCCAGCATTGACGCGATGGGCTCGCACGCGGGGGGTGCGGGGGAGGGGACACCGACGGAGGGGCGCTCGGGCATTCAGGATACCGTTCCGGTGGTCGCCGGGCTGGCGGTCCACCCCGACCCGCGATCGCGAACCGGTTGCTCTCGGAACAGCAGCCTCGGCTGCCGCTCTTCGCCCGACCCTAAGCCATCGACACAGTCCATCGCAACCCATCCATTGGCTGAACAGGCGTTTAACGCAATCTCCCTGCGTCCCGCTGTCGCAGTCCACGGCGCTCCATCGCGCTCTCTATATGACAAATCCGACGGCGCGCTCGCATGGGATTATTTTGTCTGTCCCTGGCGCCTGGCGTGGCCCGGCCGCTGGCGGACCTGCTGAAGGACGCCTGCGCTGGCGCGTCGTCGGCCCTGTAAACGGTTGACCCTAAGCTGCTGAATCGTCTACGATTCCGCTCCTGTCCGCCCTCGATGGCGCGCAGGCGACCAAAAATAACTACAGAGGAAGCTGGTCATGTACGCAGTGTTGGTCACAGGCGGCAAACAGTACCGCGTGATGCAGGGTGAGACGATCCGTGTCGAGAAGCTTGAAACCGAAGCGGGCGGGGAGGTCAGGTTCGACCAGATCCTCATGCTCGGTGACGGCGAGGGCATCAAGCTAGGCGACGCCCTGAAAGGCGCGCTGGTCACGGCCACCGTCAAGTCCCACGGCCGCGCCGACAAGGTGCGCATCGTGAAGTTCCGCCGCCGCAAGCACCATCGCAAGCAGATGGGCCACCGGCAGCACTACACCGAAATCGAGATCACCGGCATCGCCGGTGGCGACAAGAAGTAAGGAGCAGCAGCCATGGCACACAAAAAGGGCGTAGGTTCCAGCCGCAACGGCCGCGACTCCAACCCGAAGTACCTGGGCGTCAAGATCTATGGCGGCCAGGCGATCGACGCCGGCAACATCATCGTCCGCCAGCGCGGCACGCAGTTCCACCCCGGCATGGGCGTGGGGCTCGGGCGTGACCACACGCTGTTCGCGCTGATCGACGGCAAGGTCGAGTTCTCGGTCAAGGGCGCCAAGAAGCGCCGCACCGTCAGCGTGGTGACGGCTGAAGTCTGATCCGGCGCACCGGATCGGTCCGGAAAGCCCCGCTTCGGCGGGGTTTTTTGTTGCGCAAAGGGCCGCATCTTCGCCCAGCCGGCGTGTCCCCGGCGCCACGGATCGTCGCGCGCGGCTGGCGCGTCGTTAGACTCGCGCTGGCAGCGGTCCACCGCCGGACGCGAACCATGTCACCTCCTACCTGCAGCAGTCCAACACCATGAAACTCGTCGACGAAGCGGAAATCCAGGTCATCGCCGGCAACGGCGGCGACGGCTGCGTCGGATTCCGGCGCGAAAAGTACATCCCGCTCGGCGGTCCCGATGGCGGCGACGGCGGGACGGGCGGCAGCGTGTGGATCGAAGCCGACGAGAACCTCAACACGCTGGTCGACTTCCGCCACCAGAAGCAGTTCCGCGCCCAGCGCGGCGAGAACGGCATGGGCCAGCAGCGGTACGGCAAGGGCGGCGAGGACCAGGTGGTCCGGGTCCCGGTGGGAACGCTGGTCCTCAACGTCGACACCGACGAGACCATCGGCGACCTCACCGGCCACGGCGACCGCCTGCTGGTGGCGCGCGGCGGAGAGGGCGGGCTGGGCAACATGCACTTCAAGAGCTCGATCACCCGCGCGCCGCGCAAGGCCACGCCGGGCGAGGAGGGCGAGCAGCGCACGCTCAAGCTGGAGCTGAAGCTGCTGGCCGACGTCGGCCTGCTGGGATTCCCCAATGCCGGCAAGTCGACGCTGATCCGCGCGGTGTCGGCGGCGACGCCGAAGGTCGCCGATTACCCGTTCACCACGCTGTATCCGAACCTCGGCGTGGTCAGCGTGGAACCGGCGCGCAGCTTCGTGATCGCCGATATCCCCGGCCTGATCGAGGGTGCGGCCGACGGTGCCGGGCTGGGCGCGCTGTTCCTGCGCCACATCCAGCGTACCCGGCTGCTGCTGCACCTGGTGGAGATCGAACCGCTCGACGGCAGCGACGCCGTGGACCAGGTGCGGGCCATCGAAGGCGAGCTGGCGAAGTTCGACGCCGGCCTGATGGACAAGCCGCGCTGGCTGCTGCTCAACAAGGCGGACCTGTTGCCGCGCGAGGACGCGCAGGCGCATGCTCGCCGGATCGTCGAAGCGCTGGCCTGGGAGGCGCCATGGTTCGTGGTCTCGGGTCTCGCGCACGACGGCACTCGGGCGGTGATGCTGCAGGTGCAGGCGCTGCTGGACGAGACCGCGCGTCGCGACGCGGAGGCCGCGGAGGCCGCGGACGCCGCCGCGTCGCCGGTGGCGGCGCCCGATGCAGGCTGACTCCGCGAGGGCGGGCCGGGTGGCCGCCATCGCGCATCCATCGTCGCCTGAAACGAAAAACCCGGCCGTAGCCGGGTTTTGCGTGATGCGGTCGCGCGCTGGGCGCGATGGCTCAGGCGGCCTTGAGGGCCTTGATGCGGGCACTCAGGCGGCTCTTGTGGCGCGCGGCCTTGTTGCGGTGGATCAGGCCGCGCGCGCTGAACCGGTCGAGGATCGGCTGCGCGACGTTGAAGGCTTCCTGCGCGCCGGCGGCGTCGTTGGACTCGAGCGCCTTCAGCACCTTCTTGACGGCGGTGCGCAGCTGCGAACGCTGGCTGTTGTTGCGCAGGTTGCGCACGACGGCCTGCTTGGCGCGCTTCTTGGCGGACTTGATGTTGGCCACGGTGTGATCCTGGGAACGAAGATGGGTGGTGCCGGCACCGACGCGAGGGGCCGGGCGGACGAGTCGGAAAGTATGGGGGATTCAATGGCTTGGGTCAACAAAGCCCACTTCTCCGTCCCGATGGCGCGGGGATGCGCTTGAGCGCGCCGGCGAGCCCGCCGGCCGGCGGTGACGGCCCGCCTCCGGATGCCGTATCTCCGGATCCCGCGGCCGCGGCGCCCGGCCGCGGCCTGCTGCGATCCACCGCGGTGTTCAGCGCCATGACCCTGCTGTCGCGGATCGCCGGCTTCGCGCGCGACATGCTGCAGGCCACGCTGTTCGGTACCGGCGGCGCCATGAGCGCCTTCATCGTCGCCTACCGCATCCCCAACTTCCTGCGCCGGGTCTTCGCCGAAGGCGCGATGGCGATGGCGTTCGTCCCGGTACTCAACGAGATCCGCGAGCGCGGCGACCGCGAGGCGCTGAAATCCTTCATCGACAGCATGGCTGGCGCGCTGTGTGCGGTGGTGCTGGTGGTGTGCGCGGCGGGCGTGCTGCTTGCACCGGCGATCACCGCCGTGTTCACCCCTGGCGCGCTCGACGAGCCGGAGAAGTTCTCGCAGACCGCGCTGATGCTGCGGATCACGTTCCCGTACCTGCTCTTCATTTCGATGATGTCGCTGGCGGCATCCATCCTCAACAGCACGGGGCGGTTCGCGCTGCCGGCCTTCACCCCGGTGCTGCACAACCTGACCATGATCGCGGCCATGTTCTGGCTGGCGCCGCGCTTCGCCGTGCCGCCAGTCGGGCTGGCATGGGGCGTGCTGATCGCGGGTTTCCTGCAGCTGGCGCTGCTGTGGCCGGCGCTGGGCCGGCTGGGGCTGCGGCCACGGCTGCGGCTGGGGTTCGGGCACCCCGACGTGCGCCGCGTCGGGCGGCTGATGCTGCCGACCCTGTTCTCGTCGTCGGTGGCGCAGGTCAACCTGCTGGTGGGCACGGCATTCGCGTCGCTGCTGGTCGACGGCAGCCAGGACTGGCTGTACTACTCGGACCGGCTGATCGAGTTCCCGCTGGGACTGTTCGGCGTGGCGCTGGGCACCGTGATCCTGCCGCACCTGTCGCGCCGCCACGCGGCCGCCGATGCCGCCGGCTACAGCCAGTCGCTGGACTGGGGACTGCGGATGGCGCTGCTGGCCGGGGTCCCCGCGGGGCTCGGCCTGCTGCTGCTGGCCGAACCGATCACCGCCACGGTATTCAACTACGGCCGCTTCACCGCGTTCGACACGCGCATGGCCGCGATCAGCCTGACCGCGATGAGCATCGGCATCCCCGCCTTCATGCTCAGCAAGGTGCTGGCGCCGGCGTTCTTTGCGCGCCAGGACACGAAGACGCCGATGCGCGCGGCTCTGTGGACGGTGGCGGCCAATGTGGGACTGACGATCGCCTTCACCACGCCGCTATGGCTGCACGACACGCCCGGCGCGCACGGCGGCATCGCGCTCGCCACCGGCCTGTCGGGGATCGTCAACGCCTGGCTGCTGTGGCGCGCGCTACGCATCGGCGGCACGCACGCGCCCGGCCCGGGCTGGGGGCGCTTCTGGCTGCGGCTGGCGCTGGCGAGCCTGGCCATGTCGGCCGTGGTGCTGCTGCTGCGCGCGTCGATCGGGGAGTGGACGGCCATTGCCGGCGTCTGGCACCGGATCGGCTGGCTGCTGGTGGCCATTGGTGGTGGCGCCACGGGATACGCGGCCGCACTGCTGCTGCTGGGGCTGCGCCCACGCGACCTGCGCCAGTGACCGGCCGGGTCGGCCGCCGCCGCTATACTCGGCGGTTCTGATGAAAAGGCTGTTCCGCGACGTCGACGGCGGGCGACTCTGCCCCCACGGAAGCGTGGTCTGCATCGGCGCTTTCGACGGCCTGCACCTGGGTCATCGAGCGCTGGTGCGCCACGCGGTCGCGCGCGCGCGCCTTGCTGGCGTGCCCGCGGTGGCGCTGAGCTTCGAGCCGCTGCCGCGCGAGTTCTTCGCCACTGCGACACCGCCTCCGCGCCTGTCGCTACCGCGGGCGAAATTCTGCGGGCTGCGCGCGATTGGCGCCGACCTCGTGGGACTGCTGCGGTTCGATGCGCGCATGGCGGCGCTGTCGCCGCGGGAGTTCGTGCAGCGCGTGCTGGTCAACCGCCTTGCGGCGCGCGAGGTCCACGTCGGTCCCGGTTTCCGCTTCGGCCATCGTCGCGCGGGCGACCTGCAGGCACTGCGTGACCTCGGCGACGAGCTGGGCTTCAGCGCCGACGAGATCGCACCGGTGTCACTCGACGGCGAGCGCGTGTCCAGCACCCGCATCCGCGCGGCGCTCGCTGCCGGGGACTTCGCCAGCGCGGCCCGGCTGCTCGGCAAGCCGTATGCGATCGACGGCCGCGTGGTCCGCGGCCGGCAGCTGGGGCGCACGCTTGGCTATCCCACCGCGAACCTGCGCTTCGCCGGCAAGGTGGCGGCACTGCGCGGCATCTATGCCACCTGGGTGCACGGCATCGCAGACGTGCCGCTGCCGTCGGTGTCGAGCTTCGGCACGCGGCCCACGGTCGGCGGCGTCGAGCCGCTGCTGGAGGCGCACGTGTTCGATTTCGACGGCGACCTGTACGGCCGCCGGATCTCGGTCGAGTTCGTCGAACGCCTGCGCGACGAGGAAAATTACCCCGACCTGCCGACCCTCGTCGCGCAGATGGATCGCGATGCCGCGCAAGCGCGGCACTGCCTGCAGCAACAGCAACCACTCCAGCGAGCCTCCGCGTGACCGACGACGACAGCCAGCGCTACAAGCCGACCATCCACCTGCCCGAGACCGCGTTCCCGATGCGCGGCGACCTGCCGCGGCGCGAGCCGGAGACGCTGGCGCGCTGGGAGGCTGACGGCCTGTACGACCGGCTGCGGGAGCGCGCGCAGGGCCGGCCGCGGTTCGTGCTGCACGACGGTCCGCCGTACGCCAACGGCGCGATCCACCTGGGCCATGCGGTCAACAAGATCCTCAAGGACATCATCGTCCGCTCGAAGACGCTGGCGGGCTTCGACGCCCCGTACGTGCCGGGCTGGGACTGCCACGGCCTGCCGATCGAGATCGCTGTCGAGAAGAAGCACGGCAAGGTCGGCGGCAAGCTCGACGCGGTGCGGTTCCGCGCGCTGTGCCGCGAGTTCGCCAACGCGCAGATCGACGTGCAGCGCCGCGACTTCAAGCGCCTGGGCGTGCTCGGCGACTGGGAGCGGCCGTACCGCACGCTGGACTTCCGCTTCGAGGCCGACGAGATCCGCGCGCTGGCCAAGGTGGTCGAGAACGGCCACCTGCTGCGCGGGGTGAAGCCGGTGTACTGGTGCTTCGACTGCGGCTCGGCGCTGGCGGAGGCCGAGATCGAATACCAGGACAAGGAGTCGCTCGCGGTCGACGTCGCGTACGCCGCGCGCGATGCCGCCGCGCTGGGCGCGCTGTTCGGCGCCCAGGTGCCCGACGATGTCGAAGTCGCGGTACCGATCTGGACCACGACGCCGTGGACGCTGCCGGCGTCGCTGGCGGTGACGCTGGGAGCGGACATCGGCTACGTGCTGGTCGAGGGCCCCACGCGCGACGGCCGTCGCCGCTGGCTTGTCCTGGCCGAGGCGCTGGCCGCAACCGCACTGGCGCGCTACGGCGTCGACGCGGTGCAGGTGCATGGCCGCGTCGAGGGCGCCGCGCTGGAGCACGCCGTGCTCGCGCATCCGTTCTACAACGACCGCGACATCCCGCTGATCCTCGGCGACCACGTTTCCGACGACGAGGGCACCGGCGCGGTGCACACGGCGCCCGGTCACGGCCAGGAGGACTTCGTAGTCGGCCAGCGGTACGGGCTGGTCGCGCGCCACACGGCGGCGCAGCTCAACCCGGTCGACGGCCGCGGCGTGTACCTCCCCTCAACGCCGCCGCTGGGTGACACCGCGCTTGCGGGCGAACACATCTGGAAGGCCAATGCCGCGATCGCCGACGCGCTGGCCGGTATCGGCGCGCTGCTGGCGCGGGTCGCCTTCCGCCACAGCTACCCGCACTGCTGGCGGCACCGCACGCCGGTAGTGTTCCGCGCGACCCCGCAGTGGTTCATTTCGATGGACCAGGCGCACCTGCGCCGCGACGCGCTGGCCGCGATCCAGGGCGTGACCTGGTACCCGGCGTGGGGCCAGGCGCGCATCGCCGGCATGGTCGCCGGGCGTCCGGACTGGACCATCTCACGACAGCGCACCTGGGGCGTGCCGATCGCGCTGTTCGTCCACCGCGAGACCGGGGAGCCGCATCCACGCAGCGTCGCGCTGATGCGCGAGGTCGCCGACCTGGTCGAGCGCGAGGGCGTCGACGCGTGGTATGGCCTCGACCCGGCGACGCTGCTGGGCGACGAGGCTGGCGACTACGACCGCATCACCGACATCCTCGATGTCTGGTTCGATTCCGGCATCACGCACGAGGCGGTGCTGGCGACGCGCGGGCTGGGCAAGCCGGCCGACCTCTACATCGAGGGCTCCGACCAGCATCGCGGCTGGTTCCAGTCGTCGCTGCTGACCGGCATCGCCATCGACGGCGCCGCGCCGTACCGGCAGTGCCTGACGCACGGCTTCACCGTCGACGAGCACGGCCGCAAGATGTCCAAGTCGCTGGGCAACGGCATCGAGCCGCAGGACATCCTGAAGACGCTCGGTGCCGACATCCTGCGGCTGTGGATCGCCTCCGCCGACTACAGCAACGAGATGTCGCTGTCGCAGGAGATCCTGAAGCGCAACGCCGATGCCTATCGTCGCATCCGCAATACCGCGCGCTTTCTGCTCGGCAACCTGCATGGTTTCGACCCCGCCTCGCAGCTGGTCGCGCCGGCGGACATGGTGGCCCTCGACCGCTGGATCGTGCACCGCGCGTGGGAAGTGCAGCAGAAGGTGGTGGACGCCTACGCGCGCTACGACTTCGCTGCGATCGTGCAGGCGCTGCTGAACTTCTGCAGCGTCGACCTGGGCTCGCTGTACCTCGACGTGACCAAGGACCGGTTGTACACGATGCCCGCCGAGTCGCGCGGGCGGCGGTCCGCGCAGACGGCGATGCATCACGTGATGGAGGCCTTCGTCCGCTGGGTGGCGCCGGTGCTGGCATTCACCGCCGACGAGCTCTGGTCGCACCTGCCGGCACCGGCGGACGGCGCCCGGCGCGAGGACAACGTGCTGTTCGCGACCTGGTACACCGGCCTGGTGCCGCTGGCCGACGACGCGCCGCTGTCGCCGGCACGCTTCGACCAGCTGCTGGCGCTGCGCGAGCAGGTCGCCCGGGTACTGGAGCCGATGCGCGCCGCGGGAAGCATCGGCGCGGCGCTCGAAGCCGAGCTGGTGCTGCGCTGCAGTGCCTCCGAGCACGCGTGGCTGTCGCCGCTGGCGGACGAGCTGAGGTTCCTGCTGATCAGCGGCGATGTCTGTGTCGTGGCCGCCGACGGCGCCGGCATCACGGTGGAAGCGCAGGCCACCGACAAGCCCAAGTGCGTCCGCTGCTGGCAGCATCGTGGTGACATCGGGATGGTCGCCGCGCATCCGCTGGTCTGCGGTCGCTGCGCCGGCAACGTCGACGCTCCGGGCGAGGTGCGGCAGTGGTTCTGACCGCCCGCGTCGCGCCGACCCCCAACGGAGTACCCCGATGACCCGTCCATCCGTCCGCCCGCGCCCCGATGCGCTGATCTGGCTGCTGCTGTCCGCGGTCGTGATCGCGCTCGACCAGCTGAGCAAATGGTGGGTGCTGGCGAGGCTCCCGGAGTACCAGCCCGTGGTCGTCATCGACGGCTTCTGGAACTGGTACCGGACCTACAACACGGGGGCGGCCTTCAGTTTCCTCGCCGATGCGGGTGGCTGGCAGAAGTGGTTCTTCACCGGGCTGGCGTTCGCGATCTGCGCCCTGCTGACGGTCTGGCTGTCGCGCACGCCGCGCCGCGACTGGCGCACGGCGCTGCCGTTCGCGCTGGTGATCGGCGGCGCGATCGGCAATGTCATCGACCGGCTGGTGCACGGTCACGTGGTCGACTTCGTGCAGTGGTACGTCGGCGACTATTACTGGCCGGCATTCAACATCGCTGACGCCGCGATTGTCGGTGGCGCGATCGGGATCGCGGTGTTCGGCCTGCTGGGCGCGGGCGGCGATCCTCAGCCGGCCAAGGGCCGCCCAGGCGACGCGGCGTAGACTGCGTGCCATGGATATCGTGCTAGCCAATCCCCGCGGCTTCTGCGCCGGTGTCGACCGCGCGATCGAGATCGTCAAGCGCGCCATCGAGACCCTCGGCGCGCCGATCTATGTGCGCCACGAGGTCGTCCACAACCGCTTCGTCGTCGACGACCTCAAGGCCCGCGGCGCGGTATTCGTCGACGAGCTGCACGAGGTGCCCGACGATGCCACCGTCATCTTCTCCGCGCACGGCGTGTCGCAGGCGGTGCGCGCCGAGGCGCAGGCGCGCGGGCTGAAGGTGTTCGACGCCACCTGCCCGCTGGTGACCAAGGTGCACCTGGAGGTCGCGCGCCACTGCCGCGGCGGCCGCGACGTGGTGCTGATCGGCCACGCCGGGCATCCCGAGGTCGAGGGCACGATGGGGCAGTGGGACCGCCAGGGCGGCACCGGCCGCATCTACCTTGTCGAGGACCTCGCCGACGTGGCCACCCTCGTCGTCGGCCAGCCGGGCAACCTGGCCTACACCACGCAGACGACGCTGTCTGTCGATGACACCCGCGGGATCATCATGGCGCTGCAGGCCCGGTTCCCAGGCATTGAAGGACCGCGCAACGACGACATCTGCTACGCCACCCAGAACCGGCAGGACGCCGTGCGCAAGCTGTCGGCCGGCTGCGACCTGATCCTGGTCGTCGGTTCGCCCAACAGCTCCAACTCCAACCGCCTGCGCGAGCTGGCAGAGCGCGAGGGAGTCGAGGCGTACCTCATCGACGGCGCCGACGAGATCGACCCGGCGTGGGTCGCCGGCCGCCGCAGCATCGGCGTCACCGCCGGCGCGTCGGCGCCTGACATCCTGGTGCAGGGCGTGCTGGCGCGGCTGCAGGCGCTCGGCGCGGCCGGCGTGCGCGAGCTCGACGGCGAGCCGGAGAACATGGTCTTCGCGCTGCCGCGTGAGCTGCGGCTGAAGCTGGTCGACTGAGCAGCCGCGCGGCGTTCGATTGACCCCGGGGCGGCGGAATCCTAGAATCCACGGCCCGCCGGGCGCAATGTCGGCGGTGCCCACCCGGGGATGCCCCCGGTTGGCGCAGGTTCCCTAAAGGCATCACAAGGTTCCGCCGGAATAGCTCAGTTGGTAGAGCGCATCACTCGTAATGATGAGGTCGTAGGTTCGATTCCTATTTCCGGCACCATCCCGCATCGCCCGTCGTTGCCTGCCGTCCGCTGTCCGCCAGTCATTGCAGGCGCGGGCCGTGTAGGACACGTGAAGATCTGCCATGATGCGCCTCGTCCAACAGTCACGGTGTCGCGATGGAACCCATTCCGCTTGAAGAGCTGGCGCTGCTGGAAGTGCTGCGGCGGATCGATTCCGGCGCTGAACTCGTCGACGGCGATGACGCCATCCGCACTCGCCTCCTTGATGGCGCACTCGCGACCGAAGTCGGCGGCACGATTGCCCTGACGCGTGCCGGGATCGAGCTCTGCAAGTCGCTGCAGCATCGCGTCGCGGCGGATGCGCAGGCGGCGAGGCTGCTGCAGGAGCGCCGCGGTGACGCGGTGCCATCGGGGACGACCGGGACCTGATCGCGCGCGGAGGGGTGGGCATTGCGCTGCACGCCCCGTTGCACGGGTGCGCGTCGCAGGCGACTTCCGTATGGCCGCCGCCGGTCTCAGCCGGCGCGATGCACGGCCGCTAGAGTAGGGCGCCCCGCCTCGCCCGGAAACCCGATGTCCAAGTCCGCCGCCAAGACGCGTACCGCCTATGTCTGCAGCGAGTGCGGCGCGGACTACGGCAAGTGGCAGGGCCAGTGCGCGGCGTGCGGTGCGTGGGACACGCTGTCGTCGATCGTGCTCGAGTCCGCCGCCACCGCGGCATCGCCCGCGGCGCGGCGCAGCGGCTGGGCCGGCAAGGTCGAGGCGCCACGGGTCACTGCGCTGAAGGACGTCGCCCACCACGAGGACGCGCGGGTCACCACCGGCATCGGCGAGTTCGACCGCGTGCTCGGCGGCGGCCTTGTCGAGGGTGCGGTGGTGCTGGTCGGCGGCGACCCGGGCATCGGCAAGTCGACGCTGCTGCTGCAGGCGTTCGCGCACATGGCCACCAGCCTGCCGGGCCTGTACGTCACCGGAGAGGAGTCGCTGGCGCAGGTCGCCGGCCGCGCGGCGCGACTGGGCCTGCCGCTGGAAGGACTCGATGCGCTGGCGGAGACCGGCGTCGAGCGCATCCTCGAGCACGCGGCGACGCTGCGCCCGAAACTGATCATCGCCGACTCCGTGCAGACGCTATGGACCGAGTCGCTGGCCGCGGCGCCCGGCTCGGTGAGCCAGGTGCGCGAATCGGCCGCACGGCTCGTGCGCTACGCCAAGGAGACCGGGACCGCGGTGTTCCTCGTCGGCCATGTCACCAAGGAAGGCGGGATCGCCGGCCCGCGCGTACTCGAGCACATGGTCGACGCGGTGCTGTACTTCGAGGGCGATGCCGGCAGCCGGTTCCGGGTGCTGCGCGCGTTCAAGAACAGGTTTGGCGCGGTCAACGAGCTTGGCGTGTTCGCGATGGGCGACAAGGGCCTCAAGGAGGTGCCGAACCCGTCGGCGATCTTCCTGTCAGGGAGCAGCACGCCGCAGCCCGGCAGCTGCGTCATGGTCACCCGCGAGGGCACGCGGCCGCTGCTGGTCGAGGTGCAGGCGCTTGTCGATGCGTCGCCGCTGTCCAACCCCCGTCGCGTCGCGGTCGGCATGGAGGGCAACCGGCTGGCGATGCTGCTGGCGGTGCTGCATCGCCATGGTGGCGTCGTCACCGGCGACCAGGACGTCTTCGTCAACGTCGTCGGCGGCATCCGCGTGCAGGAGACCGCTGCCGACCTGCCGGTGCTGCTGTCGATCCTGTCGTCGCTGCGCGATGTGCCGTTGCCCGACAAGACCATCGCCTTTGGCGAAGTCGGGCTCAGCGGCGAGATCCGCCCGGTGCCCAACGGCGAGGAGCGCCTGCGCGAAGCGGCGACGCACGGTTTCAGGCGCGCGATCGTCGCCCGCGCCAATGCGCCCAAGGCCGGCAGCTACAAGGGCATGGAGGTGATTGGCGTCGATCGCCTGTCCGAGGCGCTGGAACACGCGTGAGCAGCGTGGCGTGAGCGCAGGCGCCACCGGAGCGGGCCTGCAGGTCGCTCGCGCACTGTCGGTCGCGCTGCATCCGTTCGCGGTGTTCGCCGCGTTGGCGCTGGTCGCGGCGTGGCGGCTGGATCCGGCGACGCTGCCGCGGACCGCGCTCGGCATCGGCGCGGCGGTGGCGATCGTGTCGGGGTTCATATGGCAGCGCCGGCGCGGAGGGCATTGGCAGACGGTCGACGCGTCGCGGCGGCAGGAGCGGCCGCTGCTTTACGCGCTGGCGCTGCTGGTCGCAGGCAGCTACTGGCTGTGGATGGGCGGGCGCGCATCGCCAGCCTCGGGCGGCGTGCTGGCTGCAGTGGTGATGCTGTGCGTGGCAGGCGTCGTGAACCGCTGGATCAAGCTGTCGCTGCACATGGCGAGCCTCGCTTTCGCAGGCGTCGCACTGCTGGAGCTGTTGCTGCCGGCCGGGGCCGTGGCGCTGCTGGTGGTCCCGCCGCTCGGATGGGCACGACTGCGCATGGCGCGGCATACGCCGATCGAGGTGGTGGGTGGCGCACTGCTTGGGGCCATGACCGCCGGGCTGATGCGGTGGTCCGGCTGACCGTCCCTGCGTCAGCCGGCTCTCCCCAGCACCAGCTCCAGCACGAACTTGCTGCCGAAGAACGCCAGCACCAGCAGCGCCATCGCCGCCAGCGTCCAGCCAACCGCGCGCGTCCCGCGCCAGCCGTGGCGCCAGCGTCCGAACAGCAGTCCGCCGAAGATGAGCCACGACAGAACGCTCAGCACCGTCTTGTGCATCAGCTGCTGCGAGAAGAAGTCGCTGACGAACACCACGCCCGTCAGCAGCGTCGTGGTCAACAGCACGAAGCCGACGGCGATGGTGCGGAACAACAGCGTTTCCAGCTCGGTCAGCGGCGGCAAGGCGCGGAGCCAGCCGTAGAAGTCGCGCCGGCGCAGTGCGCGCTCCTGCAGTGCCAGCATCACCGCCAGCACCGCGGCCACCGCCAGGGTGGCGTAGGCGAGCAGTGCGCACCACGCGTGCAGCTGCAGCCGCCAGTCGAGCCCGTCCGGTACATGCCGGCCGTAAAGGCCGTAGCCCAGTGCGCTTGCCGCCGCGATCGGCAGCACCACGACGCCGAGCGCGGCCATCCTGCCGCGCGCGGCAACCAGAAGCGTCAGCGCGGCCATGCCCACGCCCACCAGTGACAGCGCGGCGAAGAAGTGCAGGTCCACGCCGCCCTGTGCCCGCCATGCCGCCATGTGCGCGCCGAGGTGGCAGGCGGCCGCCGCGACCGCGGGCAGCAGCCAGGTGCGCGCGGGGGCGCTGCCGTCGCGGGTCACGTTGCGCACCAGCAGTGCCGAGGCCAGCAGGTACAGCACGGATGCGATGAGAACCATTGTCATTCACGCAGTGTCGCATGGCGGCAAGGCCGCGCGGCCATCGGTCCAGGTGAGGACCGTGCCCGCGCCGGCCGCGGAATCGCGCGCCGCTATAATCGCCGGCCCGTCTTGACTTCGGCGTCCGCATGTTCGAATCCCTGACCCAGCGACTCTCCGGCACGATGGAGCGGCTGCGAGGCCGCGGTCGTCTGACCGAGGAGAACATCCGCGAGGCCACGCGCGAGGTCCGCATCGCCCTGCTCGAGGCCGACGTCGCGCTGCCGGTGGTGCAGGCGCTGATCGAGCGCATCAAGGTGCGTGCGGTTGGCCAGGAAGTGCTGAAGTCGCTGACCCCCGGCCAGGCGTTGATCAAGGTCGTCCGCGACGAGCTCACCACGGTGATGGGCGCGCAGGCGAGCGAGCTCAATCTCAACGTGCCGGCGCCGGCGGTGATCCTGATGGCGGGGCTGCAGGGCGCGGGCAAGACCACGACGGTGGGCAAGCTGGCCAAGCACCTGCGCGAGAAGCGCAAGAAGAAGGTGATGGTGGTCAGCGCCGACGTCTACCGTCCGGCCGCGATCGAGCAGCTGAAGACGCTGGCGGGGCAGGTCGACGCGCAGTTCTTCCCGTCCGACGCGTCGCAGCAGCCGGTCGACATCGTGCGCGCGGCGATCGCCGATGCCAGGAAGTCGTTCGTCGACGTGCTGATCGTCGATACCGCCGGTCGCCTTGCGATCGACGCGGCGATGATGGCCGAGATCCAGGCGCTGCACGCGGCCGTCAACCCGGTGGAGACGCTGTTCGTCGTCGACGCGATGACCGGCCAGGACGCCGCGAACACCGCCAAGGCGTTCTCCGAGGCGCTGCCGCTGACCGGCGTGGTGCTGACCAAGACCGACGGCGACGCGCGCGGCGGCGCGGCGCTCAGCGTGCGCTACATCACCGGCAAGCCGATCAAGTTCATCGGTACCGGCGAGAAGACCGACGGCCTCGACGTGTTCCATCCCGACCGCGTCGCCAGCCGCATCCTCGACATGGGCGACGTGCTGTCGCTGGTCGAGCAGGTCGAGCAGCAGGTCGACAAGGACAAGGCGCAGAAGCTTGCCGAGAAGGTCGCCAAGGGCAAGAAGTTCGACCTCAACGACATGCGCGACCAGCTGGAGCAGATGCAGGGCATGGGCGGCATCCACGGGCTGATGGACAAGCTGCCGGGCATGGGCCAGATCCCCGACGCGGTGAAGAACCAGGTCACCGGCAGGGAAGTGCCGCGGATGATCGCGATCATCGGTTCGATGACGAAGAAAGAGCGGCGTAATCCGGGGCTGCTCAACGGCTCGCGCCGGTCGCGCATCGCCAAGGGGTCCGGCGTGCAGCCCTCCGACGTCAACAAGCTGATGAAGCAGTACATGCAGATGGAAAAGATGATGGGCAAGCTGGGCCGCGGTGGCATGAAGGGGATGATGCGGGGGCTGTCGGGGATGATGGGCGGGCGCGGCCAGCCGTTCCAGCGCTGAGGCCACCGCGGTGAAGGACCCCGACACCGCGCAGTCGCGCTGCTGGATCGACGGCCGGCGCGTGGTCGAAGCGTCCACGACAGCCCCGGGTACGGGGCATTTCACGTCTCTGCAGCTTCGCGGAGGCGCGATGCAGGGCTTCGACCTGCACCTGGCGCGGCTGCGCCGCGACCACCTCGCGATCTTTGCCACGCCGCTGTCCGACGCGCTGCTCGCCGCCGCGCTGATGCCGGTGACGGACGACCCGGCGGCGGTCGACGCCACGCTGCGCATCGCGATCGCGCCCACCGCGGCTGGAATGACGCCTCGGATCCACGTGTCGCTGCTGCCGCCACGCCCGGTCCCTGCGGCGCCGGTGCGGTTGACGGCCGTTGTGCACCGCCGCTCGCATCCGCTGCGCAAGCACGACGACATCGGCGCGCAGCAGCAGCTGCAGGCACAGGCGCGCTGCGCAGGCTTCGATGACGTTTTGATGCTCGACGACGCTGGTCAGGTGCTGGAAGGCACGTTCTGGAACCTAGTGGCGTGCCGCCAAGGGCAACTGCTGTGGCCCGAGGGGCCGTCGCTGCATGGCGTTGCCCAGCAGTTGCTGCAGCGGGCGTTGTTGGAGGCCGGCATCGCCCAGCGTAGCCTGCCGCTGCCGGCCCAGGCGCTGTCCGCGGCCGACGCCGTGTTTGCCATGAACGCGCGCGGCGTGTGGGCCGTCGCGAGCATCGACGACCGGCGCTTCCGCCTTGACGACCATGCCCTGTCGCGGATGCGGCAGCTGCTGGCGGCGCAGCCGTGGTGCCGGCTGGCGGACGCCGCGTCAACGCTTGCGAAGCCCTCCCGCTGTGAGAACCAGGCCGCCGTCGGATGAGCGTGGCCAGGGATGCGCGGCGGTACGCATGATGTGCGTGGGCAGCTGGGACATGGTCCGGGAGGCCCGGAATGCCGGGCAGAGGAACCGGCGGTCCGTTGCAGGGCGTTTCCCCCGCGGCGCGGATGGATTACACTCCCGCGCTTACCTCGCCGATCCTGGCGATTGGGCAACACAGGAAGCATTCCAGATGGTCAAGATCCGCCTTGCGCGTGGTGGCGCGAAGAAGCGCCCCTTCTACCACATCGTCGTCACCGACCAGCGCAGCGCGCGCGACGGTCGCAACATCGAGCGCGTGGGGTACTACAACCCCGTCGCCACCGGTGGCGAGCAGCGCGTGGTGCTCGACACCGCGCGCATCGACCACTGGGTCGGGCAGGGCGCGCAGCTGACCGACAAGGTCCGCAACCTCTACAAGGAAATGGGCAAGCAGGCGCAGGCTGCCGCTTGAGCCCGTGGCCGCGCACGTCGCGGCCGGTCCGATGAGCGCCGATTCGCGAGACCCCTTGCCGGGGAAGGTCCTGCTGGGCCGTCTCCACGGCGCCTTTGGCGTGCGTGGGGAAGTGAAGCTCGAGTCGTTTACCGACCCGCGGACCGCGATCCTCGGCTACCAGCCCTGGACGCTGCGCGAGCCCTCCGGGCTGCAGCGTCCGCTGTCGGGTGCGCAGGGCCGCGAAACGCCGAAGGGCGTAGTCGCGACGCTGCCGGGCATCGAGGACCGCGATGCCGCCGAGGGCCTGAAGGGCGCCGAGGTCTATGCCGAGCGCGCGCAGCTGCCGCCTGCGCCCGAGGGCGAGTACTACTGGATCGACCTCGAGGGCCTGCGCGTGGTCACTGTCGACGGCGTGCCGCTGGGCACGGTGTCGCACCTTTTCTCGACCGGTGCCAACGATGTCCTGGTGACGCGTGGCGGCGATCGGGAACGGATGATCCCGTTCGTGTTGCCCGACTACGTGACCTCGGTCGACCTCGCGGCAGGCGTGGTCACCGTCGACTGGGACCCGGACTTCTGATGCGGATCGATGTCGTCAGCCTGTTCCCGGAATTCGTGGCGCAGATGGCGGGTTTCGGCGTCGTAGGGCGGGCGGTGGAGCGGGGGTTGGTGGACATCCACGGCTGGAACCCGCGCGACCACGCCGAGGGCACCTACCGCCGCGTCGACGACCGCCCGTTCGGCGGCGGGCCCGGCATGGTGATGCTGATCGACCCGCTGCGCGACGCGCTGCACGCTGCGCGCGCGGCGGACCCCCGGCCCGTGCGCACGATCTACCTCAGTCCGCAGGGCGTGCCGCTGACGCAGGCCAGGGCGGCGGCATTGGCGGCGGAAGAGCGCCTGCTGCTGCTCTGTGGACGCTACGAGGGCATCGATGAGCGGCTGGTCGCGGCCGAGGTCGACGAGGAGCTGTCGATCGGCGACTACGTGCTCTCTGGCGGCGAGCTGGCGGCTGCGGTGGTCATCGATGCCGTCGCACGCCTGCGCCCCGGCGTACTCAATGACGGCGAATCCGCGCTGCAGGACAGCTTTGGCGACGGGCTCCTTGACTGCCCGCACTACACGCGGCCGCCGCGCCATGCGCTTGGGGACGTGCCGGAGGTGCTCATGTCGGGACACCACGGCGACATCGCGGCCTGGCGTCGCCTGCAGTCGCTCGCCCGCACGCAGGTGCGCCGACCCGACCTGCTGGCCGCGGCTTCGCTCACGGACGACGAGCATCGTGCGCTCGCCGACCCCGGAGACTTCCCATCCCCTATCCCCGGGGCCTGAAAGGCCGCTATAATGCGCGGCTAGCCGCTCCAGAGCCCGGCCGCATGCGCGCCGAGGCACCACCTACCGCATCCACGACACAAGCAGGCCGCCCCATGAACAAGCCCTCCCTGAACACGCTGCTGCAGGATTTCGAATCCGCCCAGATGCAGCGCACGCTGCCTGACTTCGGCCCCGGCGATACCGTGGTGGTCAACGTCAAGGTGAAGGAGGGCAATCGCGAGCGCGTGCAGGCCTACGAGGGCGTCGTCATCGCCAAGAAGAACTCGGGCCTCAATTCTGCCTTCACGGTGCGCAAGATCTCGCACGGCTTCGGCGTCGAGCGCGTGTTCCAGAGCCACAGCGCGATCATCGATTCGGTCACCGTCAAGCGCCGCGGCGCGGTGCGTGCCGGCAAGCTGTACTACCTGCGCGCGCTGGAAGGCAAGAAGGCGCGCATCAAGGAAGACCTCGCCGCGCAGGCCAAGCACCGCGCGATCGCGGCCGCGGCGTCGGCCAAGGCAGAGGCTGCCGCCGCTGCGGAGTGATCCGCGCGACAGGCGTCATCCGGACGGCCACCGCAGGGTGGCCGTCCGCGTTTCGAGGGCCGGGCGGCCCGGCGCGTTGGCGCGATGCGCACGGCGCGCGCACTAGGCTGCTGCCCCACGCCCACAGATCCCGGAGATCCCGTGTCGTCTTCCGCTCCCGTCGCTGTCGCCGATGCCGCAGCCACGGTACGTCTCGACGTCTGGCTGTGGGCGTCACGCTTCTTCAAGACGCGCAGCCTCGCAAAGCAGGCGATCGAGGCCGGACGCATCGTCGTCAACGGCGAGCGCGCGAAGCCGGCGCGCGCGGTACGGACAGGCGACGCGCTGGCCGTGACCCGGGCGGAGGACACCTTCCACGTCACGGTGCTGGCCGTCGGCGCCCGGCGCCGCGCCGCGCCCGACGCCCGCCTGATGTACCACGAGGACCCGATCGCGCAGCAGCGGCGGCTGGCCCTGGCCGCAGGCCGCACCGCGGCGCGCGCCGGTTATCGCCCACCCGAAGGCAAGCCGGACAAGCGTGCCCGCCGCCTGATCCAGGCGCTGGGTGACCTCGATGCGATGTAGCCCGGGTTTCCCGCGTGCGCCTCGCATGGCGCCGCCGCCGCGGGACGAATCGGCGCGCGCCGGGGGGACAGCGCCGCAAACGACGACAGACACCTGGAGGTGGCTGTCGTCGCTGCAGGCCGTGGTGGGGTCGCGCGGTACTCTGCGCGACGGTCCGTCGTCAGCGCAGGTCGTAGCGGTCGAGGTTCATGACCTTGTGCCACGCGGCCACGAAGTCGCGCACGAACACCTCGGTGGAGTCGCTCGACGCGTAGACCTCGGCCAGCGCCCGCAGCTGCGAGTTGGAGCCGAACACCAGGTCGACGACGGTCGCGGTCAACTTCAGCTCCTGCGTCTGCCGGTCGCGGCCTTCAAGTACGAACTCCAAGTCGTCCGACTTCCGCCATTCGGTATTCATGTCGAGCAGGTTGACGAAGAAGTCGTTGGTCAGCTCGTCCCTGCGCTCGGTGAACACGCCGTGCTTCGCGTCGCCGACGTTGGCACCCAGCGAGCGCAGCCCGCCGATCAGCACCGTCATTTCCGGCGCGGTGAGCGTCAGCAGGTTGGCCCGGTCGACCAGCAGCTCGGCCACCGCGCCTTCCTGCCCGATGCTGGCGTAGTTGCGGAACCCGTCCGCGATCGGCTCCAGCACGGAGAACGATTCGACGTCGGTCTGCTCCTGCATCGCGTCGGTGCGGCCCGGGGAGAACGGGACCACGATGTCGTGGCCCGCCTTCCTGGCCGCGGCCTCGACCGCCGCGCAGCCACCGAGCACGATCAGGTCGGCCATCGACACCTGCTTGCCGCTGGACTGCGCGCCGTTGAACTCCACCCGGATCGCTTCGAGCTTTGCCAGCACCTGCTGCAGGATCTTCGGCTGGTTGACCTCCCAGTCCCTCTGCGGCGCCAGGCGGATACGCGCGCCGTTGGCGCCACCGCGCTTGTCGCTGCCGCGGAACGTCGACGCCGAGCCCCAGGCCGTGGAGACCAGCTGCGGCGTGGTCAGGCCCGACGCATGGATCTTCGCCTTGAGCGAGGCCACGTCGGCGTCGTCGACCAGCGGATGGTCGGCGGCGGGGACCGGGTCCTGCCAGATCAGCACTTCTGTCGGCACCAGCTTGCCGAGGTAGCGCGCGATCGGCCCCATGTCGCGATGGGTCAGCTTGAACCAGGCGCGCGCGAAGGCGTCGGCGAACTCGTCGGGGTTGGCCATGAACCGGCGCGAGATCTTCTCGTACGCCGGGTCCATGCGCATCGCCATGTCAGCGGTGGTCATCATCGGCGCATGGCGGCGGCCGGGGTCGTGCGCGTCGGGCACAGTGCCGTCGCCGCCGCTGCCGACCGGCTTCCACTGCTGCGCGCCGGCGGGGCTGCGGGTCAGCTCCCACTCGTAGCCGAAGAGGTTCTCGAAGTAGCCCATGTCCCACTTGATCGGGTCGTTGGTCCACGCGCCCTCGATGCCGCTGGTCACGGTGTGGACGCCATGGCCGGATTCGTGGTTGTTGAACCATCCCAGGCCCATGTTCTCGATCGCAGAACTCTCCGGATCCGATCCCACGTGCTTGACGTCGACCGCGCCGTGGCACTTGCCGAAGGTGTGTCCACCCGCGGTCAGCGCGACGGTCTCCTCGTCGTTCATGGCCATGCGCGCGAAGGTCTCGCGGATGTCGCGGGCCGATCCCAGCGGGTCGGGATTGCCGTTCGGGCCTTCCGGGTTGACGTAGATCAGGCCCATCTGCACCGCGGCCAGCGGGCTGGCGAGCTCGCGGTCGCCGCTGTAGCGCTCGTCGCCGAGCCAGGTGGTCTCCGAGCCCCAGTAGATCGACTCGTCCGGCTCCCAGACGTCGGGGCGGCCGCCGGCAAAGCCGAACGTCCTGAAGCCCATCGACTCCATAGCCACATTGCCGGTCAGGATGAAGAGGTCGGACCACGACAGCTTGCGGCCGTACCTGGCCTTGATCGGCCACAGCAGGCGGCGGGCCTTGTCCAGGTTGCCGTTGTCGGGCCAGCTGTTGAGCGGGGCGAAGCGCTGCTCGCCACTGCCGCTGCCGCCGCGGCCGTCCCAGATCCGGTAGGTGCCGGCCGCGTGCCACGCCATGCGCACGAAGAACGGACCGTAGTGGCCATAGTCCGCCGGCCACCAGGGCTGGGAATCGGTCATCAGCGCGTGCAGGTCGGCAACGACCGCGTCGAGGTCGAGGGTCTTGAACTCCTCGGCGTAGTTGTAGCCTTTGCCCATCGGGTCGGACATCGGCGAGCGCTGGTGGAGGATCTTCAGGTTCAGCTGCTCCGGCCACCAGCCGGCGTTGGTGTGCGCGCCGGAGAGCCCATGGCTGCTGCGGGTGGCGCCCGGGAAGGGGCATTTCGGCTCGGAAGAAATGTCGCTCGGCATGGTCTGCTCCTGGGTCGGGGATCGTCCGGCGACGTGCGGCGGCGACGTCGGGACAGCGGTGGCATAGCGCTGACGTGTCCCGGCGGGAGACGCGCCGCGGTCCACCGCAGGAGGCCGCCGGCCAACAGTGCGGGCGGCGACCGGGGTGTGGACCCTGCCAACGTACGCCCCCACCGCGACAATCTGAAATCGAATGATTCAGGAATTTCGATAGTTATTGGCTATCGGTCGATGTGCGCCGACTGATTTCGAGCGTGCGCCGGTCCCGGAGAAGCAGCCGGCACCAGTGCAGCCGAGGCAGCAGCTACTGCAGTCCCTTGAGGCGGTAGAGCGCCTCGAGCGCCTGCTTCGGAGTCAGTTCGTCCGGGTCGATCGTGGCCAGCGCGTCGAGGGCTGCCGACGACGCGGCAAACAGCCCGAACTGCTGCGGCGCGTCCAGCGTATCCGGCGACAGCGGCGGCGCCGATCCGCGATCGCTGTGCTCGAGCTCGGCCAGCCGCGCCCGCGCCTGCGTCACCACCGCCTTCGGCAGCCCGGCGAGCGCGGCGACCTGCAGGCCAAAGCTGCGGTTGGCCGCCCCGGGGCGAAGCGCGTGCAGGAACACCAGCGTGTCGCCGTGCTCGACGGCATCGAGGTGCACGTTGGCGATGCCGCTACCTAGCGAAGCCAGCGCGGTGAGCTCGAAGTAATGCGTCGCGAACAGCGTGTAGCAGCGGTTGACGTTCGCCAGGTGCCGCGCGCAGGCCTCGGCCAGCGCCAGGCCGTCGTAGGTCGACGTGCCGCGGCCGATCTCGTCCATCAGCACCAGCGACCGCGCCGTCGCGTGATGGAGGATGTAGCTGGTCTCGGCCATCTCGACCATGAAGGTCGATTGCCCGCGCGCCAGGTCGTCGCCGGCGCCGATGCGGGTCAGGATGCGGTCGACGGGTCCGAGCTCGGCGCTGGCCGCGGGCACGAAGCTCCCGATGTGTGCGAGCAGTACGATCAGCGCGTTCTGGCGCATGAAGGTCGACTTGCCGCCCATGTTCGGGCCGGTGATGACCAGCATGCGGGTCTCGCCGGATGCCGCCGCCACGGCCCGCGTCGCGGGCCCCATGGTCTCGGCAATTTCGACTTCGCGGCCAAGGCACAGGTCATTGGGCGTGAACGGCTCGCCGCGCACGGCCTCGACCACAGGGTGGCGCCCGCCAAGGATGTGCAGCCGGTCGTCGTCCACCAGCCGCGGCTGCGTCCAGTCCAGCGCGCGCGCGCGTTCCGCGAAGCACGCCAGCACGTCGAGTTCGCCGAGCGCGGCGGCGCATTCGCGTAGTGGCGCCAGGTCGGCGCCCAGGGCGTCCAGCAGCGCCTCGTACAGCGCGCGCTCGCGGGCCAGTGCGCGCTCGCGTGCCGACAGCACCTTGTCCTCGAAGCCCTTGAGTTCCTCGGTGATATAACGCTCTGCGCCGGTCAGCGTCTGCCGCCGGGTGTAGCGTGGCGGCGTGCGCGCGGCGTGCGCCTTGCCGACCTCGATGAAGTAGCCGTGCACGCGGTTGTAGCCAACCTTCAGCGTCGTGATGCCGGTGGCCTCGCGCTCCCGCTGCTCGAGGTCGACGAGGAACCGGTCGGCATGCGTCGACATCGCGCGCAGCTCGTCGAGCTCGGCATCATGGCCGTCGCGGAACGTGCCGCCGTCGCGCGCCAGCAGCGGCGGCTGATCGACCAGCGCCGTCGCCAGCCGCCGCTGCTGAGTCTCGTGGTCGCCGAAAGCGCCGATGAGGGCGCGCAGTCGCGGAGAGTCGAGCGCGCCGAGGTCAGCGCGCAGCAGCGGCAGCAGCGCCAGCCCGTCGCGCAGCGTCGCCAGGTCGCGCGGGCGAGCGGAGCGCAGCGAGATGCGCGACAGGATGCGCTCCAGGTCGCCGAGGGCGCGGAAGCGCTCGCGCAGCGTCGCGTCCACGTCGCCTGACAACAGGCTGGCCACGGCGTCGTGCCGCTCGGCCAGCACCCGGCGGTCGCGCAGCGGCCGGTGCAGCCAGCGCCGCAGCCAGCGCCCGCCCATCGGCGTCACCGTGGTGTCGAGCACGCCGATCAGCGTGTGACGTCGCTCGCCATCGACGCGGCTGTCGAGCTCGAGGTGGCGACGGGTGGCGGCGTTCATCGCGATCGCACCGTCGGTGGATTCCAGCGCGATCGCGTCGAGGTGCGGAAGGCGCTGCTTCTGCGTTTCCTCGACATAGCCAAGCAGCGCCGCGGCCGCCGCGATCACCAGTGGCCGGCCCTCGATCCCGAACGCGGTCAGGTCATGCATGCCGAAGAAGCGCAGCAGCTGGCGACGGCCGCTGTCGACGTCGAACAGCCACGGCGCGCGCCGCCGCACGCCGGTGCGCGCAGCCAGTGACGGCGGCCAGCCCTCCTCGTCGGGCAGCAGCACCTCGGCGGGGTCCAGTCGTGCCAGTTCGGCGTCCAGCGCGTCGGCATCGGCGACCTCGCAGGCGAGGAAGCGCCCGCCGGCGAGGTCGGCCCATGCGATGCCGAAGCCGTCGCGGCCGCGGCTCACCGCCAGCAGCAGCGTGTCGCGGCGCTCGTCTAGCAGCGCCTCGTCGGTCAGCGTGCCCGGCGTCACCACGCGCACCACGCGGCGTTCGACGATGCCCTTGCTGGTTGCCGGGTCGCCGATCTGCTCGCAGATCGCCACCGACTCGCCCAGCGCGACCAGTCGCGCCAGGTAGCCCTCGGCGGCATGGTGCGGCACACCGGCCATGGGGATCGGCTGGCCCGCTGAGTTGCCGCGCTGGGTCAGGGTGATGTCGAGCATCCGCGCGGCCTTGCGCGCGTCGTCGTGGAACAGTTCGTAGAAGTCGCCCATGCGGAAGAACAGCAGGATGTCGGGGTGCTCCGCCTTGGCGGCGAAGAACTGCTTCATCAGGGGCGTGTGCTGCTCGGCGGACATCGGCTGGCGCGGCTCCGTTCGACGGCCGCACAGTGTGACCCACGCGGCCGTCCAGCCGGGCGGGCGCGACCGCTCAGGGCAGTGGCTTCGGGCACATACGCGCCCGTCCGGAATTATGTTAGCGTTCCGTGTACGGCAGCGATGCCGCATGCACCAGGCGCGTCCCCCACGTCCGTCTGGCGCCTCGCCCACTGGTCCCGGCCGGTGCAGCGAGCGTTTTTCATCCGGCTTCTTTTTATCCACATTTGGTAGGGGGACATCATGGTTTCTGGCCATCCGCAGCGCAGCCTGCTTGCAACGTCTGTGTTCGCCGCTCTTGTTTCGATGTCGATGTCTCCGCTCGCCCGGGCGCAGTCCGCGCCTGCCGAGTCCGACGAGCCGACCACGCTCGCCACCATGATCGTCACCGCGCAGAAGCGCGAGGAGGCGATGCAGGACGTGCCGATCTCGGTCACCGCGCTCTCGGAGCAGGCGCTGCAGGATGCCGGCGTTCGCGACGTCAAGGATCTCCAGGTGCTGGTCCCCGGCCTCACGGTCACCAGTACGCAGAACGAATCGCTGACCACCGCGCGCATCCGCGGCATCGGCACCGTCGGCGACAACGCCGGCCTCGAATCCTCGGTCGGCATCGTGATCGATGGCGTCTACCGCCCGCGCAACGGCGTCGGCTTCGGCGACCTGGGCGAGATCGAGCGCATCGAGGTGTTGAAGGGGCCACAGGGCACGCTGTTCGGCAAGAACACGTCTGCCGGTGTCATCAACGTGATCACCCGCCGCCCGAGTTACACCCAGTCGGTGGAGGGCGAGGTCACGGTCGGCAACTACGGCGCGCGTGGCGTGTCGGCGTCGTACAACGACGCCATCGGCGACAGGGCCGCGTTCCGGGTCTATGCGGCCAAGCGCGAGCGCGACGGCTTCCTCGACGTGGAGACCGGAAACGGCCCGCGGCGCCTCGACGAGGATGGCAACCAGAACTTCCATTCCGTCCGTGGCCAGCTGCTGCTGGAGCCCACGGAAGGCTGGGACATCAACATCATCGCCGACTACACCAGCCGCGAGGAAAACTGCTGCTCGGCCGTGCAGACCGTGGTCGGGTCGACCGCGGCGATCATCAACGCGGTCGGCGGCGGCAGGTCGATCGCGCCGGTGGCCGACCCGTTCGCGCGCGTCGCATACAGCAACCGCAGCACCGAGCAGGACACCAAGGACAAGGGCATCTCGATCGAGTCCAATTACGAGACTTCGTGGTTCGGCGGATCGACGCTGACCGGCATCACCGCCGTCCGCGAATGGCAGGCGATCAACGGCCTGGATTTCGACTACACGTCGGCTGACCTGCTGTACCGCAATGCGGACGAGGACGAGTCGCTGACCCGTTTCAAGACCAACAGCACCGAATATCGCCTCGCCGGCGCCACCGACAGCTTCGACTGGCTGTTCGGCTTCTTCTACGTCGATGAGGACCTCGATCGCAACGACTCCTACCGCATCGGCAATGCCTACGAGCCGTATCTGTCGGTGGCGCTGCTTGCGTCGATCAACCCGGCGTTGGCCGCGTCGCCGACCGCGCCGCTGTTCATCTCGCAGGCGACCGGTCGTCCGTTCGGCACCAGCTTCGTTGGTCTCGGCGCGCTCGACCGCTACCGGCAGAACGCCAAAAGCCTCTCGTTCTTCACCAACAACACCTGGCGCGCGACCGAGGCGCTCGATCTGACGCTGGGGCTGCGCTACACCAACGAGGAGAAGACCCTCGATTCCGTGTATAGCAACCCCAACGGCTCCGCTGGCTGCTCGGCCGCCCTGACGCCCGCCGGGCAGCAGCGCGTGGCCGGTGCGCTGCTCGCGCGCGGCATTCCGGCCGCCCAGCTGGGCGCCGTGGTGCCGGGGGTCATTGGACGGCTCTGCCTGCCGTGGTCCAATGCGCTGCACAACGGACGCAGCACGCGCCAGGAGCGGAAGGAGAAGGAGTGGTCCGGCACCGTCAAGGCGGCCTACCGCTGGAACGAGACCGTGATGACCTATGCGTCCGCGGCGCGCGGCTACAAGGCCGGCGGTTTCAACCTCGACCGCGTGCAGACCTCCAACGGGCTGTCCAGTGGCGGCCCGGGCATCACGCCGGTCAACGACACCTCCTTCCCGGGCGAATTCGTCGACAGCTTCGAACTGGGCACCAAGACCACGTGGGCGGGCGGCAACCTGCTGCTCAACGCGACGCTGTTCCACCAGACGTATGACGACTTCCAGCTCAACAGCTTCCTCGGCACCAGCTTTGTCGTGCGGTCGATCCCGGAGGTCGTGTCCAAGGGCATCGACACCGAGATCCTCTGGCAGCCGGCGGCGGTGCGCGGGCTGCTGCTGCAGGGTGGCCTGATGTACGCCGACACCAAGTACGGTGACAACATCCCGGGTGCGGATTTCTCCCCGCTGCCCGCGAACAACCCGGGTCAGCTTTTCAAGCTGCCGGGCAATCGTGTCAGCTTCGCACCGGAGTTCTCGGGCTCGGCGGCGGTGACCTACGAGCGGGACTTCGCCAACAACCTGAAAGCGCGGTTCAACGTCGGCGCGAAGTACATGTCCGACTACAACACCGGCTCGGACCTCGACGTGGAGAAGGAGCAGGATGCGTTCACGGTGGTCAATGCTCGCATCGGTCTTGGCTCTCGCGACCGGCGCTGGATGGTCGAGCTGTGGGGCCAGAACATCTTCGACAAGGACTACGTGCAGGTCGGCTTCGATGGCCCGCTGCAGAGCTCGAGCGCGATCCCCGGTGACCCCCGCAACACCTACAACGCGTTCCTCGGAGCGCCTGCGACCTACGGCGTGACGGTGCGCTTCAACTACTTCTGATCCACGCGTCATTGCGACAAGGGACGGCCCGCACTGCGGGCCGTTTCTTTTTTGGAGGGCGGCATGAGCGCGACACTCGCGATTGTGTCGCGGATAATCGCGGCTCCCTACGGAGCCCTGCCAGATGCCATCCCCAACCGATGCCGATCTCCACGGGCTCGCCTCGTCGCTCGGCGCGCGCATGCAGGCGGCGCGGCATACGCTGGTGACCGCGGAGAGCTGCACCGGCGGCTGGATCGCCAAGACCGTCACCGACATCGCCGGTTCGTCGGCCTGGTTCGACTGCGGACTGGCCGCCTACAGCTACGAGGCCAAGCAGGCGCTGCTGGGCGTCAGCCCGCATACGCTGCAGCAGCACGGCGCGGTGAGTCGCGAAACCGCCATCGAGATGGTGTCGGGGGCGCTGGTCACCTCGGGTGCGAGCCTGGCGGTGGCAGTCACCGGCATTGCTGGGCCTGGCGGCGGGGGCCCCGACAAGCCGGTGGGCAGCGTCTGGATCGCATGGAAGCGTCGGGGTGGTTATCCGCAGGCGCAGCTGTTCCACTTCGAAGGCGACCGCGAAGACGTGCGCCGCGCGACCGTCGCCCAGGCGCTGCGCGGGCTGGGAGAGCTGGTGGATTGACCGTGCGGGGAGCGGTCGAGCACGGCGCTGCTCTCCGGCAGTGCCCTGTGCGGCATTCGTGCAGTTGACCGCCGGCCGATTAGTAGTAATAATGCTAACCATGGACATCACCGACACCCAGAGCGCCATTCTGAGCCTGATTGTCGAGCGCGTCGCCAGCGAGGGCGTGCCGCCGTCGCAGGCCGAGATCGCGCGCGCGTTCGGCTTCCGCGGGGTCCGCGCTGCGCAGTACCACCTTGAGGCGCTGGAGGCGGCGGGCGCCATCGAGCGCGTACCGGGGCGGGCGCGGGGAATTCGCGTGCTACGGGCGCCCGCGCCGGCGCAGTCCGATCTGCCGCTGGCCACCAATGACGAGGTGCTGTCGCTGCCAGTGCTGGGGCAGGTCGCGGCAGGGCTGCCGATCGGCGCCGGGGTCGACGAGTCCGCAGCGTCGGAGCAGGTGATGCTGATGGACCGGGCGCTTTTCTCGCCTGCGCCGGACTACCTGCTGCGCGTCAAGGGCGACTCGATGCGCGATGAGGGCATCTTCGATGGCGACCTGATCGGCGTGCACCGCACGCGCGACGCCCGAAGCGGACAGATTGTGGTCGCACGCATCGACGAGGAGATCACCGTCAAGCTGCTGCGCATCGGCCGCGACCGTATCCGCCTGATGCCGCGCAACCCCGATTACGCGCCGATCGAGGTCCTGCCGGACCAGGACTTCGCGATCGAAGGCCTTTACTGCGGCCTGGTCAGGCCCAACCGTTGAACGCGCCCCGCGCCGACACGCGCCATTGGCCGCTGTTGGCCGCGTTGCCTGCCGCGCTGCACGGCGTTCCCCGACTCCCGGCGACGGCTGGTGCCGGTCGTGCGCCTGCGCCATCGCGGCTAGCTTCGATCCACGGCACCGCAATCGCAGCTGGTGCGATCCACCGCTGCCACGATGCCGCACACCCAAACAACGCCTGACACGAGGATCACCACGATGGACGAGAACAAGAAGCGCGCCCTTTCCGCAGCCCTTGGCCAGATCGAGAAGCAGTTCGGCAAGGGCTCGGTGATCCGCATGGGTGACCGCGTGGCCGAGATCGTGCCGGTGATCCCGACGGGCTCGCTGCAGCTCGACATCGCGCTCGGTATCGGCGGACTGCCGCGCGGCCGCGTGGTCGAGATCTACGGCCCCGAGTCGTCCGGCAAGACCACGCTGACGCTTCAGACCATCGCCGAATGCCAGAAGCTCGGCGGCGTCGCGGCGTTCATCGACGCCGAGCACGCGCTTGACCCGACCTACGCGCAGAAGCTGGGCGTCAATGTCGACGACCTGCTGGTGTCGCAGCCCGACACCGGCGAGCAGGCGCTCGAGATCGCCGACATGCTGGTGCGGTCCAACGCCGTCGACATGGTGGTCATCGACTCGGTCGCCGCACTGACCCCGCGCGCCGAGATCGAGGGCGAGATGGGCGACCAGCTGCCTGGACTGCAGGCGCGGCTGATGAGCCAGGCGCTGCGCAAGCTGACAGGCAACATCAAGCGCAGCAACTGCATGGTGTTCTTCATCAACCAGCTGCGGCACAAGATCGGCATCATGATGCCGGGCCAGAGCCCCGAGACGACCACCGGCGGCAACGCGCTCAAGTTCTACGCATCGGTGCGCCTCGACATCCGCCGGATCGGTGCGATCAAGAAGGGCGACGAGATCATCGGCAACCAGACCCGCATCAAGGTCGTCAAGAACAAGATGGCGCCCCCGTTCAAGCAGGTCATCACCGAGATCCTCTACGGCGAAGGCATCAGCCGCATCGGCGAGCTGATCGACATGGGCGTCGATGCCAAGCTGGTCGAGAAGGCAGGTGCCTGGTACAGCTACGACGGCGAGCGGATCGGGCAGGGCAAGGAGAACGCCCGCCAGTACCTGAAGGAGAACCCCGCGATCGCGGTCAAGCTGGAGGCTGCGCTGCGCGCGCACCTGGTGCCTGACATCCAGCTGATGGCGCCGGTGAAGAAGGCCGACGACGTCGATGGCGATGCCTGATCCCGCGGGGCACGTCGACGCCACGCTCCATGGCATCGACGCGCCTGCGATCTCGAGCTCTCAGCCCTCCCCGGACGGGTTGCCCTGCGGTCCGATGGACGGCGGGGAAGGGTCGGTCGTGGAGGTTGATGGCGCGTCCGAGGGACCCGAGAGGCGCCGCCGCCGTCCCGAGGCAACGCCGGCGCAGCGTGCGCTGGCGCTGCTCGTGCGACGCGAGCACGCGCGCGGTGAGCTGAGGGCCAAACTGGTGGCGCGGGGCATTACTGCCGAAGCCGCAGCAGAGGCCGTCGACAAGATGACCGCCGAAGGCTGGCAGGACGATGGCCGGTTCGCGGTCAGTCTGGCGAGGATGCGCGCGTCGGGCGGTTATGGCCCCGGCCGGATCCGCGCTGAGCTGGCAGGCCACGGGGTCGCGGATGTGGAGGTCGAGGCCGCGCTGCAGGCGCTGGCTGAAGCAGGAGACGCCGACTGGCCCCGGCGCGCGCGCGAGCTGGTGTTGCGCCGCTACGGCGAGGAGATCGACAGCAACCTCAGCCTGGAGCGTCGGGCGAGCGCGTTCCTGGCGCGGCGGGGGTTCGATGGCGACTGTGCGCAGGCGGCGCGGGGGCGCAAACGACGCTGATCGGCGACCCGCAGCGCCGCCGCGTTGTCGCGGCTGGTGCGGCGGCGTGCGCGGTGCACGCTAGACTGACGCGATTGGGTGAACTGCATCCGCCTGTCGTGGCTTCGCCATGGCGGCGCGGGTGGCATGCCCGTCGACGATGCCCCTGGCCATGAGCGAATCCCCGGTTTCCGCACCCGCCGTTGCGCCCGATGCCGCCACCGGCCTCGGCCCTGTCCCGAGCACCGCCGACATCCGCCGCGACTTCCTCGCCTTCTTCGAAGGCAAGGGCCACGCGATCGTGGCGTCGGCGCCGCTGGTGCCGGGCAACGATCCGACGCTCCTGTTCACCAACTCCGGCATGGTGCAGTTCAAGGACATGTTCCTGGGCGCAGAGAAACGCGGTTATGTGCGCGCGGCGGATGTGCAGCGCTGCCTGCGCGCCGGCGGAAAGCACAACGACCTCGACCAGGTGGGCTACACCGCGCGCCACCACACGTTCTTCGAGATGCTCGGCAACTGGTCGTTCGGCGACTACTTCAAGCGCGATGCGATCGCCTGGGCGTGGGAGTTGCTGACCGAAGTATGGAAGCTGCCGGCGGACCGGCTGCTGGTCACCGTCTACCACACCGACGACGAGGCCCACGCGCTCTGGCGCGATATGGTCGGCGTACCGGAGTCGCGCATCGTGCGTATCGGCGACAACAAGGGCGCGCCGTACGCATCCGACAATTTCTGGCAAATGGCAGAGACCGGTCCCTGCGGGCCGTGTACCGAGATCTTCTACGACCATGGCGCGCACCACGCCGGTGGCCCGCCGGGGTCCCCTGACGAAGACGGAGACCGCTTCATCGAGATATGGAACCTCGTGTTCATGCAGTTCGACCGGCAGCCCGATGGCACGTTGCTACCTCTGCCGGCACCGTGCGTCGATACCGGCATGGGACTCGAGCGGTTGGCCGCGATCCTGCAGCGGGTGCACAGCAACTACGAGATCGACCTGTTCCAGGCACTGATCCGGCATGCGGCCGAGCTCACTGGGACCGCCGACCTCGAGGACAAGTCACTGCGCGTGATTGCCGACCACATCCGCGCCTGCAGCTTCCTGATCGTCGATGGTGTACTGCCTTCCAACGAGGGTCGTGGCTACGTCCTGCGCCGGATCATCCGCCGCGCGCTGCGCCATGGATGGATGCTCGGCACGCGACAGCCGTTCTTCCACGCGATGGTGGCCACGCTGGTTGCCGGCATGGGCGAGGCCTATCCGGAACTCGTCGCGAAGCGCGAGCTGGTCAAGCGCGCGTTGCGCACCGAGGAAGAGCGGTTTGCCGAGACCCTCGATGCCGGCATGCGCATTTTCGACCAGGTCGCGGCGCGCAGCACCGGCGCCATCCCGGGTGCTGATGCGTTCCGGCTTTACGACACCTACGGCTTCCCGCTCGACCTCACCGCGGACATCGCGCGCGAGCGCGGACTTGCGGTCGATACCGCGGGTTTCGACGCCGCGATGGCGCACCAGCGCGAGACCGCGCGCGCTGCCGGCCGCTTCGCGTCCAGCGCCGGTCTCCCGGCGGACCTGGTCGCGCGGATGACGCCGACCGCGTTCGTCGGCTACGACGCGCTTGCCGCCGACGGACTGCAGGTCATCGCGCTGCTGCGCGACGGCCGTCCGGTCGACGTGGTCGAGCCCGGCGACGATGCCGTGGTGTTCCTCGACCGATCGCCGTTCTACGGCGAATCCGGCGGGCAGGTGGGCGACACCGGCACGCTGTCGGGCGAGGGCGATGACGCGCACGTGTTGGCTGTGTACGACACGCGCAAGCATGCCGGGCAGTTCCACGGCCACGCAGGGCGCGTCACCGCAGGCGCGCTGCGCGTGGGCGATCGCGTGGCCGGGCGCGTTGACGCAACGCGACGCGCGACCATCGTGCTCAATCACAGCGCCACGCACCTGCTGCATGCCGCGCTGCGCGAGACGCTGGGGACGCATGTGGCGCAGAAGGGCTCGCTGGTCGCACCCGACCGGCTGCGCTTCGACTTCTCGCACTTCCAGCCGATGACCGCTGTCGAGGTTGCCGAGGTCGAGCGTCGTGTCAATGTCGAAGTGCGCGCCAACCATCCGGTGGAGATCCGCGAGATGGACATGCAACAGGCGCTCGACGCCGGTGCCATGGCGCTGTTCGGCGAGAAGTACGGCGAGCGCGTGCGGGTGGTGACGATGGGTGCGTCAGTGGAGCTGTGCGGCGGCACGCACGTGGTGCGCACCGGCCAGATCGGGCTGTGCAAGCTGGTCTCGGAGTCAGGCGTGTCGTCGGGCGTGCGCCGGATAGAGGCGCTGACCGGGCAGGCGGCGTTGGACCATGTCGCGGCCGGCGAGCACAGCGCCGCGGAGGCGGCGCGCCTTGTCGGTGGCACCGCGGCCGAGCTGCCGGAACGTGTCCGTGCGCTGGTCGACCGCAGCAAACGCCTGGAGCGCGAGCTCGACACGCTGAAGGCGGCAGTGGCGGGCAGCGCGACAGCGGACCTTGCCTCTTCCGCGGTGACCGTCAATGGACTGCGGGTGCTGGCGGCGCGGGTCGAAGGGCTGGATGCGCCGGCGCTGCGCGATGCGCTGGACCGCCTCCGCCAGCAGTTGGGCGATGCGGTCGTGCTGCTGGCCAGTGCTGCCAATGGCCGTGCCGCGCTGGTCGCCGGTGTGTCCGGCGCCGCCTCGGGACGGATCAAGGCTGGGGAACTTGTGGCCCATGTCGCGGGTCAGATCGGGGGCAAAGGCGGCGGCCGCCCCGACATGGCCCAAGGTGGTGGCGAAGACGTCCCGGCGTTGGCGTTGGCCTTGCAGCAGGTCGCGCAATGGGTCCGCGAACGCTCTGAATAGGCACGGCATGACTTTCGACCCGGCGCGATCCCGCGACCGGGCGGTATGATGTTTCACGTTTGTGAATTGTAGGCGGGCGCCATCCCCGGCGCGTCGCGATGGTCGTCCTGCCACGTCTGGCGGGACTGCATGGAGATATCCCGGATGCTGATTTTGACCCGACGGGTCGGTGAGACCCTCATGATTGGTGACTCGGTCACGGTGACCGTCCTGGGCGTCAAGGGCAACCAGGTGCGCATCGGCATCACCGCGCCCAAGGACGTGGCGGTGCATCGCGAAGAGATCTACGACCGCATCCACCGCGGCGAAGGCGTCGGGACGCCGCAGGGCACAGATACAGTCGACTGAGATTGCCGCCACGCGGGCGACCGGCTATCCTTCGCGCTCGCTGGCGGACGCAACTTCGCTCGCGATGCTGGAATCCGGAGAGTTGCCCGAGTGGCCGAAGGGGCTCCCCTGCTAAGGGAGTATGGGGTCAAAAACTCCATCGAGGGTTCGAATCCCTCACTCTCCGCCATTTCATTTAAATCGTTGATTTATCACGATTTTTGAGATGGTTGAAGTCTGATGTTGTTGGACACTTGGTTGGACAACAACCATGCGTCTACGACATCACATGGTCCGCCATTCGAGCGGCACCTTTCACTTTCGCCTTGTCGTTCCTGCTGATTTGCGGGAGTGCTTGGCGTTGCGTGTTATCAAGCGGTCGTTGCGCACACGCGACTCGCACTTGGCGCTCCTTGAAGCGCTGCACTTGTCCGCTGGGTATGCTCGACTCTTCGCAGGGCTGCGAGGGGACGCCATGGCGCGAAAGACCTTTGACGCAGAGGCTTGGTCTGCAAGCGAGCTGGCGCGCGGCGTGCGGCCCTACACGCTCGACGCCGAGCGCGGCATTGTGCAGACCGATGGCACCGCCGCTGACCACGCCAATGCGCTGGAGATGGCCAGGGCGATGCTCGAGCTTCGCCAATCCGCACGTGTGAGCCAGAGCCAGGCGGCACCCATGCCGCAGCCCACTGCAGAAGCGTCAACGCGAAATGCGTATGCGACCGTGCGCGACGCCATCACCTACTGGCAGACCGTCGACATGGAGGCCATGCGCTTGAAGGCGACGGCAGTGGAGCGCCTCAAAGCGATTGAGGACTTTGCCGCCCATGTTGGAGAGAAGCGACCGATTGGCTTCATGCGTAGGTCCGATGTGGCGGCCTGGGTGGCACACCTGCGCGGCTCGAAGAAGAACGAGCAGTCCACCGCGAAGAAGATGGCCAGCCACGTGAAGGCATTCTTCGACAGCGCGCAGCGGGCCGGCTACTACTCAGCCGAGCTGACGAACCCCGCCGAAAGGATCGTCAAGTTCACGAAGGCAGACCAGGAGGTTCGCGCCCAGACACATGGCTGGCAGGCTTTCAGCTCGGACCAGTTGCGCACTCTCTTCGCCCCAGAGAACTTCAGCAAGACGAGAGAGGTCCACACGCGCCGCGCCATGGTGATTGCGCTGTATACCGGGGCGCGCGTCGGCGAGATCGCTCAGATGCGGCTCGCGGGGTTTACGGAGGTGGACGGCCAGCCGGTCATGAGCTTCGATGGGGAGCTCAAGTCAGATGCCAGTCGCAGGCAAATCCCGATCCATCCCGATCTGCTGAAGCTGGGCATCCTGGACTGGGTAGCCGAGCAGCGTCGCCGCGGCTGCACACGCCTGCTGCCAACGGTCAAGCTTGATGGCAAGAGCGGGAAGGGCAACGCCATCAGCAAGGGGTTCTCAAAGTTGCTCTCCTCGCTGGCCATCACGCCGACGGTCGACCCTGATCTGGCGCTCACCAAGGACCTCGACCCCAAGGTCGGCATGCATAGCTTCCGGGACACCGTCATCCAGGCGATGCAGGGCAAGGCGGACGAAGAGCTACGCAAGGCCTACGTCGGCCATAAATACGAAGGCAAGCGCAGTCGCGCGGAGAGCGTGCGGGGCAGTCACGAGACGTCCTACATGCGCGCGTGGACGCCGAGGGAGGTGTCACGGGTATTTGCGGGTATCAGCTGGGGAGATTGGCTCGCTATCGCCGCACTCAAGGAGCTGCTTAAGCAGCCCGATGAGGAACATTCGCGAGCGATGAGAGCAATGCGGCGGCGTGAAGCGATCCGCACACGCAATCAAACGCACTAACTAGAAACTATTAAATTCGCATAGATCATCGTTATTTCATCACAGGTGGCTTGCCTGATCTGGGCGTGACTTTAGGGTCGAGTCCCCTGTGCAGTTCAGCATCGGACTCTTCAAGAAGCTGACTGAGGATGTCTTTTGTATAGGCGTCCGGCGAAGGTGGCGAAGAAGCAGTGCCTTTTGGAGTATTCTTGAGATCCGGTGCAGGCCCGTGGCGGGCAACATAGACATCAGTAAATCGGAGAAGAGAGACTCTAACCGGATCTATGTCCGTTTGCTGGATCTCCAGCCATCCTTTCAACGCAGCGCCAGTAATCTCGGGAGTTGCGCCCGTGGTCAAAAGTCCGAAAAATGATCGTGCGTTCGAGCTATTCATATGAATCACTCCGGGATTTTTATACGGAGCGGGCGGCGTGGTGGTAGCGTAAGACTTCGCAACATGCACAAGGTTGTCCAGTGAAACGCATCGAATCCGCTCCTTCGCATAGACGAGATAATGTGTCCAGTGAATATTGCTTAAGTGTCGTCTAGCGCCGCGGACCGATGATGCAGTTTTTTTCGCGTGAGCAACTAGACGGAGAAACTGTGGAATAGACGTAGGAGATAGTTCCAACGGCTCCGTCGCCGTTTCATCATTCTTCGTTCTGCTGATTTCGCGAACCTGATGCAGGTCGAATGACTGTGTCTTGTCACTTTCTACTCGCTTCGCCTGAAAGATGGCGAGTCGCGCAGGCCCAGATTCAAACTCAATAATCAGTGCAAAGTCGGCGCCCGTGGCAGCTTCTGTGTGCGATCCGCATCCACTTTTTGGGAAATATTGCCACGAGCAGCCCGCATCGTTGCTCTGTTCGAAAGCTTGTGAGCATACTGGCGCAAGAGAGGCAAACGCGCCTAACAGGAAACCGGTCGTTGGTTCCTCATGCACCCGTTCTGTCATTCGCAGTGATAACAGACGAAGAATAGACAGTTGAAAAGTCGCCATCAGCGCATTGAGCGTCGGCGAGGGCCGCAAGTCCAACGTCAGCTGCCCTTCTATCCACTCCCGAATCTCGGTGTCCGACATGGCTGATTCCACATTTGGGCCAGCAGCATAGTGCAGGATTCCTGGCGTGAAGTTCAAGCATGCCATTACGGAGCGCGCGCCCGAACAGCGGATACTCCGGCGATCCATAGGGGCGAATCAATAATGTGTAAGCCCTGCGCCAACAGTGTGGTAGCGAGCTCATCGTTGTCGTTGCCATCACGTGATTCCATATCGACGTGGTGAACTCGGGCAGATCCAAGACCTCGCCGTGAAACCATTTATCGAGCTCCTGCCAATCCGGATGGGACTGGCTCTCGACCACGCTGATTATTTCATCCGCCACCCACACTTGCTGGAAATGGCTGAGAACCTGTAGCTTCACAAAACGCCAAAGGTGGTCTAGCGACAAGAAGTCTAGAACCTGACCATGTCCATCCGGGATCAAAAGTTGCCAACGATGATGCTCAGCGGGCGATGGGAGAAGCTCCAGGCCAATCGATTCAAAATAAGCAGCAGAATCACGAGCGTTCATTGGCTACAAGTTCAAAGTTTTCTCACCTGAAACTATTGAAGAACTCGGCTCTGTCAATCTAGGGTTGAGCGCACGGGAGATTGTGTGGACTGAGGTATTCCAGCCCGCGGTAAAACGCGGCGACGGCGTTGTGCTTCAAGCGACCCTCAGGGCGCTTGCCGTTTCAGCCCGGAACCCAGCAACCCTCGCCGAGCCCCACAGATAGACAGGCAAATAGGTCACCAGGGCGCCCAGCCCCATCGTCACCAACGTGACCGCGAAGAACCCCATTGCCAGGAAAGGGTATGCCTTGTGGATGGCGCCGAATCCCCAAGCGCTCCGACAGCCTCGGGGGCTGTTCAAGGCAACGACAGCGCGCCCAATCTTGAGCACATCCAGCGCCCCGTGCCCGGCCGCAGTCGGGCTCGGGTAGCGCCACTGCTCGAGCAGCGCATCCGGCACCACCGCCGTGCCCACCGGAACGCCTCCAATCGTGACCCGCGGGAAGATCTGGCATCCACTGCCGTCCATGGGGTCTCCGGTCCACCGCACGACGCCAGAGAAGCGGCCGCTCTTGGATTGGCCGAGCCACACCCAAAGCGCGCCGCCCATGGCAGGCACCAAGAAGTAACCGGCGCCGCTGCTGAAGAGCAGCCAAGCCACCAAGCCGACCGATTGGAGCCATGCGGGGGCCGGTTCAGAAGCTCCCCAGCCGCCGAAGACAGATTGATTGAACACCCAGCCCATCACCAGCATGACGGCGAGGGTGGCCACGAAGCCCACGATGAAGCGCTTCATGTCATGCGCCCTCCCAGTCGACCACGGCCCAGTCGCCCGCGGTGTTCTTCCGGAACGTCATCACGCCCTTCAAGGGCGCCTCTTTGTCGTCTGGCGTCGTGGGCTCGTCATTGAGGTAGCCACGCACCACCAGACTGCCGCCCAGTGTGCAGCTGTAGATCTCGGACGTCTCCGGGGTAGCGCTCTGGACGCAGTCGGCCGTGAAGCCCTTCATATCCTTGAGCTCCATGCGGCCACCTGGCGTGGCGCCCGCTTGCCGTTCGAGCTCAGCTTCAACAACCTTGCGGACGTCCTCTTCGCGTGGGGCGCCATTGGCGCAGCTCGTGAGGAGAAGGGAGAAAAACAGAGAGCCGACGACAACTGCCTTGTTCATGACGAGCCTCTTTGAAGTAGCGGGGTGCTACATTTCACGAAGAGTCTGCCATATGAGTTGAGCCCGGGTCATGCTCCTTCGCACCATCGATCGCAACCGTTCACGTGCCCAAAAAGGCCCAACCGTCTGCCCGCAGCCTGTTCGCCGCTCGCCTCAAACAGGCGCGTGCGCTGCGTGGCATCCCCAGCCAGCGCGCGTTGGGGGTCTTGATGGGTTTGGATAAGAAATTGGCGAGTGCCCGGATCAACCGCTACGAGCAAGAGTCGAGCGGGATCGACCTAGACGCGCTGGGCAAGCTGGCTGAGACCTTGGACGTCCCCATGGCGTTCTTGGTGGCCGAGGATGACCTAGTGGCGCAGGCCATCTTGGCGCTGTCAAAGCTGCCGAAGGCCAAGCGGGCGAGGGCGGTAGAGGCCCTGCTTGAGCTTACTGAGGTAAGAGGGGAGCGGCAGCTCAAGTGAAGTCCCCATGCGACTAATCAAACCCACAAGCACCGATTCGGCTGTGGCTATGCCTAGGAAACTGGGATGACTTCTCGTGGATCGGAATGGCGTAGGTGGGAGCCACACATCCACGCTCCAGGCACCGTGCTCAACAACCAGTTTGGGGGAACTGACCCTTGGGAGGTCTATCTCTCGACTCTGGAGAATCTAGCACCCAGCGTCGAAGTCATTGGTGTCACCGACTACTTCGTCACAGACACCTATGAGGCGCTGTTACGTCACAAAGCGGCGGGCCGTCTGCCCACTGTGAAGCTTGTTTTTCCAAACATTGAACTCCGTTTGGATGTCGCCGCTCGCTCTGGCTTTGTGAATATCCACCTGCTCATATGTCCCGATGACACTGAACATCTTGAGCAGACCCGAAGATTCCTCAGCCGGCTGCAGTTTGAGGCTCATAACGACTCATTCGAATGCACGTCCGCAGGCCTGACTTTATTGGGCAAGAAAGCAGACGCTTCAATCACTGATGATCGCGTAGCGCTGGCGCATGGCGCAACCCAGTTCAAGGTCAACTTCTCAAAGCTGAAGGAAGCCTACAAGAAGAGCGATTGGGCCAAGAAAAACATCCTCATCGCCGTAGCCGGAGCCAGTGGCGACGGCACTTCAGGACTCAGTCAAGCGGCCGACGCGACATTGCGTCAAGAGATTGAAAAATTCGCACACGTCATCTTTTCAAGTCATCAGGCGCAGCGCGAGTTTTGGCTCGGGCGAAAGTCCGTCAGCGCTGAATACCTTCGAGAGCGCTATGAGGGCTGCAAGCCTTGTCTCCACGGAAGCGATGCACACAGCCAGAGCGCAGTGGGCCAGCCTTATGGTGACCGGTTCTCATGGATCAAGGGCGCTCCTACCTTTGATGCCCTTCGGCAAGCCTGTATCGATCCGGCCGGACGCGCCTTTGTTGGCACCGAGCCACCCAAGACCGCTCTCCCGTCACAGGTTATTGCCCAAGTTGAGATCACAGACGCGCCCTGGGCGGCAACCAGCAGTATTCCGCTCAATCCTGGCTTGGTCGCCGTCATCGGCGCTCGCGGGTCGGGTAAGACGGCACTAGCGGACATGATCGCAGCAGGCTGCGACGCAGTATCACCCACCGCTTGGTCGGCCGATGAAAGCGTCAGCGCATCGTTCCTCGTCAGAGCGAAGCCCCTTGTCGAGGACGGCATGGTGAAGCTCACCTGGGGAGGTGGCACTGAGGGTTCCCGGTATCTTGATGGGCGCGATGCGGGCGACGCCGCGTCTTACCCTCGGGCTCGCTATCTTTCGCAGCAGTTTGTCGAGGAACTGTGTTCGGCCAAGGGTGCATCGGAAGGACTGCTTCGAGAGATTGAACGCGTCGTCTTTGAAGCGCATACCGACAAGGATGGTGCCTATAGCTTCTCGGATTTGCGTGACCATCGAACTCTGCGGTTTCAACAGGCCAGAAAGCGAGAGGCTGAATCGATTGCTGCGATCTCAGAGAGCATCGCCAATGAGCATGAAAAGGAGGCACTCGTCGCAAGCTTGGCAAATCAGGTCACGCAAAAGCAGAGCCTGATTGATGGCTACAACAAGGACCTCTCGAAGCTGGTAGTCAAGGGAAACGAAGCCCAGGCCAAACGACACGCAGACATCGGAGTAGTTGCCCAAGCGCTGAGCTCGCGAGTGGCGGAGTTCAGTGCGCAGCGACGAGCCTTCATGGCCATGCAAGATGAGGTGAACAACACTAGGGCTACAAAGTCTCCAGCCATGTTGCGCGACGCGCAGGCGAGACACGATGGAAGTGGTCTGTCCGCTTCGCAGTGGGATGCCTTTTTGCTTATCTACAAGGGAGATGTGGACAAGGCGCTGGCCGACTACATCCTGTGGGCAGACGGGGAGATCGCGAAGATCAACGGCACCACGCCGCCCGAGGGCGATCCGAAGATCCCGCTGATCGCAGATGATGCCGATTTGGCAGCCCAGCCTCTTGCCGTCCTGCTGGCAGAATCGTCGCGCCTAGAAAAGTTCATCAATGCCGACATCGTGATGCGCAACCAGTATGCAACGCTGTCCGCACGTATCAGACAAGAGAGCGGGGCCCTCGCCACCTTGAAGACGCGGCTGACAGACGCGCAGGGTGCTGCCGGCCGGCGGAAGGCCCTCCAGATCGAACGGGTAGACGCGTATCGTCGTCTCTTCGAAGCCATCGCTAGCGAACAGCAGGCGCTGGCAGATCTTTACGCTCCGTTGATGGAGCGTATAAAAGCGTCCAATGGCACGCTACAAAAGCTGAGTTTTTCTGTGGCTCGAGTGGTCGATGTCGCCCGGTGGGCCAATGTAGCCGAGGACGAACTGATTGACTGCCGGAAATCCGGAGCCTTCTACGGCCGTGGCTCCCTTATCAAACTTGCGAAAACCGAGCTGGAGCAGGTGTGGAAGTCAGGATCTGCTACCGAGGTGAGCGCCGCGATGGCTGAGTTCGTTTCCACATATTCCAAGGGACTGGTGGCTCATGCTCCATTCGCGCCGGCTGACCGGACCGAGTTTCGCGCTTGGTTAACGCAGTTCGCGCATTGGCTCTATAGCACCGACCACTTGAGCGTCCACTACGAGATTGCCTACGACGGGGTGGAGCTTCACAAGCTATCCCCAGGAACGCGCGGGATCGTGCTGTTGCTGCTGTATTTGGCGCTGGATGATGCAGATGACCGTCCACTGATCATCGACCAGCCTGAGGAGAACCTGGATCCGAAGTCTGTTTTTGACGAACTGGTTTCGCTTTTTATCGCCGCAAAGACCAACCGTCAGGTCATCATGGTGACTCACAACGCTAACTTGGTTATAAACACCGACGCCGACCAAATCATTCTGGCAAGCGCCGAACCGGACCCGCAAGGCGGGCTGCCGTCCATCACCTACACATCCGGTGGGTTGGAGGACGCGAGCATGCGAAAAAACGTCTGCGACATCCTTGAAGGAGGGGCGGAGGCCTTCCGCGAGCGCGCCCGGCGTCTGAGGGTCAGGTTGGAGCGCTGAACTTGGCTTCGTAAATAGGCTTTCTGTTGCCATGGCTCACTGATATGACCTAGTTTATACCTTCGGTTTGTCGTCTTTAGTGGCAACGAATGCAACCGCTGCCGGATCTGGCTCACCGAACTCGAAGGTGATCCAGTCATCATCCGCAGCCTTCATAGGCTCGATTCGAGCAGAGCTGATTGAGCGCCCTTCATCCTTCATGATTTTGAAAATATTGCCGATGCGCCCCTCTTCCCAAGGCTGCTCTGCATGATACTTTTCACTTGAAATGGTCCCTGACAGAAGATCAAGCAGCCCGCGGGCCGAAACGCTGAAGCGGTGTGCTTCCATTTTGTAAGCCCCATTCTGGCTGCGTGACACTTCCGAGTCGCGGCAGCGCCTGGCTGCATTTATCGGCATTTGATGTGGGGCGGGCACGTGATGTGCTGTCTGGAGAAGAAGCTGGTTCAGCAGCTTTGTATTCTTGGATATAGCGCCTCCCGCCACAATCTTCTCAGCCACCTCCAGGTTGAACCTAAGCTTGTATTCTGTTTCGCTCATGAAAGACGTGCGCTCCGCATCGACGGTGACGAGCAAGACCGCATCGATTGCACTGGATTTATTGAGGAAGTGGCTTGCGATCTGCTTCGCGCTGTAGTTGCTATAGCTCGTAGACAACGGACCGGCACCAAGGACAGCGCAATCCCCGTCGCAGACAATGATTAATCGAATCGACCCCTCTGGTGCTCCATTAAGCTGGTCGCGTTTCGCTTTGAGGGCTTTGTATAGCGGGTTCTTCTCAATCGAAGCGGCCACGTTATAGCTCGTATAACTGCCAGAGTGGTATCGCTGCGCTTGGTCGTATTCAATCGTGAACTTCTTTCCATCCTGGTTGTATTCGTATGTCGCTTTAGTCAAGCCTTGCGACCGTATCGATACCAGCCACGCCTTCACAGGACCGTTCACCACCTCGATGAGGCGACCCTTGGCGGGAAGTTGAAGCTTGACGCGTTGATCGCCATGACGCCCAGTCCAGTCACCGTCCACTCGGTAGCCGAGGTGGTCCGGGTTGAGCCCAACCCTTCGTGCGATACGCGGGCCCTCCTCAAACAGAACCTGTATAGGATTCTGTTCGTCCAGCCCGGCGTCAGACACAGTAATGACATCTCCAACGACAACTAAGGTCTCACTCGAGGAAGGGCGGAAGGTCACCTCGAAATCAGGTTTGCGACCAGACGGTAGTGCGACCTCGTGTCGCAAGTCGGCTACGCGTGCTAATGCATCAATCAGCACAAGCTCCCACATCGCCGGGAGACGATTCTTGTCTTGGGCGTTAAGCCGCTTGACTAGGTCCGAGATCTGGCTCGCGTCCAGCACCTTGGACAAGCGGTCGATGCACGGCTGAAGATCCCGCCGGGAAAAGATGAAGTTGGTCATCGGGCCGTCATCTGCTCGAGTGCTGTCCCTAAGACCGAAGGCTAGCTGGAACGCAACCGCTCGCCAACTCACTAAGGATAGAACTTCGCCCACGCCCCTAACGCTCCCTTGAACTGTCCCTGCTTGTAGACGGGCAGGTCGACCGGCGGCCTGTAGCTCTCCAGCACTCGGGTCTGCTTGGTTCTAGCCACGGCAGGCTTCTTGTGGAAGTAAGCCTCATGTAGGACCGGCACCTTCTTGCTCACCGAGTGCCCGGTGACCAAGGCGATGTCCTCGTCCGCTATGCCTTGATGATGAAGTTCAGTTGCGAAGGTATGCCGGAAAGCATGGAAGCCTACGCCCTTGGCGAAGCCTAGGCCCTTGAGGTAGACGCCGAACTGGGCGAGCAACCCCTGACTGTATCTCGCGTTGGTTTGGCCCGTTTTCTTGTTGACGCCGGCAGACAAGTGCGGAAATAGGCGCGGATGGCCGCACTCTTTCATATCGGCCAGGAAATCCAGGAAACCAGCATCAAGCAGTGGTTGTGGGATGGGGATGGTGCGCACTGCGGCGCGTCCTTTGAGACTCTGCCGGCTCCTCACGCGCGTGTTGTGTGCCAAGTCCGCATCCACCGTCTTCCGGAACGCAATGCACCACATGCCGCACTCTTGCAGGATGTCGGCAACCTTGAGTTGAGACACTTCGTTGATTCGCGCCCCCGTGTAAAGTCCGATCATAGGGGCCCACCATCGGTGCGGATGTTGGCGCGCCCACGCCATGTAGCGTTCGTGGGCGAAGATGCGCTGCAGGTCTTGCTCGTCGAAAAGGCGCTCGGGCTTGTTGGGGTCGACTACCAAGTCCTTCTTGATTTCCGAGAACGCGTCCATGGGTGACGCGGGGATCGCACGAGTGCGCACCATCTGATTGAAAAAGGACACCAGGAAGCGCCGATGTTTCTCCAGGGTTGCCGGTGCAGGTGGTGGGACGTCGAGTCGCTTGCCGTCAGCGATAACGTCCGTGTAGCAGAGGGTAGTGAAGTCAGGCGAGGCGGTGAGCCCAGGTGGAGCCCAGCGCAGCAGGTCCCACAGTTGATACATGTGCTTGTGGTCAATGCGGGACACTGGGATATTGCCGCACGTCATCTTGAGTAGCTTCAGGGTGCGCGCGGTGGACTCAATGGTGTCCGGTTGCAGGCACCGGCGCTCCATGTCGCCCAGGTGGTCTTTGATCTCCACTGAGAGTAGTCGGGCAGGAGTGGCGACCGGCAGTGGCTCGGGATAGCGGGTGCCGTTTTTGCCAGTGCTGATGCGGCGAGTGCGCTCGAATGCGGTGCCGAGGATCTCTTGTGTATTGATGGCTGCTTCTCGTCCGCAGACGATGAGTTCATCGATAGTCATGCGGCCAATACGCACGCCTTTCAGATGCAGCGTGCCGAAAGGGTTGTTGACGTAATCTTCTAGTGCTTCGTTTGCGGGATCGCTCATCTCGTTGCTTCCATCGTTCCGATGGAAGTAGGGATAAAACAGTGCGGAGATTCGTCAACCTACGATTTGCAGAATCTATTTGGATAGATCGTCGCCTTAGGCGTTGAACGTCTGGTGCTTATTCTGCGCATTTAAATGCAGCGCTGTTCTTGCTTTATATAGGGATAAAGATCTAAGCGGATCAGTCGCTTGCGTGAGTGTGAGCACGATTACGCGCACGTGTTTTGGAGTCATGTGTGTACTGTTTAAATGACGCCTAAGGCATTGATTTTTAGCCAACTGCCAGCTGTACGGATGTCTTTAGCCAAGCCCGATAACGTCACAATAGCGTTTCATCACTTTCGCCGTGCTTGCGTGCTGAACTGGTCCTCGGGGATTGGCGAGGGCTTCTTCGTTTTAAGAGAAGTCGTTTCCACCAACGGCGTTAATCGCTTGACATGACAATGCAAGTGCATTACCATGTGGATGTCCACCCGTAAGGAGCCAGCATGAACGCCATCTTGGAAGCCGACTCAACCCTGACAGACCGCTATCAGACGACGGTCCCGGAGCCGGTGCGGCGCGCGCTTGGTCTGCAAAAGCGCGATTCGATTCACTACGAAGTGCTTGCGGACGGCCAAGTGCGATTGTCTCGTGCGGCCCAGCACAAGTCCGACCCAGTGGTGGTGTCATTCTTGGCCTTGCTGGACAAGGATTTGGTGCGCGGTGGGAGCGTCACACGAGCCAACACAGACTTAGTGACCAGCATTCAACGGTTGGTCAATGGAGTCGACATCGATCTTGACGCGGCGCTGTCGCCGGATGATGAGTGATCGATAGATGGTCATCCACGGATGGAACATTTACTTTCATTCATGCTTCGAGACTCAACTAAACCACCTGCTCGTCGATGTCCAAGATGCGGTCCTGCGCAGGCCCGAGGATTACCGAGGAACGAACGCGTTCAAGCGATTAGCGGCGGTGGCGACCCTGGCCTTCGACCAGATCCCACGTGACCCCACGGATTCAAGATACCGCCAGGGCGACACGCTTGGCAGCAATCGCAAGCATTGGTTTCGTGCCAAGTTCTTTCAGCAGTATCGGTTATTCTTCCGATACAGCGAAGCACAACGCGTCATCGTTTACGGATGGGTAAACGATGACGACACGCTCCGGGCTCGCGGCTCGAAGACAGACGCTTATGCCACATTTGCCAGAATGCTCGCGAACGGCGAGCCCCCTGACGGCTGGAAGCAGCTGCTTGCAGCGGTTATTGAGGAAAATGAAACCCAAGCTTTGACAGATCAAGTCAACGCCATACGCGAAAATCCATGAAAGCTGAAATGCGGCAGGGCTGAGGCAAGCACTTCGATGTCAAAACCAAAGCTTGCGGCTCATTAGTGGATCTTGAAGCGTCAGGAACTGGCTACTGCAACTGCTCATCCAGAACGCCGAAGTGTCCAGCCGCCGACCAAAGCTCCCGATTGCCCACAACGTAAACGGCTTCTTTCGCTCGGGTGACCGCGACATTGAGCAAGTTAGGCAAGCGGCCTGCCCATTGACGGGCACCGTTCTGGCCAGGCAACGGGGCGCCCAGAACCATAATCACGGCCTCGGCCTCACGACCTTGGACGGTGTGCACGGTGCCAATCCGTTCGCGAGTCCATGCGGCGGTATCCGTCACCCAGCCGTTGAGCACGCCGCTAGAGGCGATTAGCTGACGCAGCCCGTCCTGCACGACCACGAAGGGCGTCACCACATACACATCCGGCACAACGCCAGCACGCCGCATCTCTCGCAGTAGCGTCAGCAGTTCCTCCCCTTCCTCGGGGCAATACTTGTCCCGACCCGTCCCGCGCACATCTATCCAGCGCGATGGCCCTAACACCGCTCGAATGGCAGACTCCGCTGGCTGCTTGGCTTGGACCATCAAACCGCCATAGGCGATGGTGTTGGACACCTCAAACATCGGAGACGAGCAACGCCGATGCACCAACAGCGGGGTGCCAACCGTGCGCGTTCCCGCGGCGGTTTGGAACGTTGCACAGTGATCACTGGCTTCATCGGCTAACGTCTGAACGGATGAGGCAGGCGCGGCAAACCAGTCCGCGTCGGTGTTGAACTCGCGCATGACGGCCGTCGTCAGCATGTCGGGCAGAAGAACCACAGGTTCTATCTGCTGTGGGTCTCCGACGACGACCGCGCGTTGGCAGCGCATCAAAGCTCCCACAGCAGATTGCGGCGAGGCTTGGCCAGCCTCATCGACCAAGAGCCAGCCGAGCGTCTCAGGTGGCAACTTACCGAGCATCCGCTCCACGGAAGCAAAGGTCGTCGACACCACGGGAACAACGAGAAACAGGCTGCTCCACAGATCTCCTGCCAGGTGCGTTCGGTCCGACGGGATGTTTCCGAAGAATGCATCCATCATCGCTTTGAGATTGCGTTGCAAGGGCAGCGCGGCGGCATCAATGAATGCTTTGTGGACTTGGATGGCAGCAGAAAACATCCCTGACCTTAAGCGCTGCACGTCAGCATCCAGCCAAGGCAGCGCTAACTGCTTTTGCGTGTGGGGCAACGCATCAAACGCCTCGTCCATCATCCAAGCATTGCTGCCGACGTGGATCGTTTCGCACAGCAACTGCGCTGTCTTCAGGGCGCTCTGTGCACTGGAAAGCTCCAGTTCCAGAATGTGCGCCGTGCGTGATGAGGCTTGAACAGCGCGCTCAGCATCAGCGTGCGCTGACGCTGCGGTGAGCTCGTCGCGACGCGCAGCCTCATGCTGCGTTTGAATAGCCCGTAGAGAAGCTGTCCACGCTTTGGCTTCAGCGGAGCGAATCAATCGCTTCAGCCAGTTTGGACGAGTTCCATGGTGATCAACCATGGACATGTGTTTGCCTGAGACGACCCCTTGCGCTTGCTTCAAATCATGTTCGCGCTCCCGTAGCTTCGCCTCGTCGCTGCTGGCGACGTCTCGTGCCTCCGCATGTTGCCGCAATGCGAGGGCCTCCTCGGCGCGTAAGTCGGGCAAGGCTAGTAACGCCCTGCGAAGTGACTCCAGTTCTGCAAGACGCTCCTCAGTCGAGGCGGCGAGCTTTTGAAAGCGTTGTCGCACACTGTGCCAGCGTGTGAGGGCCTCTTGAGGGCCGGAGGGTGCATCGCACTGGTCGGCAAGTTCAGACGAAGAGTCGCTTGCTGCGAGGCCTGCTGCGCGCTCCAGGTAGCGTTTAAAAGACAGCGGAGACTCGGTCCAGAAAGCCTTGCGGAAGCGCGATCGGTTGGTCGCATTGCCCATGACGGCGGCAACCATGCCCCAGGCCTCGCGCCCGAGCAGTTCCTGCGCCAGCGGAGCGAAGTAGCGAAGGTCCGAGTCGGCCGGCAAAGCGGCCATGCCGGGCATCTCGACACTGATGTTCTCAACAGCTTTGTTGTTAGAGCTTGCGACGATCATCTCGAAGCCGCGCAGGCTTGGATCCAAACTGTAGAGCTCTTGCGTCTCACCACGCACCCGCTTCGTCCAGCCGATTTTGAACGCCTTGGTGGGCTCAGCAAAAGCGCACATGGCCTTCGCTCGCCGAGTGACAACATCGGCCACAATGTCACGCAGCAATGTGCTCTTACCTGTGCCCGGTGGACCGTTGACTGCTGCTATCCCTCGCTTTCCATGCAAGCGGCCAGCCAAGTTCACAGCGGACTGCTGCAGCAGTGAAGGGATGTGGTGGGGCGAGGTTGGCCAGCGGCCGAGGGGTGCGGTGGCCGGCGCTTGTGACGCTTCCAAGGCTGCCGCGTCGGTCAGTAGGTCGCGACGCTCCCGTGGCTTTCGTTCTCCCAAATACGCGGTCAATGTGGCGGGCAGACGCCCAGATTTGGCGGCCTCTTTGGCTCGAGCCAGGTCTCGCAGGAAGAAGCTGTTCAACAGCAATGGGTCGGGCACGATCTTGCTGGTGAAATGAAGGTAAGTCCGCACCGCAAAGCTAGGGCCCACAACTTGGTCGACCGGCAAGCTCAATGTGTCTACCAGCCACGCAAAGGCTCGCTGCAAGTCCTCCGCTGAGATGGGGGCTAGCTTTGTGTCGCCGTCCACGCGAGGCAGCTGCTTGGTCAGCCCCTCAATCAAGCGTGATTCCTGGCTCGTCCATGCTGCCAGTTCCTTCAGCGAGCCTCGGAGGGCAAGTGGAAAGCCCCAACCGAACGCGGATAGCGAGACTGGAGCATCGCCGGCGGGAACGCCGTTCTTGTCGACCAGAATCGAGGCCAACACGATGTTTCCAGAGGCAGAAGGACGTTCCTCGCGCGTATCTTTGAATCTTTGGACTAGCGCGTCATACACGGGACCTGCGGCAATCGTTCCCAAGACGATGTGGAAATAGACCTTGGAGTTGGGTCGAGATGGGGCGGGTCCGCCGTCCCACGGAAGTCGCCCATTGGAGATGGGGACGATGTTGCCGGGTATTCCGCTCGCGAGATCAGCCTCACGTCGATACGTTTGAGGCGATAGAACTTCCAGGGCCGTCCAAGCATCCAGCAGGTCGACAGGGCGGTTTGCATAGTCTTGATGCGTCATTCGTTCAGCCGGTGCGGGAAGGACTTCAGCCACGTGCTCAGCATCCGTGGCACGGACAGGAGCTGCTTGCCGCACGCTTCGTGGTGCAGGGGCCTTGAATGGTTCGGTGGTCGACTTACGGTTCACCGCTGCAGCTACGCGTTCCGTTCGGATCGTCTCGGGACGTGCCACTGGTTCCCGGGACATCTTCGACTGGGTTTTTGCGGACAACGAGCGAGCCCGGGGTGTTTTCCGGAATGCAAGTTCTTCTGCGAGCAGTCGCAACGTATGTGAGTCGTGCCCTGACTCGGAGAACAACGCCTCAAGCTGATCGATGGACCTGCTGATCAAGGGTCGGCTCATCCATGCGCTCCTGATCTGGCTCTCTCGGCGGTTCCTCTCATTTGGGAATCCTAGCTCACCTGTCCCAATGACAAGGGCAGGCCTCCTCCACGGGGTTCTACCCCGTTTTCACGGACAGTTGAGTTAAGGCTATGAACTTCTGATCCCGGCTGTCCAGTCGAC
>LXQJ01000050.1:118505-126689 GCA_001683895.1 Luteimonas sp. ANT-B3E | reverse complement strand
CCGGGACGACGCCTACTTCTTCCTGAAGATCCGGGCCGCCTTCCCCGGACTTGGGTGAAGAACCTTTTTTTTTGCCCGGCTGACCGCGCGAAGCGCTCGGATAGAATGGCGGGCCTGCATCGCCGACACCGGGAACCGCCATGCCATCGACTCCTTCCGCGGGCACCCGCTTCCGCACCGCCGTGGCCGACGAGCAGCCGCTGCAGGTCATGGGCGCCATCACCGCCTACGCCGGGCTGATGGCAAGCCGCGTGGGCTACAGGGCGCTGTACCTCTCGGGCGGCGGCGTGGCCGCGAATTCACTCGGAGTGCCCGACCTCGGCATCTCGACGATGGAGGACGTGCTGATCGACGCGCGCCGCATCGTCGATGCCACCAGGCTGCCGCTGCTGGTCGACATCGACACCGGCTGGGGCGGGGCGTTCAATATCGGGCGTACGGTGCGCAGCTTCGTCAATGCCGGCGTCGCCGCGGTGCACATGGAGGACCAGGTCGGCCAGAAGCGCTGTGGCCACCGGCCGGGCAAGGAGGTGGTGTCGAAGGCGGAGATGGTCGACCGCGTCAAGGCGGCGGTGGATGCGCGCACCGACGAGGGCTTCGTGATCATGGCGCGGACTGATGCCGCGGCGACCGAGGGCGTGGATGCCGCGATCGAGCGCGCCGTGGCCTACGTGGAGGCAGGCGCGGACATGATCTTCCCCGAGGCGATGACCAGCCTGGAAGATTACCGGCGCTTCCGCGAGGCGGTGGGGGTGCCGATCCTCGCAAACCTGACCGAATTCGGGTCGACGCCGTTCTTCACCACCGACGAGTTGCGCGCTGCCAACGTCGACATCGCGCTGTACTGCTGTGGCGCGTACCGCGCGATGAACAAGGCCGCGCTGCACTTCTACGAGGCGGTGCGCCGCGACGGCACCCAGAAGCACGTGGTCGACACCCTCCAGACCCGCGCGGAGCTGTACGACTTGCTCGATTACCACGCCTACGAGGACAAGCTGGACGCGCTGTTCTCGGGCGGCCGCTGACGCCCGGCGCACGCCGTCGGCGCGCCACATAACAGGAGACCTTGGATGAGCAACGACACCAGCCCGGCTGGCTTCAAGCCGAAGAAATCCGTCGCGCTGTCGGGCACGGCCGCGGGCAACACCGCGCTATGCACCGTCGGCCGCAGCGGCAACGACCTGCACTACCGCGGCTACGACATTCTCGATTTCGCCGCCACCGCGGAGTTCGAGGAGATCGCCTACCTGCTGGTGCACGGCAAGTTGCCCACTGAAGCCGAGCTTCGCGGCTACAGGGCCAAGCTGCGCTCCCTGCGCGGCGTGCCGGCGGCGGTCAAGGCGGCGCTCGAGCAGCTGCCGGCGTCGGCGCACCCGATGGACGTCATGCGCACCGGCGTGTCGGTACTCGGCTGCACCCAGCCCGAGAAGGACGACCACAACCATCCGGGCGCGCGCGATATCGCCGACAGGCTGATGGCGTCGCTCGGGTCGATGCTGCTGTACTGGTATCACTTCAGCCACAACGGCCGGCGGATCGAGGTCGAGACCGACGACGACTCCATCGGCGGCCACTTCCTGCATCTGCTGCACGGCCACGCGCCGCGCGATTCGTGGGTCCGGGCGATGCACACGTCGCTGATCCTGTACGCCGAGCACGAGTTCAACGCATCGACGTTCACGGCGCGGGTCATCGCGGGCACCGGCAGCGACATGCACTCTTGCATCACCGGCGCTATCGGTGCGCTGCGCGGCCCCAAGCACGGTGGCGCCAACGAGGTCGCGTTCGAGATCCAGAAGCGCTATGACTCGCCCGACGAGGCCGAGGCCGACATCCGCGCACGGGTCGAACGCAAGGAGGTCGTGATCGGCTTCGGGCACCCTGTCTACACCACGGGCGACCCGCGCAACGAGGTCATCAAGACCGTGTCGCGCGAACTGTCCAACGAGGTCGGCAGCCGCAAGATGTACGACATCGCCGAGCGGCTGGAGACGGTGATGTGGGACGCCAAGAAGATGTTCCCGAACCTGGACTGGTTCAGCGCCGTCAGCTACCACATGATGGGCGTGCCGACGGCGATGTTCACGCCGCTGTTCGTGATCGCGCGCACCAGCGGCTGGGCGGCGCACGTCATCGAGCAGCGCATCGACGGCAAGATCATCCGACCTAGCGCGAACTACACCGGCCCGGAAAACCAGGACTACGTGCCGATCGAGCGCCGGGCCTGAGGCTGGTTCAGCCGAGCCCTTCCGCGGTCAGCGCCGCCTGCACGCCCGAATCGGCCTGCAGCCGCGCCTTGTAGGCGTGGACGCGTGCCAGGCCACCGACGTCGAGCTTGAGGCGGTCGGCCCACAGCAGGGTCACGAACAGGTAGGGGTCGGCAACGCTGCGGAACCCGGCGATCCAGTCGCGCCCCTCCAGCTGGCGGTCGACGACGTCGTAAAGCGCACGAAGGCGCTCATGGGCAGGCCCTTTCAACGCCTCGTGCTGGGCGCGGTGGGCGATGAACGAGCCCGGTGCGAACAGCGGCTTGAACGCGGGGTGCAGGTCCGCGTTGACGAAGGCGAGCCAGCGTGTGGCCTCGGCCCGCTGTCGCGGACTACCGTCCCCCAGCAGCGCGGCCGCGGGGGCGCGGTCGGCGATGTAGCCGAGGATCGCGGCGTTCTGCGGCAGCACGAAGTCGCCGTCGACCAGGGTCGGGACGGTGCCGGCGGGATTGATCGCGAGGTATTCGGGTGACTTGAGACGCCGACCGTCAAGGACCTCGACCTCGTAAGGCAGGCCCGACCACGCGAGCGCGATATGGTCCGCGGTCGAGCACGCGCCCGGCTTTGTATAGAGCTTCATCGGCGGCTCCTGTGTGGAGCCGTGATCATGCGATCCGGGCCCCGCGGACTCAACCGCGGCGGCCGGAATGAAGCGTCACGATCGGGGCTTGAGCGACTGTACCCGGAGGAACGTATGGTCGCCGATGGTCGCGACCTGGTAGGCGTTGCGCCAGCTCGGGCTGGCGATGGCGTGGGCCATGAAGTGGCTGGCGCCGGGGACGATCTCCCGTCGCTCGTCCGGCGGCAGCGCCCAGTTGCGCTGCGATTCGAGCGCCACGGTCACCGCCTGCGACCAGGCCTCGGTATTCCCGAGGCGGGTGGACGGTGACACGATGGTCGGGGCGAACTGCTTGCGCGCCGTGACCACCTCGCAGACGGAGTCGCCCCACAGTCCGCTGTCGGTGCGCCGCAGCGCGACCTCCGCGACCGCCTGCTGGCCACGCGGCGACTGGTCGCGCGCTTCGAGGTAAAGGGTAGTGCTGAGGCAGAGCGAATCTGCGGCCTGCGGCGGCATCACCGATGCCAGCCACAGGATCCAGGCGAGTTTCATGACGGACTCCTTGCTCCGTTGCGTCGCGCCGCACTGGATCGCGCCCATCCTGGAGAGGACAAGCCGTGGCGGCCGGACATGGCGTATTGGGGAGGGCGGCGGCACTCTGTGGCGCTTCTGCTGCCCGGGCATGGCGGCCGCATCACGCTGGCCACCACGACGGTCCCGCCTATTCAGCTGGCGGGAAGTGCGCGCAAGGTACGGGCGGGATCCGCAACGCTGGCTGAACAGGGCTAAGCAAAAGTCATTGATTGGACTGGATTTTTGCGCCGCCTGAGCCTTGGCGCGGCTCAGAGAGCCGCGGCGAGCCGGCTCGCCTGCGCGATCGCCCGCTTGGCGTCGAGCTCGGCGGCGACATCGGCGCCGCCAATAAGGTGCGATGGAATCCCGACGGCCTCGAGCGCGGCGTGCAGCGTGCGGTTGGGCTCCTGCCCCGCGCAGATGACGACATGGTCGACCTCCAGGCAGCGCGCCTCGCCGTCAACGGTCACGTGCAGTCCACGGTCGTCGACGCTGTTGTAGGTAATGCCTCCCAACATCGTGACGTCCTTGGCCTTGAGGGTGGCGCGATGGATCCAGCCGGTCGTCTTGCCCAGCCCGCCACCGGGGCGCCCGGCGCTGCGCTGCAGCAGCCACACCTTGCGCAGCGGGCTCTCCACGCGGGGCGGGACCAGTCCGCCGGGACTGGCGAAAGCCGGGTCGACGCCCCACTCGGACAGCCAGGCCCCGATGTCCACCGTCGGCGATGGCGCGCCCTGCACCAGGAACTCCGCGACGTCAAAACCGATACCGCCGGCGCCGATGACGGCGACTCGTCTGCCGGGGACGATGCGGCCCTCCAGCACGTCCACGTAGCCCACGACCTTGGGATGGCTGGCGCCGTCGAAGCCGACGCGGCGTGGCGTAATGCCCGTCGCCACGACCACCTCGTCGAATCCTGCCAGCGTCGCGGGCTCGGCGCGGGTGCCAAGCCGCAGGGTCACGCCGGTGTCCTCGATGCGGCACGCGAAGTAGCGCAGCGTTTCGGCGAATTCCTCCTTGCCCGGGATCCTGCGCGCCAGGTTGAACTGGCCGCCGATCGCATCGGCCGCATCGAACAGCGTGACCGCATGCCCACGGCCGGCGGCCACGGTCGCGCAGGCCATGCCGGCGGGGCCGGCGCCGACCACGACAATCCTGCGTGGCGTGGCTGCAGGCAGGTAGTTCAGCTCGGTCTCGGCGCAGGCGCGCGGGTTGACCAGGCAACTCGCGGTGCGGTTCTGGAACACGTGGTCCAGGCATGCCTGGTTGCAGGCGATGCAGGTGTTGATGCGGTCCGCGCGGCCGGCGCGCGCCTTGCCGACCCAGTCCGGGTCGGCCAGCAGCGGTCGGGCCATCGACACCAGGTCGGCGTCGCCCCGGGCCAGGATCGCCTCGGCCACGTCAGGCATGTTGATGCGGTTGGTGGCCACGACAGGGACGCCCACGTGCGGACGCAGCCGGGCCGTCACGCCCGCGAACGCGCCGCGAGGCACCGACGTCGCGATCGTCGGCACCCGCGCCTCGTGCCAGCCGATGCCGGTGTTGATGATGGTGGCGCCGGCCGCCTCGATGGCGCGCGCCTGGGCCAGGATTTCGTTGCCATCGGCCCCGTCGGGCACCAGCTCCAGCATCGACAGCCGGTAGATCAGGATGAAGTCCGCGCCGCAGGCCTCGCGGATGCGGCGTACGATCTCCACCGCGAAGCGCATGCGATGCGCGGCACTGCCGCCCCAGGCATCGTCGCGGCGGTTGGTGCGCGCGCTGGTGAACTGGTTGATGAGATAGCCTTCTGAGCCCATCACCTCGACGCCGTCATAGCCCGACTCGCGCGCCAGCCGCGCGGCGTTGACGTACGCCGCCACGTGGCGCTCGACCCCACGCGCCGACAGCGCGCGCGGGGTGAACGGGTTGATCGGCGACCTGATCGCCGACGGCGCGACCGACAGGGGATGGTAGGCATAGCGGCCTGCGTGCAGCAGCTGCAGGCAGATGTGCGCGCCGTGGCCGTGGACGGCGCCAGTGACCTGCCGATGCCGCCGGGTCTCCCAGCTGCGGCTGAGCTTGCTCGCGAAGGGCTTGAGCCAGCCGACGACGTTCGGCGAGAAGCCACCGGTGACGATCAGGCCGACACCGCCCGCGGCGCGCTCTGCGAAGTACGCGGCGAGCTTCGGGAAGTCGCGTGCCCGGTCCTCGAGTCCGGTATGCATCGATCCCATCAGTACCCGGTTGCGCAGCGTGGTGAACCCGAGATCCAGCGGCGACAGCAGGTGGGGGTAGGGGAGCGACGTTGTCATGCTTCGGATACGCAGCCGTATGGAGTGCCCACCATGCCGCGAAAGCGGCGCCCCCTCAAGCGGCGATGTGCTCGGACGGAGGCGCCGGGCGACGCGTCTGGCAAAATAGCCGGCTTCCCCGCCCTCGAAGTGCCCGCCCATGAGCCATGCCGACGTCCGTTCCGCCGTCCGCCCCGCACCCGACCAGCCGATGGTCGACATCGCCGACTACGTCATCGACTACCGGGTGGACTCGCAGGAGGCGTTCGATACGGCGCGCCACATGCTGGTGGACTCCATGGCCTGCGCGATGCTGGCCATGAAGTTCCCGGACTGCGCCAAGCATCTTGGCCCGCTGGTGCCGGGTGCCGGGCTGGACGGAGGTGCGCGCGTGCCGGGCACCGCATTCGAGCTCGATCCGGTGCAGGCCGCGTTCAACATCGGCACCTTGGTGCGCTGGCTCGACTTCAACGACACCTGGCTTGCGGCGGAGTGGGGCCATCCTTCCGACAACCTGGGCACGATCCTTGCGGTCGCCGACTACCTGGCGCGCAAGGAAGGCCAGCGGATCACGATACGCGACGTGCTGGCGTGGGCGATCAAGGCGCACGAGATCCAGGGTGTGTACGCGCTGCAGAACTCGTTCAACCGTGTTGGACTCGACCACGTCATCCTGGTGCGGCTGGCGTCGACCGCGGTGGCCACGGCGATGCTCGGTGGCAGCAAGGAGGAGGTCGTCGCGGCCGTCTCCCATTCCTGGATCGACAACGGGGTGCTGCGTACCTATCGCCACGCACCCAACGCCGGCCCGCGCAAGAGCTGGGCGGCGGGTGATGCCTGCCGTCGCGCGGTGACGCATGCGTTCAACGCCGCGCGCAAGAAGGTGGTCGGCTACCCGAGCGCGCTCAGCGCCAGGACCTGGGGCTTCTACGACATCGCGTTCAAGGGCAAGGAATTCGCCTTCGAGCGGCCGTTCGGCAGCTACGTGATGGAGAACGTGCTGTTCAAGATCAGTTACCCGGCGGAATTCCACGCCCAGACCGCGGTCGAGTGCGCGATGCAGCTGCATCCCGAGGTGGCGGACCGCATCGGCGAGATCGAGCGCATCGTGATCGAGACCCAGGAAGCGGGCGTCCGCATCATCGACAAGACCGGCCCGCTGTCCAACTATGCCGATCGCGACCACTGCCTGCAGTACATGGTCGCGGTACCGCTGATCTTCGGGCGCCTCACCGCCGCCGACTACGGCGACGACATTGCGGCCGACGAGCGGATCGACATGCTGCGCGGGCTCATGGAGGTACGCGAGAACGCGCAGTTCACCAAGGACTACTTCGACCCGGACAAGCGCTTCATCGGCAACTCGGTGCAGGTATTCTTCAAGGATGGCGGCTGCACCGGGAAGGTGTCGATCGATTTCCCCATCGGCCATCGCCGGCGCCGTGCTGAGGGCATTCCGGTGCTCCTCGACAAGGCGCGCGCGGCCTATGGCGGGCATCTGCCCGCATCGCAGGTGGACACATTGATGGCGTTGGCGGCGGATCCCGTGCGCTTTGACGCTCTGTCCGTCGAGGAGTTCATGGCGTTGCTGGCGAAGGCCTGAAGGTGAAATCGCGCTGGTCAATCAGCTCAATTGTTATCCCCGCGTTAACGCGCCTTTCACAGAGGCGTCCATAAGCTGCCCGAGATGGCGTCCATCAGGCGGCCGTCCACCCCACAGATGGAACCACGGACATCCGGTTCTTCTACTTTATCGATCCAAGGAGCAATACATGAAGAAGACTCTCCTCTGCGCCGCGCTGTTGGGCGGACTCGGCTTGGCGCAGATCGCCAGCGCGCAGGCCTTCGACGATCGCTGGTACGTCACCGGTTCCACTGGTTTCAACTTCCAGGATAGCGACCGCCAGACGAATAACGCGCCTTTCGGGGCGATCGGCTTCGGCAAGTTCTTCAATCCGAACTTGTCTTTCGACGTCGAGCTGAACTACCAGAACCCCAATTCGGAAGGCGCTGCGCTGTGCCGCGGTGATGTGCGCTGCAACCCGCAGGACCTGAACTGGAGCCAGTACGGTATCTCGTTCGATACCCGCTACCACTTCATGACCGAAGGCCGCAGCTGGAACCCCTACGTGCTGGCGGGCCTCGGCTACCAGCGTGAAGAGATCGAGTACAGCGGGTTCCCGAGCCCGAACTCCCCGGTCCGTGACAAGGAAGGCGGCATCGCTGGCAAAGTTGGCTTCGGCCTGCAGGGCGGCACCGGTCGCGTGAAGCTGCGCACCGAGATCGCGTATCGCGCCAACAATGCGATCGACAACACCAGCGCGGCGCTGGCCCTCGACGACCCGCCGCCGGAGCGCAACGATGGCCCCGACTGGTTCGGCGATGTGCTGGCCTCGGTTGGCGTCGTGATCCCGCTGGGCCCGGAGCCGACCGCCCCAATCGGTCCCGCGCCGGTGGTGGGCCCAAGCTGTGCCGACATGGACAGCGATGGTGACGGCGTCAACGACTGTAT
>LXQJ01000050.1:19568-118495 GCA_001683895.1 Luteimonas sp. ANT-B3E | reverse complement strand
TCGACGGCGAGCTGAACTACCAGAACCCGAACAAGGAAGCCAACCAGGACCTCAACTGGAGCCAGTACGGCATCTCGCTGGACCTGCGTCGCCACTTCGTGACCGAGGGCCGCAGCTGGAACCCGTATGCGCTGCTCGGCCTGGGCTACCAGCGCGCCGAGGAAGAGTTCGATGCCTTCCCGAGCCCGGCGTCGCCCGGTGAGCGTAAAGACGGCAACTTCGCCGCGAAGGTCGGCGTCGGCCTGCAGGGCGGCACCGGTCGCGTGAAACTGCGCACCGAGCTGGCCTACCGCGCCGACTTCGACGACAGCAGTGTCGCCGGGCCGAACGAGGACTGGTTCGGCGACGTGCTGGCCTCGGTTGGCGTCGTGATCCCGCTGGGCCCGGAGCCGACCGCTCCGATCGGTCCGGCGCCGGTTGTGGGCCCGAGCTGTGCCGACCTGGACAGCGATGGTGACGGCGTCAATGACTGCGACGACCGTTGCCCCGACTCGCAGCCCGGTCAGGCCGTTGGCCCGGACGGCTGCCCGGTGCCGCTGACGATCGACCTGCGTGGCGTGAACTTCGACTTCGACCGTGCCACCCTGCGTCCGGACGCGGTTGCGATTCTCACCGAGGCCGCCGAGATCCTGCGGCGCTATCCGGATCTTCGCGTCGAAGTCGCCGGCCACACCGACGCGGTGGGCAGCGATGCATACAACCAGGGACTGTCGGAGCGTCGCGCGAGCGCCGTGTACAACTACCTGACCAGCAACGGCGTCGACGCCGGTCGCCTGGTGGGTCCGAACGGCTACGGCGAGAGCCGTCCGATCGCGCCGAACACCAATGACGACGGTTCCGACAATCCGGAAGGCCGCGCGCGCAACCGCCGCACGGAGCTGAACGTCCAGAACTGATCGAACGCAAGGTCGCAACACGGAAAAGCCCGGCCCTGTGCCGGGCTTTTCTTTTGCGAGACGTAAGCCGAGGAGCAAGTTCCGGCATCACGCGCGGCGTTCCGGATGCAGACTGGCGCGCACGGGAACCAAGGCGGGCATGACGGGGTTGTCGCATCACGAAGCGACACCTACACTCCATCGCACCTGTCTTCGAGTTCAGACCGATGCGTGGAGCGCTGAAGCTGTTGCCCCTATTGCTGCTGCCGGGGGTGTCCCATGCCATCGACTGCTCGACGCCAGCCGCCCCGCACATGACGCCGTCGCGCGCCACCGTGCTGCCGGCGTTGGCGCCCGAGCTGGCCGCGGGTTCGTACATGCTGGGTGCGCAGGGCGGCGTCCTGGCGCATGCCTACGACGAGTCGCAGTCTGTCGACGAAGTCCTGCTCCGGCTGCGCATCGAGGCGTGCCGCAACATCGCGAGCGCTGCGCCCGCGCCAAGCGTCATCGATCCGAACGACCCCTCGGTGTACAAGCCGAAGACGGAGTTCGACAACACGCCGTGGCGCTTCGACATGAACCAGAACGGCAAGCGCATGACCGCCGACGAGTTCGATGCATGGATGAAGTCACGCGGCGTGCGCGTCGCGCGCGGTGCCGCGCCTGCGGCAGTGCCTGCCGTAGCGGCCGCTCCCGTGCTTGCCGGTGCGGAGGCCCCGGCAGCGGCGGCTGCCGAGCCGCCCTCGCCGCCGACGCCCTGATCGCAGTCGCTTTTCCGTCCAGGCAGCTGCGCGGCCCGCATGCAGCCATCGCGGGATCAGGCGCGCCTGCTGAAACGATAGTGGGCAACGCCCCACTCGTTGCCGTCGCGGTAGCCGAAGAGTTCGGCGCACGACATCCAGAACATCCGCCAGCGCTGCGCCCATCGCGCGGCGTCGGCCTCGCCGTGCGACTGCGCCAGCACGCGAAGCACCTCGTCGGCGTGGGCATCCTGGTTCGCAAGCCAGTGGTTCGCCGTCCGCGCGTAGTGCGTGCCCGACAGCAGCCAGCGCTCTTCGATCGCCAGGTGCTCGGGCAACTGCAGAAAGGTGTCGGCGGCGGGCATCACGCCGCCGGTAAAGAAGTGCCGCGCCATCCAGTCGTCTTCGCCGGCATCCTCGAACGGGTACAGCAACGTCCGGTGGCAGAAGACGTGGACGAAGAGCTTGCCATCGTCGGCCAGCCATCCGCGGATGCGCTCGAACAGTCTCGCGTGGTTGCGGACATGCTCGAACATTTCGATCGACACAATACGGTCGAAGCGCTCCTCTAGCGCCAGCGCATTGACGTCGCGGGTCAGGATCTCGACGTTGCGCAGGCCGCGCGCGGCCGCCTGCGCCAGGATGTGTTCGCGCTGGCTGCTGGAGTTGGACACCCCGGTAATCTGCGACGCGGGATAGCGCTCCGCCATCCACAGCGTCAGCGATCCCCACCCGCAGCCGAGTTCGAGGATCGTCTGTCCGTCGGCCAGCTGCGCGCGTTCGCCGTACAGGGCGAGCATCGCGTCCTCGGCCTGGTCCAGGGTCTCGCGGCCGGTCGCGTAGTAGCAGCTGCTGTACTTCAGTCGTGCGCCGAGGCACAGCTCGAAGAACCGCGACGGAACTTCGTAGTGTTGGTCGTTGGCCTCCTGCGTGGCGATTGCGATGGGGCTGTCGCGCAGCTGCCGCAGCAGGTCGCGGGCGCGCAGGTCGGCGCGCTCGAGGTCGTCGGCGTGTTCGTCACGCAGGCGCTTTGCGCACAGCCGGCGGATGCCGGTGCGCAGCAGCACGTCGGGTACCAGCCCGCGCTCGGCAAGATCGATCAGCGACATGCGGTCTCTCAGTCGTGTGTGCGGCGCGGCGGCCACGGGATCAAAGGGCTCACTTCGCGCTGGTAGCGGGCGTAGTCGTCGCCGCGGCTGCGCAGGGCCTGCTTCTCGGTCCACGGAATGCCGCTGACGCGGTACAGGAACGCCAGCATCACCACCGGCCCCACCCATGCCAGCCACCACAGCGGGGAACCGACGGCCAGCAGGACGTAGGTGAACCAGTGCAGCCACTCGAAGAAGTAATTGGGATGCCGAGACCATCCCCACAAACCCTTGCGGCAGGTCTTGCCCTGGTTGGAAGGATCCGCGCGATGCTCGGCGAGCTGCGCGTCTGCCAGTGCTTCACCGCCAACCGACAGCAGCCATACCGCCGCGGCCGCGATCATCCAGCCGCTCACAACGCCTTCCGGCTGGCTGGCAGCGGCGATGAAAGGCAGCGAGAAGAGCGCGACCACCAGCGCCTGCGCCTGGAAGAACGCGAAGAACTTGGCCGGACTGCCGTTCCATTCGGCGCGCAGCGCCTGGTAGCGGCCGTCCTCGGCCTCGTGCATCACGCGATGCAGCAGGTGGACGCATAGACGTGCCCCCCAGATGGCGCCGGCAAGCGCCGTCAGCGCGCGCGGCAGCGTGGCCCCGGTGGACAACACCGCGACCAGCAGGGCGGCGACCGCCATCAGTCCGGCCCAGGCAACATCGACGTAGCCCACGTTCTTCACACGCATCGAAAACGCCCACATCGCGGTCATCGCCACGCTGCTGACGACGAGGACAAGCAGGGCGAGCAGCCAGTGGTTCATCCGGTCACCGCGGTCACGTGGTCGCGGTGGCCGGGGCGCGCGAACAACAGTTGGACATTGCCGATCGAGCGCTCGAGGAACCCGCCTTCGCAGTAGCAGAGGTAGAAGCGCCACAGCCGGATGAAGCGCTCGTCACAACCGAGCGCCAGTACCCGTTCCCGTGCGGGTTCGAAGCGCTGTCGCCAGGCGCGCAGCGTCAGCGCGTAGCTGCCGCCGATCTCCTGCAGGTCAAGCAGCGCGAGATCGCTGTAGCGCGCCATGGCCGCGAGCATCGCGCTGGTCGAGGGGATGAAACTGCCAGGGAAGACGTGGCGCTTGATGAAATCGACCTCGCGAAGGGACCGCTGGTAACGATGGTCTTCGATGGTGATCGCCTGGACCAGCGCCAGTCCGTCGTCCCTGAGCAGGCCCGACAGCCGGGAGAAATACGTGGGAAGCTGCGAGGCGCCGATCGCCTCTATCATCTCGATCGAGACCAGCTTGTCGAAGCGCCCGTGAAAGTCGCGGTAATCCCGCAGTTCGACGGTGATACGCTCCTGCAGCCCGGCCTCCAGGATGCGCGCCTGCGCGTAGCCCTGCTGCTCTGCGGACAGCGTCACCGACGTCACCCGGCAGCCATGATGGCGCGCGGCGTGCAGCGCGAAGCCGCCCCAGCCGGTGCCGATCTCGGCGACATGGTCGCCCGGACCGAGGGCGAGCTTGCGGCAGATGGCCTCCAGCTTGCGCGTGGATGCGTCTTCGAGGGTGTCGTCTGGCGACGTGTAGATCGCCGAGGAGTACATCATGTCCGGCGACAGGAAGGTCTCGAACAGCGGATTGCCGAGGTCGTAGTGGGCGGCGATGTTGCGACGGCTGCCGCTGCGCGAGTTGGGCCGCAGCGCCTCCCAGCCACGCAGCGCCCAGGCCGCCACGCGCGCGGGACCGGTCTCCATGGCGTCAAGCCGGTCCCGGTTGCGCACCAGCAGGCGCACCAGTCCCACGAGGTCGTCGCAATCCCAGTCGCCGTCGATATACGACTCCGCGGCCCCGACGCTGCCGCCAAGCGCGGCGCGCCGGTAGAAGCGCTGGTCGTGCACGCGAAGGCCGACGTCCAGCGGGTCGACGGCCGTGCGCTCGCCGACCACCTGCACGCCGTGGGCATCGTGGACGCTGATGCGACCCCCGCGCATGCCGTCGAGGCTCTCGAGCAGGCGGCGGCGCCAGGGGCCGCCTGCGCCGCGGTCTGCGGACGCCGGAGCGGCGAGGTCATGGCGGGTCGAATTCATGGATGCGTCACGCTGTCGGGATGGGGTTGGAACGGGACCCGCTTGCACCACAGCCGCAGCGCCTGCCAGTAGATTGCTGCGACCACCGTGGTGCACATCGCGGGATAGCGCAGCAGCGCGCGCGCCAGGTGGGGTCCATCGAGCGGCCGGCGCCGCAGCGACAGCGTGGCGTCGAACTCCGGCGTCACGGCATCGTCGCTCACCGCCATGTGCACGCGCAGTGCATCGCCCGGGAGACTGAAGCGCCATGCGTAGTGCCGTTGCATCGCCATGAACGGCGAGACGTGGAACGCCTTGGGGAAATCCCACTGCAGCATCCCGTGCCGCGTGGTGGCCTCCGCCACCGGCAGTACGTAGGCGTGGCGCTCGTTCCACGGCGTGTTGGTGATGTCGGCCATGATCCAGTCGAGCGTACTGCCGTCGGCGCGGAACCCGTAGTAGATGGCGACGGGATTGAAGCAGTGGCCGAGGTAGCGCAAATGCGCCAGCATCCGGATGGGACCTTCGGGAGTCCTGCCCAGTCGCGTGGCGACGGTGGACCTGATCGCCCCATCCAACGGCATCGCGGCGTCGCCGTGGAAATCCCCGCGGTGGAACGCGGCGAGGTTGCGGCGTCCCGCAGACCACAGCCAGCGCCCTGCGAAGACCTGTTCCAGCTCCGACAGGTCAAGGTAGGGCTGGAACATCCGATAGCGGAAGGCATGCCCGGCCGGCCGGTGTCGACGGTGGCGCACGTCGCCCTCGTAGATGGCGCTGGCGAGGCCGGTGCTCACGCCGCGCGCCGGGCAATGTGGCGCTCGATGATGGCGTCGGCGGCGGCGTAGCCGCTGCGCAGGCCGTCCTCATGGAAGCCATAGCCGCACCACGCGCCTGCGTACCAGATCCGGTCACGGCCGCTGATGTCGGCGACCTGCGCCTGCGCGGCGACGCTGGCGCGCGTGTACACGGGGTGCCGGTAGCGCATGCGCGCCACGATACGCGAGGCCTCGATGTCGTTCGTGCGATTGAGCGTCACCACCAGTGGCTCCGGCGCGTCGAGGCCCTGCAGCAAATTCATGCAATAGCTCACGCTGCACGGCGCACCGGGCGCGGCCGGCACATGGGCATTCCACGCTGCCCAGGCGCGGCGGCGGGTTGGCAGCATCCGCGCATCGGTGTGCAGCACGGTGTCGTTGTCCTGGTAGGTGATGGCGCCCAGTACGCGGCGCTCCTCGTCGACCGGTGCTTCCAGCAGTCGCAGCGCGTCATCGCCGTGGCACGCCAGCACCACCTCGTCGAAGACATCCGTGCCGCGTGCGGTGACTACATCGACGCGGCCGTCGGCGCGTCGCCGCACTGCCTGCACCGGCGTGGCGGTGCGCACCTCGACCGGCCAGCGCGCCTGCAGCGCGTCGACGTACGAGCGCGATCCGCCCGTCACCACCCGCCACTCCGGACGGCCATCGACCTGCAGCATCCGATGCTGGTCCATGAAGCGCACCAGGTACTTGGCCGGGAAATCGAGGATGCCGGCTGCCGGCGACGACCACAGCGCGCTCGCCATCGGCACCAGATGCACGTCGACGAACGCCTCGCCATATCCCTCGCGCTGCAGGTAGTCGCCCAGGCCGGGGCCCTCGCCGGCCGATGCCAGCAGTGCCGCGGCCTCGCGGTAGAACCGGCGCAGGTCGCGCAGCATGCCCCAGAAGCGCGGCGACGCGAGGTTGCGGCGCTGGACGAACAGCCGGTCCAGGCTGGTGGCGTTGTACTCCAGCCCGGTCGATGCCTCCTGCACCGAGAACCCCATCGTTGTCGGCTGCGTTTCCACGCCGAGCGCGTCGAACAGGCCGTCGAGCAGCGGGTAATGCACGCGGTTGAAGACGATGAAGCCGGTGTCGACGCGGAAGTCGCGTCCGCCGACGCGGACGTCGTGCGTGTGCACGTGGCCGCCCAGCCGGGTGTCGGCCTCCACCACCACAACGTCATGGCGCGGCGACAGCCGCCATGCCGCGCCCATGCCGGCGACGCCGCCGCCGACGACACAGACGCGCGCACGCGCGCTCATGGCCTCGTCCGGCGCGCGTCCCGCAGGCTTGCCGGCATCGACTTGAGGTCCCACACCAGGCCCACCGCGGCCATCGCGCGCAGCGCGTAATAGGAGATGTCCAACTCCCACCAGCGGACCCCCTGACGTACGGACCCCGGGAAATGGTGGTGGTTGTTGTGCCAGCCCTCGCCGAAGGTCAGTAGCGCCAGCAGCGCGTTGTTGCGGCTGTCGTCGCGGGTGTCGTAACGACGCGTGCCCCACTGGTGGGCCAGCGAGTTGATCGTCACCGACACGTGGAACAGGACGATGGTCGACACGAAGAACCCCCAGACCAGCAGCTGCGGTCCACTGGTGCCGAGTCCGGGGAACAGCGCGTCGAGCAGCGCGCCAAGCCCGAACAGCCCTGCCGCGTACAGCACAGGCACCACGACGTCGTAGCGGTCCAGCCAGCGCAGTTCGGGGAACTTCGCCAGGTCCGGCACCGCCGCCTCGTTGGTGCGGAACGCGCCGCGCGTCATGAACCACCCCATATGGCTGCGCCAGAACCCGATGTGGCGCGGCGAGTGCACGTCATGGACGGTGTCGGCATGCCGGTGGTGGTGGCGATGGTGCGCGGCCCACCACAGCGGCCCGCGCTGCACGCTGCTGGCGCCGATGCAGGCGAACACGAACTGGGTCACGCGCGAGGTGCGGAACGTCTTGTGCGAGAAATAGCGGTGGTAGAACGCGGTGATCGCGAACATCCGCAGCGCATAAGACGCCAGCGCGACCCAGAGCGCTGTCGCCGAGACGCCCACCCACAGCACCGCAAGGCAGGCGAGGTGCATCGCGATGAACGGCGCCACGCGCAGCCAGTCGATGCGGTCGTCATCGGCCACAAGGTCCTGCGCGGCGCGACCGGTATCGAACCAGCGCGCCACAGCGGCCGCAGCTGAGCGCAGCGGACCGGGGCTGGGGGCGGGAAGGGTACTGTCATGCATGAGGGGGCTCGGTGTTGCGTGGACCTTCCGTGCGGCCTCGCGGCGGCAGGGGCGGGGAAGCATTGCAATTACGGCCGCAACACGGCGCAGGGATGCACCGCAGGTGATTGGCATCGGCGGCGCGTCCGGTCAAGCTTGCCGCATGCGACGCACGATGGCAGCCCCCTCCCCGCGGCACGGACTGGCCCGTGTGCTGTCACGGCGCGGCGTGTGCTCGCGCTCGCAGGCGGCGGGGTGGATCGTCGAAGGCCGGGTCAGCGTCGACGGATGTGTCGTACGCGACCCCGAGCACCCGATGCGCGAGGGCGCGCCCGGCATCGCTGTCGACGGTGTGCAGCTCGACGCGCCCGTGTGGCGCTACCTGGCCCTCAACAAGCCGCGCGGGCTGGTGACCACGACCGCCGACGAGCGCGGCCGCGACACCGTCTACCGCTGCTTCGATGGGGCGGCGCTGGGTTGGATCGCGCCGGTTGGCCGCCTCGACAAGGCCAGCGAGGGCCTGCTGCTCTTCAGCAACGATCCAGCGTGGGCCGCAGCGGTCACCGATCCCTCGCGTGGCCCGCGCAAGACCTACCACGTGCAGGTCGGCGTGCTGCCGACGCCGGAGCTGTTGCAGCGGCTGGTCGAGGGCATCGACGAAGCAGGCGAGCGTCTGCGCGCGCGAGAAGCCACCCTGCTGCGCGTCGGCGGGCGCAATGCGTGGCTGGCGATCACCCTTGACGAAGGCCGCAACCGCCACATCCGACGCCTGCTTCAGGCGCTCGACGTGCCGGTATTGCGCCTCGTGCGCGTCGCCATCGGCGTGCTGGCGCTGGGCGACCTGGCGAAGGGCGCTTGGCGCGAGCTGACGGCAGGCGAGGCGGCCGCGCTGGCGGCGGTCTCCGCAGACGCGGCCCCAGACACCGGGCGCGCCCGGTCACCCTGACGCGTCGGTGGGTACGCGCCAACGCGCGAGCCGCGCGTCCAGCAGGCGGGTGACCACCTCCATTGCGCGCTCGTCCCCCGGGCCCCGCGCATCGTGGCCCTTGCCCTTGTCATGGTTGCAGCGTGCACAGGCGAGCGCGAGGTTGCGCGGGTCGTCCGGGTCGTTGCCGACTCGCGCCGCCAGCGCCGCGGCGGCGCGGTGCCCGAACCACGCCTGCGGGACGACGTGTTCCAGTGATGTCGCGCCCAGCGGCTCGCCGTCGGTGCGCACGTGCAGTGCGCTGCGGCAGTGCAGGCAGCGCGTGCGCCACGTACCGGCCGCGCAGATGGCGAGCGCATCGCTCGTCGCCGCCAGCAGCAGCTTCCGGCGCAGCGCGACGCGCATCCGCCGTCAGTCGCGCAGCACGCCGAGCTCGCGGCCGATGCGCACGAAGGCGTCGATCGCCCGGTCCAGCTGCATGCGCGTGTGCGCCGCGGAGATCTGGGTGCGGATGCGCGCCTGGTCCTTCGGCACCACCGGGAAGAAGAACCCGATCGCGTAGATGCCTTCCTCTAGCAGCCGCTGCGCGAACCGCTGCGCAAGCTTGGCGTCGTACAGCATGACCGGGCTGATCGGATGCACGCCGGGGCGCACGTCGAAGCCGGCGGCAGTCATCTGCGCGCGAAAATAGCCGGTGTTCTCGACCAGCCGCGCACGCAGGTCTCCGGCGGCGTCCAGCATCTCGAAGGCCTTGATGCCGGCCGCGACCACGTGCGGCGGCAGCGAGTTCGAGAACAGATAAGGTCGCGAACGCTGCCGCAGCAGTTCGATCACCTCGTGCCTGCCGGTAGTGAACCCGCCCAACGCGCCGCCCATCGCCTTGCCGAGCGTACCGGTGACGATGTCGATCCGGTCCAGCACGCCTTTCACCTCCGCCGACCCGCGACCGGTCTCGCCGAGGAATCCCGTTGCGTGACACTCGTCGATGTGTACCAGCGCGCCGTACTTCGTCGCCAGGGCGGTGATCTGGTCGAGCGGTGCGATGTAGCCATCCATCGAGAACACGCCGTCGGTGGAGATCAGCTTGGTGCGCGCGCCGGCGGCGTCCGCGGCCTGCAGCTGCACTTCCAGGTCGGCCATGTCGCAGTTGGCGTAGCGGTAGCGCCTGGCCTTGCACAGGCGCACGCCATCGATGATCGACGCGTGGTTCAGCGCGTCGGAGATCACCGCGTCCTCCTCGCTTAGCAGTGGCTCGTAAAGGCCTCCATTGGCATCGAAACACGCGGCGTAGAGGATCGTGTCCTCCTTGCCGAAGAAGCCCGAGATGGTGCGCTCCAGCTCCTTGTGCAGATCCTGCGTGCCACAGATGAAACGCACCGAAGCCATGCCGAAGCCGTGGCTGTCGAGTGCGTCCTTTGCGGCGGCGATGATGTCCGGGTGGTCGGCCAGGCCCAGGTAGTTGTTGGCGCAGAAGTTCAGCACCTTGCGGCCATCGTCGAGCGTGATCTCGGCCGCCTGCGGGCCGGTGATCACCCGCTCGGCCTTGAACAGGCCGGCCTCGCGGATCTCGTCGAGGGTGTCGGCATAGCGTTGGGTGAGGGACACGGGGCGCTCCGGCGTGGCGGGGCCACGCAGTCTAGCGCGCGGCCCCGGCGAGCTCCCGGCGCGTCAGACCATCAGCCGAAGATGCGGCCGCCGGTGTTGCGCCAGATCGCGCCTGCCCCATCGCGCAGGCCGCCGAGGACGTCGCCGGCGAAGCCGATGCCGGCATCCGACAGGTTGCCCAGCGCCTCCGCGCCGGCGTCGCCCAGGTCCGCAAGGCCGGCGATGACCTCCTGCGCCCCCTGCGACAGCTCGTTGCCCCATGCGTTGATGATGCGCTCGGCTGCCGCGCCGCCCTCGGCGAGGATGTTGCCCACGACCGACGTTGCCGACGCAATGCCCTGTTCGGCGAAGCCGACAACGGCCTCCGTCGCGCGCTCCGCCGCCGCGCCGACGCCATCGGCGATCCGCCCCAGGCCCTCGATTGCCGCGTCGCGCACCGCGTCTGCCGACGCCACCGGGTTCTCGGCGATATAGACCAGCGTGTCCACGGCCACCGCACCGGCGTCCGCCAGCCGCGCGATCGCGACATCCGCCAGCGCCGCCGCCTCCTCGCCCAGCGCATGCAGCTGGTCGTAGGCGGCGATGGCCAGGTCGCCGGCCTGCGACACCACGTCGACCAGCTTCTCGCGCGCCAAGGCCGCGGCCTCGCCCGGGTTGGAGGCTGCCCAACCCACGAACTCCAGCCCGCGCTCGCCCAGTGCCAGCGCCGCGTCGAGCGTCTGGTCGATGCGTTCGCCCACTGCCTCCAGCGCGTCGCGCGCGGCGTCACCGGCCGCCAGCAGCGCGCCGTGCGCCGACTCCAGCGCCGACATCGCGCCTTCCGCCAGTGCGCGGCCGGCATCGGTCGCGAGCGCGAGGCCCTGCTCCGCGAGGCCGGCGAGTGCGTCGGCCGCGATCGCCGCGGCCTCGCCCGGGTGGCTGGCGATCCAGCCCAGCGTCTCCAGGCCCTGTTCGCCCAGTGCCGCAAGGTCGTCCACCAGGTGGCCCAGCTGTTCGCGGGCGATCCCGGCGAGCTCGCCGACGCCATCCGCGACCGCGCTCAGCTGGCGCACTGCTTCCTGCGCCACCGCGCCGGCGGCATCGCCGACGAGGCTCGGGTCGCGCACGATGTCGGCCAGCAGGTGCAGGCCGTCGGCGGTCAGCGACAGGCCATCACCAAAAGCCTGCGCCTGCAGCTCGCCCAGCCGCGCCACGCCGTCGGCGCCGAGGTCGACGCTACCGTTGATCAACTGCTCGCTCTTCCGCACCGCGCCCTCCGGACCGAACATCAGCGCCAGTTCGACGAAGGCCTGCGGGCCCGCGAGCAGGGTGCCGGCGATGGCGGCATCGACGTAGCCCGGTGCGACCCAGCCGTCGGGATCGGCGTTGTAAGCGTTGGTCTGCTGCTCGATGACAACGTCCAGCACCAGGCTACCGACGCCGATCAGGGCCGACCCCGCTGTGGTGAACGGGATCGTCACGCCGAACGCCTCGGCGATGCTGAGGCCGGCATCGAGCGCATTGGCCTTGGAGCCCTGCAGCGCCAGGTAGCGCAGTTCCGGCGGCAGGTCGCCATCGGCGGCGATCTGCGCGAAGCGGTAGGTGTCGTAGCCAGCCGGCACCGCGCCGGCGATCGGGATCAGCTTGCCGGCATTGCGCAGCAGGCTCTGCGCGACCTCGGTCGTGATCTCTACCCCGATGCGGTCGAGCAGGTTGAGTGCGTCGTTCAACATGCGCCCGACCTGCCGGCTGTCGACGTTGGCGCCGTCCAGTCCGCGCAGGAGGTCCGCGGCGGCATCGGGGCCAGCGCGGTCGGCGATGTCGAGCACCCGCGCCGCGGTGGCGGCGTCGAAGTCGCGGAGCAGCGGGCCGATGCTGCCGCGCGCGTCGGCGGGCAGGCCATCGATGAACTCCGCCAGGACCTCCGTGGCGGGACGGCCGCCGACCGTCTGCGTCACCAGGTCGTCGGCGACGCCGGGGCCCAGCTGGCCGAGCGCGTCGAGCGTCGCGACCACGGCCTCGTCGGAGCGACCCGAAAGCCCGTCGAGCACGCTGTCCAGCGCCGCGCCGCGCGTCAGCCCGGTGAGCGCCGGCCCCAGCGCGCCGGCGACGTCGTCGCTGCGCGCGGCGAGGTCGGCGATGCGCTGCGCCTGCTGCGGCGTCAGGCCGTCGACGAGTTCCGGGGACAGCTGCCCGCGCAGCGCCTCCGGGATCAGGTCGCCGCCCGGCAGCTGTGCGACGCGACCAGCGATGGCCTCGGCGTCGGGAATGCCGCCCGCCGACAGCAGGCTGCGGATGCGGTCGACGTCGCCGGCGACGCCGGGCACGTTGGCGTACAGCTGCGCGGCGGCCTGCGCCTTGTCCTGCAGCGAGGCGTCGGGATCGAGCAGGGTCACCGCGGCCCCCAGGCTGCCGGTGATCGAATCCAGCGCGCGCAGGCGGTGGCCGAGCTGCGGGAACTGCTCGCCGAGCCCCGATTGCAGGCTCTGCACGATCGAGAGCGACGCCTCGGCCTTGTCCGCGGCCGATGCCTCCGGGTCCAGCAGCGTGTCGATGCCGCCCAGCACGCCGCGTGCATTGGGCAGCTGCGACAGGTGGTCGTCGAAGAAGGTGCCGGCGCTGTCGCCGAGTACATCGCCGGCGGCGGCGACCAGTGCCAGCGCGGCGGCCGCGCGGTCGACCGGGGACGTGTCCGCCGCGACCACGTCGGCCAGCGCGCCGAGCGCGTCTCCGCTGGCCGCGATGCGGTCGAGCGCGGCGTCGCTCACGCCTGATTCGGCAAGCAACGTGCGGACCTCGTCGGCCGAGAAGCGACCGGCGAGCGCGCCGAGCGCGTCCAGACGCTCGCTGGCGCTGCCGGTGCGCAGCGCCTCCATCTCGCCGATGAGCGCGCGCGCGTCATCGGTCGACAGCGTCTGTGTGGACGGTACCCCGGCCAGCGAGGCCAGCGCGTCGGTTTCGGCGTCGGTCAGCGCCGACGCCGACGGCACCAGCAGGGTGTCGCCGGGCGTGGGCTCGGCGCCACCCGCCAGCCCGTTGGCCTCGGCCAGCTGGTCACGGTCCACGCCGCGCGCGGTGGCGATGTCCTGCAGCGATTCACCCGGCCGGACCTCGTGCGCGCCGGCGGCATCGCCATCGGCATGGTCGACCGGGATCTCGACCGCTTGTCCCGCATACAGCGGTTCGTCGCTGCCGGGCACGTCCGGGTTGGCGTCCGCCATCCGGCCGCTGCTGATGCCGAGCCGGCGCCCGACGCTGGCCAGGGTATCGCCCTGCTCGGCCTGCACCTGCACGGTGCGCGGTTCACCGGGCGGCGTCACCGGCGGTGGCGGGGCGGGCTGGACCGGGGCGCGGTAGGCGCCATCGTGGAGGGGGATGACCATGGCAATGCACCGTTGCGTCGATGGCGGCATTGTCCGCAGGCCTGCGCATGCCCGACACGTGGGGAAAACCCTTGGACGGACGGGCGGCATTCATGCCGCGCTTCCCCCGCGGCGTGCGCGGAGCGCGTCCGCGGCGTGGGCGACGGGGGCGTTGCGCGATCGCGCCGGCGCTAGCGGGCAGGGTCGTCCCAGCGCTCCTGGCGCAGGTAGCCCTCGAGGTCCGGCGCGCGGCCATCGACGCACTCGGACGACGAGCCGATGGCGGTGAATACCGGCCAGCCGCCAGCCGTCGCCGGGCGCGCGTATTCGATGCGCTGTGCCGCCAGCGTCGGCGCAGGCCCGGCGCAGCCATCGACGCGCGCGTCCGGGAACGCGGCGACGGTCGCGATGCCGGTTGCTGACGGCGCCAGCAGCAGCAGGTCGGTGCGCCGCGTGCCGTCGACCTCCTGGTCGCGGCGCAGCAGCGCCTCGTGTCGGCCGTCGCCATTGGTGTCGGGGCTGCGCAGCAGGGCGCTGGCCGCGGTGACCGGTGCACGCACGGCGGTGTCGCCGCCGAGCAGCAGCAGCGACTGCCGGCCGTTGGCCGCCGCGACCAGCAGCAGCCGCTCGGCGGCGCCGGGGGCGGTGAAGTCGCCCTCGACCCGCCCCAGCACGCGGGCGTCGCTGCCCGCCAGCGCGGCAACCGCGCGCATGTCGCTGGCAGTGACCTCCGGGGTGCGTCCGCGCGCATCCACGCGCAGGTCCATCAGGATGGCGCTGCCTGCGTCCATGGCGGAGGCGCTGCGCGCCTGCCGCACCTGCGCCAGCGGCGCCGGATCGATCGCGACCGTCGTCGCCTGCACCGGGCCATCAGAGCCGGCCTGGCAGGCCGCGAGCGCCAGCAGCAGCGGCACCGCCAGCAGGCCCAGCGCCGGCCGCGGCACGCGCATCAGTTCCAGCTCAGCACGACCTTGCCCGATTTGCCGGATTCCATCAGGTCGAAACCCTTCTGGAATTCGTCCGCCGGCAGCTGGTGGCTGAGCACCTTGCCGAGCGGGAAGCCGGCGAGCACCAGCTGCGTCATCTTGTACCAGGTCTCGTACATGCGCCGGCCATAGATGCCCTGCACGGTCAGGCCCTTGAAGATGATCCGGTCCCAGTCGATGCCGGCGCCCTTGGGCAGCAGGCCCAGCAGCGCGACCTTGCCGCCGTGGTACATGCAGTCGAGCATGTCGTTGAACGCGTGCGGGTTGCCGCTCATCTCCAGCCCGACGTCGAAGCCCTCCATCTGCAGGTCGGCCATCACGTCCCTGATCGAGGTGTTGGTCACGTTGACCACGCGCGTGGCGCCCATGTCGGCGGCAAGCTTGAGCCGATAGTCGTTGACGTCGGTGACGACCACGTTGCGTGCGCCGATGTGCTTGCAGATGCCGGCGGCCATCACGCCGATCGGGCCGGCGCCGGTGATCAGAACGTCCTCGCCGACCACGTCGAACTCCAGCGCGCAGTGCGCGGCGTTGCCGTAGGGGTCGAAGAACGCCGCGAGCTCGGACGGGATCTGGTCGGGGATCGGCCACAGGTTGCTGGCCGGCATCACGATGTACTCCGCGAAGGCGCCGTCGCGCGTGACGCCGATGCCCACGGTGTTGGGGCACAGGTGCTGCTTGCCGGCGCGACAGTTGCGGCAGTGGCCGCAGACGATGTGGCCCTCGGCCGAGACGCGCTGGCCGATGGTGTAGCCGCTGGCGCCGGGGCCCAGCTCGGCGACCCTGCCGACAAACTCGTGGCCGATGACCGTGCCAGGCTTGACCGTGCGCTGGCTCCACTCGTCCCACAGGTAGATGTGCAGGTCGGTGCCGCAGATCGCGGTCTTCTCCAGCTTCACCAGCACCTCGTTGGGCCCTGGCACCGGCACCGGCACCTGCTCCATCCAGATGCCCTTGGTGGCGTCGCGCTTCACCAGCGCCTTCATCATCTGGCCCATGAGTATTCGTCCGTCGCGCTTGCGGTCAAGACGAGAATTATACGCGCGGCATGCGAGGGCGGCACTGCGCGGGTTTGCGCCCAGGCCCGGCGTTCGCCTATCGTCATCGCTGCCATTTTTTTGGAGCGACGCGATGCGCATGATCCTCTTCCCGCTGCTGTGCCTGGTGGCCGGTGCGGCCAGCGCCGATGAGGGCATGTGGCTGCCGTCGCAGCTGCCCGACATCGCGCCGCAGCTGCGTGAGGCCGGCTTCAAGGGACGCGCCGCCGGCCTGGCCGACCTGACCCGGGCGCCGATGAATGCCGTGGTGTCGCTGGGCGGCTGCACTGCGAGTTTCGTGTCGCCGCAGGGTCTGGTGCTGACCAATCACCACTGTGCCTATGGCGCGATCCAGCTCAACTCGACGCCCCAGACGAACCTGATCGCCGACGGGTTCATCGCCGCCACCCTCGCGGGGGAAGTTTCCGCCGGGCCGGCGGCCCGGGTCTACGTCACCGTGGCTTTCGACCGCATCACCGAGCGCATCCTCGCTGACGCGCGGGGCAAGAGCGGGCGTGCATATTTCGACGCCGTCGATACCGCATCGAAGGACGCCGTGGCGGAGTGCGAGCGCGATGCCGGCCATCGCTGCAGCGTCGCCAACATGCATTACGGCAGCGAATTCCATCTGGTCAAGCAGCTGGAACTGCGCGACGTGCGCCTGGTCTACGCGCCCCCCGGTGCGATCGGCAATTATGGCGATGACATCGACAACTTCATGTGGCCGCGTCATGTTGGCGACTTCACTTTCTACCGCGCCTACGTCGGGCGGGACGGCAAGCCCGCGGCGTTCGCTGCGGACAACGTGCCTTACGTTCCGCCTGCGCATCTGCAGGTGTCGACCGATGCGGTCGCCGCGGGCGATTTCGCGATGGTTGCCGGTTATCCGGGCACCACGTTCCGGCACCGCACCGCCAGTGAGTTCGGGCAGCAGGTCGAGTGGCAACTGCCGGCACGGGTGGACAATACCGGCGGGCTGATCGCCGCGCTGGAAACCGCCATCGGCGGGGATGCCGAACAGCGCGTGCTCTACGCCTCCACGCTGCAGGGTTTCAAGAACACCTTGAAGCGCGCACAGGGCGAGCTCGACGGCCTGCGTCGGAGCGACGCGGTGCGCGTGCGCGGGGAGGATGAGGCCTTGATGCTGGCCTGGCTGTCAAACCGGCCCGACGCCGCTCCGATGACGGCCGAGATCCACGCTGTCGAGACCGTGCTGGCCGCCGCCCGCCAGACCCGCGAACGCGACCAGTGGCTGGCGGGTGCTCGTCCGCTGCTGATGGCCTCGGCGCTGAACCTGCAGCGACTGGCACTGGAGCGGCGCAAGCCCGACGGCCAGCGTCAGACCGGCTATCAGCAGCGCGATGAGGCGCTGCTCGAAGGTGGGTTGAAGCAAGTACAGCGCCGCTATCACCCCGACGTGGAAAAGGCGTGGTGGCGCTACCTGCTGACCCGCTACCGCGCGCTGCCGGCCGACCAGCGCATCGCTGAAGTCGATGCCTTGTTCGGCGTCGATGCAGCGCAGGCCGATCGCGCACTTGATGCGCTGTATGCCAACACCCGGCTAGGCATCGAGGCCGAGCGCCTGCGCCTGTTTGCGGCGTCACCTGACGATGTGGTCGCATCGACCGATCCGCTGATGGAGGCCGCGGCGACACTGCTGCCTGCGCTACTGCGCCACGAAGATGCCGAGAAAACCCGCGCCGGTGAACTGCTGCGCCTGCGCCCGGCCTACATGGGCGCGTTGATCGGCTACCGCACTTCACAGGGCCGGGCGGTGTATCCCGACGCCAACTCCACCCTGCGCGTGAGCTACGGCCGCATCGCCCCGCTCGCCCCACGCGATGCGGTGACTTACGCGCCGCTGACCACGGTCGATGGCATCGTCGAGAAACACTCCGGTGTCACGCCGTTTGATGCCCCGAAGCCGCTGTTGGACGCGATCGCGAGAGGGGATTTCGGCAGCACGTTCGACCGGGCGCTGGATGCGCAAACCGTCAACTTCCTCACCAACCTTGACACGACCGGCGGCAATTCCGGCTCCCCGGTGCTCGACGCGCGAGGACGGTTGATCGGGCTGAACTTCGACAGCAACTGGGAAGCGGTCAGCGCCAGCTGGATGTTTGACCCCCGCTACAAGCGCGCGATCCACGTGGACATGCGCTACTTGCGCTGGCTGCTGGCAAAGGCGTATCCCGCGCCGCACCTGCTCACCGAGATGGGACTGCCGGCAGAGTGAGCGTCGCCTTGTGTTCATCGACAATCAGCAGTTTGCCCACCACGCCGCGCTTGCAGGTGTCAAAAGACTGACCTTGGTTTCGACCCAGAACCGGCGCGGCGATCCAGTCCATACGATTGTCGGGGCGTCAGCGCGTCGCTCTTGACGTCCAAGCCATCGCCAGCACGTGCCCTTGGGCATCAACGCGCGCGTGCGCAGTCAGCTTTTCGATTACTCCAGGGCGCGCTGGACAGCGACGTGGCGTGCATGGATGACAACCACCTCGGCATTGCGTCTGAAGCGTTCGATCAGCTCCTCGTCCATGAAGAACGGCTACGCCACCGACCCGGACAGGCCATCGGCGGTCAGCCGAAATCGATCGCCAGCAGTACCCGCGGATGCGCGCGGGTAGCGGGCGGGGAGCGATGCACCAGGCCGTGACCGGCATTGCCCGGGTAGCCTTCGCCCTTCATGACCGCGACATGTTCGCGCGCGACCTCGCGCAGCGCCGACCAGTCCTGGACGTGGTCGTTGCAGCCGCAGCCAAGGCCGCCACGATGGAACGCACCTTCCGGCAGCCACTGTGTGCCGGTGCCGAGCCAGGTGCAGATCAGGCGCAGCGCAACGCGGTCGACATGGAACAGCCGGCAGCCGTCGTCCTCGACCCGTTCGATGCGCACGCGCAACGCCGCCGATTGCGGCGCGATACGCCAAGCCAGCGCGATCAGCCACAGAACATCCTGCTGCCAGCGGGCATGGCCGATGCCATCGCTGCCGACGCTGCCGGCAAGCGCCTGATCCAAGGCGACTGCAGCGTCCTGCCCGGGTGCGAGGGTCCAGGTGCACTTGCCTGCCGGCGGCAGGAAACCACTGCCGACCCATGCCGTAATCGCGGCCGGCAACCGCCGTTGCCAGGTCGCCAGCCGCAGCCCCGGCTCACGGATGCGATCCAGCACTTCGGGCAACGCACCGCGGCACGCCTCCGGGGGCCAGTCAGACACCGGCAAGCCCGACGCCCGTGCCGGGGTCATGCTCACGCGTCGAGTTCCCTCAGCGCGTCCTCGAACCAACTGCGTATCTGCGCCAGATGCGCCTCGCCGTAGTGCGTGACGAACTGCTGGGTACGGAAATCGCGGGCATCATCAAGCGCCGCCAGCCGCTCGCGGATGAACGCGGCGGTCAGCGGGATGCCGCACGCGACTTCGATGCAGTGGCGCCAGGCGGGATAGCTGTCGGGGATCATCGGGCAGGCCGCGTGTAGGGGGGCAGACGTGAGCAGACTTCACGGAGATGTTAAGTTATAACATCCTACGTGCTGTCGCCGAGTGTACGAACTGCGCTCGGTCCTCGAACCCGGAGATCGCCATGCCCGTGCTGAAAGCGACCGACCTTGGCAAACGCTATGGCGATATTGTGGCGCTGGACGGGCTGAATCTGGCGGTCGAAGCGGGTCAAGTGGTCTGCCTGCTCGGCGCCAACGGTGCCGGCAAGACCACGACCCTGAATCTTTTCCTCGGGTTCCTGCAGCCCACAGCCGGCGAGGCGCGAGTCGCCGGTCGCATCGTGCATGACGATCCCGCTGGCGCACGCGCCGTACTTGGCTACCTGCCGGAAGTGGTACAGCTCTACCCGCTGCTCTCCGGTATTGAAACCCTGCGGTATTTCAACGATCTGTCAGGCCAACCGGTGCTGCTGCCGGCCGATGCCACTGCAGCCCTTCAGCGTGTCGGCCTGCCGCAGGCCGCCCATGCGAGCCGGGTGGGGACGTACTCCAAAGGCATGCGCCAGAAGCTGGGGCTTGCGGTGGCGCTGGCCAAAGGTGCGCAGGCGCTGCTGCTGGACGAGCCGCTGTCGGGACTTGATCCCAAGGCCGCGAACGAGCTTGTGGCGCTGGTCCGGAGCCTCGCCGCCGACGGCACCGCGGTGCTCGTGGTGACCCACGACATCTTCCGTGCGCAGCAGATGGCCGACCGCATCGGCATCATGCGCCTGGGACAGCTGAGTGAACTGCTCGATGCAGCCACGATCGATGCACGCGGGCTCGAAGACCTCTACATCCACCATCTGCGGGACGTGGCATGAGCGCGCTGCGCGCGGTCATGGCGCAGACACGGCGCAGCCTGTGGCGAGATGGGCGCCTGCCGGTCGCGCTGGCGCTGATCACATTGCTCGGCGCATTGTCGCTGCTGCTCGGCGGGCAGCGCCAGGCCGATGCCGAACGCGACCGCGTCGCCGCCGAAGCCACCGATCGCGCCACCTTCGCGGGGCAGGGCGCGCGCAATCCCCATTCTGCCGCGCACTTCTCGCGCTTCGCGTTCCGGCCGACAGGCGCCACCGCGCTGCTCGACCCCGGTATCGGCGCGTACGCAGGTACCGCGATCTGGATGGAGGCGCACTACCAGGATCCGGCCAACCTGCGCACCGCCGAGGACCGTATCGATCTCGGTCGGTTTGCAGACCTCAGCCTGGCCTGGCTGGCACAGGTGCTGATGCCGCTGCTGGTCATTGCGCTGGGCTTCGATGCGCTGGCGGGCGAGCGCGAACGCGGCACGCTGGCGCTGGTGCGCGGTACCGGGGCGCGGGTCCACACGCTGGTCGGCGGCAAGGCACTGGCGCTCGCGCAGGTGTTCGGCGGTGCGCTGCTGCTGCTGCTGGGCGTGCAGCTGGCGCTGGCGATCGCCTTTTTCGATACCCGCACGGGCGAACTGCTGCTACGTGGGGCGGCGTGGGGCGCCGCCAATGCGATCTACCTTGGCGCGTGGATTGCGGCGGTGCTGGCGGCGTCGCTGTTCTTCGTGCACGCCCGCATGGCGCTGGTAACGACGCTGGCAGCCTGGGCGCTGGTAGTGATGGTGATGCCGCGGCTGGCGACGACGCTGGCCGATGTGGTGGCACCCACACCCACGCCGGCCACGTTCGCCGCCGACATCCGTCGCGATCTCGACGAGGGCATCGATGGTCATGATCCTGCTGATGCACGGCGTGCCGCGTTCGAGCAGGCCGTGCTCAAGCAGTACGGTGCGGCGCGGGTCGAGGACCTGCCGGTGAGCTTTGCCGGCCTGTCGCTGCAGGCTGGCGAGGAGTATGGCAACCGCGTGTTCGATCGCCACTTCACCCGGTTGACTGGCCGCTATCGCGCGCAGGAGCACTGGCGGCGCGTGGCCTCGCTGCTCAGTCCGTTGCCGGCCCTGCAGCATTTGTCGATGGCCGCGGCCGGGACGGACATCGCCCACCACGTCGATTTCATCAATCAGGCCGAGCGCAAGCGGCGCGAGATCGTCCTCGTGCTCAACCAGGACATGATCGACCGCGGCGCCGGCCAGGACTTCGACTATCTGGCCGATCCCGTGCTCTGGCAGCAAACACCGGAATTCCACTACACCCTGCCGGGATTCGCGCACCTGTCGCGGCGCTGGATGTGGGACGCGTTGATCCTGCTTGGCTGGGGCCTGCTGGCTCTGGGGTTGCTGCGCGCGGCGATCCGCAGTGAGGAAAGACCGCGATGAATACCCTCTGGAACGCAGTGCGGTGGGACTGGCGCCTGCTGCATCGCAGCGGCGTCGCGGTGCCGGTCGTGCTGCTGATGCTTGTACTTTCGGCGCTGGCAGCGTGGAGCGGAATGGACGCTGGCCGCGACTGGCGTGCACAGCTCGAACAATCGCAGACGCAGAGTGATCTCCAGCGCGAAACGCTGCTTGGCAAGATCAACGCGGGCGACGGTTGGTCGGCCGCGCCGTACTCGGCCAAGGGACTGATCGTACTGCCACCAGCGCCGCTGGCCGACCTCGCCGTAGGCCGCAGCGACCTTGACCCGCGCACCGGTGACGCCACCACGTTCGGCCAAAGCCACACATTGTTCCGCGACTACCAGATTGCCAGCCCGCTGGCGCTGGCGCTGGGGCGGTTCGATCTCGCCTTCGTCGTCCAAGCGCTGCTTCCGCTGCTGATCGTCGTGCTGGGCTACGGCGTGCTGTCGGAGGAGCGCGAACGCGGGTTGAACCGTGTGCTGGCAGTGCAGGGCGTGCCCGCGCGACGCCTGCTGGCGGCACGGATCTTCGCGCGTGCGGTGCTCACGCTGGTACCGCTGCTGGTCGTGCTGGCTCTGCTGTTGGTACCGGGGGGCGCCGCGCTCGGCGCGCCGTTGCAGCGTGCCCCACGGTTCGCGTGCGCGCTGACGCTGATCGCGGCGTATGCCGCGTTCTGGTGGGCGCTGGTGGCGTGGATCAGCACCTGGCGCCTGCGTGAAGGCCAGACCCTGCTTGCCCTGCTGTCGGCGTGGGTGCTGCTGGTGCTGGTGGTGCCGGCACTGGCGGCCCTGTTGACGCGTTCGGCGTACCCGGCGCCTTCGAGGTTTGAACTGATTGCCGCCGCGCGTGCGCAGGAAATCGCCGGTACCCAGCGCAGCGAGGCGCTGCTCGGCGAGTATGCACACGACCACCCCGACATGGACGCTGCAGCCTCGGCCAATCTTCCGGGCTGGGCAAAGTCGGTCTTCGTGGTCTCGCGTGAGGTCGACGAGCGGGTGGCGCCCGTGGTCGCGCGCTTTGACGCTGCGCTCGCCGCGCAGCAGCGTGCGGTGGAGCGCTGGCAGTACGCGTCGCCAGCTCTGATCGTCCAGCGCGGGCTGATGGCCGCGGCAGGTACCGACGAGCGTCGACAGGCGGTTTTCCGCGCACAGGCGCTCGACTACTTCCGTGACTATCGCGAGCACACCGGACAAATGATGCTGGCCGGGGAGACGCTCGACGCAGACACCCTATCCTCACTGCCACGATTCGTGTTCGTGGAGCCGCCGCTGGTCGAGACCGCACGCAGGCTCACGGCGCCGATGCTCTCGCTGTGGGTGCTGGCACTGGTGCTGTTCGTGCTCGCCTGGCGCGGCGCCGGACACCGCCGGATCGTCGCGGGCGACTAGCCCTGGAGCGGAGTGGTGCTCCTTGCCGCGGTTTGCAGTTGCCGATGCGACTTGCGCGTCCATGTCGAGATGGCATGTTCGTCATCATCCCCAGGCACGCTGCGCCTGCCCGATCCAAGAGACCATCGCCATGACCAACCTGATGCACCGTGCGATCTCGCTGTCCAATCAACTGGGTGAGGAGCGACGCGTCAGCCGCCGCGACATCCTGCGCGCATCGGTGTCGCTGGCCGGACTGTCGCTGCTACCAGACGGCGTGTGGGCGCAGTCCGTGCGCACGCGCTTTGTCGGCGATCCGTTCACGCTCGGCGTGGCCTCCGGCTATCCGGCGCCCGACGGCATGTCCCTGTGGACCCGGCTGGCGCCACAGCCCCTCCAGCCAGACGGCGGCATAGGCCGCGACGAATGGGTCGCGGTGAGCTGGCAGGTCGCCGAAGACGAACGCTTCGGCAGGATCGTGGCGGAAGGCCGCAAGCGTGCGGTCTCCGAACTCGCCCATAGCGTGCACGTCGATGTGCGCGGGCTACGGGCCGGGCGGCCGTATTTCTACCGCTTCATCGCCGGCGACGAGGTCAGCGCAGTCGGCCGGACGGTGACCGCGCCCGCTGCCGGCACCATGCCCGGGCGGCTGCGTTTTGCGATCGGCTCCTGCCAGCACTACGAGCAGGGGTATTTCAATTCCTATCGCCACATCGTCGACGATGCGCCCGATTTGATGGTGTTCCTCGGCGACTACATCTACGAGAGCTCATGGGGCACCGATCCGGTGCGCCGCCACTCGGCAGGCGAACCCTATGACCTGGGCGAGTACCGCGTGCGCCATGCGCAGTACAGGACCGATGCCGACCTGCAGCGCGCGCATGCGGCCATGCCGTGGCTGGTGACCTGGGACGATCATGAGGTCGACAACGATCCCGCCGGCGACCAGTCCGAGCATCTCGACCCGCGCTTCCTGTTGCGGCGCGCGGCCGCCTACCAGGCCTATTTCGAGCATATGCCGCTGCCGGCCCGGATGCGCCCGCGCACCGACGGCAGCATGCAGATCTATACCGACGTGGCCTATGGCGACCTGGCGCGCTTCTTCGTCCTCGACAATCGCCAGTACCGCACGCTGCAGCCATGTCCGGATCCGTTCAAGGGTGGCGGTTCGACCACCGTGGATATCGCCATGTGCCCGGAGCTGGACGATCCCTCCGCCACCATCCTTGGCGTGGAACAGGAGCGCTGGCTGCTTGACGGCCTGGCAAACTCCGACGCGCGCTGGAACGTCCTCGCGCAGCAGACCCTGCTGTCCGCCAAGGACGACGATCCCGGCCCCGGCAGGCAGGTCTGGACCGACGGCTGGGACGGCTATCCGCGTTCGCGCGCGAACATCTACGACGCCATCGAACAGCACAAGGTGTCCAATCCGCTGGTGGTCGGCGGCGACATCCACGCCAACGTGCTGGCCGACCTCAAGCGCGATCCATGGGATCCGGCGTCACCGGTACTGGCCAGCGAAGTGTGCGGTACTTCGATCACCTCGCAGGGCCAGCCACAGGCCAGCTATGACGCGCGGCTGGTCAACAATCCGCAGCTGCGCTATGCCCGCAGCGACCGCCGCGGTTACTGCCTGCTGACACTTGGCCGCTCTGCGCAGGTCGACCTGCGCGCGATCGAATCGGTGAAGTCGCGCGACGCCGGCGTTGAAACGCTGGCGCGGTTCGCGGTCGAGGGTGGGCGACCGGGATTTCGACGCGCGTGACATAGCGACCCCGCAGCGCGCGCTGCACGCCTGCTGACACATTGCGCGCGGCGGCAGCGCCGGTGTCAACGCGGGTCATAGCAGGGCCACACCAAGGCGGTCGACCACCATGTTGCCAACCGCACGTCCGGCTTGCAGACCTGTCTCGCCCGAGGAGGCGAAGTGGATACCGTTCCACACGCGGGTGCGGACCGCGATGTCCGCTGTCAGGCCAAGCCAGCGCAAGGTCTCCGGCGTGGCCAGACCGGTGGCACGCTGGAAGTCGGCCGTGACTTCGACCTCGTCGCCGAAGAATGCGCTCAGCACCGTGGAACAGGCGCCTGCAAAAGTGGCAGTACCGGAGGTGTGTTCCGGGGACGCGCCCTGGGATCCGTTGTAGGCGGACCACGTGGGGTCGGCAAACGTGGCCGGGTTGCCATCCAGGTCGGCACGGCGGATGGCGTCCTGCGGACGCCAGAACGAGTAGGTCCACTTGGAGCTCCAGGACGAGATCATCGCATCGCAGTTGGCGGCGGCCACCGCGGTCATCACCCGCGTCTGGTCAGTCAGCGACAGCGCGCGAGCGGGGTCGCTGACGATCGCTCGGGCGATCTCCAGCCAGAAGCCGGTTTCCTGCGACGTGCCTACGCCGCCGCGCCACAGCCGCGCCATGCGCGACTCGAAGCTGTCCGGCGCCTGATCGCGGACGTGCTGGCTGCCGACGGCGTACACCTCATGCCATTCGCGCGCGTAGGCAGTCCCCTGCAGGTTCTGCGGCGGGGGTGCGTGGAACCAGTCGGACCGGTCGAGAACGAACGGCGTCAGCCGACGGTAACGTGCCGCGCTTGCCGCAAACCCAAGCCTACCCACCGGTTCGGGCGGGGGCGTTGCCGGCAGGTGTGGTTCGTTGGCCGCATCGGCCTGCGGCACGACGAAGCGCGCATCGTTGGTCAACGCCGTGGCGACATCCTTGCCGTACTCCAGGGCTTGCGTAATGGCCCCGGTGACGCCACCGGAGCCGGCGTGGGCATCGCGCAGTGTCCGCATCGTGTCGCGGATCTGCTGCTCGCGGGGCGGTGACGCAAACAGGTTTTCCAGCATGCTGCAGCCTGCGCCGATCGCGGCGAAGACAGCGAGGCTGTCTGGCACCCCGGGTGCGGTCTGCTGGACCCAGCGCTGGGGTAGTTGCGGGCCACCTGCGATGCCGGCCATGGCATCGTGCATGGCCACATTCAGCAGCGCATAGACGCGCCCTGCTTCACTGGTGCTGCGGCGGGCGATATCGGCATCGTCCGGCTGCGCGATGCCTTGCATGAGCGAGATGATCGTTTCGTTCCAGACGACGATGGGGGAAGGCTGCATGCTGTTGAGGCTCCGTCGGGTGTCAGTCCGCTGTCTTCTGGCGAACCGGACGAGCGGATGTGTCGTCGATTACAAACAACGCAAGCACAGAGTGCTGGCGGACAGCTTGCTGACCATGCTTCACCGCGCTGCGCGTGATGAAGGCGAAAAAACCAGGGCCACTGCCGGGCTGAGTGCCAATGGACGGTGGGCCAATCGCCTGCAAGCCTCGCGGCAGGGCGAATCGCCGTGACTGCCGCCACGGACATGCACTTTTCATCTCAATAGTGATGTTATAACATTACTTTCTTTGATTAGGGTCAAACCATGAGCGCCAGTGGCGTGTTGCGGAATAGACGGCAAGCGTGCCTTGCCCATTGGCTATGTGCCGCTCTCGTTGCCATGGCTTACGCCCTGCCAGCAGGGGCTTCGCATGCTGTCGTCAATGAGGGCGATGATGATCCGCCCAAGGAAAGCTCCAGCCGGGTTGCCGGGTCTGATGCCACCGACCTGGACGCGGTGGTGGTGCGTGCACGGAAGCCGGCATCGCCAAACCTGGACCTGGATTTGCAGAGTGAGACCGGTTCACGTCTGCCACTGGATCTGCGGAAGCTTCCTGCCAGCGTTTCCGTCGTCAGCCAGGAAGCGATCCGTCTCAGTGGCGCGCGCACCGCGCTGGAAGCAGTGGAAGGTGCGGTCGGCATGACCGGGATCACGGGGGTCGGCTCGATCCCCAGCTACTCGACCCGCGGCTTCACCGGCAGCGACATCACCATCATGCGCGATGGCATCCGCCAGAACACCGCCTCGCAGGCATCGCGTCCCCTGGACAGTTTCCTGTTCGATCGGATCGAGGTGCTCAAGGGCCCGGCTTCGCTGCTGTACGGCGAAGGTGCTGTGGGCGGTGCAGTCAACTATGTATCCAAGCGCGCCAGCGAGCGTTTCCAGGGCGAAGCCGTGCTCACTGCGGGATCGTGGAGCAACGCCAGCGCAGCAGTCGGCGCGGGCGGGCCAACAGGCGTCGACGGGCTGAGGTTTCGCGCCGATGCCGCCCATCGCCAGCAGCGCGGCTACGTCGAACGCAGCGGTGCCCGATACGACGCATTCGGCGGCGAATTGCGCTGGCAACCGTCGCCGGACACCTCGATCCGGCTGGCCGGCACCGTGCTCGATGACGATGTCGAGAGCTACTACGGGACACCGGTGGTGTATGACGCGGTGATCGGGCTGGACGGTGAGCCGCAAGTGCGCCGCGCCAACACAGCCACCGATCGTCTGGTCAACGCGCGCATCGAACGGGCCACGCGGCGCCTCAATTACAACCATCTCGACAATTTTGTGCGCGCCCGCAACACGTTCTGGCGTCTGATCGGCGAAACCCGACTGTCCCCTGCATGGACGCTGCGCAACGAGACCTATGCCGCCACCCAGCGCCTGGACTGGCAGAACACCGAGAGCACGGTATGGAACCCGGCAACGCAGCTGGTCGACCGGAGCAGCTTCTTTCTGATCTATCGGGACGACCTGCAGCTCGGCAACCGTCTGGATCTCACCTGGGACGCCAATGTGTTCGGGCGCCGAAACCGATTTCTGCTGGGCGCTCTGTACGACCGCAACGATCAGGATCGCAACAGTGGCCAGGTGGTACCGCGCTTACCGACGCCTGCCAGCGTGCCGCTGACCGGGTTCGATCCAGGTGTCGGGCCAAGCGTATCGCCGATCACCACGGTCAACGTGGTGACCCGCACTCAGGCGCTGTATGCCGAGAACGTGCTCGATGTCACGCCGGAGCTGGCGTTGATTGGCGGTCTGCGCTACGACCGCATCGAGGTCGAACGGACCTCGTTCGTGGGCGCGGCGCCGTATGCAAAGCGCTACGACCCGATCACGGGCCGCCTGGGCGCGGTGTTCACGCTGCTACCGGAAGTGAACCTCTACGCCAGCTACAGCCAGGCTGCACAACCGGTCTCGCAACTCGTCAGCCTGGGCGTGGCGCAGGATGATTTCAGCCTGCAAACCGGGAGGCAATACGAGGTGGGCGTCAAGGCGAGCGGCTGGGACGACCGCGCCGACATGACCTTCGCGCTCTACGACATCAAGAAGCGCGACCTGCTGACGTCGGCGTTGGTGGATGGCGTGCGCCTCAACTCGCAGATCGGCGCACAGGTGTCGCAGGGCGCCGAGTTCGAGCTCGCGTTGCGCCCTGTGCCGGGTTGGCGCATTGCGGCGCAACTGGCGTGGCTGTGGAGAACGTCGTTCGAAAGCTTCAACGAGAACCTGGGCAACGGGGTGATTTCACGCGACGGCAATACGCCGCCCAACGTGCCCAAGGTAGTGGCAGGGTTATCCGCGATACGCGAGTGGGAAGGCTGGCAGGCGCGCGCCGCACTGCGCCATGTGGGCGAGCGCCAGGCCAACAACAACAACGGCATCCAGCTCGCCGCCTACACCACGCTGGATGCGGGCGTGACGCGACGCCTCGAGCGGGTGAGCGTGAGCCTGCGCGGCCGCAACCTCACTGATCGACAGTCTGCGGAGTCGTCGGTTGCCGGTGGCCTGGCGCAACGCCTGGCGGATCCACGCAGCGTCGAGCTGGGCCTGGAATACGCATTCTGACCATGCGCGGCAGACCGTTGACCAACACCGGTGACCGTGGATGAAGTGGAAGCGGCCGCTGTACCTCACCCATCGCTGGCTCGGCATCGTGCTGAGCGGGTTTTTCGTGCTGTGGTTCGTCAGCGGGATCTTCATGATGTACGTGGACTTTCCGCAATTGTCCCGTCCCGAAAGGCTGGCGTCGCTGCCGACGCTGGATTCTTCCGGCGCGCGATTGGCACCCGGGGACGCGGTGTCGCGGCTGCGCGCGCGCGATTTTTCGGTAGTTGGCACGCCTTCACGGAATCTGGACCAGAAGCACCAAGGCGATCAGCACGCATCGGTGCAGGCCGCCGCCGTGCGCCTGACGATGCTGCTCGGGCGTCCGGCGTATGTGGTGGACGTCGAGGGGCCAGCGCAACCGCGGCTGGTATTTGCCGACAGCGGCGATGTTCTGGACCGGGTCGATGCCGACACCGCGCTGGAAATCGCGCAAGCGCATGCCCGTCGAACCTGGCCCGGGCAGGCGCTGACGCCGCGATACCTGGCGCAGCTGCAGACCGACCAGTGGAGCGTTTCCAGTGCCATGAACGCGCATCGCCCGTTGCACCGAGTGGCGCTGGACGATGCTGCAGGCACCGAGCTGTACGTGTCATCGGTGACCGGTGAGGTGGTGCGCGACAGCCATCGCAGCGAGCGCCTGCTCAACCTGCCCGCCGCGGTCACCCACTGGCTGTATCCGGTGCTGATCCGGCGCTATCCGGACGCCTGGGCGTGGATGGTGGATATCCTGGCCACTGTCGGTGTCGCCTTGGCGTTGACCGGGTTGTGGGTCGGCGTGCTGCGCTGGAAGCGGCGTTCGCAGCCGGGGAAATCGTCGATCCCCTATCGCGGCCTGATGCGCTGGCATCACATCACCGGGCTGGTGTTCGGACTTGCCGCGCTGACGTGGGTATTCAGCGGATTGTTGTCGATGAATCCCGGCAAGCTCAATCCCAGCCGCACGCCGTCCGCCGCGGAAAGCCAGGTGTACAGCGGGATGCCGCTCACACCAGCACAGTTCTCACGGCCCGCGTGGAGCGGCATCGAGGTGGTCGAGGCCGAACTGGCGCATTACCTTGGTCATCCCTACTACGTGTTGACTCTGCGAGGAGGGCAGCTGCGGCTGTTGTCGGCCAGTAATCTGCCGGGTGCGTTGCCGGATATCGCCAGCATGCAGGCACGCGCGGGGTGGCTGATGCCCGGCACGCCCATCCTGCACAACCGTGTCCTGCACGCTTTCGACAATCACTACTACACACGCCGCCCGGAAAACGGCAGCCGGCCGCTTCCCGTCATCCGCGTGCAGTTCGACGATGCGCAGCACACCTGGTTTCACCTCGATCCCGTGCGTGGCGTCATCCTGGAGCGCAGCACGCGGGTGAACCGGTTGTATCGATGGCTCTACAACGGCCTGCATTCGTTCGATCTGCTGTGGCTATGGGAGCGCCGGCCGCTCTGGGATATCGTGGTCATCGGCTTTTCGCTTGGCGGCATCTTGCTCTCCTTGCTCGGTCTGATCGCAGGCGTACGGCGGTTGCGACACGACATGGGCTGGAGCGGTCCGGCCAGACAGCGCCGGCCTGTCTGAGCACGGCAAGATGCCAAGCACGCCGAAGTTGCTTGTCGCGCCCGGGCGACTGCTCGATCAATCGCCCGGCTCGCCGTCGTGCACCAGGGGCCAGCGTTCACAGGACCGCCCATGAACCTCGCCCTGCCTGCTGTCGCATTGACCGAAGCCGCTCATCCGCCCGGTGCGTTGGACTGGGTCGGCATGTCCGGTGTCGACTTGCCAATGCGGTTTGACGACGGGGGTCGGCCGCACCAGGTCCACGCCCGTGCCGATGTGCAGCTTGAACTGCCTGACGCGAGTGCCAAGGGCATCCACATGTCGCGGCTGTACGGGTTACTGGACGCGTTTGCCGAGCGATCCTCGCTGACGCCAGGGGATATGCAGGCACCGCTGCGCAACCTGATCGACAGTCATGCCGATTGGCAGTCCACGTCGGCGCGCCCGACGCTGGGCTTCGACCTGCTGTACAGGCTCCGGTAATGGTGACGCCGGGATTGAGCGGCTGGAAGCGTTATCCCATTGTGGTCGAGGCGCTCCAGGGCCCGCAGGGGTTCGCGCTTGAGGTCGCCGTCAGCAGGCAGCAGAGTGGGTGAACGCGCATGCCACCGATGCGACAGCACATAGCCAGCGCAGTCAGGCGCAGGTGCGCGTGCGTGTCGCGCCGACCCAGGTGGATCCGGGTGTATCTGCGCTGATCGACACGATTGAACGCGCCTTGGGCACCGCTGTGGCGGCGTTGCGATAGTCGGTGGGCGTGGGCCAGGCCTCGCCTTCGAGCTGACGGAACCTGTCTTCGAACGGTGCCTTGGTCTGGCGAATGGCGTCGGCATGTGCCGGCGGCAGCAGTATGGCGAGCGCAAGCAGCGCCAACAGGGCAGGGGCGTTCAATCGGGTCAGCATCGGCCATCGGGTCCAGGAAGGTTTCGGCATCCGGATCGCAACCAGGCGCCTTGGCGCCAGGGCAGGGCAGGGCAGCCAAGATCCGGCATCAGGCAGCGATACAACATGACATGGCGCCGCTGTCCTGCACGCTGGGTGTGGCGGTCGCAGCCAACGCGTCACCGCTGTTGGAACTCGGGATGAAAGCGCTCTTGCTTGCGATCGTCCTTGCCACCGTGTCCTGGCGGGGGCGATGGAAGCGGCCTTTGCATGTCCTGCACTCGGGGTGATGGCCCCGTGTGCTCGGTTGGTAGCGCAGCGCTGGCGGTCCATGCTTTCAGGACCGGTGCCAGGCCGGTGTAGCGCCGCCCCTGCCAGCCGCTGGCAATGACTCGGCCATGGCGATCGATCAGCACAAGGTTTGGTGGCGCAATGCCGCCAAGAGCGCGCACCGCCGGCAACGCGCGCAGGCGCCGGTAGTCGATTGCCGGCCACGGCATCTGCTGCCGCCGCATGTAGCGGCGCATCTCGCGCTCGGACTCGTCGAGGCTGACGTACACCACTTGGGTGTCGGCACCTGCGGCGCGCAGGGTCGCGTGAACCTGCTTGAGCTCGGGCATGAATGCGTGGCACGGTACGCACCAGTCGGCGCCGAAGTACAGCGCGATGGTCTCGGGTTCACGCGGCCAGCGATAGGCGACAAAGCCGGTGCCGGTCGGTACCACCAGCGCGTCTGCGATGGTATTGCGCAGTGCCCTCGGCTGCGCCAGCGATGCGCTGCTGGCCAGCAGGCACGCGCCGGCGAGGCAGCACATCGCCTTTGCCGCCATGTGTTGAAAGCCGCGGGCCGTAGGTCGCGACATACCGGGAGCAGGCAGTACACGCATCAGAAGGCGACACGCACACTGGTGTAGAGCGACCGCGCGAAGCGTGGGCCGTACACATAGTCGCTGTCGCGGTTGGCGCCGATCTCCAGGTCTTGTTGGCGCTCGTCGAACAGGTTCCTGACGCCGAACGACAGATCCCAGTCGCGACCGTCTGCGCCGTGGAAGTGTCGGCTTGCCCCGACATCCACCACGTAGAACGCGAGCGTGCGGTTCAAGCGAGCGGTGTTGTTGTTGAGCGCCTGCAGCGGGCCCGTATATTTCAGCCCGACGAAGGCGTCCCAGGCATCGGTCGGCGACCAAGTCAGCTGCGCGAGTCCGGTCCAGTCCGGGGCTTTCAGGTAGTCCCGGGTGGCGATGGTCACGTGGCCCCGGTCTTCGGTGTCGTCGAACACGATCTGTGCCTCGTCGTAGCGCGAACGGTACCAGGCGACGCCCGCTGTCAAGCGCACGGTCTCCATCGCCTGCCAGCCGACATTGGTCTCGAATCCGGTCACGCGAGAGCCCGAAGAGTTCTCGCGCAGCTGGAACAGGCTGCCGTCGTCGTCGCTGCGAAGCTCGCTGAGCACGAAGGTGTCGCGCAGCTCGGTTACCGACGCGGTTGCGTCCCAGGTCCAGCGCGGATCGGCCGGGTCCGAGCGCCAGTCAAGCCCCAGCATACCGGTGACGGCGCGTTCCTCGCCCAGGCCCTCGGTGTTGCGGATACGGATCGGTTCGGCCCCCAGCGTGACCACGTGCAGGTCTTCACTGAACACTTCCGGCGCACGGAAGCCGGTGGAAATGCCGGCGCGCAGCTTGAGCCGGTCGCTCGCTGCGAACGCCAGCGCGACGCGTGGCGAGAAAATCGGATCGTCCAGCGTCGAACTCTTGTCCACACGCGCGCCGAGCACCAGATCGACCGCATCGCTGAGTGTCCATTCGTCCTGCGCGTAGACGCCGAGATTGGAGAAGCGGTCGTCGCCGGTGACCGCGACGGTTTCACCGATCGCGCTGCGGTTTTCGTCCGTGATCGACTCGCGCTTGTACTGCAGGCCAAAGGCGATGGCGTGCGCGCCGCGGCGCAGGTTGAACTGGCTGTCGATGTAATGCAGCGGGTTGGTGGTATGGCCGTACTGGTTGAACGACACCGACGCCGCGCTGCCGGGAAGGGTCGGGTCGAGCGCGTCGGGATCGTAATACGGATCGTTCGGATCGGTGACGACATCGCCCAGTCCGCCGTAGAAGCTGTCGCGCTTGATGTAGGCGAACGAGTACCCGAGGCTGTAATCGAAGTCATCGCTGACGATGTGGTCCCAGCGCAGGCTGCCACGCTGGTAGTCGGTCTCCAGCGATTCGGCGATGTTGGCGAGAAACTCCGGCTGGTCGAAGCGGTTGCCGCCGCGGCGCTGTTCATGCGTGTACTGATAGTTGGCGCGCAGCGTGGCGCGGTCGTTGAGCGCATACCAGCCCTGAAACCCGGCAACCTGCTGGTCCTTTTGGGTGATCTCGCTGAAGCCGTCGCCGTTGTAATCGATGGCGTCGTTGCGCGCAGCCTGTGCGACCATCGACAGGCCGAGACGACCGTCGTCGAGAACGAAGTCGCCGCGGGCATCGCCGTACAGCACTGGCTCGCTCTTCTGCACGTCGACGCCGAGCTGCAAGCGGCCACCGTTGCGCGTGGGTTGTTCGGGAATCAGGTTGATGACGCCCGCGACCGCACCAGGGCCGTACAGCGACGAGCCGCCGCCCTTGACGACCTCGATCCGGTTGATGAAAGCCGCAGGAATCTGTTCCAGGCCGTAGACGCCGCCGAGCGTCGACAGCAACGGCGTGCCGTCGAACAGGATCTGGTTGTAGGCGCCCCCCAGGCCGAGCAGCTGCACCTCCGAGGTGTTGCAGTTCTGGCAATTGCTCTCCACGCGCAGGCCGTTGATCAGCTCGGCGGCCTGCGAAAAGTCCAGTGCGGCGCGCAGTTCGATGTCTTGCCTGCGCAGCACCTCGGTGCGCACCGGCACATCGGCCAACAGACGCTCGGTGCGGGTGGCGGTTGTCACGGTGACATCGACGCGGGTCAGATCCACCGTTCCGCTGCCGTCGTCGTCGACCACTCCAGCATGGCTCACGCTATTGGCGAGGATCAGCAGCAGCGACAGCCGCAAGGGATCGCGGCGGGCGGGCGGGCGGGGGCGGCCGAGCGGCGCGCAGGCAATCACGGTGGGCATGGTGCGTCCTGGAGGGTGGGTTCCGGCGGCAAGATTGGGAGAGTGCAGGTCTGACGCTATCGGCAGGTCCCGGCCGCACGACGCTCGGAGCGGGTCGAGGACCACAGGGAGCTGGCCTCGGACCTGGTGGCCGACGATGGCAAGGCAGGCAGGGCGATCTCAAATGTTACAACATAACACTCTGTATGCACGCCCCATAAGTCATGTCGTGCATGCAGTTGGCAGGTGTGGTCCAGGTGCTGGTCACGGTGATCGTCATCGCGCCGTCAGGCGCGAAACTTCCGCTTGCCGGACCGGCTGCACGGCCACGGCTCCTCCCGCCGGAAAGAGACCCCGCTATGGACAGGCGGATGGCCATCCGCGCGGCCTCGCCGACGGCATCTTGCTGGCAAGAGCGACCGGTCCGCTGCAGAGGCGATTTCGCACACGCACGCAGGCGATATGCGTCGGTTCGCAGGCGCAGCCGACGCTTGGCCATGACCATGGTCATGGTGCCCGGCGGCGGGCGGTGGCTACACTCGCAGGTTCCTACCATCGTCGGGAACCCTGCCCATGCGCACTACCCTGCTTACCGCCGCCATTGCTGTTTCCTGTGCCGCCGCCGGCGGCACCGCCGTCGCCGGCGAAGGCATGTGGGTGCCGCAGCAGCTGCCGGAGATCGCCGGGCCGCTGCGCAAGGCCGGCCTGCGGCTTGACCCGAAGCAGCTCGCCGACCTCACCGGCGATCCGCTGGGCGCGGTGGTGTCGCTGGGAGGCTGCACCGCGAGCTTCGTTTCACCGCAGGGGCTGGTGGTGACGAACCACCACTGCGCGTACGGCGCGATTCAGCTCAACTCGACGCCCGAGAACAATCTGATGGTCGATGGCTTCAACGCCGCGACCCCGGCCGACGAGATCACCGCCGGTCCCAGTGCACGCGTGTTCGCGCTTGACAGTATCGAGGACGTCACCGACCGCGTGCAGGCGGCGATCGCGGCCGCGTCGGATGCGCCAGGGCGCACGCGCGCGCTGGATGACATCGAAAAGTCGCTGATCGCCGGTTGCGAGGCCGACGCCGGCTTCCGCTGCCGGCTGTACAGCTTCGCCGGCGGCAACACCTACCGCCTGTTCAAGAACCTCGAGATCCGCGATGTGCGGCTGGTGTACGCGCCCCCAGGCAGCGTGGGTGCCTACGGCGGTGAGATCGACAACTGGATGTGGCCGCGGCACACGGGCGACTTCGCGTTCTACCGCGCCTACGTCGGCCGCGACGGCAAGCCTGCGGCGTTTGCCGCCGACAACATCCCGTACCAGCCGAAGCGCTTCCTGAAGATCGCCGACCGCCCGCTGGGCCCGGACGACTTCGTGATGGTGGCCGGCTATCCGGGCCGCACCGACCGCTATGCGCTGGTCGAGGAGTTCCGCAACACAGAGCAGTGGACGTACCCGACCATCGCGCGGCACTACAAGGCGCTGACCGCGCTGGTCGGCGCCGCCGGCGACAAGGACCCGGAGATCGAGGTCAAGTACGCCAGCACGATGCGCGGCTGGGAGAACGTGCTGAAGAACTACGACGGCCAGCTGGCCGGCTTTGCGCGCACCGGTGCCGCGGCCACCAAGCTCGCCGAGGAGACCGCGGTGCTGGCGTGGCTGGCCGGGCAGGGCGCAGACGGCGAGGCCGCGATCGCCGCGCATGAACAGCTGCTCGCGCTCAACGTGCAGGCCGTCGCGACCCGCGAGCGCGATCTTGCGCTGGGCCAGTTCAACAACACCGGCCTGCTGTCGACCGCGACCCGCCTGTACCGGCTGGCGATTGAGCGCGCCAAGCCGGATGCGCAGCGCGAGCAGGGCTACCAGCAGCGTGACCTGCCGACCATCGAGGGCGGAATGCAGCAAATGGAGCGCCGCTACGTGCCGGCGATGGACCGCGAGCTGCAGCGCTACTGGCTGGGCGAGTACCTGAAGCTGCCCGCGGCGCAGCGCGTGAAGGCGGTCGATGCCTGGCTCGGCGGCAACGACGCGCGCGCCGTCGACCGCGCGCTGGACCGTCTCGGCCGCAGCGCGCTGACCGGCAACGACGAGCGCATGAAGTGGCTCACAGCCGACCGCGCGGCGTTCGAGTCCAGCAAGGACCCGGCGATCAGGTACGCGGTGGCGGTGATGCCGACGCTGCTGGCACTGGAGCAGGAGCGCAAGGCGCGCGCAGGCGATTCACTGGCTGCGCGCCCGGTGTACCTGCAGGCCGTTGCCGACTACAAGAAGAGCCGCGGCGAGTTCGTCTACCCGGACGCCAACTCCTCGCTGCGCCTCACCTTCGGCAACGTCAAGCCGTACACCAAGCTCGACGGTACCCCGCAGCAGCCCTTCACGAAGCTGGAAGAAGTCGCCGCAAAGCACACCGGCCAGGAGCCCTTCGACGCGCCGCAGGCGCTGCTGGATGCGGTCGCCGCCAAGCGTTACGGCGGCCTTGCGGACCGTCGCCTGAAAACGGTGCCGGTCAACTTCCTGTCCGACCTCGACATCACCGGCGGCAATTCCGGCTCGCCGGTGCTCGACGCCCGCGGCCGCCTGGTCGGGCTGGCGTTCGACGGCAACTGGGAGTCAGTCAGCAGCAACTGGGTGTTCGACCCGGTGATGACGCGGATGATCTCCGTCGACCAGCGCTACATGCGCTGGATCATGCAGGAGGTTTATCCGGCGCCGCAGCTGCTGAAGGAAATGGGCGTCCCGGCGAAGGAGTGAAGGCCGGCGCCTACGGGCGCGCAGGTAGACTGCGCGCCCGGCACGCCCCGCGTGCGCCGCTGCGCCAGGTACGACGATGAAGATCCTGCTCGCCCGCCACGGTGAGACCGCATGGAACGCCGAGGGCCGCTACCAGGGCCAGGAGGATATTCCGCTGGCCGGCAGCGGCCGCACGCAGGCGCGGCGGCTGGGTGAGCGGCTGCGCGACGTGCGCATTGACCGCGCGGTAGCGTCGCCGCTGTCGCGCACGGTGGAGACCGCGCGGCTGGCACTGGGTGAGCCGCGCTCGGCGATGCTGACGCTCGACGACGGGTTGATGGAGATCGCGCACGGCAGCTGGGAAGGCAAGCTGGCGGCCGAGATCGCCGCCGACGACGGCGACCGGTTCCGCGCCTGGCGGGAGACGCCCGACAAGGTGCAGATGCCGGGCGGCGAGTCGCTGAAGCAGGTACTGGACCGCGCATGGCCGGCGTTCGCGGCCGCATGCGAGGACATGGGCGATGGCGAGACGCTGCTGGTGGTCGCCCACGACGCGGTCAACCGCGTGATCCTGTGCCGGGTGCTGGGGCTGCCGCTGTTCAAGCTGTGGAGCTTCCGCCAGGCGCCGACCACGCTGAACCTGCTCGAGGGGCCGTCGGTCGACCAGCTGGAGGTGGTGCGCCTCAACGACTGCAGCCACCACACCCTGTTCTTCGGCGAAGCGGTGCACCGCGCGCTGTGAGCACGGCGCGCTCGCTGGCCGGCTGGCTGGCGTGGATCGAGACGCAGCATCCGCAGGCCATCGCGATGGGGCTGGAGCGGGTGCGCGAGGTCGCCGCGCGCATGGCGCTGGGACGGCCGGCGCGGCACGTGGTCACTGTCGCCGGCACCAACGGCAAGGGCTCCACCGTGGCCTTCATCGAGGCGATCGCGCGCGCCGGCGGCCTGCGCGTCGGTGCCTACACCTCGCCGCACCTGCTGGCCTACAACGAGCGCGTGCGCATCGATGGTGTCGACGCTGGCGACATGGCGCTGGTGGCGGCATTCGAGGCGGTGGAGGCCGTGCGCGAAGACGCGTCGCTGACCTATTTCGAGTACGGCACGCTGGCCGCGCTGCGGCTGTTCGCCGACGCATCGCTGGACCTCGCAATTCTCGAGGTCGGGCTGGGCGGGCGGCTGGACGCGGTCAACCTGGTCGATCCGGACGTCGCGGTGATCACCACCGTCGACCTCGACCACCAGGCGTTCCTCGGCGACGACCGCGAGACGATCGGGCGCGAGAAGGCCGGTATCGCGCGCGCCTGGCGGCCGCTGGTCCTTGGCGAGGACGACCCGCCGGCCAGCGTGCTGCGCCACGCCTATGCCATCGGCGCGTCGGCGATCCGCGCTGGCAGTGATTTCCTGGTCGATGAGGACGTCGGACCGTCCCGCTGGCGCTGGCGCGAACCCGGGTTCGCGCTCGAGCTGCCGCTGCCGCGGCTGGTCGGCCCGGCGCAGCTGCGCAACGCCGCCACCGCGATCGCGGCGCTGCGCGCGCTCGACCTCGCGCTGCCGGATTCGGCGTGGAGCAAGGGAGTCGCGGCGGCGCAGGTGCCGGCGCGGCTGCAGCGGCACCACGTCGACGGCGTCGAAGTGCTGGTCGACGTCGGCCACAACCCGCAGGCGGCGCGCACGCTGTCTGCGGCGCTGGCGGCAGCGCCAGTGCCAGGGCGCACGCTGGCGGTGTATGCAGCGTTGGCCGACAAGGACGCGCGTGGCGTGGTCGCGGCGCTGGCGGGCGTGGTCGACGGCTGGCACCTCGCCGGGACCGTGGACGCGGGTGCACGTGGGCAGGACGGCGCGACGCTGCGCGCGGCGTTGGCCAACACCGCCGCGGAAGCGGCGCCGGTGCACAGCGACACGGACGCTGCGCTGGACGCGGCGCTGGGCGAGGCGTACCCCGGCGATCGCGTGCTGGCGTTCGGATCGTTCGCGGTCGCCGCCGCCGCGGTGCGCTGGCTCCGCGCGCGCGGTTCATGAGCGCCGCGGGGGCGGGCGTATAATTCGCGCGCCTTCCGTTCGCCCCACGAGCCGTGATGGATTCCCGACTGAAACAGCGCCTCATCGGCGCCGCGGTGCTGATCGCGCTGGCGGTGATCTTCCTGCCGATGCTGGTGCAGGGGCCGGCGCCCGACAGCGGCGTCTCCGACCTGTCGCTGGACATGCCCAGCGCGCCACGCGGCGGCTATGAGACGCGCGACCTGCCGCTGGTGACCCCGGGCGCCGTCGGGAGCGAAGGGCTGCTGCGCGATCCATCGGGCACGCTGCCGACGGTCGATACCGCAACGGCGGGCGCGCCCGGCGCCATCCTGCCCGAGCGGCCCGACGGCGATGCCGATGCCGCCGCCCCCGACGCCGCCGGTGCGCCGGACGCTGCCGACGGTGGTCGCCTGCCGGCGTCGGTCGCCGCTGGCGACTACGCCATCGCCTTCGGCGCCTACGCCACCGCTGCCAATGCCGAGACCGTGGTCAACCGGCTGCGTCTGTCCTCGCTTCCGGCCTACAGTGAGCAGGCCCGGGTCGGCACGCGTGATGCCTGGCGCGTGCGCATCGGGCCCTATGCCACGCGGGCCGACGCGGAACGTGCGCGCATCGCGGCTGCGCGCGTGGGACAGGGCATCGATGCGCGCGTGATCTCGCTCGACGCCGGTCCCGCCGACAGCATCGCCAGCGCCCCGACGCCGCGGGCGCCGTCGACCCCGGCCGCCAGTGCGGCCCCGGCGACGGCCGCCATCGCAGAGGCGCTGCCGCCGTCGCGCCCGGCCCCGACGACGCCGTCCCCGACGCCCGCTGCGCCCACCCCGGCTTCCGCACCGGCGCCTGTCCCGGCCGCCGCGACGCCGGTCGCGGCCGCCGGCACCGGCTTCGCGGTCCAGCTTGGCGCATTCAGCAGCGCCAACGACGCGACCGCGCTCCGCGATCGCCTGCGTGCGGGCGGCATCAATGCGTTCACCGAAGTCGTGCAGACCGACCGCGGCACGCTGACCAGGGTCAAGGCCGGGCCGGTGCTGGGCCGCGACGACGCCGAGCAGCTCAAGGCCAAGGTGGGCGCGCAGTTCGGTGTCGACGGACTGGTGCGCTCGCACCCCTGACGCCTGCCGCTTTCCGCGCCACGCGTCGCCCGCCGGGTGCCGCGCGCACCACCGCTCCAAACACGGGACTCCCACGCCATGTGCGGCATCGTCGGCATCGTCGCCACCTCCGAAGTCGCCGCCGCGCTGTACGACGGCCTGACCGTGCTCCAGCACCGGGGGCAGGACGCAGCGGGCATCGCCACCGCCAACGGCACCCAGCTGCGCGTGCACAAGGGCAACGGCCTGGCGCGCGACGTCTTCGACGCGCGCGCGATGTCGCTGCTGGAAGGTCGCGTGGGCATCGCCCACTGCCGCTACCCCACCGCCGGCAGCGAGGGCAGCGACGAGGCGCAGCCGTTCTACGTCAACTCGCCCTACGGAATCGCGCTGGCGCATAACGGCAACCTGATCAACACCGACGCGCTGCGCCGCGAGGTGTTCGAGACCGACCGCCGCAACATCAACACCGACTCCGATTCCGAGGTGCTGCTCAACGTCTTCGCGCACGAGCTCGACCGCAGCCAGGCGCTGACCCCGGAGGCGGCGTTCCGCGCCATCGAGGGCGTCAACCGCCGTGCCAGGGGCGGCTATGCCGCAGTGGCGACGGTGCTGGGGCTGGGCCTGGTCGGCTTCCGCGACCCGCACGGCATCCGCCCGCTGGTGCTCGGCCGCCGGGTCACGCCCGAGGGCACGGAGTACGCGATCGCGTCGGAGTCGGTGGCGCTCGACATCCTCGGTTTCGAGCACCTGCGCGACGTCGCCCCGGGCGAAGGCATCGTGGTCACGCCGCGCGGCGAGTTGCATCACCGCGCGTGCGCCGCGCCGCAGGAGCGCGCGCCGTGCATCTTCGAGTACGTGTACTTCGCGCGTCCCGACTCGATGATGGAGGACATCTCGGTGCACAAGGCGCGGATGCGGATGGGCGTGACGCTGGGCGAGAAGATCCTGCGCCTGCGCCCGGACCACGACATCGACGTGGTGATCCCGATCCCGGACACCTCGCGCGACTCCGCGCTCGAGATCGCCAACGTGCTTGACGTGAAGTACCGCGAGGGCTTCATCAAGAACCGCTATGTCGGCCGCACCTTCATCATGCCGGGGCAGGGCGAGCGCGCGAAGTCGGTGAAGCGCAAGCTCAACCCGATCCCGCTGGAATTCCGCAACCGCGTGGTGCTGCTGGTCGACGATTCGATCGTGCGCGGCACGACATCGAAGCAGATCGTGCAGATGGCGCGCGACGCCGGCGCGCGCAAGGTCTACCTGGCGTCCGCGGCGCCGCCGGTGCGCTACCCCAACATCTACGGCATCGATATGCCGTCGGTCGACGAGCTGGTGGCCAACGGCCGCAGCGAGTCCGAGATCGAGGCGTTCCTGGGCTGCGACTGGCTGGTCTACCAGGACCTCGTGGATCTCGAATCGGCGGTCGCCGGGCCGAAGTTCCCGGGCCGGAAGTTCGACAGCTCGTGCTTCAGCGGCGAGTACGTGACCGGCATCGAACCGGGTTATTTCGAGCGCATCCAGCAGCTGCGCTCCGACGAGGCCAAGCGCAAGCGCCGCGTGGCGTCGTGAGCGTGGACGGCGGGTCGCTGTTCGACGCCGCGCGCGCCTGCCTGGACGCCGCATCAGCTGACGCCAAGGTCGCCACGACCGCCGCCGCTGCTGCGGCCTTCGCCGCGGGCCGGCTGGCGATCGACCCCGACGCGCCGGCGCCGCGGCCGATCGCGATGCCCGGGCGCCCGGCGCGCCCGGCGCGGGTGCCGCCGCGATCGCTGCCGCAGCGCGGCCTCGGCAGTGCGGTGGGCCGCGCCGCGTTCGTGCATGCCATCGCGCACATCGAGTTCAACGCCATCGACCTTGGCTGGGACGCGGTCTACCGCTTCCGCGGCATGCCCGATGCGTACTACGCCGACTGGGTCGGCATCGCGGCCGACGAGGCGCGGCACTTCTCCATGCTGCGCACGCGGCTGCAGGCGCTTGGGCACGACTACGGCGATTTCGATGCCCACAACGGCCTGTGGGAGATGGCCGAGCAGACCGCGGGAGATGTCATCGCGCGGATGGCGCTGGTGCCGCGGGTCCTGGAGGCCCGCGGCCTCGACGTGACGCCAGGGATGATCGACCGCCTGCGTGGTCTGGGCGACGACGCCACCGCCGGCATCCTGGCGGTGATCCTGGACGAGGAGGTGGCGCACGTCGCTGCCGGCAGCCGCTGGTTCCGCTGGTGCTGCGCACGCGCAGGCATCGCGCCGGAGCCGCGGTTCCGCGCGCTGCTGGACGACTACGCGCGGGGGGCGCTGCGCGGCCCGTTCAACCTCGACGCGCGCAGCGCCGCCGGGTTCAGCGCCGACGAGCTGCGCGCGCTGCAGGATCTTTCGATCTAGGGCGCGATGCCGGATGCCGGGTCACGCCGGGAGCGCGTCGAGCCCCATTCCGTGCGCGTCCACGTGCAGCACCGAGCCCTGCTCATACCAGTCGCCCAGCACCACGCGGGTGCGGCCGCCGTCATGGTGGATCGCGGGGCGATGGGTATGACCGTGGACCAGCACCGCCGCGCCAGTGCGCGCGAAGGCCTCGGCGACGGCGATCGGCGAGACGTCGGTGATTGCTTCCATCGTGCCGGCTTCGCGCAGCGCACCCTGGCGCTGCGCGCTCGCGCTGCGCGCGGCTTCCGCGAAGGCCCGCCGTGCGGACAGTGGCTGCGCCAGGAATCGGGCCTGCCAGTCCGGGTGGCGGGTCTGACGGCGGAACGCCTGGTACTGCGCATCGTCGATGCACAGCGTGTCGCCGTGCATCAGCGCGATGCCTCGGCCGTGCAGCGTCAGCTGCGACGGGTCGTGCAGCAGCGTCATGCCGGCGCGGTTGGCGAAATCGGGGCCCACCAGGAAGTCGCGGTTGCCGTGCATGAAGAACACCGCGACGCCGCTGTCGGCCAGCGCACGCAGGCGCCCGGCGACGAGCGCGCCGACGGGCGAGGGGTCGTCGTCGCCGACCCAGGCCTCGAACAGGTCGCCGAGGATGTACAGCGCCTCGGCGCCACGCGCGGCTCCGTCGACAAACGCCGCAAACATCTCGGTGGCGTGCGGCCGCGCCGCGTCCAGATGCAGGTCGGAGATGAAGAGCGTCGCCATTGGCGGATTCTAGCCGTCCGGTAACATGCCGTCCCCGCCGCGCCGCGAGCCCCCGCATGTCCTGCCGCACCCGCTTCGCCCCCAGCCCCACCGGCTACCTGCACATCGGTGGCGCGCGCACCGCGCTGTACTGCTGGCTCGAGGCGCGGCGCCGCGGCGGGCAGTGCATCCTGCGCATCGAAGACACCGACCGCGAGCGCAGCACCCAGGCCGCGATCGACGCGATCCTCGAGGCGATGGACTGGCTGGGGCTGGACTACGACGAGGGCCCGGTCTACCAGACCCATCGGCTGGACCGCTACCGCGCAGTCGCCGAGCAGCTGGTTGCCAACGGGCAGGCCTATTACGCATACGAATCCAAGGCCGAGCTGGAGGCCATGCGGGAGGCCGCCATGGCCGCCGGCGCCAAGCCGCGCTACAACGGGGCATACCGCGAGCGCAACGAGCCCCGACGCGACGATCCGGACCGCGTCATCCGCCTGAAGAATCCGCTGGAGGGCACGGTTGCCTGGGACGACAAGGTCAAGGGGCGGATCGAGATCGCCAACAGCGAGCTCGACGATCTGGTGATCTTCCGTCCCGACGGCTACGCGACGTACAACTTCGCGGTCGTCGTCGACGACCTGGACATGGGCATCACCGACGTTGTCCGCGGCGACGACCACGTCAACAACACGCCGCGGCAGATCAACATCTACCACGCGCTCGGCGCCGGGGTGCCGGCGTTCTCGCACCTGCCGATGATCCTCGACGAGCACGGCGCCAAGCTGTCCAAGCGCACTGGCGCCGCCGACGTGATGCAGTACCGCGACGCCGGCTACCTGCCGCACGCGCTGCTGAACTACCTCGTGCGGCTGGGCTGGTCGCACGGCGACCAGGAGATCTTCTCGGTCGACGAGATGCGGCAGCTGTTCGACCTCGCCGACGTCAACGCCAAGGCCGCGCGGCTGGACATGGCCAAGCTCGGCTGGCTCAACCAGCAGTACCTCAAGTCAGATGACCCTGCCGCGGTCGCGGTACACCTCGACTGGCACCTGCGCGCGCGCGGCTACGACCTCTCCGCCGGGCCGTCCGCCGCCGACGTGGTGCTGGCGCTGCGCGAGCGCGTGCAGACGCTGGCCGAAATGGCCGAGCGCGCGGCGGTGTGGTTCCAGCCGCTGTCGGCGTACGACGACAAGGCGGTCGCCAGGCACCTGAAGCCGGAGTCGCTCGCCGCGCTCGCCGATGCGCGCGCGCGCTTCGCGGCACTGCCGGCGTGGACCGTCGCGGCCATCGACGCCGCGTTCCACGATGTGGTGGCCGCCAGCGGCCTGGGCATGGGCAAGGTGGCGCAGCCGCTGCGCGTGGCGATCACTGGTACCCAGGTCAGTCCGGACATCGCGCACACGGTCTATCTGGCAGGGCGCGAGCAGGCGTTGACGCGCATTGACACCGCGATGTCGCTCATTACGGCGGCCGCCGACGAGGGCACCGGTTGAGTCGGCGGCGCCTTGCCACCATGATCCATCCATGCCGAAGACATCCCATGCCTGCACCGCTCCGCGCCACCATGTCCACGACGGCGCGAGCTTCGTTGCAGCGGTGGAGCGCGCCTGTGTCGAGCGCGGGCTGCGGCTGACGCCGATCCGCGCCCGCGTGCTCGGCTTCATCGCCGACGCCGGTGCGCCGATCAAGGCCTACGAACTGCTGGATCTTGTGCGCGACGGCGAGGGTCCGGGCGCCGCGGCGCCGCCGACCGTCTACCGTGCGCTGGATTTCCTGCTGGCCAACGGCTTCATCCACAAACTGCAGTCGGTCAATGCCTTTGTGGCCTGTCACCACCCGGATACCGCGCAGCATTCGGTGCCGTTCCTGATCTGCGACAGCTGCCACAGCGCGGTCGAGCTCGAGGACGAGGCGGTGGTGAAGGCGCTGGATGCGCGCGCCCGCGCGCTCGGGTTCGTGCCGCAGGCGCAGACGCTGGAAGTGCACGGGCTGTGCGCGGCGTGCGCCGCGCGCTGAGAGGCTGAGGGGAACACGGCAGCCGCCTGCAGCGCGGGCAAAAAAAGATGCCGCGTCGGTCCGGCACGCGGGGAGCGCGGCGGACCTTCGCGGCAGCGAGGATCATAGATGACCGTTTGACGGTTCTTGGTCTGGATTCCAGTGGAGCGGGTGAGCGATGCGTGCTTTTAGAAGAAGACGCGGATGCCGGCGGAGACTCCGCGGCCCGGCAGGGGCGCTACGCTCTTGAGAAAAGACGTGTGCGGGCGCGCCTCCTTGTCGAGCAGATTGGTGCCGTCGACAAACAGCTCCAGCGCATTGCCGCCAGCGGTGTCTAGGTGCCAGGCGAGGTTGGCATTGACCAGCGTGTAGCCGGCGGTCTGCTCCTCGAACGCGGCGACATCGTCCTGCTTCGCATGGCGGATGGCGCCGATGCCCGCGCGCCACTGGCTACCCGCCCAGGCGAGTTCGGCACCGAGTCGCGACGGCGCAATGCGCGGCAGGTTGCCGTCGAGGGCGATCTGGCCGATGAACTCCTCGACCTCGCCGTCCTCTTCGATCGCGAACGCCACTTCGCGCATACCGCTGCCGGTCAGCTTGCCGCGGACCATGTCGCCAAAAGCACGCGCGCTCCAGCGACCGGTGTCGTTCTGAAGGAACGTCCACTGCACGTCGATCTCGCCGCCGGTGAAGCGCGCGTCGGACTGGTTCCACACCCGGGCCGGCGAGCCGTCCTCCTCGATGCCGGTGTCGGCAAGGTAGATGAAGTCGTCGAAGCGCACCTGGTACAGCGATGCGCTGACGCGCAGCGGGCCTGGGTGCCAATGGGCGCCAATCTCGGCGCGGTTGGCGGTCTCCACGTCGAGGTCGGGGTTGCCGAATTCGAAGCTGTTTGTGGCCACGTGCAGCCCCTCCGAGTAAAGCTCCTCGGCGACCGGGGTGCGCTGCGCACGGTCGACGCCGAGCGACAGGTGGAAGTCTTCGCCCAGGTTCCAGCGCGCCGCCGCCGACAGGCTGGTGGCGCTGAAATCACGCGAGCCGCCGATCGCCTCCTCGGGATCGACATCGATCTTGTTGCGGTCGTGGCGGGCGCCGAGTTCCAGGTTCACTGCGCCGAAGGCGCGCTCGCCGATGTAGAAGACGCCAAGGTCGCGGGTTTCAGACGCCGGGACAAATGCCTCGTCGCCCACCGCGTTGAAGTCACGGCGCACGCCCTGCACGCCAAAGGCGCCGTCCCAACCGGACCAGTCCTGATGCACCAGCTCGACGCGGCCCTCAAGCGAGTCGTTGTCGAAGACGGTGCCGACCTCGTCGCCCTCGAACTCGGTGTGCGTGTAATCGGTTTTCGCGACCTTGAAACGCAGTGACTGGAAGACGCCGAGGTCCTCCAGGCCGCCACGGACCTCGCTGCGGCGCTGGTCCATGCGGATGCTGACGAGCTCTTCGTCCTCATCTTCTTCCTCGTGGTCCTCGTCGCCATGCTCTTCGTGGGCGCCTGCCGGGATGCCGTAGCGGGTGTTGAACAGGCTGGCGCCGACACCGATGAAGCCGCGGTCGCCGACGTACGAGACGCCGAGCGCGCCGCTGTCGGTGCGCACGAAGCTGTTGCGCAGGACGCCGGACTCGCCGTCCTCGTCGTCCTCATCCTCATGGTCGCCATGCGCGATCGCCATGCCCGGGATGTCGTAGTCGCCGGTCTCGCGATGCAGCGCGTCGGCGTGGAAAACCATGTTGCCAGACGCCGAGGTGCCGTCGAGGCGGAACATGCCGGTGCGCTCGTTGTTGACGCTGCCGGCGCGGAGTTCCGCGCGACCCTGCAGCGGCTGCGCGGTCACGCGCTCCGGGATGCGGCCGTCGATGACGTTGACCGCGCCGCCGATCGCGCCACTGCCGTAGAGCAGGGTCGCCGGGCCCTTGAGCACCTCGATCTGCTCGGCGAGGAACGGCTCCAGCGTGACCGCATGGTCGACGCTCACGGTGGACACGTCGCCCGAGGCCAGGCCGTCGCTCAGTACCTGCACGCGCGGGCCATCGAGGCCGCGGATGATCGGCCGTCCGACGCCGGGCCCGAAGTACGAGGACTGCACGCCGGGCAGTCGCGACACGGTCTCGCCGAGCGAGTTCGCCTTGGCGGCATCGAGCTGCTCGCCGGCCAGCACCTCGACAGGGCGAGTCAGGTCCTCGGCGGTGCGCAACAGCGGGTTGGCGCGGACGATTACCTGCGACAGGTCGACCACGCCATCGTGACGCGGGTCCTCCTGAGCGGCGGCCGGCAGCATCACGAAGGCGAGGGCGAGGAACAGGGGGGTGCGGCGGATGGACGATCGGGTCATGGGCTCTGGGCTAGAATGGGGGGAGCTGCGAGATGTTATAATGTTTCGAAATCAAAAACACCCCCCGAAAGCCATGTCCAACCCCAGTCCTGCCTTGCGCCGCGCCGATCGCGTCGGCTTTGCCGCGTCGTTCATCTGTGCCGTGCACTGCGCGCTGTTTCCGCTTGTGCTTGCAGTGCTGCCCACACTGGGGCTGGGCCTGGGTGGCTGGGTCGACATCGACCAGGCGTTCGTCGTGTTTGCGACTGTCCTAGGCCTGACCACGCTGGCGATGGGCTACCGGCGCCATCGCGCTTTCCGCGCGTGGGCGCTGCTGGTGCCGGGCCTGGCGCTGGTGTGGCTGGGATCATTCACCGCGCTGCACGACCACACCTGGATGCACGCTGCGGTCATGACGCTGGGCGGTGGCCTGCTGGCCGCCGCGCACCTCGTCAACCTGCGCCAGACGCACGCCGCACTGGTTTCGCCGCCGCGCTGATGTGGCCTGCGTGCTAGCATTCGCGCCCTGCCGCGCACCCACGCCGGCACGCAATCACGATCAGGAGTTCACGATGGGCAAGGGCGACCGCAAGACCGCCAAGGGCAAGCGCAGCATCTCCAGCTACGGCAACAGCCGTTCGCAGGCGACCGCCAAGGCCTCTGGCGCACCGACAGCGCCGGTCGCAAAGAAGTCCGCGACCCGGACTTCGACCAGCACCACCGCCAAGGCACCGGCGAAGAAGGCCGTGGCCAAGAAGACCGTCGCCAAGGGCGACTGAGCCCCCGCGGCGCACGATCCGGAAGCCCTGCGCAAGCGGGGCTTTCTGCTGTCTGGGCCCCGGTCGCGCGCCGGGTGCGGCCTTACGCCACCTGCCGTCCAGCGGCATACACCGCGACCGCCAGTTGGCCGCCAAGCCAGTAACACAGGGCTTCGGGCTCGCGGACGCGCCAGCGCACGACGTCGGCCCGCATCCCGACCCGCAGCGCCCCGCGGTCCCGCAGCCCCAGTGCGCGCGCTGCGTGCACGGTGGCACCGCGCAGTGATTCCGCCGGCGACAGCCGGAAGTGGGTGCACGCCAACTGCATGGCCTGGCGCAGCGACAGCAGCGGCGCGGTGCCCGGATTGCAGTCGGTGGCCACCGCCATCGGCACGCCGTGCGCGCGGAAGGCGGCGATCGGCGGCAGCTGTGTCTCGCGCAGTACGTGGAATGCGCCGGGCAGCAGCACCGCGACCGTCCCGGCGGCTGCCATCGCGCGTACTGCGGTGACCGTCGTGTACTCGACGTGGTCGGCCGACAGGCCGCGATACTCAGCGACCAGTGCAGCGCCGCCGCCGTCGCTCAGCTGGTCGGCGTGCAGCTTGACCGGCAGGCCCAGCGCGCGGGCGGCGTCGAATACGCGGCGTACCTGATCCGTGGTGAAGGCGATGCGCTCGCAGAACCCGTCGACGGCGTCGACCAGCCCGTCCTTGTGCAGCCGCGGCAGCCAGTCGACCACCGCATCGATGTATTCGTCACCGCGCGTGGCGAACTCCGGCGGTACCGCGTGCGCCGCGAGGTAGCTCGTGAGCACGTCGATGCCCAGTGTGGGGCCGATGCGGCGCGCCACCTCCAGCATGCGGCGCTCGGTGGCCTCGTCGAGGCCGTAGCCGGACTTGATCTCCAGAGTGGTGACGCCGTCGGCGCGAAGCGCCGCGGCGCGCGGCAGCGACGCCGCCAGCAGCGCGTCGGCGTCGGCGGCGCGGGTGGCGCGCACCGTCGACACGATGCCGCCACCGGCGCGCGCGATCGCCTCGTATTCCGCGCCCTGCAGCCGCTGCGCGAACTCGGCCGCGCGGTTGCCGCCGAAGACGACGTGGGTGTGGCAATCGATGAGCCCCGGCGTGACCACGTCGCCGTCGGCGTCGATGACGCTGTCGGCCAGCGCGTCGGGCGCAGCTGGGAGCGCCTCTCGTGCGCCGACATAGGCCAGCGTGCCGTCGCGCCAGGCCAGAGCGCCATCGTCGATGGTCCCGAAGCCGTCGTCGCCCGCGCCGTCCAGCGTCGCCAGCCGGGCGTTGACCAGCAGCGTGTCCCAGCGCTCAGTCACCGCCGCCACCATCGCCGCCGCTGCCGTCGCTTCCCGTGGCGGCATCGGAGTGGTGGTGTGCGTCGTCGCGGCGGTCGTTCCCGGTACCGGTGGCGGTCGTGGTCGCACCGTCGCCACGGCCGCGCCGCGAACGGCGTGCGCCGGGACCACGCAGCTTCCGCCGCGCCATCGCCAGTACCGCCAGCACCGCGAGAGCCGCGGCGGCGAGGGCCAACAGTTCGGTAGCCATGGGCGACCTGCGCATGCGATGGGTGCGCGGTAGCCTAGCGCAGACGCGCGACGGCCCGGTCGGCAGCGCGATCGCCTCTTGCCCGGAATGACCCGATGCCCGCTGTCACTACGCCACCCCTCGCCGTCGCCGACCCGCGCGGCTGGCGGCTGCCCGGTGTCGCCAACCTGCACTCGCACGCGTTCCAGCGCGCGATGGCGGGCCTCGCGGAGCGCGGCGGCGGTCCCCAGGACTCGTTCTGGACCTGGCGCGAGACCATGTACCGCATCGCCGCGCGCTTCGACCCGGACCTGCTGCACGCGGTTGCCACGCAGCTGTATCTCGAGATGCTGGAGGCCGGCTATACCGCTGTCTGCGAGTTCCATTACCTGCATCACGCCCCGGACGGCGCTCCCTACGCGACCCCAACGGCGATGTCGGATGCGCTGGTCGCCGCCGCGCGCGACACCGGCATCCGGCTGACGCTACTGCCGGTGCTGTACATGGCGGGTGGCTTCGACGGCCGTGCGCTCGCCGATCGCCAGCGGCGCTTCGCGCACGACGTCGATGGCTACCTGCGGCTGCTGGACGCGCTGCGCGCCCGCCAGGACGCGACGCTGCGCGTCGGCTGCGCGCTGCACAGCCTGCGGGCGGTGCCGGCGGACGCGATGCGCGCGGTGCTGTCGGCGCTGCCCGCGGACACGCGCGTACACGTGCACGTGTCCGAACAGCTGGCGGAGGTCGAGGAGTGCGTCGCGCTGCGCGGCGCGCGCCCAGTGCGCTGGCTTCTTGACCACGCCGATGTCGATGCAGGCTGGACCCTGGTGCATGCCACCCATCTCGACGCTGGCGAAATCGCCGGTGTCGCAGGCAGCAGCGCCACGGTCGCGCTGTGTCCCACCACCGAGGCCAATCTTGGCGACGGACTGTTCCCGCTGCGCGCGTACCTGGACGCCGGCGGCCGCTGGGGTATCGGCTCGGATTCGCACGTGTCGGTGTCCCCGGTGGAGGAGCTGCGTTGGCTGGAGTACGGCCAGCGGCTGCTGGCCCAGCGGCGCAATGTCGCGGCCTCGGCACAGATTCCCAGTGTCGGCAGGACCCTGCTGGCCGCGGTCGCGGACAGCGCCGCGGCGTCAACCGGCTTCGACGACAGCGGGTCTCTGTGGCTCGATCCACACGCGCCGCTGTTGGCCGGTGCGACCGTGGGCGATGTTGCGGATCGCTGGGTGTTCGCCGGCAACCGCGCGCTGGTGCGCGATGTCGAGGTCGGTGGTGTACGCGTCGTGGTCGATGGCGTCCACCGCGACCGCGACGCGATCGCCGGGCGGTTCCGCAACGCGATGGCGAGGCTGCTCGCGGAAGGATGACGGCACGGGCCGCGCGCGACATGCGGTGTGCTGTCCTCGACAGCCGCCAGCCGCGCTGCCGCTGTACCGCCCCTGCCACGGTCGCGGTCGCGCAGCCTGCGCTCCACGACAGGCATCAGGCCCGCGGTCAGCCCAGCGCGAGCTGCTCAGGCGCGACAGGAGCGCGTTCATGCCGCAGCAGGAACGCCTTGGTCGGCAGACCGCCGCCGAAGCCGGTGAGCGTGCCGTCGGCGCCGATGACGCGGTGGCAGGGCAGCACGATCGGCAGCGGGTTGCGGCCGTTGGCGCCGCCCACCGCGCGCACCGCGGCGGGGTTGCCGATGCGCGCGGCCAGCACGCGATAGCTCCAGGTCGTGCCAAATGGGATCTCCGCCAGCGCCTCCCACACCGCGCGCTGGAACGGCGTGCCGCGTGGCGCCAGCGGCAGGTCGAACGTACGCCGTGTCCCGATGAAGTATTCGGCCAGCTGCGTGCGCGCCAGTGTGAGCGGTGCAGTCTCGCCCTCGCGCCATGCCGGATCGCGCGATGTGCCGTGCGGCGGCGGGAAATCGATGCGGACCACGGCATCGTCGTCGCCGACCAGGGTCAGCATGCCGATCGGCGAGTCCATGCGCAGGCAGTGGAGGTTCATGGACGTCGGTCTCCGGCAGCCGCGGGCGGGCGCGCATCGCGCCACAGATGCAGCGCGGCGTAGGCGCGCCAGGGTCGCCACGCCTCGGCGCGCGCGGCGAGGGCGCGCGCAGTGGTCCTTCCGGCGTGGGTGCGGTCCTCGCCCGCGGTGGCGGCGACTGCCTGCTGCAGCACCAGGTCATCGGCGGGAAACGCATCGGGATGGGCCAGCGCGCGCATCGCGATGTAGTGCGCGGTCCATGGCCCGATGCCGGGCACCGCGGTCCAGCGCGTGACCTGGTCTGCCAGCGTGCGCTCGACTGCGAAGTCGACACCACCGTCCAGCAGCGCTCGCGACACCGCACGCAGCGTGTCGGCGCGCGCACGCGTCACGCCGATGGCGGCAAGGTCCGCATCCGCCAGCGCCGCCGGTGTCGGGAAGAGGTGGCTCAGCCCGGCGGGCGCCACGCTGCGGACGTCAGCGGGCAGCGACTCGCCGAAGCCCTGCGCCAGCCGCGTGGCGAAGGTGCACGCGGCGGCGACGCTGACCTGCTGGCCGACGACGGCGCGGACCGCGATCTCGAACCCGTCCCAGCCCCCCGGCAGCCGCAGCCCGGGTCGCACACGCAGCAGTGGCGCCAGCCGCGGATCCGACGACAGCACCGCCGCGATCGCGTCGGGGTTGGCATCCAGGTCGAACATCCGCCGCAGCCGCGCCACCGCGGGCAGCAGTCGCGCGCCCGCCGGTGCGTGCCAGCGCAGGCGCAACGCATGCGCGCCGGGCCAGGCATCCACGCGCAGCCAGCCCGATGCCACGCCGTCGGCACCGGCGATGGTGCGCGCGTAGCTGGTCGCGTCAACAACCTCCACGCCGGGCAGCACGTGCGCGCGAGCGAAGGCCAGCATCGCGTCGAAGTCATACGGCGGTCGGTAGCCCAGCCGCAGGGTGGGCACGTCGCGGTCGGCCGGGCGCGCGCTGGCAGGCAGTCGTCGCAGGTCGCGCGGTGCCATCCTGTAGGCCGCCTGGAAGGCATCGTTGAAGCGGCGCAGACTGCCAAAGCCCGACGACATCGCGACCTCGGTCACCGGCATCGCGGTCTCGGCCAGCAGCTGCTTGGCGAACAGCAGCCGGCGGGTGCCGTGGACCGAATGCGGGGCCGCGCCGATGCGCTGGGCAAACAGCCGGCGCAGCTGGCGCTCGCCGATGCCGACGCGCGTGGCAAGTGCGGCCAGCGGCATGTCCGCCAGCGCGCCAGCGTCGACCAGCGTCAGTGCGCGCGCCAGCGCGGCGTCGCCGCGACGCCATGTGCTGTCGCCGGGAGCGAGCTCGGGTCTGCAGCGCAGGCACGGGCGGTACCCTGCGGCCTCCGCCGCAGCCGCATTGGCGTAGTAGCTGACCCGCCTCGCGAACGGCGCCGGGCACACCGGGCGGCAGTAGATGCGCGTGCTGTGCACCGCGGTGAAGAACAGCCCATCGAAGCGCACATCGCGACTGCGCCGCGCGGCCTCGCAGGCGGCGACAGGTGGCAGCGCGCCGGCATCGGGAGTGGCGGCGGCACGGACAGCGGCGGGGGAGAGGGCGGGGGCGACCATGCCGCGAGGCTAGCACCGGTCCCTTCGCTGGACTCGCCGTTTCCGGACATCGACGGGGAACCGGTCGAGGCGGGCAGCTTCGGGGCGTTCCCGTGCCAGGACTCGTGCAATCGGCTTCCGGGGCGAAGCGACGCAGCCTCCACGATCTGCTGGCGATCCCCCTGCGTGTCAGCCCGCCGGGGGCACCCCGTCCTCGGCCTGGGCGTCGCCTGCAGCGGGCGCATGCGGTGCAATCTGCCCGGTATCGCGCAGTGCGGGCAGCAGCGTCTTGATGTCGCCGTCGTTCGGTGCCGCCGTGATGCCGACGAGCCGCGCCAGCAGGGGATAGACGTGCACGTTGTCGAAGGGTGCGATCACCGCGCCCGCGTGGAATGCCGGGCCGTGGGCGATGAACAGGGAGCGCATCGACGGCAGCGCCGGGTCGTAGCCGTGCGAACCGCGCGGATGCGCGGTCGGGCGCGTTGCCAGGGTTTCCGCGGTGACCGCGTCCCAGCCCTCGTGCATCTGGCAGACGATTGCCGGAATGCGCGGGTGGCGTCCGTAGCGCCAGCGCGCCGGCAGGTCTTCCTTGCGCCAGCAGTCGTACCGTGCGTGCGCGCCGACCAGAGCGCGAGCGGCGGCGTCCTCCCGGCCGGGCAGGGGCTGCACGGTAACCACCTGGCCCGTGGTGACCACGGTTGCCAGCCGGGAATCGACGATGGTCGCGACGTCGATCGCGTTGCCGGGCGGCACTTCGGCCATGCCGTGGTCGGACACCACGACGATGTTGGTCCGCGCCAGGGTGCCGTCGGCAGCCATGCCGTCAAGCAGGCGCCCGATCGCACCATCGACCAGCCGCACCGCGGCGAGCGCCTCGGCCGAATCGGGCCCCTGGGCGTGCGCGGCGCTGTCGACATGCTCGAAGTAGAGCGTTGCGATGCGCGGACGCGTCGCGTCCGGCTCCGCCATCCACCCGCGCACCGTGTCGGCACGGACATCGGGCGCAACACTGGCGTCGTACTCCTGCCAACGCGTTGGGCGCAACCCGGATATCTCGGCTGTGCTGCCCGGCCAGAACATGGTCGCGCTGGGCAGCCCGGCCCTGGCGGCGCCAACCCAGATCGGTTCGCCACCCCACCAGCGGCTGTCGCCCACGGCCATCCGGTCGGACATGCGGAACCCGCCCAGCGCGGCGTCCTGCATCGTGTTGTGCACGATGCCCTGCCGGTCCGGCAGCAGGCCGGTGACCAGCGTGTAGTGGTTGGGAAACGTGAGCGTCGGATACGACGGCGACATCCACTCCGCGCGCACACCGTCCGCCGCGAGTCGCGACAGCGCGGGGGTGATGCCGAGCGCCAGGTAGCGCGGATGGAAGCCGTCGAGCGACACCAGCAGCACGCTGTCGCGAGGTGCGGAGTCCGCAGGTGTGACGGTGGGTGTCGGGGCCGACGCCGCGTCGACAGAGCGCACCGCGTCCAGGCGGGACATGGTGCCACTGCAGGCGGAAACGAAGAGCAGGAGCGGCCACACCGCGCGCATGAGGGCTGGATGCATGCGGGCGATGATATCGGCCGTGGATGACAGCGCGGTCAGGTCGTGGACATGCGACGTGAGCCAGCCTGAACGACAGCTCCGGGAGCGCGGCAGCGTCACGTTGGCCGGCGTATCGTCCAGTATTCCCGTCCACGTTGGAGATCGCCATGCACAAGATCCTGCTTGCCGGTGCGCTGTTGGCCTGCGCCGGTGTTGTGTCCGCGCAGTCGGCCCCGGTCGATGAACCCGAAGAAGCAGCGCGTGCGTCAAAGTCGAAGGCCAGCGACCGCTACTGCATCCAGGGCACCGGCTCGCGCATCGTCGCCACCCGCAATGCCCGCAACAGGGCCGAAGAGCGGGAATGCGTCGCCGGCAATGGCCGCGTCTACAGCCGCAGCGACATCGAACGCACCGGCGATGTCGATCTTGGCGATGCGCTGCGTCGGCTGGATCCGTCGATCAACTGACCTTTTGCATCGCAGCGAGTCCCCCGACGCCCGGCCATGCCGGGCGTCACTGGTGATGTCTCCCGTGCGGCGGGGCGCTCCGGGCGCTGTGACATCATCGTCGTCCGATCGCAAGACGGAGCCGCCGCATGCCAGATCCGCGACACGACCCTTCCCGCCGCATCCGCGCCGCCCGCGGCAGCGGCCTCACCTGCCGCTCCTGGCTGACCGAGGCGGCGCTGCGGATGCTGCAGAACAACCTCGATCCCGAAGTCGCGGAGCGCCCGGAAGATCTGGTGGTCTACGGCGGCATCGGCCGCGCCGCGCGCGACTGGGCGAGCTACGACGCCATCGTCGCCACGCTGACGGAACTGGCCGACGACGAGACCCTGCTCGTGCAGTCGGGCAAGCCGGTGGGGGTGTTCCGCACCCACGTCGACGCGCCGCGGGTACTGATCGCCAATTCCAACCTGGTGCCGCACTGGGCGACGTGGGAGCACTTCCACGAACTCGATCGCCGCGGCCTGATGATGTACGGCCAGATGACCGCCGGCAGCTGGATCTACATCGGCAGTCAGGGCATCGTGCAGGGCACCTACGAGACCTTCGTCGAGATTGGGCGCCAGCACTACGCCGGTAACCTGGCGGGCAAGTGGATCCTGACCGCGGGCCTTGGCGGCATGGGTGGCGCGCAGCCGCTTGCGGCGTCGCTGGCCGGGGCCTGCAGCCTCAACATCGAGTGCCAGCAGTCGCGCATCGACATGCGCCTGAAGACGCGCTACATCGATGAGCAGGCCACCGACCTCGACGACGCGCTTGCGCGGATCGAGATATACACCGCGGGCGGCGTCGCTCAGTCGATCGCGCTGCTGGGCAACGCGGCCGAGGTGCTACCGGAGCTGGTCGCGCGCGGCGTGCGTCCGGACGCGGTCACCGACCAGACCAGCGCGCACGATCCGGTGCATGGGTACCTGCCGATCGGATGGCGCGTCGACGAATGGATCGCCGCGCAGTCGGCCGAACCCGAGCGCGTGCGCGACGCGGCCAAGCAGTCGATGCGCGTGCACGTCGAGGCCATGCTGGCGTTCCAGCGTATGGGGGTGCCGACCTTCGACTACGGCAACAACCTGCGGCAGATGGCGTTCGATACCGGCTGCAGCGACGCGTTCGATTTCCCCGGCTTCGTGCCGGCGTACGTGCGGCCCCTGTTCTGCCGCGGCATCGGCCCGTTCCGCTGGGTCGCGCTGAGCGGCGATCCCGAGGACATCCACAGGACCGACGCCAAGGTAAAGGAGCTGATCCCGGACGATGCACACCTGCACCGCTGGCTCGACATGGCGCGCGAGCGCATCGACTTCCAGGGACTGCCGGCGCGGATCTGCTGGGTCGGGCTGGGGCTGCGCGACAGGCTGGGGCTTGCGTTCAACAAGATGGTGCGCGACGGCGAGGTCAGCGCGCCGATCGTCATCGGCCGCGACCACCTCGACAGCGGCAGCGTCGCCTCGCCCAACCGCGAGACCGAGGCGATGCTGGATGGCTCCGACGCCGTCAGCGACTGGCCGCTGCTCAATGCGATGCTCAACGTCGCCGGTGGCGCGACCTGGGTCAGCCTGCACCACGGCGGCGGGGTGGGCATGGGCTATTCGCAGCATTCCGGCGTGGTGATCGTCTGCGACGGCACCGAGGAGGCCGACCGGCGGATCGCGCGCGTGCTGTGGAACGACCCCGCCACCGGCGTGATGCGCCACGCCGATGCCGGTTACGACATCGCCCGGGACTGTGCCCGCGAGCGCGGCCTGGACCTCCCGATGGTGCAGGCATGAGCATCGTGAGCGGCGCTGCGGGCAGCGACGCACTGGCGGCAGGCGAGCTCACCGGCCCCGGCAGCACGCGCCTGCGCATCGACTTCGTGTCGGACATCGTCTGCCCGTGGTGCGCGATCGGCCTCGCCGCGCTGGAGCAGGCGCTCGCGCGGCTCGACGGCGAGGTCGCGGCGGACATCCACGTGCGTCCGTTCGAGCTCGATCCCCGGATGGCAGCAGAGGGCGAGGACATCAGCGAGCACCTGCGCGCCAAGTACGGCATGACCGACGCGCAGCTGAACGAGAGCCAGGCCCGCATCCGCGAGCGTGGCGTCGAGGTCGGTGTGGTGTTCGGCCAGCGCACGCGCACCTGGAACACCTTCGATGCACACCGGCTGCTGCATTGGGCCGGCATCGCAGGGCGCCAGCTTGCACTGAAGCGCGCGCTGCTGCGCGCGTATTTCACCGATGGCCTCGACGTCTCCGACCACAGCACGCTGGTGCGGGTGGCCGCGGAGGCCGGGCTTGACGCCGGGCGCGCGGCAGCGGTGCTGGCGTCGGGTGAGTACGGCGCCGACGTGCGCGAGGAGGAGCAGTTCTTCCTGCGCAGCGGCATCGAGAGCGTGCCTGCAGTAGTCATCGACCAGCAGCACCTGGTGTCCGGCGGCCAGCCGGTCGCGGTGTTCGAGCGGGTGCTGCGCGAGATCGGTGCAGGGCGCACACGCTGACCCGCCGGTCTGTCGGCGGTGAGGGTGTCGATACGCCGGTCTCCGATCATCCTGGTGCCCAGCGTCGCGCAGGCAGGCGGTGCCGCGGTACAGGGATGACGCGGCTCTGCACGTGCCCGGGCTAGGCTGGAGATTCGTTCTCGCACCGAAGACCGCCTGGAGCTCGCCCTTGGACCATCCCGACACGCTGCGCCCCTATATTGCCCGCGTGCTGGTTACCCTGGCGATCGGCGCGTTCGCGTTGCTGCTGTGGAGGCTGTCGGGCCTGCTGCTCCTGGTGTTCGGCGCCGTTGTGGTCGCCGCGGTGCTACGCGCGCTGATGGGCGGGGTGACGCGCTGGACGCCGCTGCCCGACGGTGCGGCGCTGGCGGTCGTGGTGCTGGTGCTGACCGCGCTGATGGTCCTCGTGTTGTGGCTGTTCGGGGCCCAGCTAGCGGTGCAGGTCGAGACGCTGCGGCAGGCGCTGCCCGGCGCATGGTCCCAGTTCCAGGCCTGGCTTGAGGGCAGCCCCATCGGCCCGACGGTGCGTGACCTGATGCAGCAGGGGCGGGACAGTGCCAGCGGCGTGGCCGCGCATGCCGGCGCGCTGGCGATGTCGGCGACCGGCGGTATCGCCAACCTGCTGTTGGTAGTCGTCGGCGGCATCTACTTCGCGGCCCAGCCGGCGCTGTATCGGGGCGGGGTGCTCAAGCTCTTCCCCGCGCCGGCGCGCGGCACCATCGGCGACGCCTTCGATGCCAGCGGCCACGCGCTGAAGATGTGGCTGGGCGGGCAGCTGCTGGCGATGACGATGGTCGGCGTGCTGACCGGCATCGGGCTGTGGCTGCTGGGTGTCCCGGTGGCGTTCGGGCTGGCACTGATCGCGGCGCTGCTCGACTTCGTCCCGATCATCGGGCCGATCGCCGCCGCGGTGCCGGCGGTGCTGCTGGCGTTCACCGTCAGCCCCCAGATCGGGCTCGCGACCATCGCGCTGTTCGTGGTGGTGCAGCAGGTGGAGAGCAACGTGCTGCAGCCGCTGATCCAGCAGCGTGCGGTCGACTTGCCGCCGGCGCTGCTGCTGTTCTCGCTGTTCGGCGTCGGTGCATTGTTCGGGATCCTCGGGCTGCTGCTGGCGGCGCCGCTGACGGTGGTGGTGTACGTGCTGGTCAAGCGCCTGTACGTGCGCGAGGCGCTGGACACCCAGGTCGACGTGCCGACCCCGGACGAGGGTTGAACCCGGGAGGGGCTGGCGTATCGGCAGGGGAGCATCGCGCGGTGGATGGAGGGCGGCGTGCTTCGCCGTCTGGGCGCGCCGTCAGCGGCCGTCACGCCAGACCGCGAAGCACGCACCCCAGCTGCGGCTCAGCGCCTTGGGCCGCGGTGCGAGCAGGCGGCGGGCGATGGCCCAGGCCGTCGTCGCCAGGCCCTCCTGCCGCACCCGCGCCAGCGATACCAGCGCGGTGACCAGGGGCGTGGAGCCGTCGTCGCCCAGCCGCCTCGTGGCCGTCACGAACACGGCGAGGTCGTGGTGCGCCCCCAGCGCCTCTCCCAGCTCGCCCGCGCAGCGCGCATGCGCGCGCATCGGCCCCGGCCAGATCGGCCGCAGCAGGCGCGCGTGGTACCAGTGATCCTTGGCGCGCTTGCGCCAGTCGTGGAAGGCCTCGTCAGACGGTGCCGCCTCCGCTTCGCGCATCGCACGGCGCGCCTTCGCGAACGTTTGTCGCAGACCGCCGCGCAGCGCGGCAAAGCCGTCGTCCTCGAGGGTCCAGCGCGCGCAGCGGTCGTTGGCTGCCAGAAGCGCGGTGCGGCAGCGGGCCAGCAGTCGCTGCGGATCGTCGGCATCTCCTCCGGCGGCCCGCTGCGGCGGGGACAGCTGGTGGCGCAACGCGGCGAGCGCGACAGGGTCCACCGCATCGGCATGCCGCGCGACCAGTGAATCACAGGTGGCGACAAGCGCGTCGGCGTCGCGCAGACAGGACACGCCGCGGGCGATATCGCGGAACGCGACATTTTCTGCCCTATAACCGTCGAAACCCGGCCGGACAAGACGCAGCAGGCCACGCACCTTCTTGCAGGCCTTGCGCACGGTGTGGACGGTGTCTCCGTGCCCGCGACCGGATTCGTCGATCGCTGCGATCGCGGCCGTCACCTGCTCGCCGGTGACGCGCCGCAGCGCGGACTGCATCGACGCGTCGTGGGGCGAGAGCCGATAGGCCATGAGGTCTCCGATGCAGCAGCGGGCGGGACACGGATGTAGCACGGTCACGGTGATCGGGACATCGCGCGTGTTGCAGGCGAGCGCTTACCTGCCTCGCTGCAGGCGGGCTGTCGTCGCCCTGGTGCGCATCAGGCCTCGCCCTGGGTCCTGATCACGCGGTGCACGAAGCGCAGCTTCTCGATCACCGGCGGCCCCAGCGTAAAGGGGTAGATGTCGGGCATGCCCATGCTGCGGTTGAGGCTGTTGAGCGCATAGGTCAACGGGAACCAGCGCGCGACCATATCGTTGAACGAGCGCGTCACCCGGTCCACGTCCAGCGCCGTCATCGACGGCTCGGTGGGGTCGGGCGGGGCAAGGTGCAGGCCACAGGCGCTGGCGGTCTCCAGCGTGTCGACCATGTGCATGTAGTGCGCCCAGGTCTCGGCCCAGTCCTCGTAAGGATGCATGGTGGCGTAGGCACTGATGTACGAGGTCTGCCAGTCATCGGGCGCACCGTTCGCGTAGTGGCGCTGCATCGCCTCGCCGTAGTCCTCGCGGTCGTCGCCGAACAGCGCGCGGCAGTCGTCGAGCAGCGGGCTGTCGGTCATCAGGCGCAGGAAGTAGTAGTGCCCGATCTCGTGACGGAAGTGCCCCAGCAGCGTTCGGTAGGGCTCCTTCATCTGTTCGCGTACCCTGGCGCGGTGGGCGTCATCGGCTTCGGCGATGTTGATGGTGATCAGGCCGTCGTCATGCCCGGTGTGCACCTTGGGCGTGCCTTCCGCATCGGCAAGGAACTCGAACACCAGCCCCCTCTCCGGATCCTCCTCGCGCGACACGACCGGCAGCTGGAGCTGGTTCAGTGTGTACAGCAGCCGGCGCTTGGCGCGCTCCAGCTGGTACCACCGCGCACGGTTGCGCTCTTGCAACAGCGAGGGGATTACTGCGGTCAGGCGGCACGAGCGGCACAGCGTGGCAGGGTCGTCGACAGGGATCATGCGGTTGCAGACGTGCTCTACCGCGTAGTTGTGGCACTGCAGGTAGCGTCCCTCGCCCACGCCTGGCGCGAGCGCGCGCCAGCTGCCGTCGGGCCATGGCTCGAAGGCGCTGATCTCACCGGCGTCCTCGATGAAGCCGAGCATCGCATCGCAACGCTCGCAGAGCACGTTCTCGTGGAAGACCTGCTGGTGGCAGCGGCTGCAGTGGTAGGTTCTCAAGGCGGTCGGCGTCCGGCGCAGGCGCCTCCGGCCGGAGGCGCGGTGCGCACCGTACGCGCCGCTGCGTGAGGCCAGGGCGACGGGTGGCTGTCGGCAGTCGGAAGTCGTCATCCGCCATCCATGGTGCCAGCGCGTACAACGATCGCCCGGGCGGCGGTCGCCGCCGCACGCAGGACACGCCCATATCGACATGACTCTCGCCCAGCTGGCGAAGAAGATGGCCGACATCGATTTCGCGATGCTGGCGACGCGCACCGAGGGCGGCCAGCTCGCGGAACGCCCGATGAGCAACAACGGCGACTTCGAGTACAGCGGCGACTCCTGCTTCTTCACGTATGAGTCGTCACGCACCGCGACCGACATCACGCGCGACCCGCAGGTGTCGCCGTCGTTCACCGGCGCCAAGGGCTACTGGGCAAACCGCCGCTGTTCATCGCGGTGCAGGGAAAGGCCGACCTGTTGCGCGACAGGGCGGCGTTGTCGGAGCACTGGGTGCCCGACCTGGCGCGCTGGTTCGCGCAGGGCATCGACACGCCCGGGATCGTGCTGATCCATGTGCGCGACAGCCGTGTCCACTAGTGGAACGGCGAGGACGACGGCGAGATCGTCATTGGATGAGGCGTCGCGCACGACGCCGCGCCGTCGCCGGCAAGGCGCTCGGGCGCGGCTACCGGCCCCGCTCAGTTTCGCAGCTTCAGGTACCGGTTCAGCGCCAGCGCGCCCAGCGTGCACACCGCGCCTGAGAGCAGGTAGGCGCCGAGGAAGCCGAGGCCGAACTTTGCCGACAGGCCGAGCGCGACCAGTGGCGCGAACGCCGCGCCGATCAGCCACGCCAGGTCGGAGGTCAGCGCCGCGCCGGTGTAGCGGTATCTGGCGCCGAGATTCGATGCCAGCGCCCCAGCGGCCTGGCCGTACGACAGCCCCAGCAGCACGAAGCCGACCAGGATGAAAGTGTTCTGGCCGGCCACCCCGCCGCCGATCAGTGCCGGCGCAAAGCCGCTGAACACCGCGATTGTCGCCGCGACGGTGGCCAGTGTGCGCGGCCGGCCGATGCGGTCGGCGATGACGCCCGAGATCACGACCGCAGCGACCGCGAGCGCGGCGCCGAGGATCTGCACCAGCAGCACGTCGCTGATGTCGCGGTCGTCGTAGAGCTGGATCCACGACAGCGGGAAGATCGTCACGATGTGGAACAGCGCATAGCTGGCCAGCATCGCGAACGCGCCGATGACCACCTCGCGGCCCTTGGCGCGCGCCAGCTGCAGCACCGGCACCGGCTGCAGTTCGTGCTGTCCGAACTGCTCCACGTAGTCATCGGTGACCACCAGCCGCAGCCGCGCAAAGAGGGCAACGACGTTGATGATGAATGCCGCAAAGAACGGATAGCGCCAGCCCCAGGTGAAGAAATCCTCCGGCGACAGCGCGATCCACAGGTAGGCGAACAGCGACGCGGCGATGATGAAACCAAGGGGGGCGCCGAGCTGCCCGAGCATCGCGTACCAGCCGCGGCGGCCCCTGGGTGCGTTGAGCGCCAGCAGCGACGGCAGCCCGTCCCACGACCCGCCCAGCGCGACGCCCTGGCCGACGCGGAACAGCGTCAGCAGCAGGATCGACCACGCGCCCAGGGTGCCGTGGGCGGGCAGGAAGGCGATGCCCGCGGTGCAGGTTCCGAGCAGGAACAGCGCCACCGTAAGTTTTGTGCTGAGGCCCCACCGGCGCTGGATCTCGAAGAACGCCACGGTACCGAAAGGCCGCGCCACGAACGCCAGCGCGAAGATCGCGAACGCGTACAGCGTGCCTTCCAGCGGCGCCGCGAACGGGAAGAAGACCGCGGGGAACACCAGCGCGGACGCGATCCCGTAGACGAAGAAATCGAAGTTCTCGGACGTACGGCCGACGATCACGCCGACCGCGATGTCGCCGGGAGCGACGCGGGAGTGCTCGGTCTCCGCGGCGTCGTTTGCGACCGCGGGGTCGGCGAGGGCGGCGTGCTCGTGGCGGCTGGCGGTCATTGGGGGCGGAGTGCTCGTTGCATGGCGGGGTCTGGCCGGGTGGGGCTGGCCATGGACGTCAGATGATGGAGGAGGGCGGAAAAGACCGGGAAAACGCAGTGTTCCATATCCGGCCGGGGATCTCCTGCCTCGAGGCTGCCCCGTCGCGACGCGGGCTGCAATCGCGACCGGGTATGGTCGATCCGGTGCCGGGCTGTCGCCACGGCGACCCGCCGCCGTACTGGTGCGGCGAGCCACGGACGCAAGCCTCCCACCTGCGCGCCGCGGCTGCCATAGGACAAAACGTCCAATCGCGCCCCATGGCCCGGCTGGATAGGCTTGCCGCTCTCCCCCCACCCAGGATGCCGCGACCCCGTGCGCCTGCCTCCCGTCCTCCGCCGTTCCCTCCGCCTGCTGCTGCCGGCCGCCGCCGCGCTGTCCCTGGCTGCGTGCAATACGGTGGTGCTCAGTCCCCAAGGCGACGTCGCCGCGCAGCAGGGCAATCTGATCGTGGTGGCGACGATGCTCATGCTGCTGATCATCGTGCCGGTGATCGGGCTGACCCTGTTTTTCGCGTGGCGCTATCGGGCGTCCAACAAGGAGGCGACGTACACGCCCGACTGGGACCACTCCACGCAGCTCGAGCTGGCGATCTGGGCGGCGCCGCTACTCATCGTGATCGCGCTTGGCGCGATCACCTGGGTCAGCACCCACAAGCTCGATCCATACCGGCCGGTGGACCGCATCTCCGCCGGCAAGCCGGTGCCCGATGGCGTCGAGCCGCTGGTGATCGAGGTCGTGGCGCTGGACTGGAAGTGGCTGTTTCTCTATCCCGAGCAGGGCATCGCGACGGTCAACGAGGTCGCCGCGCCGGTCGACCGCCCGATCCAGTTCAAGATCACCGGCGTCACCGTCATGAACGCCTTCTACATCCCCGCGCTGGCCGGAATGATCTACGCAATGCCGGGAATGGAGACCAGGCTGCACGCGGTGATGAACGTCCCCGGTGAGTATGTCGGCTTCTCCGCCAACTACAGCGGCGAAGGCTTCTCGGGCATGCGCTTCCGCTTCAAGGGCCTGGACGTTGCGGGTTTCGACGCCTGGGTCGAGCAGGCACGTGCCAGTGATGTGGCGCTAGACCGCCAGGAGTACATGGCGCTGGAGCAGCCGAGCGCCAACGTGCCCGCGCGTCACTACGGTCGCGTGTCCGCCGGCCTGTACGAGGCGATCCTCAACCGCTGCGTCGACCCCACGCGCATGTGCATGCACCAGATGATGGCGATCGACGCCGCCGGCGGCGCCGGCATCGACGGCAACGGCCGCGACACGCTGGTCGCGCGCACCCGCGGCGACCTGCGCGGCACGCCCTTTGTTTCCGCGGCGGTGTGCCGCATCGATGACCCGATCCCGCTGCTGGTGCCGCGCTCATGATGTCCGCACTGACCCAACCCGCCCTGGCGGCCGGCGCGCTGCCCGAGTCCTCGTTCTGGCTCGGCCGGCTGTCGATGGATGCGCTGCCGCTGCACGACCCGATCCTGATCGCGGCCTTCGCGATGGTTGTGCTCGGCGGCGGCGCCGTGGTCGGTGCGCTGACCTACTTCAAGCTGTGGGGCTGGCTGTGGCGCGAGTGGTTCACCAGCATCGATCACAAGAAGATCGGCATCATGTACATCGTGCTGGGCCTGGTCATGCTGATGCGTGGCTTCGCCGATGCGCTGATGATGCGCGCGCACCAGGCGATGGCGTTCTCCGGGGCGCAAGGCTTCCTGCCGCCTGACCACTACGACCAGATCTTCACCGCGCACGGCGTGATCATGATCTTCTTCGTGGCCATGCCGCTGGTCACCGGGCTGATGAATTTCATCGTGCCGCTGCAGATCGGCGCGCGCGACGTGTCGTTCCCGTTCCTCAACAACTTCAGCTTCTGGATGACCGCCGCGGGCGCGTCGCTGGTGATGGTGTCGCTGTTCGTCGGCAAGTTCGCCGCCACCGGCTGGCTGGCATACCCGCCGCTCTCGGGGATCGACTACAGCCCCGGGGTCGGGGTCGACTACTACATCTGGGGGCTGCAGATCGCAGGCGTGGGCACGCTGCTGTCGGGCATCAACCTGATCGCGACCATCGTCAAGATGCGCGCCCCGGGCATGACCATGATGCGGATGCCGATCTTCACCTGGTCGGCGCTGTGCACCAACATCCTCATCGTCGCCGCGTTCCCGGTGCTGACCGCGGTGATGGCGCTGCTGGCGCTGGACCGCTACGCCGGCACCAACTTCTTCACCAACGACCTTGGCGGCAACGCCATGATGTACGTCAACCTGATCTGGATCTGGGGCCATCCGGAGGTCTACATCCTGATCCTGCCGGCGTTCGGCGTGTTCTCCGAGGTCGTGGCCACGTTCAGCGGCAAGCGTCTGTTCGGCTACACGTCGATGGTCTACGCGATGCTGGTGATCACGATCCTGGCGTACCTGGTGTGGCTGCACCACTTCTTCACCATGGGGTCGGGCGCGAGCGTCAACTCGTTCTTCGGCATCACCACGATGATCATCTCGATCCCGACGGGCGCGAAGATCTTCAACTGGCTGTTCACGATGTACCGCGGGCGCATCCGCTTCGAGCTGCCGATGCTGTGGACCATGGGCTTCATGGTCACCTTCACCATCGGCGGCATGACCGGAGTGCTGCTGGCGGTGCCACCGGCGGACTTCGTGCTGCACAACAGCCTGTTCCTGGTCGCGCACTTCCACAACGTGATCATCGGCGGCGTGCTGTTCGGCATGTTCGCGGGCATCAACTACTGGTGGCCGAAGGCGTTCGGCTTCCGCCTGGACGAGTTCTGGGGCAAGTGCTCGTTCTGGTTCTGGATCACCGGGTTCTTTTTCGCGTTCATGCCGCTGTACGTGCTGGGACTGATGGGCGCGACCCGGCGCATGAGCAGTTTCGACGATCCGTCGCTGCAGATCTGGTTCATCATCGCCGCGTGCGGCGCGGCGCTGGTGGCGATCGGCATCGCCTGCTTCCTGGTGCAGATCGCGGTCAGCATCTACCGCCGCGAGTCGCTGCGCGACGAGACCGGCGACCCCTGGCAGGGACGCACGCTGGAGTGGTCGACGTCGTCGCCGGCGCCGTCGTACAACTTCGCGTTCACCCCGGTGGTGCACGACACCGATGCCTGGTGGGACATGAAGCGGCGCGGGCACGTGCGGCCGGAGTCCGGCTTCCTGCCGATCCACATGCCGCGCAATACCGCCGCCGGTGTGGTGCTGGCGGGCCTCAGCGCGCTGCTGGGCTTTGCGCTGGTGTGGCACATGTGGCCGTTCGTGGCCCTGCTGCTGGTCGCGCTGGTGGCGGCGACGATCGTCCACACCTTCAACTACCAGCGTGATTTCCACATCCCCGCCGACGACGTGCGGCATACTGAGGAGGCGCGGACCGCCGTGCTCGTCCGCCATGTCTGAGGCCGTCATGCCCGCCGCCGACCAGCACGAGCGCCCCGAGGCGCCGGCGCCGGTGTTCTTCGACACGCAGGGCCTGCACCACCCGCAGAGCGGCACGCTGCTGGGGTTCTGGATGTACCTGATGAGCGACCTGCTGGTATTCGCCAGCCTGTTCGCGGTCTATGGCGTGCTTGGCCGCAGCTATGCCGCGGGGCCGTCGGGCGCGGACCTGTTCAACCTGACCCTGGTGGCGATCAACACCGCGATCCTGCTCGCGTCGTCGCTGACGTTCGGGCTGGCGATGATCGCGATGCAGTACCGCCGCCAGCGCGCGCTGCTGGGCTGGCTGGCGGTGACCGGCGTGCTCGGCGCGGCGTTTCTGGGGGTCGAGATCTACGAGTTCCACCACCTCATCAGCCTTGGCGCCGGGCCGCAGCGCAGCGCGTTCCTGTCGGCGTTCTTCGCGCTGGTCGGCACCCACGGGCTGCACGTGCTGTTCGGCATCGTGTGGCTGGTGACGCTGATGGCACAGGTCGCGCGCCACGGCATCACCGATGCCAACCGCCGGCGGCTGCTGTGCCTGTCGATGTTCTGGCACTTCCTCGACGTGGTCTGGATCGCGGTGTTCACCTTCGTCTACCTGATGGGAGTGCTGCCATGAGCACGCGCGATGCGCACGTCCACGCCCACGTGGTGCCGCAGGCCGAGCACGCCGACGGCGCCAACCCGCTGGCCGATGCGGTGGACGCCGATGCCCACGACGACCCGCTGGCCTACCACGGCACGCTGCGCGGCTACCTCAACGGCATCGTGCTGTCGGTGGTGCTGACCGCGATCCCCTTCGCGCTGGTGATGGGCGGTGGCGTGGTCAGCTCCGGCGTGACCGCGCTGGTGGTGATCGCGTTCGCCGTGGTGCAGATCGTGGTCCACATGATCTATTTCCTGCACATGAACACCAAGGCCGAGGGCGGCTGGGCGATCCTGGCGCTGATCTTCACCGCGGTGCTGGTGCTGATCCTCATGGCCGGTTCGCTGTGGGTCATGCACCACCTCAACACCAACATGATGCCGATGACGCCGCACGACGCGCGCATCGCGCCGTGACCCGGGGCGGCGCCGGCACCGCACGCATACCCGGCGGTGCAGACCCGCCGCGGCGGGGCGTTGCGCGACTTGCGCTGCTGGTGTTCCTGCTGGTGTGCGGCGTCGCGTTCGTCGCGCTGGGCGTGTGGCAGGTCGAGCGCCTGGCGTGGAAGCGCGACCTCATCGCCCGTGTCGACGCGCGCGTGCAGGCCGCGCCCGTCGAGGCCCCGGCGCTCGCGGCGTGGGGCGCGGTGTCGGCCGCCGACAGCGAGTACCTGCACGTGGCGGCATCGGGCCGCTTCGTCACCGGCGCCGACACCCGGGTGCAGGCGGTCACGGTGAAGGGTGCCGGCCACTGGCTGCTGACGCCGCTGCGGCGCGACGACGGCAGCGTGCTGCTGGTCAACCGTGGCTTCGTGCTGCCGGAGGCGTCGCCTGGCGCCCTGGTGCCTCCCGCCGGTCCCGTGCGGGTCGACGGCCTGCTGCGCATCAGTGAACCCGGCGGCGGGTTCCTGCGCCGCAACGTCCCGGGGGAGGGACGCTGGTACTCCCGCGACGTCGCCGCCATTGCGTCCGCGCGCGCGCTGCTGCCGGCGGCGCCGTACTTCATCGACGCCGCCGTCGACAGCGCGGGCAGCGCGACCGATGCCGCCGACGGGCCGGTCGGCGGACTCACCGTGATCGCGTTCCGGAACCACCACCTGCAGTACGCCTTGACCTGGTTCGCGCTGGCGCTGATGGTGGTGGCGGCGATCGTCTTCGTCCTGCGCGACGCGCGCCGCCGCGGCCACACCCCTTCGCTCCCAGGCGACCGACCCGATGGCGGCCCCCCGACCCACGACCGCTGACCCCGCGCCACCTCCACCGGCGCCTGCGCCCGCGGCGGCACGGGGCGACGGCGCGGGCGTGCGCAACATGCAGCAGCTCGTGCAGCTGCGCTGGCTGGCGCTGGTGGGGCAGGTGGCGACGATCGTGATGGTGCAGTGGGGCCTCGGGATCGCGCTGCCACTCGCGCCACTGCTGCTGGTGCTCGCGCTGCTCGCGGGCTTCAACCTCGCGAGCCTGTTGCACTGGCGCCGGCGCGACGAGGTCACCCAGGGTGCGCTGCTGCTGTCGCTGCTGGTCGACGTGGTGGCGCTGACGGCGCTGCTGCATTTCAGCGGCGGCGCCGCCAACCCGTTCGTGTTCCTGTACCTGCTGCAGGTGGTGCTCGGCGTGGTGCTGCTGCAGGGCGCCGCCAGCTGGGCGGTGGTGGCCGCTACCAGCGCCGGCTTCGTCGGGCTGATCCTGTTCCCCGGGGACGTGGTGATCCCGGTGGATGCCTCGCGCGGGCTGGCCGACCCGTACGTGCTTGGCCTGCTGCTGTGCTTCCTGCTCAACGCGACGCTGCTGGTGGTGTTCGTCTCGCGCATCAGCCGGATCCTGCGCGGCCGCGACGCGCGGCTGGCGGCAATGCGCCAGCGCGCGGTGGAGGAGGACCACATCGTGCGCATGGGGCTGCTGGCGTCGGGAGCCGCGCACGAACTCGGCACGCCGCTGGCGACGCTGTCGGTGATCCTCGGCGACTGGCGGCGGATGCCCGAGTTCGCCGCGCAGCCGGAGCTGCGGCAGGAGATGGACGAGATGCAGGCGCAGCTGACGCGCTGCAAGACCATCGTCGGCGGCATCCTGCGCTCGGCCGGCGAGGCGCGCGGGGAGGCGCCGGTGGAGACCACGATGCACGGCTTCCTCGACGCGGTGGTGGCGGCGTGGCGCGCGACGCGCACGATCGATGGCTTCGAGTACCGCAACGCCTTCGGCGACGACGTCGCGATCATCTCCGACTGGGGGCTGAAGCAGATGATCCACAACGTGCTCGACAACGCGCTGGAGGCATCGCCGGGCTGGGTCGGCATCTATGCCTCGCGCGACGGCGGCCGGCTGGTGCTGCGCGTGCGCGACGACGGCCCCGGCTTCGCGCCGGCGATGCTGACGGAGTTCGGCAAGCCCTACCGCTCCAGCAAGGGCCGGCCGGGTGGCGGGCTGGGGCTGTTCCTGTCGCTCAACGTCGCGCGCAGCCTCGGCGGCAGCATCACCGCGCTCAACCGCGACGACGGCGGGGCAGTGGTGACCATGCTGCTGCCGCTGTCGGCGATCACCCATGACGACGGCGACGAGGATCCGTGCGATGGCGATTGACGGCGACGCGACCGCGCCAGCGCCGCGACGGCTGCTGGTGGTGGAGGACGACGCGGCGTTCGCGCGCACGCTCGTGCGATCGTTCGAACGGCGCGGCTACGAAGTGCGCCACGCCGACGGCCTCGACGGCATGGCGGTGCTGCTGGCCGGCTGGTCTCCCGGCCACGCGGTCGTCGACCTGAAGCTCGCCGGAGGCAGTTCGGGGCTCGCCTGCGTCGCGGCGTTGCGTTCGCACGACGCCGACATGCTGATCGTGGTGCTGACCGGTTACGCCAGCATCGCGACCGCGGTGGAGGCGATCAAGCTGGGTGCCAGCCACTACCTCGCCAAGCCGTCCAACACCGACGACATCGAGGCCGCGTTCGAGCGCGCCACCGGCGACGCCGGCGTCGACCTCGGCGCGCGCCCGACGTCGATCAAGACCCTGGAGTGGGAGCACATCCACGAGGTGCTGGCCGACACCGGCTTCAACATCTCCGAGGCCGCGCGGCGGCTCGGCATGCACCGGCGCACGCTGGCGCGCAAGCTGGGCAAGCAGCGGGTGAAGTAGCGCGCGGCTACGCCTCCACTGCGCGACCGGGCGTGTCGCTGCGATCGTCGTCCGGCGCCGCGTCGCCGCGGGTCCCGGGCTGGCGCACCACCTTCTCGATCTGCGCGCGCACGATCCGCCCGGCCGAACGCGCCGCCATCGCCTCGCGCTGCACCGAGCACAGGGTCTGCATGTGGTCGGTGTCGAAGTTGAGCCGCTCGATCAGGAAGTCGACGAACGCGCGCACCTTCGGCGACACCAGGCGCCCGCCGGCGAACACCGCGTTGAAGTCCACCTCCGGCCCGGTCCACCCAGCGAGCACACGCTGCACCAGCCCGGCCTCGAGCAACGCCTTGGCCATCACGTCGCCGGTCAGCAGCAGGCCTTCGCCCTGGATCACCGCCCACTGCAGCGCCGACGGGTCGTTGGCCACCAGCTGCGGGTTGACGGTGAAATCGCGCACGTCGCCGCCGTCGGTGAGTGGCCAGACGTAGCGGTTGCTCGGGTTGCGGCTCTTGCGCATCACCAGGGTGCGATGGTGCTGCAGGTCGTCGGGGTGCAGCGGTTCGCCGTGGCGCTCGATGTAGCCGGGGCTGGCGAACACCTGCGTGCGCAGGCTGCCGAGCTTGCGCGCGACCAGGTTGGAGTCGGGCAGGGTGCCGACGCGCAGTGCCAGGTCGGCCTCGCCGGCGATCAGGTCGAGCTTCTCGTTGCCCATGTGCATGTCCAGCGAGATGTCCGGGTACTGCGCCTGGAAGTCGCCGAGCAGCGGCGCGATCCAGGTGATGCCGATCGAGTACGGCACGGTGAAGCGCAGCCAGCCGCGCGGCCCCGACTGCAGCTGGCCGACCGCGCTCTCGGCTTCGTCGAGTTCGCGCGCGATGCGCTGGCAGTGCTCGTGGTAGACCGAGCCGGCCTCGGTCAGCCCGAGCCGGCGCGTCGTCCGGTGCAGCAGCCGCGCGCCGAGGCGCTGTTCGAGTTCCTGGACCTTGCGGCTGACCGTGGTTTTCGGCAGCCCCAGCGCGTTGGCGGCGGCGATGAAGCTGCCCTGCTCGACCACCTTGACGAAGATCAGGGTGTCGTTGAGATCGTGTGCCATGGCGTGCCTCGCAGCGATTGGACCGTCGGGGGGATAATTATTCCCCCGAATGTGGACTAATCAAGTCCGGTTGTCGCGCCTAAGGTGGCGTCCTCGTTCTCGAGGAGCCTCCCCATGCCGCTGTCGCCCATCCTGATCGGCCGCCCCGCGAGCCCTGCCAGGGGCGCTGCCCGACGCCGGCCGCGTGCGCTTGAAATCGCGCCGAGGCCCGGCTCCAGCGCCGTTTCCGGGGCGCGACGGGCGGCGCGGGGCGGTGCGCCGTCGTGGGGCTGGCTGCGCGCACTGCTGGGCGGACGCTGCCGCCCTCCGTCGGTCGACGACATGCCGGTCCTGAACGGTTCGGGAAACAAAATCCCGGGAGCGGGACAATGACCGGCCCGCTGCTCGTCCTCGGCGCGAGCGGGATCATCGGGCGCACGGTCGTCGACGTCGCGCTCGACGCCGGCCGCTCCGTGATCGCAGTGGCCCGCGATGCCGCCGCCCTCGAGGGATTGCGCGTGGCATATCCGTCGGGAGCGCTGTCGCTGGTCGCCGCGACGGTCGCGAGCGATGCCGATGCCGCCGCCCTTGCGGCCCGCGTCGCGGTGCTGCCGGGCGCAGCGCCGGAGGTCGTCGTTGCCGCGATCCGCGGTGAGCGCGAGCGCGGCCGGCTGCTCGACGGGCCCGCCGACCTGCTGCGCCGACGGCTCGACGAGGACCTGCTGCCGCACCTGTTCGCGGCCCGCCACCTGCTGCCGCTGCTGGCGGCGCGCCGCCACGGCGCCTACGTGCTGGTGGGCGGCCCGGGCGCCGACCACCCCTGGGCCGGTCACGGCCACCATTCGATCGGCGCGGACGCGCTGCGCATGCTCGCCCGCGTGCTGCACGACGAGGCCCGCGCGCTGCCGGTGCGCGTGCAGCTGCTGTCGGTCGACGCGCCGGTGCGCACCGCGGCCAACGCGCGCCATGCCTGCGACCGCTGGCCGTCGGCCGATGCGATCGCCCGCGCGGCGCTGCGCATGGTCGACGCCCGTGGGCTGCCGGCGCCGGTGATGGTGCGGTTCCCGCTGCCTGCGCCGGTGCCCGGACCGACGCTCTCCGACGACCTCGACGCCCCCGAGCGGGGCTGCGTGCCGCCCGCCCCTGCCTGCCTGCCGTCGTCCCGCGACCTCACCGATGCCCGCGCCCTGCTGCGCGGCATCACCGCCTCCCCGCACCACCAGGACCTGCCACGATGAAACTGCTTCCGTCACCCATTGCCCGCCGCGCGCCGCGTGCGTTGCTGCTGTTCACCCTCGCCGCGGCGATCGCCACGATCGTCGCCGGCTGCGACAGCCGCGCCGACGATGCCGCCGCGCCGCCACCGCCCCAGGTCAGCGTCGCCCCGGTGCTGACCGAGCAGGTCCGCCAGTGGGACGACGCCACCGGCCGCATTGCCGCCGTCGACTCGGTCGAGCTGCGCCCGCGCGTCAGCGGCTACGTCCAGCGCGTCGCGTTCGACGAAGGCGCCGAGGTCGCCCGGGGCGACCTGCTGTTCGTCATCGATCCGCGCCCTTATCGCGCCGCGCTCGACCAGGCCGAGGCGAACCTGGCCCGCGCCCGCGCCGAAGCGCAGCTCGCCGGCACCCAGGACGTCCGCGCCCAGGCGCTCGTCGACGCCCAGGCGATCTCGCGCGACGAGTACGAGACCCGCAGGGCTGCGACCGCGCAGTCCGGCGCCGGCGTGCGCGCGGCGCAGGCCGCCGTCGCCGCGGCGCGGCTGGACCTGCAGTTCACCGAGGTGCGTGCCCCGGTCGCCGGCCGCGCCGGCCGCGCCATGGTGACCACCGGCAACCTGGCCCAGGCCGATGCCACGCTGCTGACCACGGTGGTCTCGCAGGATCCGGTGCACGTCTACTTCGAGACCGACGAGCGCGCGTTCCTCGGCTACCAGGCGCAGGCGCGCGCCGGCACCCGCAACGGTGGCGAGAACGCCGTCCGCATCGGCCTGGCCGACGAGACGGGCCATCCGCATGCCGGCGTCGTCGACTTCGTCGACAACCAGGTCGACCCCTCGACCGGCACGGTGCGCGCCCGCGCGGTGCTGCCGAATCCGGACCGTCGCTTCACGCCGGGCATGTTCGCGCGCGTGCAGCTCGAAGGCGCGGCGGCGCGGCCGGCGGTCCTGATCGACGACAAGGCCGTGATCACCGACCAGGACCGCAAGTACGTCTACATCGTCGGCGACGACGACACCGCCCAGCGCCGCGACGTGGTGCTGGGCCGCATCGTCGACGGCCTGCGCGTGGTGGATGCCGGGCTCGCCGCCGGCGACCGCGTGGTCGTCAACGGCGCGCAGAAGGTGTTCATGCCGGGCATGCCGGTCGCCCCGCAGGTGGTGGCGATGCGCGGCGGCCAGCCCGCCGCGGCCGTCGCCGGGCGCTGACCCGCCGCGTCGCTTCGAACCGTCGCCGAACCGTCATCCCGCGCTTCCCACAAGGATCTCCCCGTGGACTTCTCCCGCTTCTTCATCGACCGCCCGATCTTCGCCGCGGTGCTGTCGATCCTGATCTTCGCCGGTGGCCTGATCGCCATCCCACTGCTGCCGATCGGCGAATACCCCGAGGTCGTGCCGCCGTCGGTGGTGGTGCGCACCGTGTATCCCGGCGCCAACCCGAAGGTGATCGCCGAGACCGTGGCAACGCCGCTCGAGGAAGCCATCAACGGCGTCGAGGACATGATGTACATGAAGTCCGTCGCCGGCTCCGACGGCGTGCTGCAGCTCACCGTGACCTTCAAGCCCGGCACCGATGCCGACGAGGCCGCGGTGCGGGTGCAGAACCGCGTAGCGCAGGCGCAGGCGCGGCTGCCCGAGGACGTGCGCCGGCAGGGCGTGACCACGCAGAAGCAGTCACCGGTCTTCCTGATGGTGGTGCACCTGACCTCGGAGGACGGCCGCTACGACTCGCTGTACCTGCGCAACTACATGCGCCTGCACGTCAAGGACGAGCTGGCCAAGATCACCGGCGTCGGCGATGCGCAGCTGTTCGGCGGCGGCGACTACGCGATGCGCCTGTGGCTGGATCCCGACCGCATCGCCGCCCGCGGCATGACCGCAGGCGACGTGCTGCGAGCGGTGCGCGAACAGAACGTGCAGGTGTCGGCCGGCCAGCTCGGCGCCGAGCCGACCGCCAACGGCAGCGACTTCCTGCTGCCGATCAATGCGCGTGGCCGGTTGGAGAGCGTCGAGGAATTCGGCGACATCGTGCTCAAGTCCGGCACCGACGGCAAGCTTGTGCGCCTGGCCGATGTCGCGCGCATCGAACTTGCCGCCGGCGACTACACCCTGCGCGCACGCCTCGACGGCAAGAACGCCGCGGCGATCGGCATCTTCCAGGCGCCGGGCGCCAACGCGCTCGACATCCGCGACGGCGTGGTCGCGAAGATGGACGAGCTGCGGCCGCAGCTGCCGCCGGGCGTCGAGATCCAGTCGATCTACGACACCACGATCTTCGTCCGCGACTCCATCAAGTCCGTCATTGTCACGCTGCTCGAAGCCACGCTGCTGGTGGTGCTGGTGGTGATCCTGTTCCTGCAGAGCTGGCGCGCGTCGATCATCCCGCTGCTGGCGGTGCCGGTGTCGGTGGTCGGCACCTTCGCGGTGCTGTACCTGCTGGGCTATTCGATCAACACGCTGACCCTGTTCGGCCTGGTGCTCGCGATCGGCATCGTCGTCGACGACGCGATCGTGGTGGTCGAGAACGTCGAGCGCCACATCGAACTCGGCGCCACGCCGCTGGAGGCCGCGCACCTGGCGATGAAGGAAGTCTCCGGGCCGATCATCGCGATCGCGCTGGTGCTGTGCGCGGTGTTCGTGCCGATGGCCTTCCTGACCGGCGTGACCGGCCAGTTCTACAAGCAGTTCGCGGTGACGATCGCGATCTCGACCGTGATCTCGGCGATCAATTCGCTGACGCTGTCGCCGGCACTGGCGGCGATCCTGCTGAAGTCGCACGACGCGCCGAAGGATCGCGCTTCGCGCCTGATCGACCGGCTGTTCGGCTGGGTGTTCCGGCCGTTCAACCGCTTCTTCAACCGCAGTTCGGAACGCTACGAAGGCGCGGTATCAAAGGCGCTCGGGCGTCGCGGCTCGGTGTTCCTGGTCTACGCGGTGCTGCTGGTCGGCGCGGGCCTGATGTTCAAGGCGGTGCCGGCCGGATTCATCCCGGTGCAGGACAAGCTGTACGTGATCGCCGGCGTCAAGATGCCCGAGGGTGCGTCGATCGAACGCACCGACGCGACGCTGAAGAAGATGGCCGCACTCGCCAGCGAGGTGGAGGGCGTCGCCAGCGAGATCGCGTTCCCGGGTCTCAACCCGTTGCAGTTCACCAACACGCCCAACAACGGTGTGATCTTCTTCACCCTCGATCCCTTCAGCGAGCGCTCGCGCACCGCCGAGGAGATCACCGCCGAGCTCAACCAGAAGTTCGCGACCATCCAGGAAGGCTTCACCTTCGCGTTCATGCCGCCGCCGATCCAGGGCCTCGGCAACGGCTCGGGCTGGTCGCTGTTCATCGAGGACCGCACACAGTTGGGCTATGGCGAGCTGCAGAACGCGGTGCAGGCGTTCCAGGGCGCGGCTGCGCAGACGCCGGGCATGGGCTTCCCGATCAGCAGCTACCAGGCCAACGTGCCGCAGCTCGACGCCGACGTCGACCGCGAGAAGGCCAAGGCCCAGGGCGTGCCGCTGACCGAGCTGTTCGACACGCTGCAGACCTACCTCGGCTCGGCCTACGTCAACGACTTCAACATGTTCGGCCGCACCTGGCAGGTCATCGCCCAGGCCGACGGCCAGTTCCGCGACGAGGTGTCGGACATCGCCAACCTGCGCACGCGCAACGACGCGGGCGAGATGGTGCCGGTGGGTTCGATGGTCGCCGTGCGCCAGACCTACGGGCCGGACCCGGTGATCCGCTTCAACGGCTACCCGGCCGCCGACCTGCTGGGCGACGCCGATCCCCGCGTGCTGTCCTCGGGCGAAGCGATGGCCAAGGTCACCGAGCTTGCGGAGCAGGCGCTGCCCGCCGGCATGGGTATCGGCTGGAGCGACCTGAGCTACCAGCAGATGACCCAGGGCGGCGCGGCGATGATCGTGTTCCCGCTGGCGGTGCTGCTGGCGTTCCTGGTGCTGGCCGCGCTGTACGAGAGCTGGTCGCTGCCGCTGGCGGTGATCCTGATCGTGCCGATGACGCTGCTGTCGGCGCTGTTCGGCGTGTGGCTGGCGGGCGGCGACAACAACGTCTTCGTGCAGGTCGGCCTGGTGGTGCTGATGGGGCTGGCGTGCAAGAACGCGATCCTGATCGTCGAGTTCGCCCGCGAACTGGAGATGCAGGGCAAGGGCATCGTCGAGGCCGCGCTGGAAGCCAGCCGCCTGCGCCTGCGCCCGATCGTCATGACCTCGGTCGCGTTCATCGCCGGCACGGTGCCGCTGGTGCTGTCGAGCGGCGCGGGCGCGGAGGTGCGTTCGATCACCGGCATCACCGTGTTCGCCGGGATGCTCGGCGTCACGGTGTTCGGCCTCTTCCTGACCCCGGTGTTCTACGTCGCGCTGCGCAAGCTCGCGAACACGCCGCTGGTGTCGCACAAGCCGGTTCCGCCCGCGCACGACGTTCCAGACAAGGGGCTGCACGCATGACCCCTGCCGTTGCAGTCCACGTCGCACACGCTCGCCTCTTCGAACCCGGCCGCGCCGACGCGCGCTGCCTCACCCCGAACCCGTATTTCAGGAGTCACGCATGAACACCTCGTCCCGTATCGCGCTCGTCACCGGCGCCACCCGCGGCATCGGCCTGGAAACCGTCCGCCAGCTGGCAGCCGCCGGCGTCCACACGCTACTGGCAGGCCGCAGCCACGACCGCGCCGTCGAAGCCGCACTGAAGCTGCAGGCGGACGGACTGCCGGTCGAAGCCATCGCGCTCGACGTCACTGACGCCGCCAGCATCGAGGCGGCCGCGCTCACGGTCGAACAGCGCCACGGCCGCCTCGACATCCTGGTCAACAACGCCGGCATCGGAACCGACGACCCGCAGCTCGGCACCGCCGGCCAGTCGATCGACACCTGGCGCACGACGTTCGAGACCAACCTGTTCGGCCTGGTCGCGACCACCCAGGCGCTGCTGCCGCTGCTGCACAAGTCCGCGGCAGGTCGCATCGTCAACGTGTCCAGCCTGCTCGGGTCGATCAACCAGCATCAGGAGCCGACGTCCCCCATTTACGACTTCAAGGGCGTGCCGGCCTACAACGTGTCCAAGACCGCGGTGAATGCGTGGACCGTGCATCTGGCGCATGCGCTGCAGGACAGCGGCATCAAGGTCAACACCATCCACCCCGGTTACGTGCGGACCGACATGAACAAGGCCGGCGACGAGCAGAACGGCGAACTCGAAGTCGCCGACGGTGCGCGCACCAGCGTGCGGCTCGCGCTGATCGACGATGCCGGGCCGACCGGCGGCTATTTCCACCTCGACGAGTCGCTGCCATGGTGACCCGCCTCGCGATCGCCGCGCTGGCGAGCGCGCTGCTGGCCGCCTGTTCCGTCGGCCCCGACCACGTGCGCCCGGCGGTGGCGGTGCCGGCGACGTTCTCCGGCAGTCCCGCCGCAGGCACCGCAGGTGCGGCGCCGGCGCCGGCGCCGATCACGGCGGATGTCGCCGATTTCTGGGTGGTGTTCGACGACCCGCAGCTGACCACGCTGGTGCAGCGCGCGCTGGTCGCCAACCACAACCTGCGCATCGCGCTGTCGCGCTACGACGAGGCGCGCGCACTGCTGCGGCAGTCGCGCCTCGACGTGCTGCCGACGGTGACCGCACGCGGGGAGGCCGCCAGCACCCGCGCCAGCGCGGACCAGTTGCCCGGGCTGCCGCGCGCCGAACGTGATGGCGACAGCTACAGCGCCGGGCTCGCCGCGAGCTGGGAACTCGACCTGTTCGGCCGCGTCCGGCGCGGGATCGAGGCCGGTCGCGCCGACGCGACCGCGACCGCCGACGACCTGCGCGCGACCCAGGTGGCGGTCGTCGCCGAGGTCGCGACCGCGTACCTGTCGCTGCGCGGCCTGCAGGAGCGGCTGCGCGTGGCCGAGGACAACGCGGGGACCCAACGCGACACGCTGCGCCTGGTCGAGGCGCGGTTCGCTGCCGGCCAGGACAGCGCGTTCGACTCGGCGCGGGCTCGCGCCCAGGTCGCGTCGACGCTGGCGCGCGTGCCGGCGCTGGAGGCGCAGGTGGCCGCGACGATCCATCGCCTCGCGGTCCTGACCGGACGCACGCCCGATGCGCTGCTGGGCGAACTGTCGGCGGTGCGCGCGCTGCCGGCGGTCCCGGCCACGATCGATCCCGGCACCCCGGGGACATTGCTGCGCCGTCGCCCGGACATCGCCGCGGCCGAACAGCGGCTGCATGCCGCCACCGCGCGCGTCGGCGTGGCCACCGCCGACCTGTTCCCGCGCTTCTCGCTCGGCGCGCTGCTCGGCAGCCAGGCCATCGACAGTGGCGACCTGTTCGCGCGCGACAGCGAAACCCGCGTCGTCGCGCTCGGCATCGACTGGTCGTTCCTCGACATCGGCCGCGTACGCGCCCGCATCGCCGCGCGCGATGCCGAGGCCGAGGGCGAGCTCGCGCGCTACCAGCAGACCGTGCTGCTGGCGCTGGAGGACACCGAGAACGCACTGGTCCGCTTCGACCGCGCGCGCGCGGAGGACCGCCAGCTGGAGGAAGCCGCCCTCGCCAGTGCGCGCGCCGCGGGGCTCGCGCGGCTGCGCTTCGATGCGGGCGCCACCGGCCTGCTCGACGTGCTCGATGCCGAACGCACCCGACTGCAGGCGCAGGATGCGTTCGCGGACAGCCGTACGCGCAGCACCACCGGTGCGGTGGCGGTGTATCGCGCGCTTGCCGGCGCCTGGCCGCAGGCCCTGCCGCAGCGCGAGGTGCTCGGCGCCGCCGGGTCGCCGCGCTGAGCCTGGGCCGAGGCTTGCTGCGGTGTCCGATCGCCCGTCTGTCCGCGGGTCACGGGCCTGCGGACATCGTTCCGGCGCCGCGGCTGCGACACTCGCCGGTGTCCACCGCTGGAGCGTCCGCATCTCCCGATCCCTGACTGCCGCGATGCGCGACGGGCTCGCGCTGGCCCCGCTGGGTGGCGGGCGGATCGCTGGGCTGGCCGTCGTCTTCGCCTGGTTCCTCGTCGGTGGCATCGCGCATTTCGCGCTGACCGAGGTCGAGATGCGCATCGTGCCGCCGTGGATGCCGTGGCCACGCGCCGCGGTGCTGGCGAGCGGCGTGTTCGAGCTGCTGGGTGCCGCCGGGCTGCTGTGGCACCGCAGCCGGCGCGCGGCCGGCATCGGGCTGTTCCTGCTGACGCTCGCGGTGACGCCGGCGCACGTCTACATGCTGCAGCGGCCGGACCTGTTCGACGTGCCGATGTGGGCGCTGTGGTGGCGGCTGCCGGTACAGGTCGCGCTGCTGTGGCTGATCTGGTGGAGCACCAGGCCGCTACCGCAGGCATCTCACGCGCGCTAGCGCGCCGTCGACCGGCCCGCCAGCGCGCGCGGGAGCCGGTCAGCCCATCAGCGCCCGGTTCATCCGCTGCACGAAGGCCGCCGGGTCCGGCAGCGGCGCGCCGGCGGTGATCTCGGCCTGCTCGAGTAGCAGCAGCGCGAGGTCCGCGGCGCGGGCGTCGTCGGCTTCCGTGTCTAGGCGCTGCAACAGCGCGTGCGCCGGGTTGATCTCCAGCGTGGCTTGGCTCTCCGGCACGTCCTGCCCGGCCTCGCGCAGCAGCCGCGCGAGGTGCGGGGCCATGTCGTGGTCGGCCAGCGCCAGGCACGACGGCGAATCGGTGAGCCGGGTCGACACGCGCACGTCGGCGACGCGGTCGCCGAGCAGCGCCTTCAGCCGCGACAGCAGCGGCGTGGCGGCGGTGGTCGCGGCGTCGCGCGCCTCGCGCGCGGCGTCATCCAGCGGCAGTTCGCCCTTGGCCACGTGCTGCAGGCGCTTGCCGGCGTACTCGCGCAGGCTGCCGAGCATCCACTCGTCGATGCGGTCGAACATCAGCAGCACCTCGACGTCGCGGGCGCGGAACGCCTCCAGCTGCGGGCTGCCCTTGGCCGCCGCGTAGCTGTCTGCGGTGACGTACCAGATGGTGTCCTGGCCCTCGGGCATGCGCGCCACGTAGTCGTCCAGCGACACCATCTGCCGGCCCGGTTCCGCCGGCGCCGCGGTGGTGCCGGTGGAGGCGAAGCGCAGCAGCTTCGCGATGCGCTCGCGGTTGGCGTGGTCTTCGCCGATGCCTTCCTTCAGCGTGTTGCCGAAGGCCTTGTGGAACGCGGCGAACGTCTCCGGTTCGTCGCGGGCCAGCTTCTCGATCAGGTCGAGCACGCGCTTCACGCAGGCGCCCTTGATGCGGTCGAGCTGGCGGTTGTGCTGCAGCAGCTCGCGGCTGACGTTGAGCGGCAGGTCGTCGGCATCCACCACGCCGCGTACGAACCGCAGGTAGTTGGGCAGCAGCTCCTCGGCGGCGTCCATCACGAACACGCGCTTGATGTAGAGCTTGAGCCCCTTGCGCTCGTCGCGGCCGCCCATCATCAGGTCGAACGGCGGCTGCGCCGGCAGGTAGAGCAGGGTGGTGAAGCTCTGGCTGCCCTCGACGCGGTTGTGGGTCCACGCCGCGGCGTCGTTGAAGTCGTGGCCGAGCGCCTTGTAGAACGACTGGTAGTCCTCGTCGCTGATCTCCGCCTTGGGCCGCGCCCACAGCGCGGACGCGGAGTTGATGGCTTCCCAGCGCGGGGTCGTCGCCTCGCCTGCGTTGCCGCTGTCGCCGCCGGCGTCCCCAACGCCGTCCGGCGACGCCGCGTCGTCGCCCGCATCCGCGCCGTCCGCCACCGGCATCCGGATCGGGAACGCGACGTGGTCCGAGTACCGCGTGACCAGCGAGCGCAGCGTCCATGCGGCCAGGAATTCGTCCTCGTCGGGCTTGAGGTGCAGCACGACCTCGGTGCCGCGTGCCGGCAGCGCCACCTGCGACAGCGAGTACTCGCCGCGGCCGTCGCTCTCCCACTGCACGCCCTCGGCTTCGGCCAGGTCGGCGCGGCGGGGGCGCACGACGACACGGTCGGCGACCACGAACGCGGAATAGAAGCCGACGCCGAACTGCCCGATCAGGCGCGCGTCGGCCTTCTGCTCGCCGCTCATCGCCTCCAGGAACCGGCGCGTCCCGGAGCTGGCGATGGTGCCGATGTTGGCAACCACCTCGTCGCGCGACATGCCGATGCCGCTGTCGCGCACGGTGATGGTGCGGGCGTCCTTGTCGAACGACACGTCGATGTGCAGGTCGTCGCCGGCCATCAGCGTCGGGTCCGCAATCGCCTCGAAGCGCAACTTGTCGCAGGCGTCCGACGCGTTGGACACCAGCTCGCGCAGAAAGATCTCCTTGTGCGAGTACAGCGAATGCGTGACCAGATGCAGGACCTGGGCGACCTCGGCTTCGAAGGGGCGGGTTTCGGTGGTGGCGGTCATCGGGCAGGCCTCGTGCGGCAACAGGGTGCGAGCCGCAGTGGTGGGGGCAAGGGAGGCGGATTCAACCGCAGCGCGGCCATCGCACCGCGGCACGCGTGTCCCGGCGGGGGCTCCTGCGTTTACGCTGTGCGGCCACCACCGTCCCGCGCCGATGCCCGCCGACCAGATCACCATCCTCGCGATCCTGCTGGCCACGGTGGCGCTGTTCCTCTGGGGCCGCTGGCGCCACGACATGGTCGCGGGGGCCTCCCTGCTGGCCTGCGTGCTGACCGGGCTGGTCGGCGCAGGAGAGGCGTTCATCGGCTTCGGCCATCCTGCGGTGGTCACAGTGGCCTGCGTGCTGGTGCTGAGCCGCGGGCTGCAGACCTCGGGCGCGATCGACGTGCTGACGCGGGTTGCGCTGCCGAAGCAGGCCGGCCCGATGCTCGCGATCGCGTCGCTGACCGGGCTGGCGGCGTTGCTGTCGGCCTTCATGAACAACGTCGGCGCGCTGGCGCTGCTGATGCCGGTCGCGATCCAGATCGCGCGCAAGCAGTCGCTGGCACCGGGCCAGGTGCTGATGCCGCTCGCGTTCGGGTCGATCCTCGGCGGCATGACCACGCTGATCGGTACGCCGCCCAACCTCATCGTGTCGGGTTTCCGCGCGGAGTCCGGCGCGGGCGCCTTCGCGATGTTCGACTTCGCGCCGGTCGGGCTTGCGGTCGCGGCGGCGGGCGTACTGCTGATCGTGCTGGGCGGGTGGAAGCTGGTGCCGGTCCGCAAGGACGCCGCGGCGCAGGGCTTCGACACCGGCCTGTACCTGACCGAGGTGCGGATCCGCGACGGCGCGCGCATCGACGGTCTGCGCATCCGCGAAGTGGAGGCGCTGCTGGACGAGCACGGCGCGCAGGTGGTGGGCATGGTGCAGAGCGAGTTCCGCGTGCATGCGCCGCATCCGGGGCGGCGCGTGCGCAGCGGCGACATCCTCGTGCTGGAGGCGGAGGCCGACACCCTGGGTACCGTACTGTCGTCGCTGGGCCTGGCGTTGGAGGAGGCCATCGACAGCAACGCCGAGGACTTGGACGACGATGACGGCAGCAAAGTGCGTGAGGATGCTACCGATGCGGACACTGCATCCCCGCCCCGCGCCGCGGTTGGAGGCAAACGTGGCGCCGGTCGCCGCCAGCCTTCCAGCGTGGGCGGCGCTGCAGCAAGGCGCGCGGCAGATGCGGACATCGCGGCCGACATCGACGGCAAAGTGGACCCGGACGAAGAAGGGGACGAGGACGACGATGCGCGCACGCCCCGCAGCGACATCGTGCTGCAGGAGCTCGCCGTGCTGCCGGGCGCCGCACTGGTGGGGCGCACCGCCAGCGATCTGTCGCTGCGCTCGCGCTACAGCATCAACCTGCTCGCGCTGTCCCGGGAAGGACAGCGCTCGATGCAGCGGCTGCGCTCGCAGGCGATCCGCGCCGGCGACCTGCTGCTGCTGCAGGGCACCCCGGAGTCGATCGCCGAATTCGCCACGCACCACGGCGGCGTGCCGCTCGCCGAGCGCGACCTGCGCATTCCCGATGGCCGCAAGGCGCTGACCGCCGCGGCGGTCATGCTGCTGTCGATCGCCGCCGCAGCGCTGGGGGTGCTGCCGGCCGCGGTGGCGTTCGCGCTCGGCGTGCTGGCGTCGATGGTGCTGCGCACGGTGCAGCCGCGCGACGTCTACGAGGCCATCGACTGGCCGGTGATCGTGCTGCTGGCGGCGCTGATCCCGGTGGCGGGCGCGATGGAGAGCACTGGCACCGCCGGCCTGATCGCGCGATTCCTGTTCACCACCGTCGGCCAGGGCCACGCCGTGGTGGGTCTGGTGCTGATCCTGGTGGTCACGATGACGCTGTCGGACCTGATGAACAACGCCGCCACCGCGGCGGTGATGTGCCCGATCGCCATCGGCGCCGCGGCGACGCTCGGCGTCAGCGCCGATCCGTTCCTGATGGCGGTCGCGGTCGGGGCGTCGTGCGCGTTCCTGACCCCGATCGGACACCAGAACAACACCCTGATCCTCGGACCAGGCGGTTTCAGGTTCGGCGACTACTGGCGCCTCGGCCTGCCGGTGCAGCTGCTGGTGATCGCCGTGGCCGTGCCGATGCTGCTGACGGTGTGGCCGCTGGTACCGATCGGCTGAGGGACACGGGCGCAACGCCTGCGGCGCAGGTCTGACTGCCGCCTGCGGTCGGTCGCACCGGCGCCGCGTCATCGCGTGGCATCGGCGCCGGCCCGGCGCCCGTTGCGGCATCGCGGGAACACAGCGCGCGTTTTCGCGCCGGTGACAGCTGCTTCACTGCATGCTCTGCGCGGCTCGCCGCGGCGCGGTCGGGATACGTGAACTGCGCCAGCAACCGCAGCGGCGGCCACGCCCGCGTATAGCGCGCGCCCGTGCCTGCAACGTGCTCGGCATAGCGCCGCGCGACGTCGGTCGTGATGCCGGTATACACGCTGCCGCCGCGGCACTCGACGAGATACAGGAACCAGCTGGCCATCGCGGCAGTGTAGCCAGCGCGGGGCGCCTTCCGGAGCGGCGTCGCGGTCATCGCATGCACCGGCGACCGCCGGTCCTTCACCGTGCTGCGCCGAGTCATCCGGGACGATGCGCCCCTCGCCAGCCTTCCCCCGGAGACATGTCATGAACCACCCCGCCACCACCCAGGGCTCGTCGGGCAACGTCATCGCCGCGATCTGCAGCTTTTTCATCCCCGGCCTCGGCCAGCTGGTGCAGGGCCGCGTCATGTCCGCCGTCATCTGGTTTCTGGCCGCCTGCGCCGCGGGCGCCGTTACCTGGCTGCTGACCCTGTCGCTGTTCCCGTTCGGCTGGTTCGTCGTCAGCGTGTTCTCCTGCATCAGCGCGGCGCGCTACCGCCCGGGGATCTGAGTTCCGCAGGCCCCGGGATACCTGGGGAGGGCGCGCGCGGCGTCCTCCGTATACTCGGCGCATCCCGCCAACGTCGCGCCCGGGCATCACTGCAATGCGCAATCCCCTGCAGGAACAGCTGCTGAAAGCGGGCCTCGCCCAGAAGGGCAGGCTCGACGAGATCGCACGCGAGCAGGCGAAGCAGCGCCACGCGCGCAAGCCGTTGCCGCCGCCGGCCGACCGCGTCGACGCGCGGCAGCTGCAGGTCGAGCGCGCCGAGCGTGACCGCGCGCTGTCGGCCGCGCGGCGCGACGAGCTGCGGCTGCGGGAGCTGCAGGCGCAGGCGCGGCAGCTGGTCGCGACCCACGCGGTGCCGGCAGACGGCGAGATCGCGTACGCGTTCGAGCACGCCGGGGCGATCCGCCGCGTGCTGGTGGGCAGCGCGCAGCGCGCGCAGCTGGCGAAGGGCGCGCTGGTCGTGACGACGCGCGACGACGGCTACGCGCTGCTGCCGCGCGCCGCCGCCGACAAGGTGCTGGCACGAGACGCGTCGCTGGTCGCGCTGGACCATGGCGCCGCGGCCGTGTCGCGGGCCGACGACGGCACGCCGACGGACGCCGCACGCGAGGAGGACGCCGATGCCGCGCACTACGCGCGCTTCGTCGTCCCCGACGACCTGGTCTGGTAGCGGCGGCACCGACAGCCGCGCCATGGCGATCGCGCTTGCATCGATCCACCTGCATCCGCTCAAGTCCTGCGCGCCGCTGGATGTGGCGGAGGCGTGCGTGCAGCGCCGCGGCCTCGCCCATGACCGGCGCTGGATGGCGGTCGACGGCAACGGCGTAGCGGTGACCGGCCGCACGCAGCCGGGTCTGACGCTGGTGCAGGCGCGGCCCGATGCCGGCGGGCTGCGTCTGGACGCGCCGGGCATGGCGACGCTGCGGATCGCGGTGCCGGGCGCACCGGCATCGCGGCTGCCAGTGCGCGTCTGGGACGACGAGGTCGACGCCAGCGCGACGGACGCCGCCGCCGACGACTGGTTGTCTGCGTATCTGGGCGTGCATGTGCGTCTGGCGTACATGGACGCCGCCGCGGCGCGCGCGGTCGATGCGCCGGGCACGCGCGCCGGTGACCAGGTGAGTTTCGCCGACAGCTTGCCGCTGCTGCTGCTGTCGCAAGGCTCGCTGGACGGACTCAACGCGCGCCTGCCGCGGCCGGTGTCGATGCGGCGCTTCAGGCCCAACCTGGTGGTCGACGGCGTCGACGCGCACGCCGAGGACGCGTGGTCGCGGCTGCGCATCGGCGGCGTCGAGTTCGACGTGATGCGGGCGTGCACGCGCTGCGTGTTCACCACGGTCGACCCGGACCGCGGCGAGCGCGATGCGGGCGGCGAGCCGCTGCGCACGCTGGCCGGCTATCGGCGCAGCGATGCTGGCGTCACGTTCGGACAGCACCTGGTGCCACGCGGAACCGGCACGCTGCGAGTCGGCGACGAGGTCGTGGTCGTCGCCTGACGCATCCGCTTCGGCGCACTGCCGGCAGTGGAGGTCGGGGAATACGCGTTCCGCGGCGGAGATGCGATGGCCGGGTTCTGCCGGATGATGCCGGAAGGCGCATCGACCATGCGTCATTGGTGGAAGCGTGGCGTGCTCCGTTCAATCGCACATCTGCGCCCGCCGGCGCAGTTCTTCCGCCATCAGCGCCCGACCCGTGTCGCTTCCGTCGCCGGACAGCACCGCCAGGTTGCGGCCGATGCGCGGGCAGGGATCGGCCTCGTAGCCGGCCGGCGGCGCGATGAGCGCGGCGACCCGGCGCACCGTGCGCTGCAGCGAGGGCGGTGGCTGCATGCGCAGGCGCACGGTCGGCGGTACCGACACGAGGTCTGGCGGCGGCGCGCCGAGGGGGTCGCGCGAGTAACGGGGCGGGGCGGGAGCCGCTGTGGGCCTCACGGGCCACGCGTCGACGGCCAGCGGCGCCGGCGATGGGGCGGCCACGGGAACAGCGGTCAGCGGGGCTTCGGCACTCGGGTCGCCGGTCCTCTCCGTCACGACGGGGGTGCCTGCATCGCGGGGCCCTTTGCCGGAGCCGGTGATGCCGCATCCACCGCAGGCGCGGCAACGGTCGCTGGCTGCGGCGCACTGCGGGGCGCGTCGATGAAGACGACCTGCAGCGCCTCGTCGGCTCCGGGTGCCGGCAATGGGTCGGCCTCGCGCATCAGCAGCCAGGCTGCCGCAACCACGTGCAGCAGCAGCATCGCCAGCAGCGACGCGCGCTGGTCGCGTGTGTCGAGATGCGCCCGCGGCAGCGGGCGGCAATAGGAGGGTGTCACCGGCCTGGCATCGGGCGGGATCCTGACGGACGCTCGCATGCGTCGCAACGCGCCGGTGCGCGTGCTGCCGGCGCTCGCCGACAATACGCTGGCGCGCCTCCCGTATCTCCGCCGTCTACCGAAGTCCCGCCATGCCCCTCGATCACCATCGCCGCTCCCTGTTGGCTGCCGCCGGCGTCCTGCTGCTGCCGGCGTGCGCATCGCGCGCGGGCGATGTGACCGCCGCCGCGGCGCGCAGTTCCCTCGCAGCGCTCGAGCAGCGCGAGGGTGGCCGCCTGGGCGTCGCGATCCTCGATACCGCCAGCGGCCGCCGCGTCTCGCATCGCGGCGGCGAACGCTTTGCGATGTGCAGCACCTTCAAAACGCTCGCCTCGGCCGCGATCCTGGCGCGGGTGGACGCCAGCCGCGAGCGGCTCGACCGCCGCGTGGTGGTGGCGCGCGAGGCGCTCGTGCCCTGGTCTCCGGTCACGGAGGAGCGCCTCGGCCCGCCCGGCATCACCCTGGCCGAGCTGTGCCACGCCTCCATCACAGTCAGCGACAACACCGCCGCCAATCTGCAGCTCGACGCCATCGGTGGTCCTGCGGGGCTGACAACGTGGCTGCGTACCCTCGGCGACACCATCACCAGGCTCGACCGCTATGAGCCGGCGCTCAACGAAGCCCGTCCCGGCGACCCGCGCGACACGACGTCGCCGGACGCGATGCTGGACACGCTGCGCACGCTGCTGGTGGGGGATGCGCTGGCGCCGGCGTCCCGCGCGCAGCTCGTGGACTGGATGGTGGCGACCACCACCGGCGACCGGCGCCTGCGCGCGGGCCTTCCACCGGGGTGGCGGGTCGGCAACAAGACCGGGACCGCCAACAGCGCCAACCCGGTCACCGCCGACGTCGCCATCGCCTGGCCCAGCCCCGGAGCGCCCCCAGTGGTGGCGGTGGCGTACCTGCACGCTTATGCGGACCCATCGACCCCGCGTGACGCGGCGATGGCCGCGGTTGGGCGCATGGCCGCGACGTTTGTCGCCACTGGCTGAGGACGGGCGACGTCGGAGGCGACGTCGCCTGGACGATGTACCCGCTCGCGGCGTCGACCGGTGGCCGCGCGTGTGGGTCGGGCGCCGACGGCGCGACGGACGGAGACGGCCAGTGCGCCTCAGGGGCCGGTATCACCTGCGGTGTTCGCGATCGCGAACGCCGCGATATCGGCGGCGTAGTCCTTGCGCGCATCGGCCGATGAGCCCATGCCGTGGCCGCTTGCGTAATCGAGCCGGTACAGCACCGGTGCGTCGCCGGCGGCCTGCATGCGCGCGGTGAACTTGTTGGACTGCCAGACGTCGACGCGCGGATCGTTGATGCCGTGGATCACCAGCCACGGCGGATACGCGCGCCCCGCGACGATCTTGTCGTAGCCCGACGCGGCGCGTGCGAAGCCGGCGCCCTCGGCGGTGCGGATGTCGCCGTTCTCGGCGTAGTGGTTGGGACCGTTGGCGCTTGCGGACAGCGAGCGCAGCACGTCGGAGACACCGACATCGTTGATCGCCGCGGCGAACAGCTCCGGGCGCTCGATGACCGCGTTGCTGATGGTGATGCCGCCGGCGCTGGTGCCCATGCCGACGAGACGCCCGGGCACGGTGATCCCCTGGTCGCGCAGCGCCTCGGCGCAGGCGATGAGGTCCTTCCAGGTGTTGGCCTTGGTGCCAAGCCGGCCGCCCTCGTGCCAGGCGTTGCCGAACTCGCCGCCGCCGCGCACGTGGCAGTTCGCGAACGCGATGCCCTGCTGCATCAGGCCGATCCACTGCGGGCTGAAGCCGGGGTCGAAGGTCATGCCGTACGCGCCATAGCCAGTCAGCAGCACGCGCTGCTCCCCCGCCGGCGCCAGGGCGCCGTAGTGGAGCAGGGTCAGCGGCACCTTGACGCCGTCGTGGCTGGTGGCCACCAGGTCGCGGGCGTGCACCTGTGCCAGGTCGATGCCGGTGACCGGCGCCAGCAGCCCGGGTGATGTCGTACGTCTGTCGGCATGGACCAGGAAGTCGGTACCGGGCACGGTCCAGGCATCCAGTACCACCAGCGCGCCGTCCAGCAGCGGGTTGGTGTAGCTGCTGCCCGACGGCATCGGTGTGCCGCGCCGCGGGAAGGCGATCGCGACCTCGCCGCTGCCATCGAAGCTGATGCGCTTGAGCTGGGAGTACACACCGTCGCGCTCGCGGAAATACAGCGCGTCGCGGGCGACGCCCAGCGACTCGATCGGGCGATCGCCGGCTGGCCGCAGCACGCGACGCTCGCCGCTGGCGAGGTCGTAGCGCACGATTTCGCCATTCGGGTCGCGGGTCGACACCACGTACAGCTGGCCGTCGCGCACGTCGCCGCCGTACTGGTTCTGTGCGTCATCGCCGAACAGGCGCGTCCACCGCGCGTCGGGCTTGCCGAGGTCGGCCGCCGGCAGCGTCCATGCCGAAAAATGTGCGCGTGCGCCCACGCCCAGCCCCAGCGCGTACGGTTCGCCATCGCGATGCATCACGCCGACGAAGTCCTCCGCCGGCAGCTCCTCGGGCACCTGCGCTGACCGGGTGCCGAAGACGTGCACGTCGTCTTCGATCGGTGTGCCGATGCGGTGCAGCCAGGTCTGCGAGTCGAGCCACGCGGCCTCCTTGGGCTCGCCGGTCGCGGTCTCGCGCATGCGCCCCAGCAGCAAATGGTCGTCGTCGACCCAGGTGACGATGCCGAGCCAGCTGCGTGGGATCGGCCCCTCCAATCGCTGGCCGCTGTCGACGTCGAGGACGTGGAACTCCGCGTCCTCGGCGCCGTTGGCGGCGACGCCGACGACGACACGGCGGCCGCTGGGAGACGGGTAACTCCAGCTGATGGCGTGCGTCAGCCCCTCGCTGTCCAGCGTCGCCGGGTCGAAGACCATGCGTCCCTCGCCGCTGTCGCCGTCGCGCACGAACAGCCGGCCGATGCTGGCGTTGGCCTCGCGGCGCATGAAGAATGTGCGCGCGTCGGTGGCGCGGACAATGTCGAAGACGATGTAGGGGCGGGTGGCGTCGGCGACGTCGAGCGCGGCGCGGATCACCGTGCGCTGCGGAATCGCGTCCAGAACCGCGCGTGCGTGGTCGGCCTGCGCGCGCATCCACGCTAGCGTCGCTGGATCCTCGCACGCGTCGCATCGCGGTGCCGCCGCGAACCATGCTGCCGTCCCGGCGGCTGCCCACCGCGCAAGCTGGATTGCTCAGACCGCGACGCCGAGCAGCACCACCAGCATGAGGAAGACCCCCAGCACCAGGCTGCAGCCCAGCAGCAGCGCCAGCGTGCGCCACAGCGCGGAGAACACCGACAGCGCGTACGCACCGCGCAGCTGCACGAACATGTGCAGCGGGATCGCGACGCAGGCGAGGACGCCGGCGATGTCGCCGAGCCATTCGGGCCCGCTGGCCATCAGCAGCAGCACCCCCGACAGCATGGTGATGAAGGTCAGCGAATACAGCACGAACACGCCGTGGTCGTACCAGATGAACCCGCGCTTTCACGCGAACAGCACCGCGACCAACGGGATCGACAGCGGCACCAGCGGAATGCGAACTTGTACAGCGTCTGCTGCACCTTGTAGAGCGCGAAGTCGGGGTCGCGCAGGAGCTTGAGCATCTGCCGGCGCATCGGCATGGTACCGATGCGGACCTGCACGGCGCCGCGGTCGACCGCATCCCGCAGGCCGGCCTGCCAGCTGCCGGGCGTGAGGCCATCGCGGCGCGGCCCGGCTGCCAGGAGCAGGCCCAGCGTGCGCCGCTCCTCGGTGGCGGCTGCCAGCCGGTTCACCGCTCTCGAGAAGGTGCGCTGGACATCCGCTTCGCTGTCGCGCAGGCGCGCATCGGCCTCGCGGTCGCCGGCCAGGACTGCCGCGGAGGCGCGCTGCGCCGCGGCGAGCGCAGCCAGCGCATCGCGGGTCGCCACCCGCGCAGCGTCGACCCTCCAGCCGCAGTTCCTCGAGCCGCTCGCCCAGCGGCGCGGTGTCGAGCCCGCCAACCAGCCGCCCGCCGCCGAAGCTCATGCCGAAGAAGACCAGGAACACGGTGAACAGGAACAGCGCCAGCGGCGAAACGTAGCGCGTGCGGCGGCCGTCGATCCACTCGCGCGTCAGCCGTCCGGGGCGGAACGCCAGCAGAGGCAGCGTGCGCCAGATGCGGCCGTCGAAGTGCATGACCCCGTGCAGCAGCTCCTCGCCCAGATGCAGCAGCGTGCGGTGCACGTGCGTGGCCTGCCCTCACTGCGCACAGTAGCGGCCGTCGACCGGGGCGCCGCAGTCGCTGCAGGTGCCCACCGGTGCGGGCGGCGCGGGCCGCAGCTCGGCGGCGGCCGCGGTTACGGGTGGTGCAGATGGGGTGAGGCCTGCGCCGTCATCTGGCGTGGTGTGGATCATGCAGGCCTGCCCCCCCGTAGCACGCTCGCGCGGTGCCGGTAAGCAGCATAGCGAACGGCCACGTGCGCGTGCACGGGGTCGGGCACATGGCAGTGGGGTGCGACGCAGTGGCGCGATCCTGTCGGTGACGATGCGCGTCGACGTCAGAGCGCGGCGACGCGGAAGCGCCGGTTCTTGATCCGGCCCGCGCGCAGCCGCGCCAGAGCGTCGTTGGCGTGGGCGCGGGCAATGGCGACATACGACCGCGTCGCGTAGACGTCGATGCGTCCGACTGCGCCCGCGGCCAGCCCGGCGTCACCGGTGAGCGCGCCGACGATGTCGCCGGGACGCAGCTTGTCGGTGCGGCCGCCGTCGATGCGCAGCGTGGCCATCGGCGGGCGCGGCACCCCGGTGGCCTTGCCGGTCAGCGGCTGCAGCCGCTCCCAGCGCAGCGCGCGGCCCTGGCGTTCGGCCACCAGCGCCGCCCGCGGCTGCTCGCGCGGCGCACACAGGCTGATCGCCAGGCCGTCGCGGCCGGCGCGGCCGGTGCGCCCGATGCGGTGCAGGTAGGTGTCGACATCGGCCGGCAACTCGTAATTGACCACCGCGTCGATGTCGTCGACGTCCAACCCGCGCGCGGCGACGTCGCTGGCCACCAGCACCGCGCAGCTGCGGTTGGCGAACCGCACCAGCACCTCCTCGCGGTCGCGTTGCTCCATGTCGCCGTGCAGCGCCAGCGCTGCAAAGCCGTGGTGCTGCAGCGAGCCGGCGACCTCGTCGACGTCGCGCCGCGTATTGCAGAACACCACGCATGACGCCGGCTGGTACTGCAGCAGCGCCGCCGCCAGCAGCGGCCCGCGGCGCTGGGCGTCCGCCTCGATGAATACCTGGGCGATGGTGGCCGGCTCGCTGCCGTCGCCGATGCTGACTTCCAGCGCGTCGCGCAGCATCGCCTTGCCCAGCGCGCGGATCGGGGCGGGGAAGGTGGCCGAGAAAAGCAGCCCCTGGCGCTCGCGCGGGACGCGCTTCGCGATGTCGCGGATGGCGTCCTCGAAGCCCATGTCGAGCATCCGGTCGGCCTCGTCCAGCACCAGCGTGCGCACCGCACCCAGCACCAGCGCCTGCTTCTGCACCAGCTCCAGCACCCGCCCCGGCGTGCCGACCACGACCTGTGGCGCGTGCACCAGCGACGCCAGTTGCGGCCCCAGCGGGACGCCGCCGCACAGTACCGAGAGCTTGAGGTTGGCGATGCCGGTGGCCAGCCGGCGCAGCTGGCGGCCGACCTGGTCGGCGAGTTCGCGGGTGGGGCAGAGCACCAGCGCCTGCGTGCGCGGGTCGGCGGGGTCGAGGCGATGCAGCAGGCCGATGCCGAACGCGGCAGTCTTGCCGCTGCCGGTGGGCGCGCGCGCGATGACGTCGCGCCCGGCCAGGATCGGCGGCAGCGTCTGCGCCTGCACCGGAGTCATGGCGGTGAAGCCGAGCGCGTCGATGCCCTGCAGCAGGGTCGAATCCAGGCCGAGGCTGGCGAAACCGGTCGCCGTCGTCGCAGCCGTGCCAGCGGCTTCAGGCGCCTGGCCTCCCGCGGTGCCAGTCGCGGCCAGTCCATCGGGCGTCACCGTGGACGCCGGGGCCGCAGGGGTGGCATCGGGGGAGGGCAGGGTGTCGTCAGGGGGGCTGTGCATGCCGACATGATCGCAGGTCGGGGTCCGGCGCCATGGCAGCGCCGCGGCGATGGGTGATGCGGACACGGCGGACGTGGATCACCGCTCCGGACTGCGCGCCAGGGTTCAGGCCGCAAGCCGGTGCGCGAAGTACGGCCGCTCGCGGTCGTCCAGCAGCGTACTGCGCCGCCAGGTCGCGCGGGTCCGGCACCAGCCATGCATCGAGGTTGCGGGTGCGCAGCGGCACGATGCAGCGGTCGTGCCCGGCGGCGGCGACTTCCGGCGGCGGGTCGTCGGTGATCGCGGCGAACGACAGCAGCGTCGCGCCGTCGGCGCCGCGCCAGGCCGACCACAGGCACGCGGCCAGCATGGCCTGCGGCGGGCTTAGTCGGAATTCGAGGACCTGGCTGCGCGCGGTCTCGCCTGGCGCGAGCTCGCGGCCCTCGGCGCAGTGGGCGGCGACATTCTCGTAGAACGCCTGGATCGCCAGCACGCCGTGGCCGTGGCCGAACTGGCCGCGCCAGTAGCCTTCCAGGTTGTCGCGGCGCGCGTTGTAGGTGCCGGGATAGCGACGGTCGTCGCTGGCCGGCTTGCCGGCCGGGCGGCACTGGTAGTGCATCGGCCGCAGCACGCGGCCGCCGTCGCCGCCGGCAACCAGCAGCGGCACGTACTGTCCGGGGAAGATCCGTCCATCGCGCGCCTCAGGGCGCGTCCGCCGCAGGTCGTCGAGCTTCGCCAGCGCTCCGGCGATCTTCGCGGTGGCGATGCGCCGGCTCTCGGTGGCCGCGCGCGTGGTGCGCGTGCGCAGCGTCCGCTCGGCATCGGCGAGCCGCTGGCGCTGCGCGAACACCAGCTGCTCGGTGGCCTGCACCTGCGCGCGGTCATGCTCCACGACCAGGCCGCGGATCGTCTCCGCGTCGGCCCCGTCCATGTCCGCGAACAGCGTGTCGACCGAGCGCGAGATGCGGATGGCGTCCGTCGCCCGCCGCTCCCAGTACAGGCGCACGAACGCGTCGATGTCGATGGTCGCACCGTAGGCGCGCACGAACCCGGCGTAGTCCTGGCGCAGCTGGGCGGAGTAGCACATGGATGCGGGCTCCGGGGACTGTCGGCGAGCGTGGACGGAGTCGCAATGGTAGGCGCGTGCTCGCGCAGGTGTCGTGGTGGCGGCTGACTTGCCGGCCGCGAGCCCGTAGCCTTGCCCGACCTCCACACCGTGGGCACCCGCATGCAGCTGCAGATCGCGCTGGAATGGTTTCTCAACCCCGACCACCTGCCGCTGATCGCCGGCATCGAGCACGGCTGGTACCGCGACGCCGGGCTGGAGGTGTCGCTGCTGGTGCCCGACGACCACTACGACGGGCTGGCGGCGACGGTGTCGGGCGCGGTGGCGTTCTCGTGCAACGAGCCGCTGCACATGGTCGACGCGGCGCGCCCGGGGCTGAAGGCGCTGGGCTGCTTCTTCGAGACCGACGGCGGCATCCTGCTGCAGCGCGCCGCCGGCGAGCGGCTGTTGGCCGGCGGCCACGTCCGGCTGGCGTCGCCGGTGGCCGGCGGCGTCACCGATGCGATCGCGGTCGAGATTTTGGCGCGCTGGTGCGCCGCGCGCGGCGCGGCGTTCGACGCCGGGCAGGTCGAGGTGGCCAGCGCCGGCTTCGCGCACCTGGACAACCTGCGCGAAGGCTACGACGGTGCCTGGTTGTGCTTCGCGAACTTCGAGGGCGTGGAGGCGCGGCTGTCGGGCCTGGACGCCGACTTCATCGCCACCGGTGACGTCGGGCTGGAGAACTTCTCGGCGCTGGAACTGTTCACCGGCGAGGCGTTCCTGCGCGACCACCGGGAGGTCGTCGACACCGTGGTCGCGCTGGTCGGGCGCGGCGCTGCGCTGTGCCGTGACGATCCCGGCGGGGCTGCGCGACTGTGGTACGCGCACAGCGGCACCGATCCCGACGCGCTCACCGACGCGATTGTCGCCGACACGTGCCCGCGGCTGGTCTGGCCGGTGGTGCGCGACGGCGCTCGATGGCGTGCGATGTGGACGCAGTTCGACGGCATGGGACTGGCGCGGGTCGACGCGGCGGGCTACGACGCGCTCTACCGCTGACCTCGACTCGGCGGCGCGGTGTGCGCGTGTCGGCGCTCGCGCGGTCCCGCGCGGCGTCTGTCGCCGGACAGCTGCGTCAAGCCGGCACGTCGTTGAGGGTCAGGCGGCTCATGGGCGGCTGGCCGCCGAGGGCGGTGCGCCGGCGTCCGCTGCCAGCATCCGCGCTGCCAGTGCCTGCGCCTGGCCGCGCAGTTCCGGCACGGCCAGGCTCTCCCAGAGCGCGCCGATGCGCGGCGCGCCGAGGGTCGCGACGCCGTCGACCACGCTGCCGTCAGCTTGCAGTACCGCGCCGTGGTCGTCGGTGGCAATGCCCATGCCCAGCGGGCCGGGCTGCAGCAGACCGCGCCCATGCATCGCGCGCAGCAGCGGGTTGCCGCTGCGCGCCAGCGTGGTGTCGACGCCGGTGGCGTTGACGACGCAGCCCGCCGTCAGCGTTGCGCCTGCGTCGGCGCCGCGCGGCCGGTACTCCAGCACCGCGGCAGCGTCGTCGCCGCACAGGGCGGTCAGCCGTCCTGCCTGCACCTGCAGCCGGCCGTCCGCGCGCAGCGCTTCCAGAACCGCAGCCACGTCGGGCGCAATGCGGTGGCGGTGAATGTCCCACAGCCGCTGCGCATGGCGCAGGAAGCGGCGCCGCTCTGCGTCGTCGGACGCACGCCACAGCGTCTGCCCGTAATGGCGGAGGGCGTCCATCGTCCACTGCCAAGGCACGCCGGCGCCGGCCGCGTCACGCGCGCGCTGCCGCAGCAGCGCCATGCGCGTGCGCATGCCGACATGCAGCAGGTCGTCGACCCCGCCCGCCTGCCGGCCTGCGGCGGCGTGCGCCAGCGGCATCAGGCCATGGCGCGACAGCACGGTGATCCGGCCGCGATGACAGCGGGCGTCCAGCGTCAGCACCGCGTCAACCATGCTCAGGCCCGAGCCGACGATGCAGACGTCGCGGTCGGCGTCTATCGCCGCGACGGCGGCGTAGTCCCACGCCTCGATCACGCGCGGCGCCCCGCTGATGGCCGCCGGTGCCAGCGGCAGGCCGCGTGCGCCGTTGCCGGTGGCCAGTACGACGCGCCGCGCGCGCAGCAAGGACCCGGACGCGCACGGGAGCACGAACGCGTCGCCCTCACACCCCAGGTCCAGTGCGACATCGCTGACGTGGACGACGCCGTCGACGTTCGGCGATTCGGCCAGGGTGGCCTGCAGGTAGCGTGCGTAGTCGCGGCGCCGGGCAAAGCGCTCGGTCACCGGGCCAGGCGGCAATGGAGATCCGTCGCTGTCACCGCCCGGGTTGGCCGCGAGGAAGTCCGCAAAGTCCTCGGGGGCGTCGTCGAACGCGCTCATCCGCGAGGCGATGACGTTGAGGCGGTGCTCGGGACGCAAGGTGGAATACGCCACGCCGCGGCCCGGCGCCGGCCGTGGCTCCACGATGGCGATCGCCAACGGGCCGGGCGCCTGTCGCAGCAGCTGGACCGCGACCAGGGTGCCGGCAGCGCCTCCGCCGATGATCGCGACGTCGTGGGCAGCGGGGGAGTGGGGTGCGGTAGGGGTCATCGAAGATCCGGGTCGTCGGGCGGCGCTGCTGCCAATGGACGTGGGCGGCGCCGGTGATCCCGCAGCACGTCATGGCGCGGAAGCGCGGGGGCAGGGCGCGCGCAGTCAGCGCCGCGGGGGTTTCCACACCCGCGCGCCCAGCAGGATCACGCGCAGCTGCTGTACGAAGTTGTCGACCAGCTCGGCCTCGGCCTGCGGGCGGTCGGGCGGGAGGTCCAGGATGTCCGTCGCGGCGTTGAGCATCGTGGTCACCACCAGCCCGCAGACCATCTGCAGAGCGGGCGTTGACAGCCTGGAGAGCAGGCCGAGGCGGCGCATGTCCTGCGCCATCTCGTGGGCGAAGTGCGCTTCCTCGGTGCGGATCGCGTTGCGGATCGCGCGCGAGCCGCCACTGCGCTCGCCGGCGATGAACGCGAACTGCTCGCGGTTGGCGTTGAGGAAGCGGTGGTAGATCAGCACCGAGCCGCGCAGCATGTCGGTCGGCGGGATGCCGTCGCGCCGTGCCTCGCGCAGCAGCCGGCGCAGGGTCACACCACTCTGCTCGACCAGCGACAGGCCCAGCTCCTCCATGTCGCGGAAGTGGCGGTAGAACGACGCCGGCACCACTCCGGCTTCCCGGGTCACCTCGCGCAGGCTCAGGCTGGAGAAGCCGCGGCCCTCCGCCATCAGCTTCAGCGCCGCGGCCAGCAGGTGCAGGCGCGTGATCTGCTTGCGCTCGACCCGGGTGGGGCCGGCGTCCAGCGGCTCGCGCGGCCTGAGGCGCGTGGGGAGTTCCTGGTCGGTCATCCGTCGGGCTGGGGCGGGGGGTGGCCAGTATAGGGAGCGCCGGCCGGACCGCCCCGCGTTGCCCGGCCCGGGTCGCGGCACAGGCCTGGCCTGAACCGCGCGCGGTGGAGAGTTTGACAGCCGGCGACAGTTCGGTGAACATCTGTTCACCCAATCCGCTGGACCCGCCGTGACCGCTGCGCTGCAACCGACTATTCGTCAGGGCGACATGCGCGCAGCGTCATCGCTGGACACGCATTCGCCGGGCGTTGCGGGCATCGCGCGCCACGTGCTGCTGCGCCCGTTCAACGACCCGACGCTGCTGGACGACGTGCTGCGCGGGATCAACCGGTTGTGGTCGCTCGTTGCGGTCCGCGCCCGGGTCGTGGCGGTGGTCGACGAGACCGCGGACACCCGCACCTTTGTGCTGCGCCCGAACCGCCATTGGCGCGGCGCCCGCGCCGGCCAGCACGTGGTGGTGGAGATGGAGATCGACGGCGCGCGGCGCCAGCGGGCCTTCAGCCTGTCGGCGCCGTCGGCACCCGGTGGCGAGGTGCGGCTGACCGTGCGCCGCCACGCCAACGGCAGCGCCACCGCATGGATGCACGCGCGCCTCGGCGTTGGCGCGGTGGTGACGCTGGGGCAGGCAAGCGGCGATTTCGTGCTGCCTGACGCGCTGCCGGCGCGGATGTTGATGGTTGGTGCCGGCAGCGGCATCACGCCGCTGCGCGCGATGCTGCTGGACCTGCAGGCGCGCGGCTACGCCGGCGACGTGGTGCTGGTGCACGCCAGCCGCGACCGCGACGAGGCGATCTTCGGCGCCGAGCTGCTGGCGCTGGCCCAGGCCTGGCCCGCGCTGCGGCTGCTGGTGCACTACAGCGCCGCCGACGGGCGCCTCGACGCCGCCGCGCTGGCACGCGCCGTCCCCGATTTCGCGCAGCGCGAGACCTTCCTCTGCGGCCCGGCCCCGCTGATGGCGTGGATGGAGGCGCTGTACGCCTCGCACGACGCCACGGCGCGGCTGTGGCGCGAGCGATACGGCCTCCCGGTGCGCGTCCGCGAGCCCGGTGACACCACGGTGCAGGTGCATGTCGCCGATGCCGGACGGATGTTCACCAGCACCGGCGACGAGCCGCTGCTGGTCGCCGCCGAGAGCGCCGGGCTGACGCCGGCCTACGGCTGCCGCATGGGCATCTGCATGACCTGCCAGTGCCGCAAGCGCAGCGGCACGGTGGTCAACCTGCTGACCGGGCGCGAGTCCTCGGCCCCCGGCGAACTCATCCAGCTGTGCATCAGCGCGGCCCGCTCGGACGTCGAGCTCGAACTGTCGTGATCGCGCCCGTCCATCCGTTCCTGCACCACCCCCTCCCGTCCATCGAGACCGCCATGTCCGCGACCGCCCACTCCTTCCGCCG
>LXQJ01000050.1:15070-19487 GCA_001683895.1 Luteimonas sp. ANT-B3E | reverse complement strand
CCACGACGACGTCGGCGAGCGCCTGCCGCCGGTCGCCCCCGCCGTGCCGCCGCGCGCGCGCCGCCGCCGTCGCGCCGAGCGTCCGGTGCCGGTGCGCGCCGAGCTGGACGGCGACCAGCTGGTCGCGTTCCACGCCGAGCTCGACGCGATCCGCGACGAGACCGTCGCCGATCTCGGCCAGCGCGATGCCGACCACATCCGGCGCATGGTCAACGTGGCGCGCGGCGCGGCGGTCGCCGGCCGCGGCCTGCTGTGGTTCGGCTGGGGCCCCATCAGCTGGGCCGCGGGCGTGGCGGCGCTGGCGTCGGCCAAGATCCTCGAGAACATGGAGATCGGCCACAACGTCATGCACGGCCAGTACGACTGGATGAACGATCCGACGCTGAATTCCCAGACCTACGACTGGGACATCGTCTGCGCCGGCGAGCACTGGCGGCATTCGCACAACGTCGAGCACCACAACCACACCAACATCCTCGGCAAGGACGACGACTACGGCTACGGCATGCTGCGGCTGACGCCCGAGCAGCGCTGGAAGCCGTCGGCGCTGTTCCAGCCGCTGTCGTATGCGCTGCTGGCGATCAACTTCCAGTGGGGCGTGGCCGTGCACGACATCAAGATGGGCCGCTACTTCATGGGCAAGATGAAGCGCGAGGAGTTCGTGCGCCGGTCGAAGCCGTTCTTCAAGAAGGCCGGCCGGCAGCTGTTCAAGGACTACGTGCTGTTCCCGGCGCTGGCGTTCTGGCAGTGGCCGCGGGTGCTGCTGGGCAACCTGGCCGCCAACCTGATCCGCAATGTGTGGACCAACGCCATCATCTTCTGCGGCCACTTCACCGAGCACGCGCACATCTTCACCCGTGCCGAAACCGCCAACGAGACCCGCGGCGCGTGGTACCTGCGCCAGATCCAGGGTTCCAGCAACCTCGAGGGCGGGCGCCTGTTCCACACCGCCACCGGCAACCTCAGCCACCAGATCGAGCACCACCTGTTCCCCGACATCCCGGCGCACCGCTACGCCGAGCTTGCGCCGCGTGTGCGCGAGATCTGCGACCGCTACGGCGTGCACTACAACACCGGCGGTTTCTGGAAGCAGTACGCCGGCGTGCTGTGGCGCATCGTGCGCCATGCGTTCCCGAGCAAGCCGGTGCGTCGGCGCCGTCCGCCTGCAGGCGGCGTCACCGCCTGACGGTAAGACGCGTCAGCCGGAATCGACCTGCACCCCTTTCCAGAACGCGATGCGCCCACGGATCGCCGCGGCGGCCTCCTTCGGCTCCGGGTAGTACCAGGCGGCGTTGGCGGTGACCGCATCGCAGACCACGAGGTCGTGGTAGTGCGCGGTGCCCTTCCAGGGACAGCTGGTGGTGTGTATGGATGGCCGCAGGCGCGCGGCGTCGACCGCGTCGGGAGCGAAGTAGTGGTTGCCCTCGACAACGACGGTGTTGTCGCTGCGGGCAATCTCGGTGGCGTTCCAGGTGGCGATGGGCATGGCGGGACTCCTGCATCGGGTGCGACAGCGTGCACCGCCTTCCTCCCTGGCGGACGTACCACGGTCCATGCCAGCGCCATTGCGGTGGCACCTTCGGATGCGCTTCGGCTTGCGCTCTAATCGACGGCCATGACCGCGACCAACACCATGCCGCACCCCCGTACCGCCATCATCGGCGCCGGCATCGCCGGCCTGTCCTGCGCCACGCGCCTGGCCTCCGCCGGCCATGACGTGCGCGTGTTCGACAAGGGCCGTGGTCCCGGCGGGCGCATGTCGACGCGGCGCGTCGCGTTGCCCGGAGGCGACGCGGCGTTCGACCACGGTGCGCAGTGGGCGACGACGCATGGGTGGGCACCCCGGGAATGAACGCGCCGGTACGCGCACTGGCGGGCGCGCTCGACGTGCGCTGGTTGACGCGCATCGCTGCCCTTGCACGCGTTGACGCCGTCGCCAGGACAGGCGGCACGTGGCGGCTCGAAGGCGAAATGGTCGACGATCCTGTCTGCCGCCGCGTGGTGGTCGCGGTGCCGGCCGAGCAGGTGCCGGCGCTGCTGTGCGCGCATGCGCCCGAGATCGCCGCACGCGCGGGTATGACCGCGTCGCAGCCCTGCTGGACGGTGATGGCCGCGTTCGGCGCGCCGCTGGCGATCGCCGCCGACATCGTCCGTGGCAGCGGAGACGCCGCGATCGGCTGGAGTGCGCGCGATTCCGCAAAGCCCGGGCGCTCGCCAGGCGAGCGCTGGGTGCTGCGGGCGTCGCCGGTGTGGTCGCAGGCGCATCTGGACGACAACGCAGAGGCAGTGGTCGACGCGTTGCTGGGGGTGTTGTCCACGCAGGCCGTCGCTGGCGATGGCGCACCGCTGGCGCTACGCACGCAGCGGCAGCGCTGGCAGTGGCTGTCTATGGGAGGCGGAGGCAGGGCTCGGCGCCTGCGGTGACTGGCTGCTGGGGCCGCGCGTGGAGGACGCGTGGCTGTCCGGACGCATGCTGGCGGACGCCATCCTCGCGACGCCCCCCTGAGCGCGCGGGCGCCCGCAATACTCGCCCCCCGGCTTACCAGCCGGGCGACGCCGATGAACCGCGCCCGCGCACGCCGCCCCGTACGCCGGCGCACGTGATTGCCCCGCTCACCACCGGCGCAGACAATGCCGGCTCACCCTGGAGTACCCCTTGGACATCGCCGCGCCGAACGCCGTTTCCGCTTCCCAGCTGCGGCAGCTGTGCGCACCGTTCGCGCGGCCGGTCAACCGCCGCGCCGCTTGGCAGCTGGTCAATACGCTGCTGCCGTTCGCCGCGATCTGGGCGCTGATGGCCTGGAGCGTCGTCGCCGGCTGGGGCTACGGCTGGACGCTGCTGCTGGTGCTGCCGGCATCGGGCCTGTACGTGCGCACCTTCATCATCCAGCACGACTGCGGCCACGGCTCGTTCTTCGCCGACCAGCGGCTCAACGACATCGTCGGCCGCTGCCTCGGGCTGGTGACGCTGTTCCCGTACGGGTACTGGAAGAAGACCCACGCCGTGCACCACGGCACCTCGGGCAACCTCGACCGCCGCGAGATGGGCGACATCGACACCTTGACGGTCAGGGAGTACCGCGCGATGTCCTGGCTACGCCGCGCCTGCTATCGACTCTACCGCAGCGCCCCGGTGCTGCTGGGCATCGGGCCGGCTTACCAGTTCGTGATCAAGCACCGGTTCCCGTTCGACCTGCCGCTGGCATGGAAGAAGGAGTGGGCGAGCGTGCTGCTCAACAATCTGATGCTGCTCATGGCTGGCGGCGCGCTGGGCTTCGTCATCGGCTGGCAGACGGTGCTGCTGGTGCACCTGCCGATCGTGCTGATCGCCGGTGCACTCGGCGTGTGGCTGTTCTACGTGCAGCACACGTTCGAGGACGCGTACTGGACCCGGAAGGATGGGTGGAGCGCGCACGCCGCGGCGCTGCACGGCAGCTCCTTCTACGACCTGCCGCGACTGCTGCACTGGTTCACCGGCAACATCGGCTACCACCACCTGCACCACCTCTCCACACGCATTCCCAATTACCGGCTGCGCGAGTGCTACGCCTCGAGCCCGCTGCTGCAGCAGGCGCCGCGGCTGACGCTGTGGACCAGCCTGAAGAGCATGGGCATGAAGCTGTGGGACGAGGAGCAGGGGCGCATGGTCGGGTTCCCGCGGGGGCGGCCGGCCTGAGGCGGTCAACGCCGCTCGCCGCGGCCGGACCGCGTCGCGGTCTAGGCGTCCGCTTGCGTTGCGTCACCGTCGCCGGCATCGGTGGCACCAGGCGGCGCAAGGCGCGCCGCCAGCACCGCGGGCGCGTCGGCGCCGCCGAACAGCAACCCTTGCGCGCGCGCGCAGCCCATCGCCACCAGCGCGTCACGCTGTGCATCGGTCTCCACGCCCTTGGCGACCACGTGGTAGCCCATGACGCGGCCGATCGCCAGCACCGCCTCGATGATCGTCGCCGCGCCGTGGTCGTTGGCCATGCTCCCGATGTAGGTGCGGTCGATCTTCAGCGTGTCGAAAGCGAAGTGCGCGAGATCGCCGAGGCTGGCCTGTCCACTGCCGAAGTCGTCCGCGGCGATGCGCACGCCCAGCGCCTTCAGCTCCGCCACCATTGCCCGCGCCCGAGCACCGTGCGGGAACAGCTGCGCGCCCCGGAACTCGATCTCCAGCCAGCGCGGGGCCAGCCCGGTGCGCTGCAGCACCGCGGCGACGTGCGCCAGCAGCCGCTCGGCGTCCAGCCGCACCAGTGAGACATTGACCGAGACCGGCAGCGGCGGCAGTCCCTGGCGCTGCCAGGCCATCGCCTGCGCGCACGCGGCCTCCAGTACCCACTCGTCGATGTTGGCGACCAGTCCTGTTTCCTCGGCGACCGGGATGAAGTCCTGCGGCGGCACCAGCACGCCGTCGGCGCGGCGCCAGCGCACCAGC
>LXQJ01000050.1:2262-14992 GCA_001683895.1 Luteimonas sp. ANT-B3E | reverse complement strand
GTCGAGGCGGCCGCCGGGCAGCAGCACCTGCGGCTGCCACGCCAGCACGAAGTCGCCGGCCGACAGCGCGATGCGCAGGTCGTGCTCGGTGCGCATGCGCTCCTCGGCGCTGGCGCCGATGATGTCGGTGACATAGCTGTAGCGGCCACGCCCGCTCTGTTTGGCGTGGTACAGCGCGGAATCGGCCTGGCGCGTGAGTTCGCGGGTGTCGTGCCCGTCCTGCGGGAACACGGCGATGCCGATGCTGGCCGACACGCTGACCGAGTGGCCGTCGACCTCGATCGGCTGCTCGATCGACAGGATCAGCTTTTCGGCGACGCGGGCCGCGTCGCGCGGGTCGGCCAGCCGCACCAGCAGCAGCACGAACTCGTCGCCGCCCTGGCGGCTGACGGTGTCGTCCTGGCGCACCCCCGCGCGCAGCCGACGCGCGACCTCCTGCAGCACGCGGTCGCCAACCGGATGGCCGAGGGTGTCGTTGATCGGCTTGAACCGGTCGAGGTCGAGGTACAGCAGCGCGCCCTTGTAGCCGCGGTCGACCTGCGCCAGCGCCTGCGACAGGCGGTCCTCGAGCAGCAGGCGGTTGGGCAGGCCGGTCAATGGGTCGTGCTGCGCCTGATGGGCCAACGACCGGGTCTGCGCCTGCGACTCGGTGACGTCGCGCAGCAGCAGCACGCCGCCGTCGACCATCCCGAAGCGGTCGTGGGTGGGCGACGCCGCCTCCGACACCACCGCACGGCGGTTGCCGGGCAGCGCCAGCCAGCGGTCGGCTCCGCGCACCAGCGCGCGGCGTCCGCGCAGCACCTCGCGCAGTGCGGGATCCACCGGCAGGCCGTCCTCGGGATCGCGCAGTGGAAGCAGCTCGTCCAGCGTGCGTCCCACCGCATCGGACGCGCCCAGCCCCAGCAGACGGCCGGCGGCGGCGTTGAAGAGCGTGACGCGCTCCTGCAGGTCGCAGGCGATCAGCGCATCGGGCAGCGCGTCGACTGCGCCTTCCGCGCTGCTGCGCGCGGTCGCCTGCAGGCGCTCGGCCTGGCGCGAGGGTCCCAGGTCGCGTAGCGCCACCAGTGCGCGCGGCCCCTTCGCGGTGCGCAGCCTCGTCATGGTGACGACGACGTCGCACGGCGCGCCGTCACAGCGGCGCGCCGTGGTGGCGTGCTCCGTCATCGGCGTGGCGGCATCGCCGCTGCCGTCGACTGCCAGCGACCCGAGCGCGTCGCACAGCGCGTCCCGCGCGCCGATGCCCAGCATCGCCGTCGCGTCCTGACCGTGCAGCGCGCCGTCCCCGGCCGCGAGCAGGGCGTGTGCGGCGCGGTTGCCGCGCTCGATGCGCCCCGCAGGTTCTACCACCAGCAGTGGCCCGGGGAGGGCGTCGAGCAGCTGCGGCAGCGCGGCCTCGGCGACGCGACGCCAGTGGCCGTCCTCGGCCAGCAGCTGGACGCCCGCCACATGGCCGTCGGCGGACACGCTCGGCAGCAGGGTTACGTCGATCGCGCGACCGTCGGCCAAGCGCAGTGTGGCCTGCTGTCGATGGCCTGCCAGTGCGCGGCGCAGTGCCGCCGCCAGCGCGTCGCCATCCGCGCCCAGCACGTCCGCCGGCGTGCGCCCCAGGACGCGCGCGCCCGGCTGCCGAAGCCAGCGCAGGTACGCCGGGCTCGCCGCCTGGTGGCGCAGGGTGGCGTCAAAGCGCGCGGACAGTGCTGGTCCGTGCACGGTAACGGCCTCGACAGCCGCGAGCGCCATGTCCGCTGCATCGCCCGCCGCGCGACGGCGTGCGTCGGTCGCAGCCAGCAGAACCGACAGCGCGCTGCCCAACGCCAGCGGGCCAGCCACCGATACCGGTGCTGAAGGCCAGCCAGGCAGCAGCAGCGGCACGCACGCGAGTACCGCGCAGGCCGCCAGCGCGACCGCGGCGCTGGCCCGTGGCGCCCCGCGCAGCGCCAGCAGCACCAGCGGCACCGCGGCCACCGCGCCGAGTCCGGGGCGCAAGGACGCGATCGCGACGCATGCCAGCAGCGTGAGCACGGCGAACGCGGCGGTTCCGGCGGCGCGGCGGTCCCGGCGCATGACGTCGTCCGCCGGGCGCGCCAGAAGGAGTACGGCCGGCAGCGTTGCCGCGATCCCGAGGGACACCGCCCACGTGGCGCCCGCCGATGGCGGCACCGCGGCGGCGGACGCGGACGCGGCGATCATGCGCCAGACCATCGCAGGCACGGCATACCCGGCCAACAAGGTCGCAGCCAGCAGCGCACCCACCGCGGCTATGTCCTGCAACCCGGCGGGGGCGGGCCGCCCGCGGCGCACGACGGCCGCGCCCGTCAGCGTGCAGGCGGCGAGGGCGGTCGACAACAGCGCGACCGCGGCGACGCTGCCGCCGGTGACCAGGGCGCCCGTGGCCAGTGCGAAGACCACGACGGCCGCGCTCACGACCAGGACAGGCAGGCGCGCCGCGGTGCTGCAGGCCAGCGCGGTCCAGGTTCCGAAGCCAGCGCCGAGCGCGACCCCAAGCGTCCACGGGGACGAGACCGGCGCCACGAGCGCCAGCGACGAAGCCAGCGCGGCGCCCGCGCCCAGCGCCAGCGACGCCGTCCCGGCACCCCTTACGGATGACGGCGATGACGCGTCGGACGGGTCCCCTGGCGGGGACGGTGGCATCGATGTACGCGGGGTGGCGATCGGTGGGCTCCCGGACGGCGGCGAGGCGCGCCGCGACGGCCGCGCTGCATCTTCGGTCATCCGCCGCTGCCGGGGGAACCGCGAGGTCACGTGTGCGACGGCCGTCGCGATCGCCGACATCCCCCGGCGGGGTCGCTGCGGACCCTGTCGCCGCCTGCGCCCGGTGCCGCGTCCTTCATCATGGGCGCCCTAGGCTGGGGCGCTGATCAAAGGCGAGGACAAGGCGATGGCCACCGGGTGGGCGGGGGATGGCGCGGTGCAGGACCAGATCGACGCGACGGTCGAGGACGCGGTCAGGCGCGCGCGCGCGCAGCTGGCAGTCGGTCCCGGCCTGGAGCGCTGCGAAGAGTGCGATGCGGCCATTCCCCCGGCGCGCCGCCAGGCGGTGCCGGGGGTGCGTCTGTGCGTGGCGTGCCAGCAGGCCAGCGACAAGGCGCAGACCGAGGCGTCGGGCTACAACCGCCGCGGCAGCAAGGACAGCCAGCTGCGCTGAACCGCATCGCGATCACGGATGCAGCGTTGCGGCCGTCGGCAGCTGGATGCACGCGGTGCGGATCGTCCCGCTGCGACCATGGGCCATGAACTGGAAATCGCTGATCCTGCTGACCCTCTGCGCCACGGCGCCCGCCTGCGGGCAGGCGCCGCCCATCAGGACGCCTGCTGCGGGCGAGGCGTCGCCGTCCCTGCGCTCGGTTGCACCCGCTGCCGACGCGCGCCCGGTAGCGCCGCAACCCCCGATCTCCAGGCGCCTCGAAGACGCGGCCGCGATCACCGCGCTGAAATCGGTGGTGGTCGCCCAGGACGGCGTGGTGGTGGCCGAGCGCGGCTACAACGGCCATCGCCCCGGCGCGCCGACCAACATCAAATCGGCATCCAAGTCTGTGGTCGCGGCGCTGGTCGGCATCGCGATCGACAAGGGCATGCTGGACAGCACCGACCAGCCCGTCGCACCGCTCCTGCGCGACGACCTGCCGGCGTCGCCGGACCCGCGGTTGGCGCGGATCACCATCGGCCACCTGCTGTCGATGCAGGCAGGGCTGGACCGGACCTCCGGCAGCAACTACGGGCGCTGGGTGTCGAGCGGGAACTGGGTGCGCGCGGCGTTGGCGCAGCCGTTCGTCGACGAGCCCGGTGGCCGGATGCTGTACTCGACCGGGTCCACGCATCTGCTGTCGGCGATCCTCACCGGCGCCAGCGGGCGCTCGACGCTGCAGCTGGCGCGCGAGTGGCTGGGGCCGCAGCAGGGCTTCGCGATCAGCAGCTGGGACCGCGACCCGCAGGGCGTGTACTTCGGCGGCAACAACATGGCGATGAGCACGCGTTCGCTGCTCGCGTTCGGCGAGCTGTACCGCAACGGCGGCCGCAGCGCGGACGGGCGCCAGCTGCTGCCCGAGGCGTGGGTCGCGGACTCGTGGCGGCCGCGCACGGCGTCGGCCTGGAATGGCGACGGGTACGGCTACGGCTGGTTCCTGCGCGAGATCGGCGGCGAGCAGGTGCGCTATGGCTGGGGTTACGGCGGGCAGATGGTGTACGTAGTGCCGTCGCTGCGGCTCACCGTCGCGATGACCTCCGACGACAGCACCGCGTCGGCGCGCTCCGGCCACCGCGACGCGCTGCACGCACTGCTGGACGTCATCATCGCGTCGGCGCGGGCGAATCCCGCCCCGGCGCCGGCGGCCAGGACGGTGTCGGCGCGTTCGACGCCGGCGGCAGCGGGTGCCGGCCATGTGGACGCCGCCGTCGCGCGCTGACGCCAGGCGGATGTTGCGTGGGCTGCGCGTTCGCGCAGGGGATCGCGGGCGTGGGACCATCCATGCGCCGCATCCGCGGCGGGCACGGGGCGACGCGATGACTGCAATCCAACTGGCCGGCGCGGTGCTCGCGGTCGTCGTTGTAGGCGCGCTGCTGCCGCTGCAGGCGCTGGTCAACGCGCGCCTGGGGCAGGACACGTCGGGGCCGCTGTTCGCGTCGTTCGTCTCGTTCCTGGTCGGCACCGTGCTGCTCGGCGCCGCGATGATCGCGACGCGCACGCCGCTGCCCTCACGTGAAGCGATCGCGTCGCTGCCGGCGTGGTCGTGGACGGGCGGCGTGGTCGGCGCGGTGTTCGTGCTCACGGCGACCGGCCTGGTACCGCGCCTGGGCGCAGCGGCGCTGATCTGCCTGGCGGTGTTCGGGCAGCTGGTCGGCTCGCTGTTGCTGGACCATTACGGCGTGCTGCACGCGCCGCGCGCGGCGGACCTGCCGCGGATCGCTGGCGCGGTGCTGGTGGCCGTGGGCGCGCTGCTGGTGCTGCGTCCGGCGTCGCCGTAAGCCGACGCGCGGAGTGCGACGGCCCTGGGGTCGCGGAGGCTGGGGCCTGCACGCGGCCGACGCCCTAGAAGCGGTCGCCGACCGACAGGTAGCGCCAGCCACCCACCGGGATTTTCGCCAGCGGCACGCGGCCGATGCGCAGGCGGCGGATGGCGACCACCGCCAGCCCGACCTCGGCGCACATGTGCCGCAGCTGGCCGGGCCGCACGTCCTTGATGGCGAAACGCAGCCGCACCTCGTTCTGCCAGCTGACCTTGCACGGCGGCAGCTCGCGCCCCTCATGCCGCATGCCGCGGGCCAGCCGGGCCATGCCGTAGACGGGCAGGGTGCCTTCGACCTCGACCAGGTACTCCTGCTCGATGGTCGGGCCGTCCTCGCGCAGGCGCCGCGCAGCGCGTGGATCCTGGGTCAGCACCAGCAGCCCGCTGGCGTCGTCGTCGAGCGGCATCAGCGCCTGCAGGCCGTGGAAGTGGCGCGGCACGCAGCGCATGGCGCCGGGGTCCGCCGCATCGCGGGTTTGCGCGGTGGCGAGCGCAACAGCGTCCACGCTGGCCACGCCGGCCGGCTTGTGCAGCAGCAGCGTGGCGGGTTCGACGTCGGCAAGCGTCGCTGACGGCGACACGGTGACGGTCGATGGATCCACCATCGCCTGCGGCGCGGCAACCATGGCGCCGTCGACGGTGACCCAGCCACCGTCGACATAGCGCTGCGCATCGCCGCGTGAGCAGCGCATGAGGTCGGCGACGCACTTGTCGAGGCGGACGTGGTCGGTCATCGCGGGGCTCGCTGCAGGGCGACGCAGTGTAGTGTCGCGCGGCACGGGGCCGTCGCGCCGCCGTCGCTAGACTCGTCGACCCGCACTCCACTTCGCCCATGTCCGACGAGCGACCCGCACTACCGGAACGCCCGCTTCCCGCCGACTGCTGCGGCGGCGGCTGCGACCCGTGCGTGTACGACCTGCACGCCGAGGCGATGGAGGAGTACGCACGTGTGCTGGAGCTTTGGGAGGCGCGGCAGTCGCCGCCGGCGGCGGGCAAAGCGGGAGCCGTCGATGCGCTGGAGCGTCTTGTGCGTGGGCGCGGGTGAGCGATGTTGGGGTGACGACGCGGTGGTCACGGATTGCGTCGTGTGGGAGGACGTCATGCAGACGCGCTTGCGCTTTGCGTCGGCGTGGCGTCGTGCCGGGTTGAGGGTTCGGGGCACTGCCATTGCCACCGCCTCTGTCACAGCCATGGCCACAGCGACCGCGACCGCGCCAGCGACAGCGACAGCAACAGCAACAGCGACAGCGGCAGCCAGAGCGGCTTCGGCGGTTCACGCGAGGGAGGCCGGCGACGGGGTGCTGCTCCGCCCTCCGTCGAGCCAGAGCAATAGTGGCTTCGGCTGGTTGCACGAGGGAGGCCGGTGACGGGGTGCTGCTCCGCCCCTCCGTCCGGCCATCCATGGCCGGAGTCGCAGCCGTGGGCCCGGCCTGCGGCCGTTCAGGCCCGGCGCAGCGCGCCGGGCGTTCGCTCAGGCCGCGCGGCATTGCCGCGCAAGCGGCCTGCACTCACCCATGGCCCACTCTCCGCAGCACCCCATCACCCCCCTCCCAGCCGATCGACGTGCCTTCGGATGATCGAGCGAGTTCGCGACGACCTGGCACCGGGGTGCGGGGGTGCCGCGTAAAGGACACATGGATGTGCACGGCGGTGAGTTGGGCAGGATGCCCAATCGAACCGCCAGCGATACCCCCGCATCCTGGCGCGATAGCCCGAAGCCCGGCCCTGCTATTGCGCCGCCCTCCGCATCCTGGCGCGCTGGCCCGAAGGCTAGGCACTTGTCTCCACACGCTCGCGACGTCCCGGCTACCCGCACCGCTAAGCTGCCGGCATGCCTAGCCGACCTCCCGCCATCGATGGCGTCGCTGCCAGCCGCGTGCAGCTGCCGCGCGGCGCGTGGGCCACCGTGCTTGATGCGCTGGACGCACTGTTTCCCGCCGTGGGCCGCGCGGCGTGGGAGCAGCGGATGCGGCGTGGCCGTGTGCTGGACGCGGCCGGTGCCGTGCTGCGGGCCGATGCGCGGCATCGCGTCGGTTTGGAGGTGTACTACTACCGCGAGGTCGCTGGCGAGGTGGGGACCGATGCGCCGATGCACGTCGTGCACGATGGCGACGGGCTGCTGGTCGTCGACAAGCCGCACGGGTTGGCGGTGGTCCCCGCGGGTCGCCATGCCGCGGACACGGTGCTGGCGCGGTTGCTGCGCGCAGGCGCGGCTCCCGGCATCGCGCCGCTGCACCGCATCGACCGCGACACCGCGGGGCTGGTGATGCTGTCGGCGGATCCGGCGACGCGGGCGCTGTTCCAGCGGCTGTTCGCCGCGGGTGGCATCGTCAAGGCGTACGAGGCGCTGGTGGTGCCGCCGGTCGCCGACCTGCCGCCCGTCCACCGCAGCCGGCTGGTGCGCGGTACACCGTTCCCTCGCATGCGCGAGGTGGCGGGACACCCCAACAGCGAGACGCGGATCGCGGTGATGGAGCGGGGTGAGTTCGCGTGGCACTGCGCGCTGTCTCCGGTGACCGGGCGCAAGCACCAGCTGCGGGTGCACATGGCGGCACTGGGTGCGCCGATCGTGCACGACCCGCTGTATCCGGTGCTCAACGGCACCGGCGAGGCCGGCGGCAACGCCGCGATGTCCTTGACCGCCGGGAGGGTCATGGCGACGGCGGCAGCTACGGAGCATTCGGCAGCGCCGGGGGCGCACAGCGCAGCCGCGCATTCGCCGCTCGAAGCTGACGCCCTGCCACGCCTGCAGCTGCTGGCGAAGGCGCTGTCGTTCGACGATCCCGTAACCGGACATCCGCGCCGGTTCGAGAGCGGACGCGCCTTGGACATGGCGCTGATGCACGGATCCGGAGCGCCCGCGCGCGCGTACGCGGGGCCACGTGTCGCCACCGAAACACTCGCCGCGCGGGTCGGCCCGTGACCGCTGCTCCGGGTAGGCCGTGCGCGCGCTGCTGTCCGGTTCAGAGCATCGACAGCGCGAGGTTGTCGAGCCGGCGGCCGTAGTAGTCGCGCAGCCGGACCTTGCGCTCGAGGTCGACGATGATGTGTCCGCTGAAATCGACCCCGGTGAGGTCCTCGGCCATGTTGATGCCGCCGGGGGTATCGACGTTGATCTCCATCATCTTGTCGCCGACGATGTCCAGGCCGGTGAGGTACATGCCGTCGGCGATGAGCTTGGGCGCGACCATCTCCGCCAGGCGCAGCGCGTCGTCGTCGGGTACCGCCATCGCGATCTTGCCGCCGGCGCTGATGTTGCTGCGCGCGTCGCCGCTGTCGTTGTAGCGCCGGAAGCATGCGTACTGGCCGTCGACCTGAAGCGGGCGGCCGTTGAGCGTCAGCAGGCGCAGGTCGCCGTCGACCGCCTTGGGCAGGTACTCCTGCGCGATCGCGTAGCCATCGCGGACCACGGCATCGATCATCTGGTTGAGGTTGGCGGCCCCGTCCTCCTTGATGACGAAGACCCCTTGGCCGCCGGAGCCCTGCAGCGGCTTGATCACGCCGCGGCCGCCGTGCGCGTTGATGAAGGCCTTGATCTCCCCGGGGTCGCGCGTGATGCACGTGATCGGGCGCACCTCCTCCGGGAAGTGCTGGAAATAGGTCTTGTTGGACGCATCGGTGAGATGGGTCGGGTCGTTGAGCACGATGACGTGGCGCATCGCCACGAGCTGCGCGAACAGCAGCCCGCTCGGTGGGGCCCAGGGGCGCTCGAGCACCTCTTCGGCGGGGTCGCTGCGCAGCATCAGCACGTCGAGCTCTTCGACTGCCAGCCGTTCGGTGGCGCCGTCGGGGGCCTGCAGGTCGGCCAGCAGCGCGGCGTCGTCGGCATATCCGGTGCCCTGGGGCAGGTGCGCGTGCGCGCGCACGCTGCCGTTGGCGTCGTAGAGGAAGTCGCCGAGGCCGATCAGCGCGACGGCATGGCCCAGGGCGAGCGCGCGGCGCGCCAGGCGGATGGTGGTGTAGTTGTCCTTCTCGGTGGCGACGTCGTTGACGACGAAGCCGATCCGGATCGCGCGTCGCGCGTGCGCGGTGGCCGGCTCGGCGGCAGCGCTGCCCGAAGTCGTCATGGAGGCACCACCGCCGGCGTCGGCGGTCCGGGCGTCGGCCTGCTTGCCTCGCGGTGCGTCGTGCGCCGCGCCGTCGCCTGAAGTCTCAACAACATCGGGGGGATCGGGATTCATGCGGCCTGCTCCTGGGTCAGTGGTGCCTGTTGGTACAAACGGTCGATCGGCGTCGCGCGGCATCGCGCAAGCCGGTCGTCGAAATCGGGGAGTCGCGTATAGCGCGGCAGCAGGTCCGGCGGGACGACCCAGCCCTGTTCGATCAGCTGGTCCAGCACCACGCGGTGCGACAGCGCGAACTTGCCGACGAACAGCGACGCGAAGTCGCCGTCGCCCTCGAGGTATTCCACGAGCTCGCGCAGGCCGCGCAGGTACACCGCGTCCTTGGTCAGGCCACCCCCGCGCAGCGCCCGCAGCGCGATGTCGAAGGCATCGTCGGTGGGCAGGCCGTGGGTCTCGTGCAGGCACGCGAAGACCGCCGGGATGCCTTCGCCGTGGATCGCCATCCCGGCCGCCACCACCCGTGCTGCCAGCACCCGCAGCCGCTCCCCGGGAAGGTAGCCGGCGAGGAACTCCGCGAGGACGCCCAGCCCCTCCTGCAGCGGGTCGTAGTCGGCCAGCCCCACCTCCAGCTGGCGCAGCGACTGCCGGGCGCCGTTGTGGCGGGTCACGACATGGGTGCCGATCTCGTGCTGGATCAGCGGCTGCAGGCGCGCGCGCGGCAGGCGGATGTCGGCGTGGATATAGAACACGCCGTGCGACACCATCATCATCGACGTCAGATCGGGATCGACCCTGACCTCGGTGCGGAACCCCGGCGCCTGCGTGCGATACCAGGCCATCTCCGCCTCCACCGCCTCCAGCACCTCGTCGATGCCGGTGTCGGCTTCCAGCGCGACGCCGGGGCGTACTGATGCCAGGATGTCGCGGGCCAGCCGCAGCAGCGACGGCTCGACAGCCCCGAACAGGTCGATGCTGGCGTTGATGAAGCCGTCGGTGCCGCGCAGCCGGACAAGCTCGATCATGCGGTCGAGTTCGCGCTGCTTCTCCGCCAGCAGGCCCTGCAGCAGCGGGGACTCGATGTCCTCCACCGGCAACGCCATGAGCCGCGTACGCGCCTCATGCAGGTCGAGCACGGGATCGTCGTAGCTCAGTGGTGGAACACGCGCGTAGCCGCTGTCCTGGAACGCACGCCACAGGTCGTCGCCGTCGCGCGGCGACAGCGCCCGCAGCCAGTCGAGGTCCGCGTCCATCGCCAGCAGCGCGGCGTCGACGCGCGCCGCGACCGGCGGCAGCTTGCGCGGCTGCTGCGCCACGGCTGCAGCGTCGGCGGTCATGCGCGGAACGCCGGCCGCACCGCGTCTACCGCGGCGGCCAGGCCGGCGCGCAGGTCGTGCAGCGCCGCGGCGTCGACAAGGCCGGTCCACTCGTCCATGAAGATCTTCTTGTACTCGGGCGAGATCGTGCAGATGCGATCGCCCCAGGTCGCATAGACCCATTCCGGGAAATGGCCGCCGGTGGGGAAGCGGACGTTGGCGCGGACGTCGGGCAGCCGGCCGGCAACGGGGTGTGCCGCCAGCACCTCCGCGAATCGGCAGGCGACATCGCCCCAGCGACCGTGGTCGAGTGTGGTGAGCCCGAGCTCGATGTCGGGGTTGCCCCCGGCATCGGCGGGCTCGGCCCCGGGCCCGTCGCGACGGTGGTTGTAGCTGTGCAGGTCGATCAGCAGCAGCGCCCCGTGCCGAGCCAGCAACCGGTCGAAGAGCTCGCGCACCATCGCGTAGAAGCGGTCGTAGTGGCCCAGCGACGCGGCGTGCTCGTGGTCCGGCAGCGGCTCCCGCCACACCTGCAGGCCCCAGGCGTCCTCCGGACGCACGTAGACCGCGCCATCCCGTGGCCGGTTCAGGTCGACCTCGAAGCGCGAGTGTCGCGCGCGAAGGCGCACGTCACCGACCTCGGCCAGCAGCCCGGTCATCGGGTCCTCCTCGCGCAGGCGCCCCGCGCGGTCCAGCGCGGCGTGTGGCAGCAGCGAGTCGCGCAGCGCATGGCCATCGTGGATCGCGGTGGCCACCACCGGGCCATCGCCCACCAGGAGGTCCCAGCGGCAGTCGTCGTCGATCGGCGCAAGCACGGAACGCTCCGCGAAAAAGGCGCCCGCCGCAGGCAAATCGTATCGTGTCGTCATCGCGGCAGGGTCGCAGCGGCGGCATGAGAAATGCGTGAGCCGACGCGGGGATGCGCCTACAATCCGCGTTTTGCACGGGGCGGGCACATGGCATCCGGCGCCACGGTGGTCAAGGTCGAGCTGCAGGTCAGCGACATGGACCGCCACTACTACGCATCGCACAACCTCACGCTGGCGCAGCATCCGTCGGAGACGGAGGCTCGGCTGATGGTGCGGCTGATCGCATTCGCGCTGCGCGCCGACGAGCGGCTCGAGTTCGGCCGCGGGCTTGGCGCCGAGGAAGAGCCCGACCTGTGGCAGCGTGACTACGTCGGCGACATCGAGCTGTGGATCGACCTCGGCCATCCCGACGAGTCGCGGATCCGCAAGGCCTGCGGCCGCGCGCAGCAGGTCTTGGTGGTGAACTATGGCGGACACGCATCCGACCTGTGGTGGCAGAAGGTCGGCGCGGGGCTGGCGCGCTCGCGCAACCTGACCGTGATCGACCTCGATGCCGGCGCCATCGAGCGCCTCGCCGCGCTGGTCCAGCGCGGCATGCGGCTGACGGCGATGATCCAGGACACCGAGCTGCAGCTGATGAGCGACACCGACAACATCGCGCTGACGCCACGGGTGCGGATGTCAACGGCCGCCGCGGCCTGAGGACGGTGCGCATGCAGGGCGGGCCGCGCGTCGCGGCGGTGCACTAGATGGGCTGGCGCGGGCCCCGCCTGCCGGGGTGGCTGCACCGGCTGCTGGGCGGCGCGGTCGATCCCACCGGCATCTTGCTGCCGCGCGCGCGGCTGCTGCGCTACGGGCATTACGTTGCGCTGCAGTTCACGCACCGGCAGACGCAGAGCCGCATGCGCGCAGCCGAACCTGGCCACCTGCTCGTCGACTACACCCGCACGATGCTGGCCGCGCTGCTATGGCGGCCGCGGCCGCGCCGCATCGGGGTCATCGGACTGGGCGGCGGTTCGCAGGTGAAGTTCTGTCATGCGCAGCTGCCGGGCGCGTGCATCGAGGCGGTGGAAAACCACCCGGGCGTGCTCGCGCTGCGCCACGAGTTCGCGATCCCCGACGACGACGCGCGCCTGGCGGTGGTGCTGGATGACGGGGCGCGCTTCGTCGCGGCGCGGCGGGGGGCCTTCGACCTGCTGCTGCTGGACGGATACGACGCATCCGGCATCCCGCAGGCGCTGTCGACGCAGGCGTTCCACGATGGCTGCCGCGCCGCGCTTGCCCCGCGCGGGGTACTGGCGGCCAACCTGTTCTGTGGTGATGCCGACCGGCACGTGGCGCAGCTGCGGCGGGCGTTCGGCGAGGACCGCGTGCTCGTGGTCGGGGAGGCGCGAATGAGCAACCGGGTCGCGTTCTGCTGGACCGGTGATGCGCCGGTCACGCATGCGGCGTGCGGGCGCGCCATGCACGCGATGGCCCCGGGCGTGCGCGTGGCGCTCGGCGCGGAGCTGGATCGGGTT
>LXQJ01000050.1:555-2126 GCA_001683895.1 Luteimonas sp. ANT-B3E | reverse complement strand
GGTCGCCGCCGTGGCCGACCGGTCCACCCGCCGCTGGCGTCAGTAGCCGCGGCGCTTGTGGATCAGCGTGTCGAGCTTCGTCTTGAGCTTGTCGCAGGCGCCGCGGATCGCTTTCTCGGTGTCCTCGGCGTCGTGGCTGGCGCCGAGTGGATCCTCGCCCTCCAGGCGCGCCTCGAGCGAGCAGCGCCGGTCGTTCCCGCCGCCCTTGTCGGCGTTGTGGTCTGACAGGTGCACCTCGATGCGGCTCAGGCGCGGCGCGAAGCGCCCAAGGTGCTGCTCGATCATCGCCTGCACGCGCTCCTCCAGCGCTTCGCTGCCGTCGATGTGGTTGTCGGTGTTGAGTTGGATCTTCAAGCCGTCGTCTCCATTCGCTGCCACGGGGGCGGTGGCGCGACTCTAGTGGCCGGCACCGGTCACGCGGCGTGAACGCGGCCACGGCGCCGTGGCGTGCGCCGGCCGCATAATGGGCCTCCGAGTCGACGCTGGCAGCGCCCCATGAAGATCCCCGCCGGCCTGCAGCCGCTCGTCGACGATGGTGTCGTCGATGCGGTGCTGCGGCCGCTGAAGAGCGGCAAGGAAGCCGCCGTCTACGTCGTGCAGTCCGGCGACGAGGTGCTGTGCGCGAAGGTCTACAAGGACATGGCGCAGCGCAGCTTCCAGGCGCGCGTGCAGTACCAGGAAGGCCGCAAGGTCCGCGGCAGCCGCCAGGCGCGCGCGATCGGCAAGGCCAGCCGGTTCGGGCGCCGCGAGCAGGAGGCCGCGTGGAAGAACACCGAGGTGGATGCGCTGTACCAGCTCGCCGAAGCCGGCGTGCGCGTGCCGCAGCCGCGCGGCTACTTCCACGGCGTGCTGCTGATGGAGCTGGTCACCGATGCGCAGGGCCGCAGCGCCGCGCGCCTGGCGGAGGTGGAGCTGACCCCGGAGGAGGCGCGCAGCTACCACGCAACGCTGATCGCCGATGTCGTGCGCATGCTCTGCCTCGGGCTGATCCACGGCGACCTGTCGTCCTACAACGTGCTGGTTACCGCCGATGGGCCGGTGCTGATCGATTTCCCGCAGGTGGTGAGCGCCGCGGGCAACAACGCCGCGCGCGAGATGCTGCTGCGCGACACGCACAACGTGCGCGATGCGCTGGCGGTGTTCGCGCCGGAGCTGGCGGGACGCCACTTCGGCGAGGAGATGTGGCTGCTTTACGAGCAGGGCACGCTGCGCCCGGACTCGCGGTTGACCGGCCATTTCGTGTTCGATCGCCATCGCGCCGATGTCGGCGCGGTGCGGATGTCGATCGAGGACGCACGCCAGGAGGCGCAGATCCGCCAGCAGGGCCGGGAGGCCGCGGCGGAGCAGGACTGAACCATGGTGGGGACGGATGACGGACCGCGGGTGAAGAAGTCGGCGCTGCCGGTGAAGACCTGCCCGGTCTGCGGTCGCGACTTCGCGTGGCGGAAGAAGTGGGAGCGCGACTGGGAACAGCTTGGTCTCAAGAATCAAGCGCAACACGCTTCGAGAAAGTGGCCAGTTCCTCGGCCATCACTTCCTCAGGCGTTTTCCAGCCCAGTGTTTTCCGCGGT
>LXQJ01000050.1:0-545 GCA_001683895.1 Luteimonas sp. ANT-B3E | reverse complement strand
AGCAGTCTTGAGCAGGGGGATGTAGTTTGCAAAAGTGGACGGACAACCAATTACACGTGTGGCACGATACTAGATCCCGATTTTCCCTATACTCGGAGATCTGACCAGCGTTTTGGGCCGTGGATCTTGATTGAACCATTCGCACAGTATCGTAATTTTGCTCTGCAGGGTGACAGCTTGGTCTCAAGAATCAAGCGCAACACGTTTTGAGAAAGTGTCCAGTTCCTCGGCCATCACTTCCTCAGGCGTTCTCCAGCCCAGTGTTTTCCGCGGGCGGCCGTTGAGCAGCCGGGCGATATCGTTGAGGCGGGTCTGGGTCACGTCTGACAGGTCTGTGCCTTTGGGAAGGTACTGGCGAAGCAATCCGTTGGTGTTCTCGTTGCTGCCGCGCTGCCAGGGCGCGTATGGGTCGGCGAACCAGATGTCGATATCCAGCCGCTTGGCCAGCGCTTCATGACAGGCCATCTCGCTGCCACGGTCATAGGTGAAGCTCTCACGCAGGAACGCAGGCAGCGGCTTCATCTGCCGTGTAAAGCCCTCCAGCG
>LXQJ01000005.1 GCA_001683895.1 Luteimonas sp. ANT-B3E | reverse complement strand
GGCCTACGGCTACCGGGACGACGCCTACTTCTTCCTGAAGATCCCGGCCGCCTTCCCCGGACTTGGGTGAGGAACCCAAAAAAAAGACGGCGCCCCGGAAGGGCGCCGGCTGGATCGCAAGATCAGTCGATCAGTCGATCAGTGGGTCAGTGGGTCAGTGGTCCGTCGATCAACGCGAGCAGCTGGCGAGGGAGCCCTCGGCACTTGCCGGGATCGCGTTGATGCTCCTCAGCACGCTGACGAACGGCACGAGGCAAGACGCGTTCTGCGCCTTGTTCTTCGCGTTCGTGCGGCACAGCTTGTCGGCTGCCTGCAGGTTGGCGCCACCGATTAGGCCCGGGATGGTCCCAGTCAAGACCGGCACGCCGGTGTTGCAGCGGCCGCGCGTGACCGCGTTGCCGTCGTTCAGCACCCAGCCCATGTCGGCATACAGCGACGGCGTCAGGTCGAGACGCAGGTTGCCATCGAGGTCCTGGTTGATGCTCGGCTCCATCAGCGCGTTGGGGAAATGGCTGACGTCGAAGTGCGAGAACGACGAACCAGGCGCGAACGTGGCCGGTGCATTGATGCGCGCCCGGCCCTGCGAATCGGCACCGGCGAACTGGCCCGGCACGTTCTGGATCGATGCGGTCACCGTCGAACCCAGTGCCGCGCGGATCGCGGCCCCGTCAGGCTGCGCGACGCTGATCGTCGGGATGGTCGGGTTGACCGAGGGGTCTCCCGCCAGGCCCGGCGCCGCGCCCGGTGCGTTGTTGGCGACGATGACGCCGATCGCGCCGGCATCCTGCGCGAACCGCGCCTTGATGCCGAACGAGCACGTGCCGCGGTCGACGAGGGCGATGCGCCCCGCGTACGCGCCAGCGGGCGATGCGACGCAACCCTGGGTCGGGGCGGCCGACCCGTCGTTGACGGCGACGATGGCGCCACTGAAATTGAACTCCGTCGCTGGGGCGCCGAACGCGGCGGTGCCGAAGTCGTAGCTGGCGGTCAGCCCGCCCGCGACGAACAGGCGGCGAAGCTGGGCGAGCGCGTCGGGAACCTCGCCGGTCACCTCCGCGCCCGTCCACACGAGCTGCTCACCAACGCGCGCGGCCAGGCGGCCCTCGTTGGTCATCTCGACCCACGTCATGCTGCTGGCGTTGTCGAACACGTTGCGCGAGTAGATGTCCGGGAACTGGTTGGGCGGGGTGCCGAACGGCGCAGCAGTCGTGGAATTGTAGAAGCCCTGGAAGTTCAGGCCGTGGCCGATCTCGTGCATCACCACGTCGAGGAAGTTGATGCGGCCGGCCGGCGTGTTGCCGTCGAGGCCGTAGTACCAGCCCGAGTTCTCGAGGCAGCCCGGCGAGCCGAGGTTGGCGTTGAAGTTGCTGTTGATGTCGTTGGTCGCCGGGGCGAGGTCGCTGCCGGCAAGGGAGTTGGCGAGCGCTGCGCCGTACCAGGTGTCGGGCACCGAGTTGGTGAAGTTGGCGTGGACCGTGGTGGCGCCGGCCGAGCCGAGCACGCCGCCGGTGGCGGTGCAGCTCAGCGGGGTGAACTGCGCGTTGACGCGGATGTCGACGTCGCTCTCGAGCACCGCACCCCATAGGTCGGCCGCAAACTGGTACGCGATGCGGCGCTGTTCGCCGACGGTGGTGCCGGGATTGAGGCCGACGGGCGCCGCGGCGGTGGGGTCGTTGAGCCCGACGCCGGGGGCGTTGAGGTTGACGGGGATGATCGTCGCGGCCGAGGCCGAACCGATGCTCGCGATCGCGATCGCGCAGGCGAGGAGGGTCTTCTTCACTTGATTTCCCCTTCGCTGTGGTCGTCGACGATCTGGCCGTCCGGGCCGATGTGCTGGATCTGGATGGTGCCATCGGGCCTCTGCACGGCCACGACCTGGCTCATCAGGTCCTCGGGAACCAGCGCCATGACGCTGCCGTCGGCAAGCCGGCGGATAGTCTTGTTGGCTTCCGCCTGGTTGCGCGGCATGCCGGACGCGGACGGACCGCGGGCGGCCTTGGGCGCGTTGCGGCGCAGCGCGGCCTGCTCGGCCGGCGTCGGCGCGCGCAAGCGGCCGGTCGCGGGGTCGATGGCAACGGTGACGCCGTTGAAGTAGACGGGGGCCGTGTCGGCCGTGGTGGCCTCGCCGGCCTGCGCCGCGAAGCCGACGGTCAAGCCCGCCAGCAGCAGCCATGGAGTGGTGCACTTAGTCATCGTGACGATCCTCGGAATGGGACACGCAGGGACGATGGCCGAACAGCCACCCGCCTTGGGTCCTGAAAAAAGAACAAGCGTAAAGACGGACAGGTCCCCCTGTCCGTAACCCGAGCATGCTCCGGAATGGGAGGTGACTCAATGGTGCGCCGCACCACGAGCGACATGGCGGGGTCCGCTGCCGGGGTGTCATCAGGTCACCCAGCATCGCGAACGTCGCGATCCGGTCAGGCCCCCCGCGACGACATGCGCGTGATGCGCCTCGCGCAGCCAATCCCATGGCGTGTCTCAGACGATGCCGCCGCCAATGCCCAGGCGCACGACCGCAACCACCATCACGACCACGTTCAGCGCCAGCCCGGCCATGGCACGGCCGCGGCGCCCCGTGGCCGTCAGCGCGATCCCGACCGCGGCGATCATTGCGCCGACCGCGGCGAAAGGGATCAGGAACCAGTTGCCCCAGCCCAGCAGCGGCACCAGCGCGACCACCATCCACGCCATCGCCAGCAGGCCCCACAGCAGGCTGATCAGTCCCTTCTCGCGTCTCCCATGTGTGATTGCACCCGGCAATGGTGCGCCATCCCGCGCTGGCACGCAGCGTTCCGCGCGGCCTTCGAGGCGACTGCCGACGGCTGCCGGCGGCGCGGTCAGCCGTGGACGCCGTCGATCTCGACCGCGAGCTCTCGCCGACAGATCACGGCATGCAGCAGCAGCCTTGGCACGTCGTCGCCGAAGCGCCGCACGAGCGCCTCGGCCACCAGCGGCAGGTCGTCGCGGTCGCGCACATAGACCTTGAGCCGCGTGCCCGCGCCGAACGCCGCTGGCAGTGTCGGCGCGTAGCGCCGCGCAGAAGCCAGCAGGCTGTCGAAGTTGGCGAAGGTCTCGTCGAGCTGCGCCAGCAGTTCGCCGGCGTGCTGCGAGGCATGGCCGACGACGCTCGCGGTGCCAGAGAGCAGCAGCGGCATCGCCGAGCCTGGCGGCGGCAGCATCGCGCGCGCGAAGCTTGGCGACTGCAGGCCGTACTGGCGCGGGTAGCGATAGGCGCTGACCTGGCGCGGGTTTTCCACCGCGGTGCCGGGCACGCGCGCCGCCAGCCAGTACACCTGGATGGTGCGGGCGTCATCGCAGCGGCCGATGGCGGTCGCCGCCGGCAGCGCGTGCGCATCGAAGTCGCCGAGTCCGCGCGCGCGGCCGACGCAAAACGCACGGTAGCGTTCGGCATCGCCGTCGCCGAGCGTGATCGCGTCGAGGTAGTTCCACACCCGCAGCAGGTGCGGCAGGCTGCTGCCGCGGGTAAAGGCCACCAGCGCCTCGTAGACGCGACGCGCGGCGCCTTCGATGCCGTCGTCGCCTTCTTGGATCTCGATCGCGCCGAACAGCAGCGCGCCGTCGGTGGACCAGCGGATGGCACCGTCGCGGCCATGGCGCACGCCGGCATTCGCGCGCCACACCTCGAAGGGCGCCACGCCGTCCGCGCAGAACGGCTGCAGCGGCACGCGCAGGTAGCGCGGGTCGTCGAGCGCCGGGGCACCGTCGCCGAAGCCGAACACCGCCAGCGTATCGTCGGACAGCAGTGCCGCCGGCGAGACGTCGCGGGCGTAGCCCACCTGCAGGCATGCCGCGCGGGCGCCGGACACTGGCACGCTCATGCCACCGTCGCCCCGACCGCGACGCGGAACCCCGCGGACGCGGGCGAGGAACGTTCGGGGTGGTCGGCGCAAGTCGACATTCGCGGTCGCTGCAGGCCCATGCGATCATCCGGGGGCGCGAATCATAGCCTGCCGCCCGCGGCTGACGCGCAGCCCGCGCGCGCGCGCTCCGCGGCGGCGGCGCACACAGCCCCACGGAACCCAGCACCGCATGTCCACGCAGACCCCCGCCGAACGCGAACTCGCCGACCTGCTGGTCGAGAGCCTGAACCTCGACGACGTCGACGCCGCCTCGATCGATCCCGACGCGCCGCTGTTCAACAGCGGGCTGGGGCTGGACTCCATCGACGCGCTGGAGCTGTCGTTGGCGATCAGCAAGCGCTACGCCTTCCAGCTGCGCTCCGACAACGACGACAACCAGCGCATCTTCGCGTCGCTGCGCGCGCTGTCGACGTACGTCGAGCAGCACAAGGCCTGAGCGCCGCGCGAGCGCCGGCGCCCCGGCCCCCGTTGCCATGATCTTCGTCATCGAGGCGCTGCTGGCGCTGGCCTACGGCGTGCTCGCTCACCTCGCGAGCGCGAGCGGCGACGACCTTTACGCATTGGGAGCGCTGCTGGCGCTGGTGGCGATGATGCTTGCCGCCGGACTCGCGGCGCGCCGCATGTGGGCGCTGGCGACACTGCCGCTGTCGCTGGGCGCTTGCTGGTGGCTGTACGCGCACGGCCACGCGTCGCTGCCGCTGCTGCTGGTGCCGGTGGTGTTCATCGCGGTCATCTCGTGGTGGTTCGCGCGCAGCCTGCGCTCCCCGCATGGCGCACTGATCACGCGCATCGTCGCCGCGATCGAGCGGGTACCGATCGCCGAGGTGCCCGATGATCTGCGGCGCTACACACGAGCGCTCAGCGCGGCGTGGGCGCTGGTGCTGGGCGGACTGGCGCTGCTCAACCTGGTGCTGGCCCTCGTCGCACGGCCGGGCGGGCTGCTGGACAGTGTGGGCATCGTGGCGCCGGTGTCTGTCACCCGAGAACAGTGGTCATGGTGCGCCAACCTGCTGAACTACGGCATCGTCGGCGGCTTCTTCGCGCTCGAGTTCCGCTACCGTCAGAAGAGGTTCCCCGGCAAGGACCGCAACTTCCTGGATTTCGCGCGCAAGATGGCCGGTCTGGGGCCGGCATTCTGGCGCGGGTTCCTGCGCTGAACAGGGGTTTTACTGCACCCGCGGGGTGGGTAAAAGGGATCGGGCCGGCCGGCGGGCTTCGGTATGCTGCGCGCCATGGAACGGCATGCGGACAACATCGACACGGCGTCGTCGACAACGGACGGGGTCTCGGCGACCTCGCTCGCCGGCGGTGCGATCCGCCATGTCTGGCATGGCCTGCAGTTCACCTACACGATGCTGTGGACAGCGGGCTGGATCGTGGTCGCGCTGATGGTGATGGTGCTGTCCCGGGACCGCGCTCTGGCTCTGCGGATGGCGTCGCGCTGCTGGTCTCCGGGCCTGCTGTGGGGCTCGGACGTCATCGTTGAGGGACTGGACCGCGTGGACTGGTCGCGGCCGCACCTGGTGGTCGCCAACCACCAGTCGATGATCGACATCTGCGCGCTGTTCGACGCGGTGCCCGTGCCGCTGCATTTTCTGCTGAAGCAGGAGATGCGACGCGTGCCCTTCGTGGGCTGGTACGCCCGTGCCACCGGCATGCTGTTCATTGAGCGCGACAGCCGTCGCGCCGGTGCGCTGCTGCGCCGCCAGGCCGCCGCCCTGCTGCGCGGTGGTGCCACCCTGTGCCTGTTTCCGGAAGGCACGCGCAGCCGCAGCGGCGCGGTCGCGCCGTTCAAGGGCGGCGCCTTCCAGTCGGCGATCGATGCCGACGCGCAGGTCGTGCCGGTCGCGCTGGTAGGCACCGGCGACGTGCTGCCGGTGGACGGGTTCTTCCGCGCGCGGCCCGGGCCGATCCGCGTGCGCATCGGAACCCCGCTGCCGGTGCGCGTGGACGGCGTGCCGGCCGAGCGCCAGCAGCTCGCGCGCGACGCGCACGCGGCGGTCGTCTCGATGCTGCGCCGCGCGAGCTGATCGCGGCATGGATTTCGTCGTCGACGCCGCGCATCCGTGCCTGGCGGGGCATTTTCCGGGGAATCCGGTGGTGCCTGGCGTCGTCGTCCTCGACCACGTCGTCGCGGCGGTCGAGGCCGCTCATGGCGCCACCGGCGCGCTGCGGATGCCGCAGGTCAAGTTCCTGCAGCCGCTGCTGCCGGGCGAGGTGGCGACCGTGGTGCTCGACGGCACCGGGCCGCGCTGGCGCTTCCGGGTGCTGCGCGGCGACACCCTCGTCGCCAGTGGCGAGGTCGTGGCCGCCGACGCATCCACGGATACGGCGGCATGAGCGCGGCGTGGAAGCAGCGCCGCGAAGGCGGTGGACCGCTGGCAGTGCGCGCGCTCTATACCGTGACCCGGCTGGGTGGCAGGCGCCTCGCGCGCTCCCTGCTGTGGCCGGTCGCGGCGTACTTCATGCTGCGCCGTCGCGCCGAGCGACGCGACTCCCTCGCCTACCTCGCGCGCGCGCTCGGCCGCCCGGCCGGCTGGCGCGACGTGCTGCGCCATATCCACACCTTCTCGTGCACCGTGCTCGACCGCGTGTTCCTGCTCAGTGAGGACACGCGTGGCTTCGATGTCACCGCCACTGGCCTCGACGGGCTGCATGCGCAGCTGGCACCGGGCCGCGGGGTACTGCTGTTCGGCTCGCACCTCGGCAGCTTCGAGGTGCTGCGCGTGCTGGCGCGTCAGCGCCCGGAGTTCCAGGTCCGGGTGGTGCTCGACAAGGGCCACAGCCCCGCGGTGACCCAGCTGCTGGAGGCACTGGACCCGGCGATGGCGGCGAACATCATCGACGCCGGGCAGGACGGGCCGACGATCGTGCTGGAGATCCAGCGCGCGACCCAGGCCGGTGCGATGGTGGCGCTGCTGGTCGACCGCGTGCAGCCCGGCGAACCGTCGGTGTCGGTGCCGTTCCTGGGTGCGCCGGCCGCGTTCCCGGTGGCCCCTTGGCTGATCGCGGCGGTGCTCAAGGTGCCGGTGACGCTGGCATTCGGCCTTTACCGCGGCGGCGCCCGCTACGACCTCGTGTTCGAATCCTTCAGCGACGGCCTGTCGATCCCGCGCCGCGAGCGCGCGACCGCGGTGCCGGCGCTGATCGGTTGCTATGCCACCCGGCTGGAACATTTCGTGCGCAATGCGCCCTTCAACTGGTTCAACTTCTATGACTTCTGGGAACAGGGCAGCCGCCCCTCCAACCTCGACGGCGCGGTCGCGCACGATGGTCCCCCTGCGACCCCGGGCGGTGCTGCTGGCGCTGGCGCTGGCGACGCCCTGGGCATCGGGCGCGCAACCGGCGCCTGAGCCGCGTGCGGCTGTCGTCGAGGCCCGCTGGATCATCGAGCGCCTGCGCCGGCCCACGCCGACGCGCACGCCGTTCGTCGAGGTGCGCGATTCGACGCTGCTGAAGACGCCGCTGCGCATCGAGGGCGAGTACGTGCGCCCGGACGCGGCGACCTTCGTGCGCCGGGTCACCGCGCCCTATGTCGAGACCACCACCATCCGCGCAGGGGAGGCGACGATCGCGCGCGCCGGGCGCACGCCGCGACGCTTCTCGCTGTCTCGCGTGCCGGAGCTGGCCGGGCTGCAGGCGAGCTTCGGTGCACTGCTGGCCGGCGACCTCGCGGCGGTGGAGCGCACCTACCGCATCCGCGCCGACGGCACCCGCGGCGACTGGCACGTGACACTGGTGCCGCGCGATCCCGCGCTGGCGGCAAAGGTGCACGAGGTGCTGCTGCACGGACGCGGCGCCGAGCTGCGCTGCATCGAAACGCGGCCCGCCGGCGGGGAGGTGCAGCGTACCCTGCTCGCCGGTGCGGCGCAGCAGGCCGCGGGCGTCGTCGATGGCGCGACGCTCGCGCGGCTGTGCGGCGGCGTCCCCGCGCGCTGATGGACGGCCGCCACGCCGCTGCCCGCCGCCCGCGCGGCGCACCGCGGTGAGCGCGCGCGTCCGTCTCGCCGCGGCGCTCGCGTGGCTCGCGCTGCTGGTCGCAATCGGCTGGGGCGTGTCGCAGCGGCTGGAAATGAGCGGCGACCTGCGCCGCTTCATGCCCGACGCGCGCACCCCGGCGCAGAAGCTGCTGATCGACGAACTCGGCGAAGGGCCGGGGTCGCGGCTGCTGCTGGTGGGATTGTCGGGCGCGCCGCCCGAGGTGCTGGCGCGGCAGTCGCAGGCAATGCATGCCGCGCTCGACGGCGACGCGCGCTTCGCCTTTGTCGCCAACGGTGCCGATGCCGGGCTCGACGCCATCCCCGAGCGGCTGCGTCCGTACCGCTACCTGCTGTCGCCGACGCTCGACGCGCAGCCGCTGGACGCGGCCTACCTTCGCGCGCAGCTGAAAGAGCGACTGCAGGACCTGGGCTCACCCGCCGCGGCACTCATCGAGCCCCTGCTGCCGTCCGATCCCACCCTGGAAACCCTGCGGCTGGCGGAAGGCTGGGAGCCGGCGACCGCGCCGCGGCGGCTGCATGGCGTGTGGTTCGACCGCGCCGGCACGCGCGCGCTGCTGGTCGCGCAGACGCGCGCCGCCGGCTTCGACCCGACCGGGCAGCAGGCCGCCTATGACGCGATGCAGGCTGCGTTCGCGCAGGTGCGCGCGGCAACGGGCAGCGCGATGGTGATGACCGGGCCTGGGGCGTTTTCGGTCGAGATCGGGGGTACCACCGCGCGCGAGGCCCAGCTGATCGGCATGTTCGACGGTATCGGCCTGGTGCTGCTGCTGCTGGTGGCCTACCGCAGCTGGAAGATGCCGCTCATGGGGGTGTTACCGCTCGCCAGCGCCGGGCTGGCGGGGCTGGGCGCGGTCGCGCTGCTGTTCGAGGGCGTGCACGGCATCACCGTGGCCTTCGGCTTCACCCTCATCGGCGTGGTGCAGGACTACCCGATCCATTTCTTCAGCCACCAGCGCGCCGGCGTGTCGCCGTGGGCCAACGTACGCGCGCTGTGGCCGACGCTGGCCACCGGCGTGGTCGCGACCTGCATCGCGTACCTCACGTTCCTGTTCTCGGGCGTCGACGGCCTGCAGCAGCTGGCGGTGTTCACGATCGCGGGCCTGGCGACGGCCGCGCTCGCCACCCGCTTCCTGCTGCCGGCGCTGGTCGATCCGGACGCACGCGACGTCGCCGATGGCGCGCGGCTGCAGGCACTGTGGCGCGGCATCGCCCGGCTGCCGCGGCCGCGCTGGTCGCTGGCGGTGCTCGCCGCCGCTTGCCTCGCGGTGGTGGCACTGGCGCCGGGCGCGTTCTGGCAGAACGACCTGTCGAAACTCACGCCGGTGGCACCCGCGGCGCTGGCGCAGGATGCGGTGCTGCGCGACGCGTTGGGCGCGCCCGACGTGCGCTACGTGATGGTCGTGCGCGCGACTGACAGCGATGCCGCGCTGCGCGCCAGCGAGGCGTTGCGGCCTGGGCTCGACACACTGGTGGCGCGGGGCGCCGTGGCGGACTACGACCTCGCCGCGCGTTACCTGCCCAGCGTCGCGACCCAGCGCGCGCGGCAGCGGGCGCTGCCGGACGCCGCGACGCTGCGCGATGCCCTTGCCGCCGCGCTGGTCGGCAGCCCGTTCCGTGCCGACGTCTTCGCCCCGTTCTTGGATGACGTGGCGCGCGCGCGCGCGGCGCCACCACTGACCGCGGTCGACCTCCGCGGTACGCCGCTGGCGACGCGCGTGGACGGGCTGCTGCTCGCGGGCGACGGCGCGGGTGCCACCGCGCTGGTGTCGCTGACCGGCCTGAAGGACGTTGCGGCGGCGGCGGCCGCCGCCACCGCGGATGGCGCTGCGCTGCTGGACATGAAGGACGCCTCCGAGTCGCTGGTGGCGGAATACCGGCAGCGCGTGCTGTGGGCGCTGGCGGCGGCGGCGCTGTTGCTGTCGGCGACCGTGTGGTACGCGCTGCGGACGCCGTCGCGGGTGGCGCGCGTGCTGGTGCCGATGGCACTGACGACGCTGGTGATCCTGGCGGTGCTGCGCGCGGCGGGCGTGGAGCTGACGCTCTTCCATCTGGTAGCGCTGATCCTCGCCGCCGGCCTCGGGCTGGATTACGCGCTGTTCTTCGAACACGCCGGCGACGACCGTGGCGACCAGCTGCGCACGCTGCACGCGGTGCTGGTGTGCAGCCTGATGACGCTGCTGGTGTTCGGGCTGCTGGCGCTGTCGTCGATCCCGGTGCTGCGTGCGATCGGCAGCACGGTGGCGATCGGCGTGCTGTCCAACTTCGTGCTGTCGCTGCTGTACTCACGCCACGGTGACGCCATGCGCATGGCACGCTCCCCAGTGCCGCCGGAGCCCCGATGATCGACCGTCTGCGGATCCTGTCGCTGGTCCCGCACCAGGGCGCGATGTGCCTCTGGGACGCCGTCGTCGACCACGACGCCACGCGCCTGCGGCTGCGCGCCGACAACCACCGCGACCACGCGCATCCGCTGCGGTCCGGCGGCCGCCTGCGGGCGCTGCACCTGTGCGAGTACGGTGCGCAGGCGATGGCGGTGCACGGCGGGCTGCGCGCGGCCTGCGGGGGCGCGCAGCCGGGCATGCTGGTCGCGTTGCGCGGCGTCGCGCTGCACGTCGCGCATATCGACGGCCTCCCGGGCGCGCTCGATGGCGAAGCGTGGGTGCTGGCCGAGTCGCCGACGAGCCAGCAGTACGCGTTCGAGATCCGCCACCGCGGCACGCTGCTGGCGGAAGGCCGCGCCGCGGTGGTGCTGGGGCCGACGCCTGTTGCGACGGCGCCCGCGACGGCGGCCGCTGAGACGCGGGCAGGCGAAGGGCGCGATCCCCGCGGCGCTGCGGGATAATCACCGCATGTCGATCACACCCACCCGCGCGCTTGTCACCGGCGGCAGCGGCGACCTTGGCGGCGCGATCTGCGCGCGCCTGGCCGCCGACGGCCTCGACGTGATCGTCCACGCCAACAGCCAGCTGGCGCGCGCCGACGCGGTCGTGGCGGCCATCCGCGCTGCAGGCGGCCGTGCGAGGTCCGTGGCCTTCGACGTCGCCGACGGCGACGCCGCGCGCGCCGCGATCGACGGCCTGCTGGCCGACGGACCGATCCAGGTCGTGATCAACAATGCCGGCATCCACGACGACGCGGCGATGGCCGGCATGTCGGCCGCGCAGTGGACCCGGGTGATCGATGTGTCGCTCAACGGGTTCTTCCACGTCACCCAGCCGCTGCTGCTGCCGATGGCGCGCACGCGCTGGGGGCGCATCGTCAGCGTGTCGTCGGTGGCCGCGGTGCTCGGCAACCGCGGCCAGACCAACTACGCCGCGGCCAAGGCCGGGTTGCACGGGGCATCGAAGTCGCTCGCCCGCGAGATGGCCAGCCGCGGGATCACCGTCAACGTGGTGGCCCCGGGTGTGATCGCCGGCAACATGGCCGCCGCGGCGTTCCCGGCCGGAACGATCAAGGCGCTGGTGCCCGCGGGGCGCGCCGGCAGTCCGGAGGAGGTCGCGGCGGTGGTCGCGTTCCTGTGCGGCCGCGACGCCGGTTATGTCACCGGGCAGGTGATCGGGGTCAATGGCGGAATGGGCTGAGGGCGGCGACGCCGCGGCGCGTGACGGGGGATTCATTCGGGCGGGCGGAGCATGGGGGCTCCTGCCCATGGAACACCCGCCATGTCCCAGATTCCTTCCCTGCGCCTGTTGCTGCCGGTCGCCGCGGCGCTGCTGCTGTCGGCGTGCGCCAGCTCGCACATGCTCACCGGCACCCCGCGCGCGCCGATCGACCCGTCGCAGGTGCGGATCTACTACGGGCCGCCGCCCGGTGGTTTCGAGGAGATCGCGGTGCTGCAGACCAGCAGCGGCGCGCTGACCTACGGCGAGCAGAACAAGACCGACGCGGTGCTGGCCAAGCTGCGCGCCGAAGCCGCGAAACTTGGCGCCAACGGTGTGCTGTTCCAGGGCGCCGGCGACCGTGACGGCGGTGGCGGGGCCAGCGTCGGGCTCGGCGGCGGTCGCGTCGGCGGCAGCAGCTTCAGCAGCGCCGGCGTCGGGGTCAACATCAGTCCGCGGCAGAAGTACGCCACCGGCATCGCGATCCATGTCCCCAACCCACCGCCTGCTGGGCATTCACCGCAGCCGGTGCAGCTGCCTCCAACGCGCTGACCGGCCACCGCGCGGGCCGGCCCCGTGCAACGCCGTCCAGGCGACGCCGGCGCTTCCGCTTCAGACACGCGCTGCCGGTGGGATGGGGCGCCGCGCGGTGATGCCGCCGCCGGAGCACCGGCATCAGGCAGGCGACGCCGGGATCGTGGCGTGGCGCCGGGTCAGGCCGCCGCGGCGTACCAGTGCGGTGCCAGCGACGCTGCCGCAGGCGTGTCCGCAGCCCCGGCCAGCAGCGCCTCCAGCCCGTGGTCGTCGATCGCCGGATGCGTGTCCCGCGCGCGGCGCAGCATCTCCGTGGCCAGCCACCCCATCCGGTCGACGTTGGCCGCGATACGCGCGGCGAAGGCGTCGTCGTCGAGCACGTCCGACAACGCGCGGTTCATCTCGTGGAACCAGTCGATCCCGTGCTGGTCCAGCAGCCGCGCGTCCGGGGGCTGCGGCGCGTTGTTGCGCTGGCCCCAGTCGCGCAGCAGGGCCTGCATCGAGACGTTGAGCGCGCTGCCGCGCACGAAATCGGGGCGCATGCGCCCGAGCAGCGCGATGTCGGTCAGCCGGCCGCCCATGAACAGTGGCGCCAGCAGTGCCCAGTAGTACGTGTAGTCCCAGATCACCTTGACCGGCATCACCTGCGCGTCGCCGAACAGCGGGTACTGGTCCTGGTACAGCGTGAGCGTGTTCTCGTAGAACGAGAAGTACAGCTGCTGGTAGATCTCCGCGTACGGCGCGAACTGGCGCCCGGCGCGGTCCTTCCCGACCAGGTCGCAGATGAAGGTATTGGACATCGCGATGAAGTCGGTGCCCGGTGAATAGAACGGGTCGAGGAACACGCCCGACTCGCCGGTCAGCGCCCAGCGGTCGCCGGAGAACACCTGCTTGCAGCCGTGCGAGAAGTGGCGGAAGAACAGGAAGTCCTGCAGCCCGTGTTCGGGCTTCGACACCGTGTCCGCGACCCGTGGCTGGTGCTCGCGCAGCCACGCCAGTGCCTTGTCGTGGGTGTTCATCGTCTCCAGCGGATGCATCTTCGCGTCGCAGACGATGCCCAGCGAATGCGCACCCGACGACAGCGGGATCAGCCAGAACCAGTAGCCGGGGCCGCACATGTGGTTGGTCGACCGCCAGCGGTCGGGCGGCGTGCACCGCGACAGCCATTGCGGGTCGTCGGACCACTGGTTGGGGTCGATGTGGCCGTCGACGCGCCACCAGACCGCGTTGGCGTCGTGCGCGTTGTCCTGCGCCAGGTCGAGCTTGCGCTTGAGCAGGCCGGCGCGACCGGAGGCGTCGACCAGCCAGCGCGTGGTGACGGTGGCAGCCTCACCGCCGTGCACGTAGTCGACCCGGTGCATCGCGTCGCCGCCACCCATGGTAATCGTGCGCACCGTGGCGCCGTCGCGGAAATGCACGCCCAGCCTGCGCGCCTCCTCGCCAAGGAAGTTCTCGAAGCGCCCGCGGTCGATCTGCCACGACGGTGTCGGCAGCAGCGTGCTGACGCCCAGCTCGGTGCAGCGGTCGATGTCCTGCTGGCCCTCACTGAAGAAGAAGCGGAAGCCGAACTTGCGGATCTGCTCGGCGTCGAGGTGGTCGCGGAAGCCCAGCACGTCGGCGAGGTAGTGCGCCCCGATCTCCACCGTCGATTCGCCGACCTTGAACGCGGCTTCGCGCACCGGATGTGCGCGCCGCTCGATCACTGCGACATCGATGGCGGGGTCGCGCTGCTTGAGCTGGATCGCCAGCGTCAGCCCGGCGAGGCCGCCACCGAGGATCGCGACCTCGTGCTGCCGTTGGGCGGTCATCGTGGTTCTCCGGTGTGGGCGACGTGCTCCGTCGCAGCGTTGCTGACCGCCAACGCGACGTCGGCGTCATCGACCAGCGGCCGGGTCCGGCGCGCGCGCAGGTACTCGCGCAGGGGATCGCCGTTGGCCACGATCTCACCGCCGACGTGGACGATGATGGCCCACAGGTCGCGGCCGAGGCGGAAATGGCTCTTGCGGAACTGTGCCGGCTCCCCGGCGCCGGCGTAGCGCGACTCGATCGGGACCGCGACGATGCCGGCACCTGCGCGACGCGCCGCGGAGATCATCATCTGCGCCTCGTACGCGAAGCCTTCGCCGACGACGTCGCGCAGCGTGAACACGGATGCCGGGTACAGGCGCTGCCCGCTCTGGCTGTCGATGACGCGGAGGCCGCAGGCCCAGCCGATGCCCCAGTCGCCGAACTCGTTGCCGATGCGGCGGTACTGCGGCTGCGATGCGCGCTTGCGCAGCCGCGCACCGACTACCAGCGCGCCCGGGTGGCGGTTGGCCGCGGCCACCAGCCGCGGGATGTCGGCCGCGGCGTGCTGGCCGTCGCCGTCCATCGTCACCACCGCGCGCACGCCCTGGCGCGCGGCCTCGGCGAACCCGTCGCGCAGTGACGCACCCTTGCCCATGCGCGCGGGGTGGCGCAACAGCGTCACCGGCAGGTCGGCGATCCGCGCCGAAGTGTCGTCGTCGGAGCCATCGTCGATGACGATCACGCGCGCGCAGTGCGCCAGGGCGCCCTCGACCACGTCGCGGATCCGCAGCGCCTCGTTGAGCGCCGGGATCACCACCGCGACGTCATCGAGGCCCAGCCGAGGCGACTCATTCATGGGCGAACTCCAGTCGCAGCATGCGCCCGGGGCCGGCATGCAGCAGCGCGAGATCGGCGTCGTGCGCTAGCGCGTCGAACAGCGGCAGCATGGGTGACATCGCGTTTCCCGCCGCATGGCCCGCAAGGCGGCCACCGGTCGCGCGCGCTTCGCCGTCCACCAGCGTGGCGCGGATGCGGATGCCGCCGCGCTCGCACGACGACAGCACCAGCGCCGCGCCGAGCAGGCCTTCGCTGCGGGACACCTGACCAAGGGGGCCGGTCGACGGCGTGTCGTAGGCGACCAGCAGCACCGCCTCGCTGCCGGTGGCCACCTGCACCAGCGCTTCGACCAGGCCCTGCGCGAAGGTCGCCTGGTATGCGCTGATCGCGGTCGCGGGCTGCACGCAGCCGGCGCCGATGGTCCAGTAGCCCGCGGCGGCGTTGTGCACCGAGTTGTGGAACTTTGTTGGCGAGATCGCGCGTGGATCGTCGACCAGGGTCGCGCACATGTAGTCGGTGATCGCGAGGTCGCCGTGCGTCGACGCGAACACCGACGGCAGCGCCGCCGGTTCGCGACCGGCGTCGGCGCAGGCCGCGAGCGCGACGTCGAGCGCCACCGCGACAGACGCCGGCGCGCGCCGGCGCTCGTTGGCGGCCAGCAGCTGCGGCGTAGGCTTGGCAGGGGCATCGGCGGCCAGCGGTCCGCCGCGGGCGAACGCGCGCGCGGACTGCCAGCCCGGCAGTCCGTCGCCCCAGAAACCGATGCCCTCGATGCAGGCCGACAGGGTGTTCATGCGGAGGGCCTCATGCGCGTCCGAACACCAGCGAGCTGTTGTTGCCGCCGAAGCCGAAGGAGTTGTTCATCGCGTAGCGGATGCCAGGCGCGCGCGCGTTGTCGAACCGCACCTGCGGCCCGCAAGCGGGGTCACGGACCGTGCTGTGCAGGGTGCCGGGCAGCACCCCGTCGCGCAGCGCCAGCAGTGTGAACACCGACTCGACGATGCCGGCCGCACCCAGCGTGTGCCCCGTCCAGCCCTTGGTCGAGCTGGCGTGCAGGCCATCGGGGAACAGCTCGGCGATGGCGCGTGCCTCGACGGCGTCGTTGACCGGAGTCGCGGTGCCGTGCAGGTTGAGGTAGCCGACCTCGTCCGCGGCGATACCGGCGCGCGCCAGCGCGTCGCGCATCGCCAGCCCCGCGCCCAGTCCCTCGGGATGCGGCGCCGACATGTGGTGGGCATCGCTGGACTCGCCGTAGCCGCGCAGCTGCAGGCCGGTCCCGCCCGGCAGCGCCCGCTCGAGCACCGCAAAACCTCCGGCCTCGCCCAGCGACAGCCCGTCGCGCGCCGGATCGAATGGACGGCACGGCACGGCAGACACCAGGCCCAGCGCGTTGAAGCCGAACAGCACGCTGCCGCACAGGGTATCCACGCCACCGACCAGCGCCGCATCGACCAGCCCGCACTGGATCAGCCGCGCGGCCTGCGCAAAGACCTTGGCGCTGGACGAGCATGCGGTTGCCACCGTGGTGCACGGCCCGCGCAGTCCGGTCGCGGCCTGCACAAACCCGCCCAGCGAGTGCGGCGTGTGTACCAGCGGGCGCGCCATGTCGTCGGGGAAGCAGCCGCGGCCTTCGCCGTCGGCCTGCAGGTGCGCGTAGGCATCCTCGCTCTCGCCGATGCTGGCGGTTGAGGTGCCGAGCACGACCGCCACGCGATCCGCGCCATGGCGGTCGCGCACCGCCGCGACCGCGTCGAGCAACCCGTCGTGCTGCAGGGCCAGCCAGGCAAGCCGGTTGTTGCGGCACTCCCACGACGCCAATGCAGGCGGCAGCGCGGCGGAGGCGTCCTCCAGGCCGTCGACGCGACCGATCCAGGTGTCCAGCGGGGTGGGCCCGAAGTCGTTGCGGCGGAGGCCACCGCGGCGCGCGTCGAGGGCCGAGGCCTGCGCGTCGCGGCCCCGGCCGACCGCGGTGGTCGCGGTATAGGCGCGGATGGCAATAGCCGGCATGGGGGACAGCGGGTGCGGGGACGACAAACCGGTGGCCAGGCAGGCGGCAAGGGTACCGAGTATAACGGCGCCGGTCATATCGCCAGCCGCCCGGCGCGGCGCTGCAACGCGCCGTTTCCGCGTCCTTCAGCCAGGATTCCACGTAATGGAGCTCATGGTCCCAAGCCGAAAAGCCCACCGCCGCTCGCTGATGGTCGACCGCGACGTGCTGCACACGCTGGCGGTCGCGGGCGCTGCCTGCGTGGTCAGCCTCGGCCTCGTGTACGTGGCGTACTTCGTCCACGTGCTTCGGGTGGCGCGCAACGCCCCCTGCGATTCCAGCAGCGGCGACTGCGTGCTGCTGTTCGGCAAGCATGCGCCGGGCGGCGAACGCGACGCCGAATTCGACGCCCGCGTGGCGCGTGGCGCGGCGCTGTGGCACCAGCGTCCGGACCGGCGCGTCCTGCTGCTCGGCGGTGGGCCGCCTGACGTTCCGACCGAGGCCGAACTCGCGCGCCGAGGGCTGCTGGCGCTGGGGATCGGCGGCCACGTGCCGCTGATGCTCGATACCCAGTCGCGCGACACGCTGCAGAACCTGCGCAACGCGCGCGACCTGCTGCGCGCCGGCCAGCTCGACGGCCGGGTGACGCTGCTCAGCAGCCGCTACCACCTGGCGCGCTGCGCGCTGTACGCGCGCCAGCTGGGGCTGCATGCCGAGGTCTGCGCGGCGGAGCCACGCCTGCAATGGCACGCCGTGTCCCTGGGGCGGATCGCGGTCGAGGCGGCCTACGTCTGCTGGGGTGATATCGGCACACGCTGGGCGCGCCTGATCGGCAACGCCCGCATGCTGGCGCGCGTGACCTGACATCGGTGCGCTGCGTCGCGCGCAGTTTCGCCCCGGCGGGAAAGCCCGCTCAGGGCGCCAGGCAGCGGCGCAGGAATGCCTCGGCCAGCCGGTAGCGGTGCAGCGCGTCGCTGCCGCGCAGCCCATGCTTGGCGCCGGGGTAGGTCATCAGTTCAAATGGTGTCCCGCGGCGCTGCAGCTCGCTCATGAGCTTCGTCGAGTTCGAGAACAGCACGTTGTCGTCGGCCATCCCATGTACCAGCAGCAGCGCGCCGGGACGGATCCCGTCCAGGTGCGTGAACACGCTGGCCTGCCGGTAGCCCTCGATGTTGGCATCGGGCAGGTCCATGTAGCGCTCGGTGTAGTGGGTGTCGTACAGCGCCCAGTCCGCGACCGGGGCGCCGGCAACGCCGCAGGCGTAGTCGTCCGGGGCACGCGCCAGCAGCATCAGCGCCATGTAGCCGCCGTTGGACCACCCGTGGACGCCGATACGGTCGCCGTCCACCCACGGCTGCGCGCGCAGCCAGGCCACGCCGCGGCGCTGGTCGTCGACCTCGACCGTGCCCTGGCGGCCGTACAGCGCGCCGCCGAACGCGGCGCCGCGCCGCGGGGTGCCGCGGTTGTCGAGCGAGAACACCACGTAGCCCTGCTGCGCGAGGTACTGGTTGAAGAACGCGTCCGCCCGCCCTGGCCAGGCGTCGGTCACCGTCTGCGCTGCCGGGCCGCCATAGACGTAGGCCACGACCGGATAGCGCCGCGACGGATCGAAGCCCGGTGGCTTCACCAGGCTGTAGTGCAGCGGGGTCTGCCCGTCGGCCGCGGCCAGCGTGCCGAACTCCGTCGGGCGGTGCGCGTCGCGGTACGGCGCGTAGGGGTGCGTGGGAGCGTCGAGCGCATTGTCGACCAGCGACGCGATGCGCGTGCCGTCGGCACGATGCAACGCGACCTGTGGCGGCGTGGTGGTATTCGACCAGCTGTCGACATAGACGCTGGCGTTGCGCGCGAATACGACCGAGCGGCTGCCCGCCGCCGTGGACAGCGGCACAATGTCGCCGCCGGCCAGCGACACCGCGTACAGCGCCGACTGGGTCGGGGAGTCGCGACCGGCAGTGAAGTACACCCGTCCCAGCGCTTCGTCGACCGCGGCGACGCGATCCACCGGCCACGTACCGCGCGTCAGCTGCGTCATGGACGCGCCGTCCTCGCTGGCGACATAGAGGTGCGCGAACCCGTCGCGCTCCGACGACCACAGGAAGCGGCCGTTGGCCAGGAACCGCAGGTCGTTGTGCAGCGGCACCCATGTCGCCGAGGTCTCGGTGGCCAGCGTTCGCTGGCGGCCATCGGCGAGGGTGGTTTCGACCAGCTCCAGCCGGCGCTGGTCGCGCGACTGGCGCTGGAACGTCAGCCGCTGCGGGTCGCGCCAGTCGACGCGGGCGAGGTAAATGTCCTGCTCCGCGCCAAGGTCGACCTGCCGCGCCGCGCCGCCGCGCGGCGACACCACGTGCAGGGTGATGCGCACGTTGGGGTCGCCGGCGGCGGGATAGCGCTGCTCGACGATTTCGGTGCGGTCCGGATAGACCTCGTAGCGGCGCTGGACCGGCACCGGCGATTCGTCGATGCGGGCGTAGGCGATCGCGGAGTCGTCCGGTGCCCACCAGTAGCCGGTGTGGCGGTCCATTTCCTCGTCGGCGACGAACTCCGCGACGCCATTGCCGATGGTGTCGCTGGCGTCGCGGGTCAGCCGGCGCTCACGGCCGGTGGCGAGGTCGACGACCCAGAGATCGCGGTCGCGGATGAAGCTGACGAAGCCGCCACGCGGCGAAACCTTGGGGTCGGTCGCGAAGCCCCCGCCGTCGGTGAGCTGACGCACGGCGGCTGCCCCGCTGCCGTCGAGGTGGAACAGGTAGAGCTCGCCGCCCAACGGGAACAGCAGCGCGCGGCCATCTGGCGACCACTGGTAGTCGACGATGCCCGACAGCCCGGCGATACGCTGGCGCTCGCGACGCGCCTTCTCGGCGTCGCTGAGGGTTTCGCCGCCCGGCTGTAGCAGCGCCGAGTCGACCAGCATTGACGCCTCGCCGCCGGCGACGTCGAACGACCACAGGTCCATGCGGTTGCGGTCGTCATCGCGACCGCGCAGAAAGGTCACGCGGGAACCATCGGGCGCGACCTGGGGACGCGTCAGCGTCGGCCCCGACAGCGCGGCGTCGCCGGTGATCGCTTCCAGCGTCAGGCCGCGGCCGCCATTCGCCGGTGTGGCGGCGAAGGCGCTGGACAGCACGGCGGCGGACAGGGCGGTGGTCATCAGGGCGGCGGCAACGCGTTGCAGCATGAGGGGTGTCCAGTGGCGAGGGCCCGGCCCGGCGGTGATCGCGGGCGCGTTGGCGTGGGGCGGATTGAAGCACGCCGTGCGTGGCACGGGATCGCGCCCGCGCAAGGGGGAGGCCGACGGATCGTGGCGCTCAGCGCCGCCCCTGGCCAAACAGCTGCCGCTTCGCTTCGTCGTCGAGCGGCCTGCCGGCGTCCGGGTTGACCTCCCTCGCCCGCGCGTAGGCGCGACCCGTCGCCGGGCGCGCGGCGATCGCCGCACGCCAGCGCTGCAGGTCGGGGTAGTGCGACAGGTCGACCCGCGCCGTGGTGTAGGGGTCGATCCACGGGTAGCAGGCCATGTCGGCGATCGTGTAGTCGTCGCCGGCAATGAAGTCGCGTCCCTGCAGGCGGTGGTCGAGCACGCCGAGCAGGCGCTCGACCTCGTTGCGGTAGCGGTCGCGGGCGTAGGGAATCGGTTCGGGGGCATAGACGTGGAAGTGCCCGTACTGGCCGGTCATCGGACCGAGGCCGGCCATCTGCCAGAACAGCCACTCCAGCACCGTGATGCGGTCGCGCGGATCGGCGGGCAGGAACGCGCCGTGCTTCTCGGCCAGGTACAGCAGGATCGCGCCCGATTCGAACACGCTGACCGCTGCGCCGCCGCCGGCGGGCGCGTGGTCGACGATCGCCGGCATTTTGTTGTTGGACGACACCGTAAGGAACGCCGGTTCGAACTGGGCGCCCTTGCCGATGTCGACGGGCTGGAGGGCGTACTCGATGCCGGCCTCTTCCAGCAGCAGGGTGACCTTGTGGCCGTTGGGGGTGGGCCAGTAGTAGAGGTCGATCATGGTCCGGCTCCGCGATCTCGGCCCCGCAGTCTAGGACCCCGACGGTACGGCCATCCAGCATTCCGGCGGCCAGCCGCGCCGGCAGGCGCAGGCACGTGGCCCGGTGGGCCGCGATGGCGGTCGCGTAAAATCCGCCGATGGATGTTTCCCACCTGCTAGATGGCCTCAACGAGGCACAGCGCCAGGCCGTGTCGGCGCCTCCGGGGCACTACCTGGTGCTGGCCGGCGCCGGCTCGGGCAAGACCCGCGTCCTGACCCACCGCGTCGCGTGGCTGCACGAGGTCTTCGGCGTTCCGCTGCACGGCATCTTCGCGGTGACGTTCACCAACAAGGCCGCCGGCGAGATGCGCCACCGCGCCGACGCGCTGCTGCGGCAGTCAGGGCCCGGCGGCGGGCGCGGGCTGTGGATCGGGACCTTCCACGGGCTGGCGCACCGCCTGCTGCGGCTGCACTGGCAGGACGCGAAGCTGCCCGAAGCGTTCCAGATCCTCGACAGCGACGACCAGCTGCGGCTGGTCAAGCGGGTGGTGCAGCAGCTCGAGGTCGACGACGCGCGCTTCCCGCCGCGCCAGATCGCGTGGTGGATCAACGCGCAGAAGGACGAGGGCCGCCGGCCGCAGCACATCGCCGCGGGCGGCCGCGACGGCAACGACGAGTGGGCCGACGTGATGCTGCGCGCCTACACGCTGTACCAGGAGCGCTGCGACCGCGCGGGCCTGGTCGACTTCGCCGAGATCCTGCTGCGCGCGCACGAGCTGCTGCGCGACAACGCCGCGCTGCTGGCGCACTACCGGCAGCGCTTCGGCCAAGTGCTGGTGGACGAGTTCCAGGACACGAATTCCATCCAGTACGCGTTCGTGCGCGTGCTCGCCGGCAGCGATGCCGATGGAGGCAGCGGCCAGGTGTTCGCGGTCGGCGACGACGACCAGGCGATCTACGGCTGGCGCGGCGCCAAGGTCGAGAACGTGCAGGCGTTCCTGCGCGACTTCCCCGGTGCAGACACCGTCCGGCTGGAGCAGAACTACCGCTCCACCTCCAACATCCTCGACGCCGCCAACGCGGTCATCGCGCACAACCCGGGCCGGCTGGGCAAGAAGCTGTGGACCGACGCCGGCGGCGGCGACCCGGTCGACGTCTTCGCCGCCTACAACGAGATCGACGAGGCGCGCTACGTGGTCGACCGGATCGGCCAGTGGGTGCGCGACGGCGGCAGCCACGGCGACTGCGCGATCCTGTACCGCAGCAACGCGCAGTCGCGCGCGTTCGAGGAGGTGCTGGTCGGCGAGCAGATCCCGTACCGGGTCTACGGCGGCGTGCGCTTCTTCGAGCGCGCCGAGATCAAGGACACGCTCGCCTACCTGCGGCTGGTCGGCAATCGCGCCGACGACGCCGCGTTCGAGCGCGCGGTGAATACGCCCACGCGCGGCATCGGCGAGCGCACGCTCGACGAGGTGCGCCGGCGCGCGCGCACCGACGCGGTGTCGCTGTGGGAAGCCTCGTTGCGGGTGTCGCGCAAGGGCGCGCTGGCGGCGCGCGCGCGCAACGCACTCGCGGCGTTCCACGCGCTGCTGGAGGCGATCGGCGCCGAGGTCGCGGCGCTGACGCTGCAGGACAAGGTCGACCACGTGCTGGTGCGGTCGGGCCTGCGCGAGCACTACGACCGGGAGTCGAAGGGCGCGGTGGACTCGCGCGTCGACAACCTCGACGAACTGGTGTCGGTGGCGTCGCGGTTCGTGCACGGCGACGACAAGGCGCAGGCCGACGACGGCGAGGCAGCGCTCGGCGAGCTGGTCGCGTTCCTCGCCTATGCCGCACTCGAGGCGGGAGAGGGCCAGACCCAGGCCGGCGAGGACGGCGTGCAGCTGATGACCCTGCACAGCGCCAAGGGGCTGGAGTTCCCGCTGGTGTTCCTGCCGGGCATGGAGGAGGGCCTGTTCCCCAACGGCCGATCGGCCGACGAGGCCGGGCGGATGGAGGAGGAGCGGCGGCTGGCGTACGTGGGCATCACCCGCGCGCGCCAGAAGCTGGTGCTGTGCCACGCCGAGTCGCGACGCCTGCACGGGCAGGACATGTTCGGGCTGCCCTCGCGGTTCCTGCGCGAGATCCCGCCGGCGCTGCTGCACGAGGTGCGGCCGAAGGCGCAGGCGCAGGCGCAGGCGATGCGCTCGGTGTTCGCGCACGCGCCGCGTCGCGTCCACGGGCATGCGCTGGTCGAGGAGTCGCCGGGCGTGCGCCTGGGCCAGAACGTCACCCACGCCAGGTTTGGTGGCGGCGTGGTCACCGACATCGAGGGCGCCGGCGCGCATGCGCGCGTGCAGGTCAACTTCGCCGACGTGGGCAGCAAGTGGCTGGTGATGGCCTACGCCAACCTGCAGCCCGCCTGACGGCGCGGCACACGCGATGATCTTCAACGAAGCGATGATGTTCATCCACATCGGCAAGACCGGTGGCTCTAGCTGCTCGGAGTTCCTGCTGCGCAACCTGCAGGGGCCGGCGTGGAACTGCCACGCCGACGCCGACCGCGAGCTGGCGCCGCTGGGCATCGCGGGCATGCAGGCGCGTACCGACATCAAGCGCCACTGCACGCTGCCCGAGGCGCTGGCGTACGTGCACGCCATCGACGGCAGGACGCTCGCGGACTTCGAGCGCGTGGTGGCCGTCATCCGCCATCCCTACACGCTGGAGTACTCGCACTACCAGTACATGAAACTGCCCGCGGTGCGCGAACGCGAGCGCCACAACCCGGGACTGCTGGAGCGCACGTCGGGTGACCTGAGCGACTTCGTCGCGCGCGCGGGATACCACCGCAGGCACACGCCGCAGGAAGGCTATTTCCTGGTCGACGGCGGGCTGCCCCGCAACCTCGCGCTGCTGCGCTACGAAACACTGGCGGAGGACTTCCCGCGCGTGGTCGCGCCTTTCCTGACACCCGACGCGGCGTTCCCGTTCCCGCACGCCAACGCCACCGGCTATGCGGGCGGTGTGGAGGCCGAACTCACGGACGAGGTCGAGGCTCTGGTGTACCGCAAGCACCGGTACATGTTCGACAGCGGTCTCTATGCGCGGCGCCCGCAGGGGTGGGCGGCGGGCAGCACTGCCTGAGCGCGCACGGCGTGGCGTCAGGGGGCTGGCGACGCGTCCAGCGGCCGGCGGCGACCGTATCTCCGGCGCATTCCCGGATGATCCAACCCGACCAGGTCGGCGGTGGGCTGGTGTGGAATCCCTCCGTCTTCGAGGTGCGACATGCTGCAGCGAACCTTCGCGACCCTCCTGCTGTCCGCCACGCTGGTGTCCTGCCCGGTGGGCGCGGCGCAGGATCGCCAGCGGCCCGCCGCGGCTGCATCGACCCGGGACGCTGCGGCTGGTTACGGCCGCATCGCGCCGACCGCGGATGGCATCGGCAAGACCTACGAGGGCCGCGAGATCTCGCGGATCATGGGCTGGCAGGGTGCCGATTGGCTCGAGCGCGAAGAGCGCGAACGCGAGGAGCGCGGGAGCCTGCTGCTGCGCGAACTGCGGTTGACCCCCGGCATGGCGGTTGCCGACATCGGCGCGGGCACCGGCTACCACGCGCGACGGATCGCGCCGCTGGTGGGCGCCAGGGGCCGCGTCTACGCGGTCGACGTGCAGCCGCAGATGGTGGCGCGGCTGCAGGCACTGGCGCGGCAGCCGGGGATGTCGCGGGTGGTCGCGGTGCAGGGCGAGGTGGATGACCCCGGGCTGGCGCCGGCATCGATCGACCTTGCGCTGATGGTCGACGTGTACCACGAGCTCGAATACCCGCACGAGATGCTGCAGCGGGTGGTGCGCGCGCTGAAGCCGGGCGGTCGTCTGGTGTTCGTGGAGTATCGCGCGGAGGATCCGGCGGTGCCGATCAAGCCGCTGCACAGGATGACCGAGCTGCAGATCCGGCGCGAAGCCGGGCGTCACGCGCTGCGCTGGGAGCGCACCGCCGAGACGCTGCCATGGCAACACGTGGTGGTGTTCCGCAAGGACGCACGCGCGGTGGAGTCGGCGCCGCGTTGACAGGGCGGACGCGTGTGCCATCCCGTGACAGGGGCTGCGCGCCGGCCGTGGCGTGCCGTCGACGCCCTTTTGCGTCAACGCTTGTTGCGGTTGACCGGCGTCTGCGGCCGGGTCTCCGGGTCCAGCCCGTCCAGCAGCCGGCGCAGGTCGACCGCCACCAGGTGCCCGTCGCCGTCGAGGTCGAGCTCGGCCTGCGGGTGGCGCTCGATGGACTCGCGCGCGAGGTAGACCTCCTCGCCGGCGCGCGGCGGCCGACGGTCGCTGACCACGGCCGGCGCGAACCGCAGCAGGCTGGTGCCCGAGCGTTTCCATCCGCGCCCGGGCACCAGCTTGCTGACCATCGCGCTGTCGAGCTTGACCGCGACGACACCCGCATCCGCGGACATGCACAGGCCGATGCCGATGTCATAGCCCACGGCGATCCTCCCGGGGAGCGCCGCCGCAGGCCGCGCGCGGGCGGCTACACATGGACCGCGGTGACCGATGCCGTGAGCCGCGATTCCAGCAGCAGCATCTTCAGCCGTGATTCGATCGTGGGCTGGTCGCGCAGCCGCGGCGAGGCGGACAGCGAGTAGACGTCCTTCATGCCGTAGGTGGTGCGCCGCGCCTGCCGGCCGACGCTGACGTCGCTGGTCTCGCAGGCACGCGACCACAGCACGCGCAGCGCGTCGGGACCGATGCTCTGGCCGTCGACGAGGTGCAGCTTGAAGAACTCCACGTGGTTGTGCACGAGACACATCCGTCTGGGGGAGCCCGAGTATGCGCTTTTGTCGCGCCGGCGCCGGAACGGGCGTTCCACTGCCTGCGCGCGCTTGACCGGGGATGGCGTCAGGCGCCCGGCGGTGCGGAGAAGTCGATGTCGGGGCCCGCGGGCACGATGCCGGTGGGATTGATGTGGCGGTGGCTCTGGTAGTAGTGGCGCTTGATGTGCGCGAAGTCGACCGTCCCGCGCACGCCGGGCTGCTGGTACAGCCGCCGCGTGTAGGCCATCAGCGCCGGGTAGTCCACAACGCGTCGCAGGTTGCACTTGAAGTGGCCGTGGTAGACGGCATCGAAGCGCAGCAGCGTGGTGAACAGCCGCCAGTCGGCCTCGGTGAGCGCGTCGCCGCACAGCGTCGTGCGGTCGGCGAGCAGGCCCTCCAGCCAGTCCAGCGTCGCGAACACCTTCTGCACCGCGTCGTCGTACGCGTGCTGGGACGTGGCGAAGCCCGCCTTGTACACGCCGTTGTTGAGCGTGTCGTAGATCCGCGCGTTGAGGGCGTCGATCTCTCCGCGCAGCGCCTGCGGGTACAGGTCGCCGGGGGCTGCCCCGACCCCGTCGAAGGCACTGTTGAACATGCGCAGGATGTCCGCGGACTCGTTGCTGACGATGCACTGGCGCTGCTTGTCCCACAGCACCGGCACCGGCACCGTCGCCCGCCCGCTGTAGCCGGCGTCGCTCTTCGCGTACAGCTGCCAGATCGCTTCGACGCCGTTGACGTCGTCCGGTACCACGCCGTCGGCTGGCGCGAAGTTCCAGCCGTCATCGGCCATCAGCCAGTGGGTGACAGACATCGACACGATGTCCTGCAGGCCCTTCAGCTCGCGCGCGATCGTGTGTCGCGGTTCGGGCGGGCAGTGTGCAATGACCGCGGTGAAACAGCGGTCGTCGCGCAAACAGTCGCCGGTCGTGCGCGATGGGACGCAGCGTCCATCGATCCGTCGAACCGCGCGGCTAGCCGCGCAGCTGCAGCCCCGGCGACTCATCCAGCGTCCCGTCGGGACGCAGCACCGCGCGGCGCTCGCCGCTGCGGTCGGTGACGACAGGCAGCGGGTCCTGGAACATCGGTCGGCGCACGAAGGCCAGCGTCCACTGGAACTGCTCCAGCGTCTCCAGCGCGCGCAGCTGCGCGGCGGTCAGCCCTTGTCGCAAAAGGGCCGCAGTGTGTTCCTCGCTGGTCCTGCGCTCGCGCTCCGGCATCGCCGTCAGTCTCCCGGCCGCACACGGGCCGGTTTCGATGCTTCCACACATCGCATGCGAAGACCAACGCTATGCGAGGCCGGGCCATGCACCACGCGACAGGTGTTCATAGAGGATCACCGAGCCGATCGCGATCAGCAGCACGCCGCCGCCGATCTCCGCGCGCTGGCCAGCGAGCGTGCCCAGCACCCGGCCCAGCAGGATGCCGCAGGTGACCATCACCAGCGTGCACGCGCCGATCGTCGCCGCAACCACGACGATGTTGACATCGAGGAACGCCAGCCCCACGCCCACCGCCATCGCGTCGATGCTGGTGGCGAAGCCGGTCGCGGCCAGCGCCCAGAAGCCATGTCCGTGCGGCGACGCTGCGGCGCCATGCCCATCCATGGCGACGACATCGTCGCGACCGCGGCCGCGCAGGCCGCGCGCACCCTCGCGGATCATCCGCAGGCCGAGTGCGCCGAGCAGCACGAAGGCGATCCAGTGGTCCCACGCGGTGATGTAGGCCGCGGCGCCCAGCCCCAGCGCCCAGCCGATGACCGGGGTGGTCGCCTCGATGGTGCCGAAGATGGCGCCAACGCGCAGCGCCTCAAGGAAGCGCGGTTTGCGCATCGCCGCGCCCTTGCCGACGGCGGCGGCAAACGCATCGCTCGACATCGCGATACCGAGCAGGAGGATCGAGAGGGGGTGCATGGCGGGTCCGCGGGGGCTTGGCGACGTTCGACGGACAGGCGCGCCCACGATGCGTGTTGCGCCTGTTCGCCGATGGTCTTGCCAACCTGGACGGTATCCCGCGCCACGGCCGATTCGACGGCCGAGCATGTTGACGCGGACGCTTCCTCACCTGACGAGGTAGCCGGCTACTCCCCACGGGGACGCGGAGTCTAGCATCGCCCGCCGCGTGTCCCCGCGGGATCCCCGGTGATCGCCCGCGATCCCGCCAGCGCGGATTCAGCGTGCCGGTGGCACGTGCCGCGGGGGACCGCGCGGTCTCCGTGGCGGCGTGATGCCCATCGACAGGTAGACGCTGGTCAGCGTGTCGATGCCGAAGTCCGCGGGCTTCACCCACGCCACCGGCAGGTACAGCAGCCCGCCCCCGACCGGCACCGGCGCGGTGGGGACCAGCACGGTCAGGTACATGCGACCGTCGATCTCGATCGGTTCCGGATTCGGCAGCAGGCCCAGCACCGCGGCGCCGTCGCCGCCAAAGAAGCACCACGCCGGCCGCATCGTCGCGATATCGGCCTCCTGCCGTATGCCGATCACCGACACGAAGCGCTCTGCCAGCGAATACACGCTGCCGACCAGCGGGATACGGCGCAGGGTCCTGTCCACCAGCAGCGCGGCCGGCTTCTTGAGCCGTGAGCGCACGAGCAGCCCCAGCACGTAGATCAGCACCATGACCAGCAAGGTGCCGACCAGATACGCCAGCATCGGGCGCGCGGCGAAGGGTTCGCCGAAGACGGTGAAGGTGCGGCCGAACAGGCTGCTGGGCCCCAGTACCCGGTTGACTAGTCCGACCACCCAGCCCACAAGCACCACGGTCAGCACCAGCGGCAGCACCGCCAGCAGTCCGGTGAGCCAGGTCGTCAGCAGTGGCTTGAAGGCGTCACGCAGCGGCATCGCGGTCATCGGTGGCGGGAGGGACGTCGGGCGCGGCACATGCTAACCACCCCGGGCCGGGCATGCGGATCGCGGCGGGAAGGAGCGACGTGGAAGGGGTGCGCGGCGCGTGCGCTCAGTCCCAGCCGAACAGCTTGAAGTACACCGGTTGCACGCCGTCGCGCTCTCGGTCGACCACGCCGTCGCCGTTGCGGTCGTAGAGGTAATAGGTAGCGCCACGGGACGGCGTAACCTTCAGCGCGCGCAGCTGCCCGGCGACGCGGTATTCGGTGATGACGTCGCCGTTGGGCTCGGTGCGGGTGGTTTCCACCGCGTCCGCCGGCAGCTCCGGATCGGCGCCCAGGGTCGCGCAGCCCGTGGCCGCGAGGATGGCGCCGGCGAAGACGGCGGACAGCAGGGCATGGGGGGCATGCATGGACGTACTCCGGCGGCGGCGGTGGAGTATGCCGCGCGGGGCCGGGGCACCGGGTGAGGCGCGGCGGCGACGCGGTGGAGGCACGTAGAATCCCGCCATGACCCGCCTTGTGCTGATCGACGGTTCCTCCTACGTCTACCGCGCTTTCCACGCGCTGCCGCCGCTGACCAACCCGCAGGGCGAACCCACCGGCGCGCTGTTCGGCGTGGTCAACATGCTGCGCTCGACGCTGAAGGAGCGGCCCGATCACGTCGCCTTCGTGGTCGACGCGCCGGGGCGCACGTTCCGCGACGACCTCTATGCCGACTACAAGGCCAACCGCCCGCCGATGCCCGACGAGCTGCGCGCCCAGCTGCAGCCGATGTGCGAGATCGTCGAGGCGCTGGGCATGCCGATCCTGCGCGTGGCCGGCGTCGAGGCCGACGATGTCATCGGCACGCTGGCGCTGCAGGCGTCCGCTGCCGGCATCGACGTCACCATCTCCACCGGCGACAAGGATTTCGCGCAGCTGGTGCGCGCGGGCGGTGACGGTACCGGTGCGATCGCGCTGGTCAACACCATGACCGGCAGCCGGCTGGATAGCGACGACGCGGTGGTCGACAAGTTCGGCGTGCCGCCGGCGCTGATCGTCGACCTGCTGGCGCTGATGGGCGACAGCGTCGACAACATCCCCGGTGTCGACAAGTGCGGACCGAAGACCGCGGCCAAGTGGCTGGCCGCGCACGGTTCGCTCGATGGCGTCATCGCGCACGCCGCCGACATCAGGGGCAAGGTCGGCGACAACCTGCGCGAGGCGCTGGACCGGCTGCCGCTCAACCGCACGCTGGCCACCATCCGCACCGACGTGCCGCTGGACGTCGCGCCCACCGGCCTGGCGCTGCGCGACCAGCACGCCGACAGGCTGCGGGTGCTGTACCAGCGCTACGGATTCACCCAGGCGCTGAAGGATCTCGACGGCGGCGACGCCGCGGCCGACCGCGCCGGGCTGCGCGCGACCGCCGCGGGCCATGCACGCGCCGCGCCGGTGCCGGTCGACGGCCTCGACCCGGCACTGGCCGCGCCCGGACGCCACGAGACCGTGCTGACGCGCGAGCGCCTCGATGCCTGGGCCGCGCGGCTGCGGCACGCGGGCGCATTCGCGTTCGACACCGAGACCGACTCGCTGGACCCGATGCAGGCCAACCTGGTCGGCATCAGCGTCTGCGCGGAGGTGGGCGATGCGGCCTACATCCCGGTGGCGCACGTCTATCCCGGGGCACCGGCGCAGCTGCCGATGGCCGAGGTGCTGGACGTGCTGCGCGCGCTGTTCGAAGACCCCGCGCTGCGCAAGGTCGGGCAGCACGGCAAGTACGACCTGCACGTGCTGCGCCGCCACGGCGTCGCCGTCGCCGGCTACGACGACGACACCATGCTCGAGAGCTTCGTGCTCAACGCCACCGGCAGCCGCCACGACATGGACTCGCTGGCGAAGCGCTACCTGGGCTACGACACGATCAGGTACGCCGACGTCGCCGGCAAGGGCGCGAAGCAGATCCTGTTCTCGCAGGTGGCGCTGGACGACGCCACGCCGTACGCCGCCGAGGACGCCGACGTGACCCTGCGCCTGCACCGCGCGCTGTCCGCGCGGCTAGCGGCAGAGCCGGCGTTGGCGCAGGTCTACCGCGACATCGAGATGCCGCTGGTGCCGGTGCTGGAGCGCATCGAGGCCAACGGCGTGATGATCGACGGCGACGAGCTGCGCCGCCAGGGCGCGGACCTCGCGCGCCGGATGCTGGTGTACCAGCTACGCGCGACCGAGCTCGCAGGGCGCAGCTTCAACCTCGACTCGCCGAAGCAGCTGGGCGCGCTGCTGTTCGACGAGCTGAAGCTGCCGGCGCTGGTCAAGACCCCGTCCGGGCAGCCGTCGACCAACGAGGAGGCGCTGGAGGCGATCGCCGACCAGCACGAACTGCCGCGCGTGATACTCGACTACCGCGGCCTCGCCAAGCTGCGCAGCACGTATACCGACAAGCTGCCCGACATGGTCCACCCGTCGACCGGCCGCGTGCACACCAGCTACCACCAGGCGGGCGCGGCCACCGGTCGACTGTCGTCGAGCGATCCCAACCTGCAGAACATCCCGATCCGCACCGCGGACGGCCGCCGCATCCGAGAGGCCTTCGTTGCGCCCGAGGGTCGGCGCATCGTCGCCTGCGACTACTCGCAGATCGAGCTGCGGATCATGGCCCACCTGTCGCAGGACGCCGGGCTGCTGGGCGCATTCGCGTCGGGCGTCGACGTACACCGCGCGACGGCGGCCGAGGTCTTCGCGCGTCCGCTGGCCGAGGTCACGGTCAACGAGCGGCGCGCGGCCAAGGCGATCAACTTCGGTCTGATGTACGGCATGAGTGCCTTCGGCCTGGCGCGCAACCTCGCCATCTCGCGCGGCGAGGCGCAGGACTACGTGGCGCTGTACTTCGCGCGCTATCCCGGCGTGCGTGGATTCATGGACCGCACGCGGCAGCAGGCGCGCGAGCAGGGCTACGTCGAAACGGTGTTCGGCCGCCGCCTCTACCTCGACAACATCGACGCGCGCAATCCCGGGTTGCGCGCCGGCGCCGAGCGCGCCGCCATCAACGCCCCGATGCAGGGCACCGCCGCGGACATCATCAAGCGCGCGATGGCGACGATCCACGGCTGGCTGGAGGGCCATGCGGGGCGCGCACTGATGGTGATGCAGGTGCACGACGAGCTGGTGTTCGAGGTCGACGAAGGCTTCGTCGACGAGCTGGTCTCGGGCGTGTCGTCACGGATGGTCGCGGCAGCGGAACTCCGCGTTCCGCTGGTGGTCGACAGCGGCGTCGGCAACAACTGGGATGAAGCGCATTGACCGCCATAGGACGTCACTCCCACGGCGCGGTAAACGTGCGCTGAACCCAACAGATTATTAACTCCACCCTTCACGGATCATCCATGTACGCGGTGTTCTGATTGCCCGGCGGCGGATGCAACGTCTGCCGCAGATCACCTCCCTCCCCTGGAGATGATCGCTGGAATGTCAGGCTTCTCCCCGAGCCCCATTCCCAGCCCCGCCGGCCCCCCCTGCCTGCGGGGCTTTTTATTGGTTCTTCACCCAAGTCCGGGGAAGGCGGCCGGGATCTTCAGGAAGAAGTAGGCGTCGTCCCGGTAGCCG
>LXQJ01000049.1:4289-5918 GCA_001683895.1 Luteimonas sp. ANT-B3E | reverse complement strand
CCGCGCCCGCGGCGCTGGCGTGGCGCCGGCGGGTCCCCGGCTGGCTGCGACTGCTGCTGGCGGTGGCGCTGGTCGGCCTCGTGCTGTCGTCGACCGGCGTCAGGCTGGGCCGCGACACCGGCTGCGCACTGCTGGCGGCGATGCTGGCGATCAAGCCGCTGGAACTGGTGACGTTGCGCGATGCCCGGAGTCTCGTCGGCTTCGCGCTGTTTGCGCCGTTCGCGACCTTCCTGCTCGACCAGGGCCCGCTGTCGCTCGCGCTCGGGCTCGGCGGCGCGACGCTGGCGCTGGCCGCGCTGCTGCGGGTCTCGGAGCGGGAATCCGAGCCAGCCGCCGGCGGTACCTCCCCGCTGCGGCGCTTCGCCACCGTGTCGCGGCTGTCGGCGGTGGGACTGCCGCTGGCGCTGGCGGCGTTCTACCTGTTCCCCCGGGTGGGCACGCCGCTATGGGGCGTCCCGGAGCGCGCGCTCGCGCGCCCGGGGCTGTCGGACACGATGGCGCCGGGCGAGTGGATCGACCTGTTGACCGACGACACCGTCGCGCTGCGCGCGACCTTCGAAGGTGCGGCGCCGCCGACATCAGGGATGTACTGGCGCGGTCCGGTGCTGTGGAACTTCGACGGTCGCGAATGGACGCAGCCGGGATGGTTCCGCAACATCCCCGCGGCGCCGGTGACGCCATCGGCGGAACGCTACTCCTACACCCTGGAGGTCGCGCCCACGGATCGCCGCCAGCTGGTCGCGCTGGAGCTGGCGCTGGCGCCGCCCGAAGGCATCGAGCGTTCTCTCGACCACGGCCTGTTCTCGCCGCGGCCGCTGACGTCCACGACCCGCTGGCGGATGACGTCGTCGCCGCCGGCGACCTTCGAACCGACGCTGCGGGTGATGCTGCGACAGGCCGCGCTGCGCCTGCCCGAGGGTTTCAATCCGCGCACGGTGGCGCTGGCATCGCGCTGGCGCACGGATGCCGGCAGCGGCGCGGCGGCGGACGCGGCGATCGTCGCGCGCGCGCTGGCCTGGGTGCGCGAGGATTTCGCCTATACGCTCGACACGCCGCTGCTGGGGCGCAACTCGGTCGACGAGTTCCTGTTCGACCAGCAGACCGGCTTCTGCGAGCACTACAGCTCCTCGTTCGTGGTGCTGATGCGCGCTGCCGGCATCCCCGCGCGGGTGGTGACCGGCTATGTCGGCGGCTACCGCAACCGCTACGGCGACTACTGGGTGGTGCGCCGGTCTGATGCGCACGCCTGGGCCGAGGTCTGGCTGCCGACGCGCGGCTGGACCCGCGTGGACCCCACGGCCGCGGTCGCCCCCGAGCGCATCTTCGACACCCTGGAGGACCGCGCGCAGGGCGCTTTCGGCGACCTCGGCGGCCTGAGCCCGGTGGTCGACTTCGGCGACTGGCTGCGTCGCGGCTGGAACGACTTCATGCTCGGCTTCGACGCCGGCCGCCAGCAGCGGCTGCTGCAGCCGTTCGGCATCGACGACCTCGATCCCGGCGAGCTGGTGGCGCTGTTCGCGGTGCTTGGCGGCGCCGGGCTGCTGGCGATGGCCTGGCTGCTGGCGCGCGGCGAGCGCGAGCGCGACCCGGTGCTGCGCGCCTGGCGGCGACTTGCACGCCGCTATGACG
>LXQJ01000049.1:0-4199 GCA_001683895.1 Luteimonas sp. ANT-B3E | reverse complement strand
CGCGCCGCGCACGAACCGGCCGGCGACTGGACGCGGCGGGTCGCGGCGGCACGGCCGCAGGCCGCGGCGCTGGTCGCGCTCGGCGACCGCGTGACCGATTGGCGCTACGCTCACCGCGCGCCGGGCATGCTCGATACCGGGACCCTGGTCCGCGACCTGCGCGCGCATCGTCCCTGATGCACCACCGACAGCTACTCCACCGGAGTTCCGCGATGCCGACCCGCCTTCCCGCGCCATTCCGCGCACCCCGCATCGGCGCGTGTGCCGGCGCCCTGCTCGCGATCGCGCTGGTGGCCGGTTGCGCGACCCAGCGCGGTCCGCTGCAGGGCGACTTCCCGCCGCTGACCCCGCGCGAGGCCGCGGCCGGCGACAGCACCGGCACCGTCGTGCGCTGGGGCGGCCGCATCGTCCAGGTCGAACCGCGCAGCAACAGCACCTGTTTCGAGATGGTGTCGTCACGGCTGGACGCCGCCGGCCGCCCGTTCCACCGCGACGGCGACGCCGGCGGGCGCTTCATCGCCTGCCGCACCGGCTTCTACGACCCCGCGGTGTTCGAGAACAACCGCGAGGTCACCTTCACCGGGCGCATCGACGGCTACGAGAACCGGCGCATCGGCGGCTACGACTATCGCTTCCCGCAGCTGGCCGCCGATACCGTCTACCTGTGGCCGCAGCGTCCGCGCGGCAGCCAGGTCACGCGGCCGGCGCCGTGGCCATGGTGGGGATGGTGGTGAGCGCGGTGTTCTGATGCGCACACGCGCACGCCGGGTGCGCGCGCATGCTCACTGCGCGGCGCCAAAGGATCCCATCGGCGCGCCTGCCAGCAGGTGCAGGTGCAGCTGGAACACCGTCTGCCCGCCGTCGCGGTTGCAGTTGATCACCACCCGGTAGCCGTCATCGGCAAGCCCCTGCGCACGCGCATAGCGCGCCGCCGCAATCGCGAGGCGTCCGACGAGTTCCGGTTGGTCCGGATCCAGCGCGTCCAGCGTCGGAACGGTGTCCTTGGGTACGAACAGCACGTGTACCGGCGCCTGCGGCGCGATGTCGCGGAAGGCGACCAGGTGCTCGTCCTCGTAGACGATGTCGGCCGGGATCTCGCGGCGGATGATGCGATGGAACAGGGTGTCGTCGGCCATGGTGGCATGCTCCGGGAACGGAGCCCGGAGTGGACCGCGCCGTGCCCGCGCACGCAAGCGGCGTCAGCCGTCGTGCCGCTAGGGCATGTCGCCGCGGCTGCCGAACGCGTGCGACAACGTGCCGCGGTCGACGTATTCCAGCTCGCCGCCCAGCGGCACGCCGTGCGCCAGGCGGCTGGGGCGCACCCCGTGCTGGCGCGCCAGCTGCGCGAGGTAGTGCGCGGTGGCCTCGCCCTCGACGGTGGGGTTGGTGGCGATGATCAGCTCGCTGACCCCGCCTTCTGCCAACCGGCGCGCCAGCCGGTCCAGCCCGAGCTCCGCCGGGCCGATGCCGTCGAGCGGGCTCAGCCGCCCCTGCAGCACGTAGTACAGCCCGCGGTAACCGGTCGCCTGTTCGATCGCGAGCCGGTCCGCCGGCGATTCCACCGCGCACAGCTGGTGGCCGTCGCGCGACGCGCTGGCGCAGGTGGCACAGGTCTCGGTCTCGCTGAAATCGCGACAGCGTGTGCAGTGCCCAATGCGTTCTATCGCGCTTGCCAACGTCTCTGACAGTCGCCGACCGCCGTCGCGTTCGCGCTCCAACACGTGGTACGCCATGCGTTGCGCGGTCTTCTGGCCGACACCGGGAAGGATCCGCAGCGCATCGATCAGCTGCTCGAGGAGGGTCACGGGCATGGTGCCGCCATGGTAACCGGCGGCTGCCGCCGCCCGGTCAGAACGGCAGCTTCATCCCCGGCGGGATCGGCATGCCGGCGGTGGCCGCGCCCATCTTCGACTGCGACTCGGCGTCGATCTTGTTGGACGCGTCGTTGAACGCCGCCGCGACAAGGTCCTCGGTCATTTCCGCGTCCGACAGTACGCTCGGATCGATCCGCACCTTGCGGCACTCCTTGCGCCCGGTCAGGGTCACGCTCACCATGCCGCCGCCGGCGCTGCCGGTGACCTCGATGTTGGCAAGCTCTTCCTGCGCCTTCTGCAGGTTCTCCTGCATCTTCTGCGCCTGCTGCATCAGTTGGGCGATGTTTCCACGCATGTCGGTTCTCTAGTCGTCGTAGTGGCGGATCGAATCGGGCACCACGCGCGCGCCGTGCCGGGTCATCAGTCGCTGCACGTGGGGATCGTTGAGGAACGCGGACTCGGCCGCGCCCTGGCGCGTGTCTCGCTCGCGCGCGCGGCGCGCGTGCAGCGTCTCGGCGCCGCTGCCGGCGTCGTCGCCATCGGTGAACCGGATCGCGGGCAGGCAGCCCAGCGGCTCCTCCAGCGCGTTGGCCAGCTGCTGCACCAGGAATGGTGCCTTCAGGTGGTCGTCGGACGCCGGCAGCGACAGCGACAGCACCCCGTCGCGGAAGGCCACGAACGCCGCATGCGCAGCCAGTTCGCGCGCGGGTCCGCGCAGGGTCATCGCGGCGACCATCCGCAGCCAGCCGTCGGCGTCGAGGGTCTCGGAGGAGGTCGCCACGGCTGGCGTCCGCGGTGCTGGCATGGCGACCGGCACGGAGGCAGAGGGCGACGCGGCGCTGGCCTGCGCTGCCGCGATTGGCGCCGCGCGCGACGGGGATGCTGGCGGAGCAGTCACCGCCTCCGCCCACGGTGGGGCCGCTTCGTCGTCGATCGTGTGCCGCGCTGCTGCGTTCGATCGCGCACGTGACGGCGCCGCCCTGCCATCGCCATCGCCATCATCGCCCACAATGGGTGCGGTCGCTGCGTCCGGCACCTCTGCCTCTGGCGGCGCAGGCGACGACCGCGGGACAGCCGGGGGGGCGGATGTCGCGGATCGCGTCCTTCCCGCCACTGGGGCGGCGGCAACATCATCACGGACGGGCTTGGCTGCGGCGACGGAGGCCGCACCGGGCGCGCGCCCCGGCGTCGACCCCGCCGCCGCCATCGCGGCGGCCGTGGGCGCTGCGTCCTGCATGGCTTCCATCGCCTGCAGCGGACGGAACGCCAGCATCCGCAGCAGGCTCATCTCGAACCCGGCGCGTGCGCTTGGCGCCAACGGCAGGTCGCGGCGGCCCGAGAGCGCCATCTGGTACCAGAGCTGCACCAGCTCGGGCCGTAGCGCCGATGCCATGGCGTCCAGGTCGACGCCGTCAGCCTCGACCTCGCTGGTCGGCACCAGCTGACGGACCTGCACGCGGTGCAGCGCGTCCGCCAAGGCTTCCAGCACGCCGGCCCAGTCGGGCGACAGCTCGCCGAGCGCCGCGATCTCCGCCATCAGCGTGGCGCCGTCGCCCTGCGCCAGCGCATCGAGCAGCGCGCCCACCCGGCCGCGGTCGACGGTGCCGAGCATGGTCGCGATCGCCGCGTCCGACAGCGTGCCGCGGACGCCATCCGCGGACAACGCGTCGCCGGCCGCGGCGTGCTCGGCGTCGGACCGTGCACCGGTGTAGGCGATCGCCTGGTCGAGCAGCGACAGGCCGTCGCGCAGGCTGCCGTCGGCGGCCCTGGCCAGCTGGCGCACCGCGCCGGGCTCGACCGTGATGCCCTCGGCGGCGAGGATCTTCTCGATCTGGCCGCCGATCTGCGCCTCGTCCAGCCGCTTCAGGTTGAACTGGAGGCAGCGCGACAGCACCGTCACCGGCAGCTTCTGCGGGTCGGTGGTGGCGAGCAGGAACTTGACGTGCCCGGGCGGCTCCTCGAGCGTCTTCAGCAGCGCGTTGAACGCCGCCTTCGACAGCATGTGCACCTCGTCGATCAGGTACACCTTCATGCGGCCGCGCGCGGGCATGTACTGCGCGTTGTCGATCAGGTCGCGGACGTCGTCGACGCCGGTGTTGCTGGCGGCATCGATCTCCAGCAGGTCGATGAAGCGGCCGCCGTCGATCGCCACGCAGGTCGCGCACTCGCCACAAGGGTCGGCCGAGGTCCCCGACTCGCAGTTCAGCGACTTGGCGAAGATGCGCGCGATGGTGGTCTTGCCGACGCCTCGGGTGCCGGTGAACAGGAAGGCGTGGTGGACGCGGCCGGTGCCGAGCGCGTTGGTGAGTGCGCGGACGACGTGTTCCTGGCCCACAAGCTCGGCGAACCGCCTGGGGCGCCACTTGCGGGCGAGGACGAGGTAGG
>LXQJ01000048.1 GCA_001683895.1 Luteimonas sp. ANT-B3E | reverse complement strand
TAGAAGCACGCCATCTGCGCCGGCCGGTCCCACCAGAAGCGTCCGCCGTCACCCGCCGCAATGCAGGTGTACGCGCCGGGGTGCATGTCGGCGTCCTCGCGCCGCCCGTCCACGCGCATACCGGCGCGCATGCCGCCGTCCAGCACGATCCCGAGGTGGTGGAACGGCAGGCCCGGCCCGTCCAGGTCGATCGGCCCGAAGCAGGACTGCTCCATCGCGCCCCAGGACCACGCACGCCGCAAGGACACCGTGTGCTCCAACCACGGAGGCACCTTTTGCAGGGGAACGGCCGGTGCTTCCGCCATGGCGTCTCCAACGCGTGGTCGCGTTCGACCCAAAGAAAATAGCAGGATTTCGATGACCACTCGCGCTTGGGCGGCATAGGATTCGCGTGACCCGGCCCGACCAGCGCCGGGTACCCAAGGAGCACCAGCTTATGAAGACCCTTATTGCCACCGTCGCGATTGCGCTGGCGTGCCTGGCGACTCCGGCGTGGGCCGAGCGCTCACCACTGGCACCGGGCGACCATGTGGCCACGCTCAACGGGCTTCGGCTGGGCTACACCGTCCAGGGTCGTGGGCCGGTGGCCATTTTTCCGACGCCGGGCTGGGGCCCGAGCCACGAATACCTGTCGATGACGCTCACGCCGCTCGAGCAGCAGTTCACCCTGGTCTATCTGGACACGCGCGCAAGCGGGCGGTCGGAGGTGCCCCGGTCCGATGTCATCACCATCGAGGACTTTGTCGCAGACCTTGAGGCGCTGCGCGCGCACCTGGGTGTGTCGAAGGCGTGGTTCATCGGCCACTCGATGGGAACCGCGCAGGCGATGGAGTACGCACTGCGCCATCCGCAGCGGGTTGAGGGCCTTGTCCTGCTCAATGCGCTGGCGTCCTGGCAGGATCCGGATCTCGAGAGAGAACGCACCTTCCGGCAAGCCGGCAATGCGCTGCTGGAGCAGAAGCGCGGCCGCCCCGGCTTCGATTCCGCCTACGCGGTATGGAAAGCGCCCGAACCTGCGGAGACCGACGAGGCGTTCAAACAACAGAATCTCGCGGTCGGACCGATCGTTTGGAGTGATGTCTCCAAGGCCGCGCGTGCTACGGACGCCTTCGAGCAGGTGCGGTTCTCGCTCAGGGCGTTTCACCTGACCTCGGGCTGGTCGGTCGCGCTGGAGCCGCAGTTGCACAGGATCACGGCCCCGACCCTGATCGTCGCCAGCGGCGAGGACGTGCTGACACCGTTGCAGCAGGCACTGATCCTGCACCGCGGCATTGCTGGCTCGAAGCTGCTAGTGATCGAGCGCGGCGGACATTTCCCTTGGATCGAGCAGCCAGGGGCATTCTTCGACGGCGTGCGCGCGTTCCTGCCAACGCTCGGCTATCGCGGCAAAGAGTGATCGGCGACAGGCCCAGGACCGATCCTCGCACTCCCGCAGCGAAAAATAGCCGGATGTCGATGCCAGCCGTCCGCGCGGTTTAGGCTCATGGCCAGCCTCACCGTCGGACGCCGGGCTGAATCGGAAATCGCGGCACGACCCTACGCCATCATGGAGTCACCCATGCGTATTCTGCTACTCGCCCTGAGCTGCCTGCTCCCGGCCTTGTCAGCTCAGGCATCGTCTTCACCGTGCGAATAGCCCATGTACAGCGCGCTGCGCGGATCGAGTTTGTACGAGTACAACAGCTGTCCGCCGACATCTCGGGCGCGCCGGTTCACCGGGCGCGTATACAGGGCCTGGTCGCGTTCGACCTCGCTGCCCTGCACCGACAGGCGCAGGCGCTGGCGCGGGTCGAGCTGCCAGCTGGCACGCGCGTCCAGCAGTCGCGCATCGAACGCGGTGCCGCCGTCGCGCTCCAGCCGCTGGTGGGAGTAGTTGAGGTTCACGTTGATGCCGCGGCCGATATCCATCGTCACGAACGGATCCCACTGACGGATGTGGCCGACGCGTGAGGCGGCGAGGTCGAGCTGGTCGCCGACGCGCACAAAGGCGCCCAGCCTCAGGCCAGGCAGCGCGGTCATCTGCGCATAGGCGGTCATGAAGGTTTCGTCGAACATCTGCCCGTTCCAGAACCGGACCCGCGCGACCACCGATGTTGCCCTGGATCTCGCGCGCGG
>LXQJ01000047.1:19574-24282 GCA_001683895.1 Luteimonas sp. ANT-B3E | reverse complement strand
CCGCCCGCGCCAGCACAGGGAGCGGCCGGGGGAGCGATCGCGGCGGGTCCGGCACCAGCCTGGAGGTGGGCGGCTACCAGGTGATCTACGAGCTGATCAGCGAAGACCTGCTGCGCAACTGGCGCGACGAGGGCATCACCGAGCTGTTCCTGCCGCTGCCCGGCACCCGGCGGCTGATGGTCTGCCCGCTGGAGGTCGCACTGCGGCGCGGATCCAGCGAGTGCCGGATGGTCGAACCGAACGACCCGGAGCTCGCCACCATCGGCGACGCGCGCGAGGTGCTGCTGATGCAGCGCGTGTACCGGATGGGGCAAGCGCTATGGCGGGGGCCGGGGGCGTACCGGTAGGCTCAATACCTGTTGTAGCTGGCGGAGAACCGGCCGTTCGTCACCGTCAGCATCGGCGGGTTGTCCCCGCCGTCCCACCGCTGCAGCACGCCCGAGAACGTGCCCTCCACGCCGTACTCGTCGATCGCGGTCAACGTCATCGTGAAGTGGGTGCCGTACGAGCCGTTGCCCTGGAACACGGTCGCGCTGCCGCCAGGGTGGTACGTGCCATGCAGCTCATCGCGACCGCTGTGGTACGTCCCAACGCGTGCGCCCTCTGGCGACACGAGCTGGAACGAAAAACTTGGCGCCTCCGCTCCGCCCGCCTGCTGGCCGAAGACGGTCACGAAGTGCACGCGCTCCTCTTGGGGGGGATCGTTGGCGCTGACCAGCGCATCGAAGGTGTGTGGCTTGCCCGCGATCTCCGCCGACACCACCTGCCCGCGCGAATGCTCGGCGCATCCTGCCAGCGCTACCGAAAGCAGCGCACCACTGAGGCACGTCCATGTCTTTTTCATTCGTCGATCCTTGAACTGTGGGTATCGCATTACGCCACGATGAAAGGTAGCACCCAGGCACCTATCGGAACCCAGCAAGGCGTCGGCATGAGCCCTACATGCCGCCGGCATGGTGGGCGCGAGCGCCCTCGTCCTGCATGACGCGGTGTTGCTGCTCGACCTGCTGCGCCTGCGTTCGGTCGCGTGCAATGCCCGCGGCATCCGCCTGCTCGTACCGGGCGTCGACAGGCGTCGCCAATGCCTCGAGCGTGCGGATGCAGGCGCGGTTTGCTGCCGGATCGGGGGATGCGCTGGGGCCTTGGCGATAGAGGTGCAGAAGTTCACCTGGCGCCAAAGTCGGCGTGCCGGTGTTGAACGCGAGTTGCAGGTCGTCCTGCGCGGTGAAGCCCTTTTCCTTCGCCATGACCAAGGCACTGGCCGCCAGCCGCTCGCTGGCGGTATCCCATCCCTTGCCGGCGTTCGCGTCCAGGTGACGCACATCGCCCCGCAGCTTCTCGAGCAGCGCGTGGTCGGGATGCCCGGGTTGATCGGGTGTGATCGGGTCCTGCAGCAATGTCGCCGGATGATGCCCGCCCACCGGGACATGCTGATGGTCGTGACGGGGGTTCACGCTTCCGTCTTGCGTGTGATCGAAGCGACCCTGCACCGCCGGTGTCTGGCTGGTGTCCAGATAGGGCCGTGGCGCCTTGCTGGCACCCAGGTCCAGCCCTTCCTTCTCGATCAGGTCCTCTTTCAGCCCCAGGCCCGCCATGTCGATGGCGATCATCGGCCGGGCACCAGCGTGGATGACATTGGCACGGTGTTCCGCGGCCACGATCTGCTCCAGCGCCCAGGTACCGTAGTAGTTGGCGTAGTCAGCCGTCGGGTTGGGCCTGTGCTCGCCGAGGCCGACCGGACGATCGCCCAGCTGGGCATGAAGATGCGATGGTCGGTCGAAATAGTGCTGGCCCATCGCGGCGATGTTGCCAGGGGTCTGCGACAGGGTGCTGTCAGGGTTGAAGGTCAAACCCGGCCTTGCCGTGGCCTGCGCCGTGCTGGCGCTGGGGTCCGGTTGAACGAAGTCACGCACACGGCTGTTTCTTGTCATGACGAGCATGTGGTCAAGATCGGCCGCGGGCACGCTTTGTCGTTCAAGACTCAAAAGCGCATTCCAGCCGGCAATCTCCGCCTTTGCCTCGTCCTGGCGTGCAGCATCGAGGTAGCTGCGAAGCTCATCGGTGTAGTCATGAACGGGGGTTTGTGCGCGCGCCTGCCGCGTGACGTCGGACAGGAATGTCTGGACCGACTGGTCCCTGGCTGCGTCGTTGAAGCCGTGCTGGATCTCGTGGCCGAGTACAAAGGTCAGGTCTCGCGCGTCATGTCGTGCGTGCGGCGTGGCGGCTGACTGCGTTTGCAAGCCGACAGGGGCAGGTTGATGCCCTTGGGATTCCCATCCCTGATGTCTCCGTCGTACGTGGCGCCCGCAGCCATGCGTCCGTCGAGAAGACCAAAATGCTGCACGTGTCCCTGCCTCACGGCCTCCTTCATCTGGCTGGCGAGCACCGGTGAGCCGTTCAATACAGACTGCAGGTTCGACACCATGTCCTGACTGACCGTGTGCGTGCTCTGCGCTGCGTCCTGGTATGTCATCTGTGACAGCGCAGCAGTCATCGCCTGCACTTTGACGACGGCCTTCAGATCATCGCTCGCGATCGTGCCGGACGGGAGAAAGCTGCTCTCTGGCAGCGTCACTGTCCCGCTCGACTTGTCGTAGCGGCCAGTCAGATTTTGCGGGTTGCCTGGTGCTTCGAGAGCGAAGGCCCTGAGCTGGCCGGCAGCTGCCTGCTGGTTGAGTTGACGCGCCAGATCCGCATCGGCCGTCAGGGCGTTGCGGAGTTGCGCCTCGGTGTGGGTAACCGCGCCTGCTTGGCTACCGAAATGCCGAATCGCGGCTTCCAGCTGTGGGTTGGGTCTGGTTGCCATCCGTGGCTCCTGCTCAGTTCAACGTTCCGACCGATGTCACACACGCGCGGGTTCCGGCGTCAGTCGCCGCGTCCTGGACATTGAGGGACAGGGTGATGTCCCCGCGGTAGTACCGCCATTCGTGGATTTGGCCGATCTCGCCGTAAATCGGCAGCTCCGCGAAGCCCATTCCTGTCAGTGCCAGGCGATAGGACGCGAACGCGAGGGCGCAAGTCGCGTCCAGATTCGAATCGGTGGCATCGGCGGCGATGAAATCAAGGCCGACGCCCCGCTTGATAGACGACGTCTCCGGGACAAAGGTAATGATGTACGAGCCTCCACCCTCCATCGGCTGCAATCGACCAAAGAAATTCGCCTTGCTCGAGGGCTCGAGCGTCAGTCCCGTGACGTCCTGGACACGCTCCAGGCTGAGGTCCTCACGCGATGTGAGTCCTTCGAGGAGCTTCAGGAAGCGGTTGCCGATCTCCTCTGCGCTGAGAGCAGGTTGCATGCTGGAAGATCCGGACGTCGCCATATCCGTTGGCTCCTCGAGTGAAGGTGCTTGCGCTTTGTGTGTGGTCTGGGTGCACGCGCAGAGCAGTAGTCCGCCCAGACAAGCCAGGACGGCGCGTGGGAACGACACGGGTTGTCTTGTAGCCATCAGCGGTCCCTGCCGAGCGTGGGGAAAAGTCTTTAGACCTCTAGCACTAGGTGTTGCACTCGTGACGTGATGCACAGCGCACTTCATCGTTCAGCGTTCCAGTGGATTCCACACAAACACGACCTGGACGGGTTGGCACCTGGTCCCGCGGCCTGATGGAAAGCGTGACGTCCCCGCGGTAGTAGCGCCACTCGTTGCCCTGAAACGCGCATGCGCAGAACAGCACGAACAATCCGGTGACGACTTGACGGGACACGAGCATCCTCCGTTGATGCTGTGCTAGCGGCCCGAGTCCACGGTCCGGGAGGGAGGATGAGGATACGTTCCGTAAAGGGGAATCCCGACGTCGCGGTCATCCGTGGCGCCTCGTGACTGCCTCGACTTGATCGGCGAGGTGCGAACGGATGTGTCACAGCTGGCTGCACGTCAGGAGGTGAAAGTCATCCATCTCGCACCATCGCGTACCTGCTCCCGCCCCTTATCGTAGACACCCCCACCTTCGCCAACCCAGGCCCCGGGCGAATGACCGCGCAGTTGTCGACACACCCCCACCTTCCAACGCGTCACCTGCATCCATGGTGGAGCGAAGCTGCGTTGACGTGGCGCCGGTCTTTCGACGGTGATCGACGTCTCGCGGTCGGCTTGCTCGCGATGTGCACCGTGGCCGCGATCATCCTGCTGGCGCGCGATGCCGACGCGGCGCGCTGGCTGCACGAGCAACGCGTGGCGGGTGCGATCGGGCTTGGCGTGGTGATGGTGCTGGCGCTGCGCGTGCCGATGGCGACGCTGGCGCAATCATTGCGCGACGGCTGGATAGCGACGCTGCCGTTGCCCGCACGCAGCCGGCGGAACACCGTGCTGCTGGCGACCGCCGGCGCGGGGCTGCTTGTGTGGACGTGGGTGGCTGTGGCTGTCTCGGGCAGCGTCATCGGTATCGGCATTACCGGTTATCTGCAGCTGGTGGGAATGCTCGGCGCCGGCGTGGTGCTGGCCTGCGGTGCGCTGGCGATGTTCGCTATGCGCGCGCTGCGGCGGCCGGCCGTGCCGCTGCCCCGGCAGGGCGCGCGGATTCCGCTGCTGTCGCTGTCGTGGCTGGAGGATCCGCAGCTGCCGCACCTGGTCGCCTGGCAGCACCGCGACTGCACGCGCCGCTGGCGCACGGGCGGCGGGGTCAAGCCAGTGGGCGTGCTGCTGCTGGCGTTCCCCGGGTCGTCGTCGCCCGGGCCACTGGTGCTGCTGCTGGTCATCGTGCTGCTGCTGTC
>LXQJ01000047.1:1256-19431 GCA_001683895.1 Luteimonas sp. ANT-B3E | reverse complement strand
CCCCCCCTGCCACTGCCGCCGGGGCGCGCGGCGCGCGCACTCGCGCGGTTTCCGGTGGTGGCCGGCATGTCCTGTGTCGTCCTGCTGTTTGCGGCATTGCTGTCCGTCCAGCCGCCGGGCTGGGCGGCATTGGGCGCAGTGCTCGCGGTGGCACTCGCCGCACCCGTCACGCTCGCGCGGCTGGTCGCACGACTCAGGGAGTTGGCGCAGTGACCCCCGCCATCGACATCGCAGGCCTGGGCATCGCGCTTGGCGGGCATCGCGTCCTCCACGACATCCACCTGCAGTTCGCCGCCGGCGACTTCGTGGCGCTGGTGGGCCCCAACGGCGCGGGCAAGAGCACGCTGCTGCGTTGCTGCGCCGGCACCCTGCCGGGCGCCACTGGCACGGTGCGTATCGCCGGGCACGACCTCGCCCGGGACACGGTGGCCGCGCGCGCGCAGCTGGGCATGTCCGTCGACCCGACGGCGCTGCCGCCGCTGCTGACCGGCCACGAAGCGCTGGCGCTGTGGGCCCGCGGCCGCGGACTCGACGCCGTTCCGCCGGCGACGCTGGCGCTGGCGGAGGCCTGGCGGCTGGGCCCGATGCTGCCGCGCTACATCGACCACTACTCGCTCGGCACCCGGCAGAAGCTCGGGATCCTGCTGGGGCTGATGGACGCGCCGCCGGTGCTGCTGCTGGACGAGCCGCTGAACGGCCTGGACCCGCGCAGCGCGCTGGCCCTCAAGGTGGAGCTGCAGCGGCGCGCGGATGGCGGCGCCTGCATCGTGCTGGCCACGCACGCGCTGGAAGCGGCGGAGCGCTTCGTCAACCGCGCGATGCTGCTCGTCGACGGTCGCGTGGCCGCGGCTTGGAGCCGCGCCCAGATCGCCGCAATCCGCGACGACCCCGCGCGGTCGCTGGAGGCGAGCATGGCGGACGCGATGCCGTGAGGCACCGCGCGCCTCACACCATCCGCACCCACATCCACACCGCCATGCCCACCATCATCAGGTTCTCGATGAGGGACACCGCGCCCAGCGGGACGCGGCTGTCGCCGCCGACGCAGGCGCACTTGATGTCGCGCTTGTCGATGTACACCGCCTTGAACACCGACACCGCGCCGATGCCGCCGATCAGCAGCGCGACCGGGATGGACACCACGTGCAGCACGCCGGCCACCATCAGCACGCCGGCCGCGCCTTCCGCGAACGGGTAGATGTACGAATACGGCACCCAGCGCTGCGCGAGCAGGTCGTAGCCCAGGAACATGCTGGAGAAGCGCTCGATGTCCTGCAACTTCAGCAGCGCCAGCACGCACATCGACAGCGCGATGAACCACTCCAGCGCGCGCAGCGTCAGCGGCGTGCCGTAGACGGCGATGCTCAGCGCCAGCGCCATCAGCGCCGTCATCGCGAACACCGCCACCACCGGGCGGTAGCTCGTCGCCTTCGCATCGACCACGCGCTTGCCGAAGTGGCGGCGCAGGTCGTCGTAGCCGCCGATGCGGGCGCCGTCGATGAACGTCTGCGGCGTGGTGGTGACCTGGTGTTCGGCCTTGACGGCGTCGACCTCGTCGCGGGTGGTGAGCCAGCGGTCGTCGACGGTGAGGCCCTGCCGGCGCAGCAGGTCCAGCGCCTTGATACCGTAGAGGCAGGTGTGCTCCGGCATGACCATGCGATGCAGCGTGGCGTGCCGGCCGGTGGATGCGGTCATGGCGGGACTCCGTGGGTGAAGGGAGCAGGCTACAGTCCGTACCACGGTACGGAGTCAAGCGATGGACGGAATGACGATTGCGGGGCTGGCGCGCGCGGGGGGCGTCGGCGTGGAGACGGTGCGCTACTACCAGCGGCGCGGGCTGCTCGACGTGCCCGTGCGCGGGCTGGACGCGGGCGCGCGCCGCTACGGCGACGAGGACGTGCGGCGGCTGCGGTTCATCCGCTCGGCCCAGGCCGCCGGCTTTACGCTCGACGAGATCGCCGGGCTGATCCGCATGGACGCCGCCGAGGACCGCAAACCGGCGCACGCGCTTGCCGTGTCCCGCATTGCGGCACTGGACGCGAAGATCGCCGAACTCACGCAGGCCCGCGACGGGCTCGTGCGCCTGGCGCAGCGCTGCAGCGGCGGCGCGCCCGGGCCGTGCCCGATTCTGTCGGCGTTCGAACCGGGGGCCTGATCGGTCGCGGGGTTCAGCGCTTCAGCCCCGCCACGATCTCCGACACGTCGAAGCCCAGCTCCAGCTGCACGCGCACGTACTCGCGCTCCTTGCGCGACAGGGGGCGGCCGGCCTCGATGCGCACGTCCTCCGCCTGCAGGATGCGCAGCATGCGCGGCAGCGCCGAGCCGATGGCGTCGGGGCCATAGCCGGCCTCGCGCAGCGCGGCGCGGAGCAGGGCTTCAGTGTCCATGCGGCATCCCCTACTCGGCCCGCTGGGCGTCGCGCTCGCGCGCTTCCTCTTCTTCCACCGTGTACAGCGACGCCGGCAGCGCCTCGAGTCGCTCGCGCGGGATGGGGTCGCCACTCTCGTCCGACTGCCCGTAGCTGCCCTCGTCGATCTTCTCCAGGGCACGCCGCACGGTCTCGAGCTGCATCCGCGCGTGCGCACTCACGGCGCGGCTGTTGTCCTGCAGCGCGATTTGCTGCGCGTCGCCGCCGCTGGCGTGGCTCTGGTGGGCGCGCTCGGCCTGCATCTGCTCTTCATCGTCGTCGCGGAACTCGACCGACGCCTGCAATTCGGCCTGCAGGGTTTCCAGCTGCTGGCGCTGCTGCTGGATGAAGTCGGGGTCGAGGGGTGTGTCGTGGTTGCGCATGGCAGCCTCCTTGAGTCGCTTGTCTGGATGCGGAGTGTGACAACGGCGAGGTGACGGCAAGGCACCCGCGTGCGCCGTTACTCCTTCATCAGCTGCACATACCGCGCATACAGGAAGCTCTGGTTGCGCGATCGGCCCGTGGTCTCGCGCAGCACGTCGGCCGCCTGCAGGCCCTGGATGGCCTTTGCGGCAGTCGGGGGGCTCACTTCCAGCACCTGCGCCGCACGCTCGATCGTGATCCTCGGCATGGTGGGCAGACGCTCGAACAGGCGCAGCGTGGCCAGGGTGCTGGTGCCGAGTTCCAGCACCCGCCTCCGGTCCTCGGCAATGCGGGCGGCAACGACGACGATGCTGCCTTGGGCCTCGTCGGCCGCTGCTTCCACGGCCTCCAGGAAAAACGACACCCACCCCTCCCAATCGCCGTCATCGCGGATGGCAGAGAGGCGGTCGTAGTACGCGCGCTGGTGCTTCTTCAGGTAGCCGGACACGTAAAGCAGCGGCTCGGGGATCAGCTTCCACTCTTCCAGCAGCATCGCGATGAGCAGGCGCCCGATGCGACCGTTGCCGTCCAGGAAGGGGTGGATGGTTTCGAACTGTGCGTGCACCAGCGCGATACGCACCAGCGGTGGCAGCGCGTGCCCTGGATGGTGGATGTACCGCTCCATGTCACCCAGCGCCGGCCCCACCTCATGGGCGGGTGGCGGGACGAATCGCGCATTGCCCGGCCGGGTGCCGCCGATCCAGTTCTGCGTCGTGCGCACCGCACCGGGCTGCTTCGTGGCTCCGCGCACGCCTGACATCAGGATGCGGTGGCACTCCCTGAGCAGCCGCACCGAAACCGGCAAACCGGCCGGGCTGCGCAGCTGCTCGCGCGCGAAGTTGAACGCTCGCAGGTAATTGGTCACCTCCTCCACGTCCTGGGCATTGGTCACCGCCAGCCCGGCCTCCTCATCGAAAAGGTCGGTCAACGTGGCCTGGGTGCCTTCCAGCTGGGAGGTGAGCAGGGCCTCCTTGCGGATGGCGGCGTACACGAGCCAGCTGCTCGATGCGACCAGACCCGCCATGCCGGACAGGCGGGACAGCGCGATTTCCGCGCGGGCGTTCTGCTGCACCCAGGACGCCGGATCGAGATCCGGGTTGGCGGGCGGCAGCGGGCGCGGCAGGAAGGCGGCGACCTGCTCCCCGCCCACTGCCGGGGTCACATGGGTTCCAGTGCTCCGCGCCATGAGAAAGCATCCTTGGAGTGCTGCTGCAGCTGGCAAAGGAATCTTCGCCAGCGACGGGCGTTATTAAAGCATCCTTTATTACCGTTGGCCGCCCGGTCGGCTCACCGCCCGGCACGATGGCGGCGACGGATGCGCGCCCGGCCCACGCCCAACGCGATGATCACCAGCGAGTAGACGCCTGATACCGCCAGTAGCCGCGCCTGCGACCAGTCGCCGTGCTTCGACCAGAACAGGATGCCGACGAAGCTCGCCATGACGCCGGCGTAGACCAGGCCGTGATGCAGCAACGCTCGGCGCTCGGCGGCGCTGCGGGCGCGGCGCATGGCGAGCCGCACGTCGATCATCACCGCGGCGAGCACCACGGCAAAGGCCGCCAGCACGCTGCCGATGGCACCCAGCGCCCACTTGCCGCCCACCGCCGCGCCCGCCCCGCCGGCCATCGCCTCGCGCGGCCCCAGCGCGCCCACCACCAGCGCCGCGAAGGCCAGGCCGGGCGCACTGTGGCGGGCCACCTCGCCCACCTGCGCCAGCAGCCCGGACTGCAGCGCATCGCGCGCGCGCTGCAGCCGCTTGCGCACGGCGCCATCGCTCAGGCCCAGCAGCGCGGCCACCTGCTGGCTGCTCTGGCCCTCGCGGTAGAACAGCAGCAGCACTTCGCGGCTGTCGTCCGGCACCGCGTCCAACGCGCGCGCCAGCTGCTGCGCGCGCTGGCTGTCGTGCAGCCAAGCGTCGGGCTGCGGATCAGTGGCGGCGGCGCCGGCCATGCGCACGTCGTCGACGTCGAGCGCGAGCGGCTGGTGGCGACGGCGACGCAGGTGGTCGATGGCCGCTTGGCGAGTGACCTGCTGCAGCCACGGCAGCAGGCTGTCCGCGTGCTGCATGGCGCCGATCTTCTGCCAGGCCTTGAGGTACGTGTCCTGTGCGATGTCCTCGCTCAGCTGCACGTCGCGCGTCACCGCCAGCGCGATGGACGCCACGGTCTTCTGCGTGGCCAGCACCAGCCGCGCGAACGCGTCGCGGTCACCGCCCCGGGCGGCGAAGAAGTCGGCCTCCGCGATTGGGGGCATCAGGGCTGCGGTATGGTTCATGGGCGGTCATCCGTCGGGTGTTGGCCCAGTAACGGGTGGGCGGGGCGGATGTGACCGGGCGTCGCTAGTCTGCCGCTGCGGGCTGTCCCCTGCGCGCTCGGAGATCGAGTTCGATCTTGCCGAAGTGCCGCCTGCCGGCTTGGTGCCAGAACGCGGCGACCAGCTCCTCGAGCGGGACGTGGCGATTGATCACCGGCCGCAGGCCGCTGGCCTCCAGCGCCCGAATATCCGGCGTCATCGCTGGCGTAACGGCATCGCCCGCCGAAGTGAGGCAGATCCGGCCCGCTGACGCGCCACCCGAATTTCCTGGCCGTTCGCCTGGGCGGGCCGGTGCTCCACCCGAATAGGCCCGCGCGCCGCCCGAATAGGCTCGCGCTCCGCCCGAAAAGGCCCGCGTGCCACCCGAATCTGCTCACGCGCCACCCGAAAAGGCTCGCGCTCCGCCCAAAAAGGCCCGCCACCGCGGGCCTTTATCCGCGCCCTCAAAGATCCAGCGCGATCTTCCCGAAGTGCCGGCCGGCGGCCTGGTGCTGGAACGCCGCCACCAGCTCCTCGAGCGGGAAGTGGCGATCGATCACCGGACGCAGGTCGCTGGCCTCCATCGCGCGGGTCATGTCCTGCTGCTGGCGGCGGCTGCCGACCACCAGCGCCTGCAGCCGCAGCTGGCGGTCGAGGGCAAGCCCGCGAGGCAGCGTGCTGTCGAGGCCGCTGAGCACGCCGATCAGCGCGATGTGCCCACTTACGCGCGTGGCCCGCATGGATTGCGCCAGCGTGTCCGGCCCGCCGACCTCGACCACGTGGTCGACGCCGCGGCCGTCGGTGAGCCTGCGCACCGGCATGCCCCACTCCGGGTCGCTGCGGTAGTTGATGACCGCGTCGGCACCCAGCGCGCGCAGGCGCTCGAGCTTCTAGTCGCTGGACGAGTTGGCGGCTACGGTCTTGCCTGTAAGTGAGCCTGACCGCGTCTTTGGTTCTAGTTTTCTATTGCGGCGCTACGATGCCAGCGTTGGGTCGATTTCCGCCAGCAGCGCACCTAGTGCATCTCCATTGAGCTTGCGCTTGAAATCAACCTTGATGCCGTGCTGTTTTTCCAGCGCGGAGAAAAACGCTTGGGCGCTTGCGATCTTCCAGCGTTCCCGCTCCGGCACATCCGTAAAACTGTCGTACCCTTTGGTTTCCACCACCATGTACAGGGCATTCGGCTTGCCGTCCAAATGCAGCACGTAGCCGAAATCCGGGTTGTAGTTGCCTAGCGGCGTGGGGATGTTCACCCGTGGCAACTTTGCGAACACGGTAATCACCGGTTGGTTGGACTCGTCCGTGGTGACGCGCTCGATTTGGCTGTCAACCGGCATCACGGGCGTTTCATATAACGATTTTTCCAGTACCACCAGATTTCCGATCATGTGGCTTTCGCTGCCGCACATTGCCATCGGGATGGTCTTGAGCAATTGGCCAGCGCGGTCGGTCAATGCCGTTTGCACACGGACCTCGCGGAGTTCGTAGCTCACCTTGTTAACGACCAGCGCATGGATCGCGCGGATGATCAGCTCTCGCAGCTGGACCAGCGCCCGGTTCTCATTCAAGCGGATCGTTGCGAACGTTTCCGGGCGCAGGCGGCGCAGGATTTCGGCGACCGTGCGCAGCGAGAGCCGGGTGCCATTGGCCAGCTCGCGCACAAAGCCGGCCAGGGTGAACACGGAGTACGACAGCGACTTGTAGTCGGCCAGTTCGTTGCGCACGCCCTCCACCCGATGTACGCCGTGGCTGCGAGTCACGCTGACCGCCAATGGCTTCACGTCGAGGTTGGCTTCGATGCTCTCCACCGCATTTTCGATCAGGGCGTCGCTGTCCAGGTCGTAGCGCAAAACCGCATCGCGGTTGAGGTTTCCCCACAGCTCACGGAACTGGTAGAAGCGCGCGGCGTTGATTGTCAGCACTGGGGGCGTGGCGTTGCGCTTGTCTTTGACCTGGCCACTGCCTTCGTAATAGCGGTCAAGGTATTCGAGCATGTTGGCCCCACTTTGCTCAGGGAGGTTCGGCACCGCTCGCAATGCTGCGATGATCGCCCCGCGCCGCTCCTGATATTGCGTGCGCTGCCAAAGAAGAGTTGCCTGGCCGCTGTCGTCGTCCAGCGCGATCAAGCCGATGCTCTCCAGCGCATCCAGCACCTTGTTGGCCTGGCGCGTACTGGTGGCTACGTTGTACTCAGCCAGCACCTTATCGTCGAAAACCGCAGAAACGCGCCGAAGGCTACCGGCACTGATCTCGCTCTGGATGGCCCGCACGAAATCGCCTTCGCTGGCCGGCACCACGACAGTCAGATCGTTGATGGCGTCGAACTGCGGATCTTCGCGGCTGATGCGTTCCAGTTGCTGGTTCACCGCCAACCGCAGGCCGCGCCCGATCTGCTGCAGCTTGCTGATGCGGGAACTGCCCGGAGCCAGCTTGCACAGAGTGAACACATTTGGGTTGTCCCAACCTTCTTGCAGCGCCCACATCGAGAACACGAAACGCAGGTCGGTGTCGAACGACAGCAGGGCTTCCTTTTCCTGCAGGATCAGCCGGATCGCCTCTTCCTCGCCCTTCTCGCTGTGCGAGCGGGCGAAATAGCCCTTGTGCACGCGGCCGATGTCGCCAGCGCTGCGTTCCAGATAGGTGCGATACGTGGGGTCCAGACCGTCGCGGCCGAGCATGTCCGCCATCTGCGTGCGGTAGTGCTGCTCAAACAGCTTGCGCACCGTCGCGGGCCGCTCGCCATGGGGCAGGTACTTGTGGACGGCGTCGATGAAGAACAGCGTTAACGCTTTGATGCCCTGCGCGAACAACTGCGGCTCGCGCTCGAAGTGGTTGGAGACGGCCCGCGCGATCAATTGCGATTGCACCTCGTCGGCCAGCATGCCGTAACCGATCGCCACGTCTAGCGGCAACGCAAGACCGTTGGTGAACAGCAGTTCGCGGCGGGTGATCTTTTCCACCACGTGCCCCTCGAGGAAGACCAGCCCGGTGGCCTCGCCCAGGTTGCCGCCCTTGTGCAGCGTCACCGTGTCCTGCTTGCCGTTGGCCTTGTGATAGCGCACCGTCGCGCCGCGCTCTTTCGCGGTGCCGGACACAGCGGTCAGGATGAGGGTTTCGGCCATGTCCGCGCCGGTACCTACGGTATCCACGGTAATGCCCTTGACCAGCCGCTGGCGGAACGCCTCTAGGCTGTCCAGCGTGTAGATCAAGTTGATGTAGTCGTCGCGCCTGTAGGTGGCGCCGAAGCGCAGCGTCATCAACGGCTTGAAGTGGGCCAGATATTCCTGCGTGCGCACGCCTTCGAAACGATGCGGCTCGTCGATGACTAGCACCGGACGCAGCTGCGCCAGTCCTTCCATGTAGCTGCGGGCCTTACCAAACAGGTTGGCTTCCACCCCGCGCTTGTGGATCAGGCGGCTGTCGCCGGCGAAGCTCTGGTAGGTGGCGACCATCACGTGGATGCCGCGGTTGGCGCCATGGATGAAGCCGGACACCGCCTTGTCCGAGTAGTTCACCACGTTGATCTTTTGGTTGTCGTACTCGCGGGCGAAGAACGCGGCGGTGCTCTTCAGGCTCTTCAGCGTGCCCTGGCGGATTGCGTTACTGGGCACCAGCACAATGAACTTGGACATCCCGTACTTGCGATGCAGCCGGTGGATCGTCTCGATGAAGGTGAAAGTCTTGCCGATGCCGGTTTCCATGAGAACGTCCAGCTGCAGCGCGGGCGTGCCGGTGCAGGACACGCTCACCTGCCCGGCGTCGATGCGCTGCTCGGAGCGCAAGCGCTCGATGTTGGCGCGCAGCGTGGACGCCGCATCCAATGGGTTCCAGACAGGATTGGCGAACGCATTGACCGGCGTCGCAAAGTGCACGTCGGAAAACGCCTGTTCGATCGCGTCCACCGCGTCGGCCTGGTGCTGCAGGCGCAGGTACTGAAATTGCGCGGCCATCGCGTCAGCCCCGCAGCCGCAGCTTGTCTTCGGACATCTCCAGGGTCTCCAGAACAGTCTTCAGGCCCAGCAGCATGTTGTCGTCGGTCAACCACGGCGCGTAGGCGGTGATGGCGTGGATCGGCCGGCCGGCAGCCTTGGCCTCGCGCAACGCGTCACGCAGACGGTTCACGGGTTGCGGCTGCAGCCAGAACAGAACGTCGTCAGCGCGGTACAGGGCGCCGTTCTCCAGCGTTTCCAGCTGCGCCGACAGCGGCAGGCCTTCGGCCAGCAGCATGTTGGCGAGCACCCGCGGCACGTGCTGCGACTGCGGGGCGGTGATCCGCAGCTGCAGTTCGGCGATGTCGTCCTGAGTGGCTTCTGCCAAAGGGCGCGACAGCACCAGCGCGTCCGGGTCTTCCACCAGCCCGTAAACGCGGAAGCCAGTGTCCAGTTCCGGGTGTTCGGCGGCCAGCGCGGCGCCCGCACGGCGGATGCGCTCGAGAGTGATCTCGAAGATGGTCGCCTCGTGCTTGCCTAGCGTATCGGTCACGAAGGCGTGGGCGTCCTTCTGCTTCTTCGCATCGATGGGCTGCGGGATTTGAACCAAAATGAACTTACGAGTGCCCCCGTCTTCGGCATTGAGGCGCATTACGGCCTCGGCGGTAGTGCCGGAGCCAGCGAAAAAGTCGAGGATGCTGGCCGTCTTGTCTTCCGGCGTGGAGTAGCGGATCAACCGGGCGATTTCGTCAGTGTCTTTCGGGTTGTTGAAAATCTTGCTGCTGCCCAGCAAGTCGCGCAGGGCACGCACCGCCACTTGCGACTGCTTGTAGAAATAGCTGCCGCGGACCTGTGTGGCGAGTTCGTCCTGCTCCTGCTCATCTTCTTCGGAATCCGGTTCCACTTCCTCCCGGATGGGCCGGATATGCGCCTTGCGAAACGGTGGTTCGGATTCGTCTTCGCGAAACGCCACCAATCCCAGGTTGATTTGCCGCTGCATTTCCTCCGGATCCGTGTAGCGCCATCCCGCATCGGGAACTTTGCACGGCAAGCCGGTGACCGGGTGCAGCACGTTGTATCGCGGGCCGCCGCCGCCGGGCCAGGAAATGTCGCGGTCGCGCCACGGACCGTGCTCGTCGATGCGCTTGTAGCGGCTCCACTTCTTTGACACATGACCACGCGGCAGTGACGCGTACCAACTCTGCAAAGCCTGCTCGATGGCTGCATCATCCGCGCCGCGTTCGGCGCGTAATTCCAGATAGTGGTCCCAGATTTCACGGGCGCCGGGCTTTTCCTCGCGCCAAAGGGTTTTCATGGCGCGCAAGTGCGTCTGCGATTTGGCGTACACCAGCATGTACTCGTGGCCGTTCGAGAAAAACTTGGCGTCGTTCTTTCGGCCTTTCTCCCAGATGAGGTTCGACAGGAAGTTTTCGGGCTGGAACACCTCATCGCACAGCAGCTTCAGCTGCGCCTGCTCGTTGTCGTCGATGCTGATGAAGATGACGCCATCCTCGGCCAGCAGGTCTTTGGCCAGCAGCAGCCGCGGATAGATGAAACTCAGCCAGCCGCTATGGGTGCGCGCGCCATAGATGTTCTGCACGTACTCCAGCGCATCGGCGCTGTATCCCAGGGTCTTCAAGATGTCGGTCTGGCGGGCGCTGAAATCGTCGCGATAGATGAAGGCATCGCTCTGGGTGTTGTACGGCGGATCGATGTAGATCAACTTGACCGCCCCGAAGTAGCTCTGGCGCAGCAGGCGTAGCGCATCCAGATTGTCGCCTTTGAGCAGGAGGTTGCCAGTGGTGTCCCAGTCCTTGCTGTCATCGGGCAGCGGCTGCAGGATGCGCTCGGGCGGCACGAAGGCGGTGTGGTAGGCCTCCCGCTTGCCGGCCCATCGCAGCTCGTAGCCGTCTTCCTCCACCCGCACGCCCGCCAGGTTGGCCGGGTCCAGCGCCTGCTGGATGGCCGCGGCGCTGACGGTGACGCAGCCGTGTTTGTCGGTCTGCACGGCCGCGGGAAACAGCTCGCGCAGCAGTTCCAGTTTCTGCGCGGCCGGGGTAGGGGCGTCGAAGATAGGGTTGGACGGCAGCTTTGCGGTCATGGATGCAGGCGGGCTGGAGACGTGCTTTCATCCTAGCGCACGCTCAAGCTCAATCCAGACGCGTTATGTCTGCGATCACTAGCGGAACTTCTTCGTCTTGAGATTGGTCCCGCCTCGCCCACGTGTTGCGTGAGTAAGGCGCCCGCGATTCGGGACTCTCTTCCCGCACGACATCACGTTGCCCCGGCCGAGGCGAGCCTCCACCCCGTCCCGACCACCGGCTCGCGTGCTGCGCTAGCGCGGCCACGCGTACGCTCGGCTCGTAGATCGAAGCGAAGCCGACCTTGGTGATGTCAACCGCGTGGAGGCCGGGATCGAGCTGCTCGACGAGGAGGCAGCCTTGCGCGTCAGTGACCAGGGACCGCGATGCGTCCGCCCTGCGGGCCTTCGCGCGGCGGTGAGGATGCGCAGGCGGTGGCGCGTGCGAAGGCGTGGGCGGGGTCGGTGGCCTCAGAAGGATGGCCGCCATTGGCTCCTACTCCGTAGTCGCTCTCGCGGGGAAACATCGACTTACGGCAGCGAGCGCGGGGCTATACTCGCCCGATCAGGAGGCCGGCCATGAAACGTCCCACTGCCGCCGACATTCGCCGCATGCCGCTCTACAGTGCTGCCGAGGCAGCCAGGTTTCTGCGCCTGCCGGCGTCGACCGTGCGTGCGTGGTCGTTCGGCCAAGGGTACAAGGTCAAGGGGCAGAGCCGAAGGTTCCTGCCCGTCATCAATGCCGCCGATCCGAACGGACGTCGGCTGTCGTTCGTCAATCTGGTGGAGTTGCTGGTGCTCGCTGCGATCCGTAAGGAACACGGCGTTGAGCTCAAGCAGGTGCGCGGTGCGGTCGAGTTCCTACGCGAGCGGTTCCCGAGCGACCACCCGTTGGCTGACAACGAATTCCAGACGGACGGGATCGACCTGTTCTTGGAAAAGTACGGCGACCTGCTGAACATCTCGCGCGACGGGCAGCTCGCCCTGAAACATGTCATCCAGCGTTACCTGCGACTCGTCGAGCGCGACGCCTCCGGCGTGCCGTTCAAGCTCCACCTACCGCGCCGCGCCGATGCGCCGGAGCCGCTGGCGGCCGTGGTGATCGATCCCGAGCGTGGATTTGGTCGTCCGGTATTGGACGGCCGCGGCATCCGTACCGACGTGGTGGTGGAGCGGTTCATCGCCGGTGAGTCCATCGCGTCGCTTGCGGCAGACTACGGCCTCGATCCGGCGATGATCGAGGACATCGTGCGGAGCCAGCAGGCGCTTGCCGCGTAAGCCGGCTGCCTCCGAGCCGGCCTTCTTCGTCGATCGCAGTCTCGGCGGCAGGCTGGTGGTGGAGGCATTGCGCGCGGCGGGCGCCACCGTCATCGCGCACGACGATGTACTGCCGCAGGACACGACCGACGTGGCCTGGCTCGCCGAAGCTGGCAGGCGCGGGTGGATCGTGCTGACGAAGGATGGGGCGATCCGACGAAATCCGCACGAACGGGCCATGTTCCAACAGGCGCGCGTGCGCGTCTTCGCGCTGGCGCGAAGGGACCTTTCGGGATCGGACATGGCCGACCTCTTCGTGTTCGCCCTGCCGGGGATGCGCAGACGCGCTGGCGCCATCCGGCCGCCATTCGTCTTCAGCATCTCGCGAAATGGAGAGTTCAGGCGGCTGGACTGAGTGCGATGGACGCTCAGCATCATGGAATTCCAGTTCATCGCAACCATCAAGTGATCCGAATAACTCGTTCAACCCGAGGGTTCAGCGCAGCAATACTCAACCTGTAAGGCGGACTTACAGGTTGGCAGGGTTTCAGCAAGGCGATCTGGACTGGTGGGGTTTTATCAGGAAGCGGCTCGAACCACGCCTGATCCACCCAGCCGCCACCCCAACCCCGACCACCGCCCCGCATGCCGCGCCAACGCGTCTGCGATCACCTCCGCACTCCCCGCCACATGCAGCACCCTCCGCGCCCGCGTCATCCCCGTGTACACCAACTCCCGCGACAGCACGCGGTTGAAGCGCTCCGGCAGCACCAGCCACACCTCGTCGAACTCGCTGCCCTGGGCCTTGTGCACGGTCATGGCGAAGGCGCTGTCGTGGGCGGGCAGCGTGGCGGGGTGGAAGGGGCGCGGGTTGCGGGCGTCGTCGCCGGGGAACCAGGCCATGACGGTGCCGCTGTCGTCGGTGAGGCAGATGCCGATGTCGCCGTTGAACAGGCGGTGGCGGTAGCTGTTCTCGGTGACCAGCAGCAGGCGGCCGTGGAAGTACGCGCCCAGGTTGGCCCCGCTGCCGCGGCGCGCGTTGCCGCCAGCAGCACCGCTGCCGGACAGCATCGCTTCGATGCGGGCATTGAGGCTGCGCGCGCCCTGCGGGCCTTCGCGCACGGCGGTGAGCAGGCGCAGGCGGCCGGCGAGGGCGAGCGCGTCGGCCGGGTCGGTGGTGTCGGCGAGTGCGGTCCAGTGCGCGAGCAGGTGGTCGCGGTGGCTGCGCAGCGGGTCGGCGTCGGCTTCGTGGAAGTGCACGCCCTGCAGCTGCCCCGCGCGCAGCAGCGACAGCGCGGTGGCGGTGTCGCCGTCGCGCACGGCCGTGGCGAGCGGGGCGAGGTCGAGCGCGGCGCTCTGGCGGTAGCCGCGCTGCAGGTGCACGTGGCGGCCGGGGAAGGCGGGCGCGGTGTCGCCGGCATCGCCACGTGGTGGGCCCAGCAGCGACTGCAGCGCGTGCGCGTCGTCGCGCGCGATGGCGGCGCCGTCGCCTGCCGCGCGCAGGATGCCGCTGAGCACGTCGCCGGCTTCGACCGAGGGCAGCTGGTCGGGGTCGCCCAGCAGCACCAGGCGCGCGCCGTCGGCGACGGCTTCGACCAGCTTGACTATTAACGGCAGGTCGATCATCGAGGCTTCGTCGACGACGACAACGTCGAACGGCAGCGGGTTGTCGGCGTGGTGGCGGAACGTCGCGCTGTCGGGGATGGTGCCCAGCAGGCGGTGCAGGGTGGTGCCGGCGGTGGGCAGCGCGGCCAGGAGTGCCAAGTCGATGCCCTGGGCGGTGAGCGCCTGCACGGCGTGGCGCACGCTCTCGGCCATGCGCTCGGCGGCGCGGCCGGTGGGCGCGGCAAGTGCGATGCGCGGCGCGGGTTGGCCGGCGTGCAGGGCGTGGGCGACCAGCAGCACCAATAGCCGCGCCGTGGTGGTGGTCTTACCGGTACCGGGGCCACCGGTGACCAGCAGCAGGTGGTGGCGCAGCGCGGTGGCGGCGGCGCGGGCCTGGCGGTCCTCGTTGTCGGCGGCCTGCGGGAACAGCTGTACGAACAGCGGAGCTAGCGTGTCGATGCCGGTGGCGTCGGGCGCGCTCGCGCCGATGCGGCGCAGGCCGGCGGCGAGGCGCCGCTCGTACTCGCGGTAGCGGCGCAGGTAGAGCAGGCCGTGCTCGTAGACCAGCGGTGCGTCGGCGGCGGATTCGACATCGCCGGCGTCGGGGCTGGTGACCCAGTGCGAGGCCTGCAGGTCCGCCTGCCACGCGTCGGGCGCGGGCCAGTCGATGGCGCCGTCGACGAGGCGGCCGGGGTCGGCGGGGTCGAAGCCGGCGTGGCCGCTGGCGACGGCCAGCGAGGCGAGCGCGGCGGCGGCGAGCACGCTGTCGGGCGTGTCCGGGTCCAGCCGGCGCAGGCTCTGCGCCAGGGCGTGGTCCAGCGTGCGCAGTGCGCCGGTGGCGCCGATCTGACGGAGCAGGCTCATGCGGCGGCCCCGCTGGCGTCGCCCGCGGCTGGCGCGTGGCCGGCGAACAGCGCATCCAGCGCGTGCACCAGTTCCGGGCTGAAGCGCCACGCCTGCACGCCGGGTGCGTCGTCACGCGTGGCATCCAGCCCGCGGCAGAACAGGTAGCGCACGCCGCCGAAGTCGCGGGCGTAGTCGTAGCCGCTGCCAACGACCGCGTTACCAGCCTCCACGTTTCTGCCGCGTGTCGCGCTTGCGCCTGATGCGGCGCTTCCGCCGAGTGTCGCGCTTGCGCCTGGTGCGGCGCTTCCGCCTCGTGTCGCACTCCCCAGCCGGAAGCGCAGCCAGCGGTGCAGCGCCAGGGTGTAGATCAGCGCCTGCAGGTCGTATTCGCTGTGCGTCATGGCGTCGGCCAGCTGCGCGGGGCCGTAGCCGGGCAGGCGGTTGGACTTGTAGTCCAGCACGTACCAGCGGCCGTCATGCACGTAGGTGAGGTCGATCAGTCCGGTCATCAGGCCTTCCAGCCAGCGGCGCGCGCCGAAGCCGCTGCGCGCGGCGAGCACGCCGTGGCGGTGCAGCAGCGCCAGCAGGGCATCGACGCGCGTGGGCGCCAGCGCGAACTGGAACTCGATCTCGGGCCGGCGGTCGTGCGCCGGCACGTCGGCCAGGCGCACGCCTTCGGGTAGCGGCACGGTGAGCGTCTGCCCCACCAGCGGCACCAGGATGTCGATGCCGTCGGCCACGTCGTCATCGCCGTAGCCAGCCTGGCGCAGGCGCTCGACGATGGTGGCCACGGCATCCGCGGGCGCGGCGTCGCCCGGCGTCCAGCGCGACCACGCGGCGAAGTCGCTGCGCTCCAGCACGTCGTGCAGCACCACGCCGAAGCGTGCGCCGGCGAAGCGCGGGTCGAAGGCGGCGCCATCGGTGGCGACTTCCGCATCGGTGTCGGCAGTGGGTTCGTCGTGACCGCCGGGCAGCGCCTGGGTGACGCTGGCCGACGCGTCACCGGCGCCGTCGGCGTTGGCGAGCTGGGTGAAGCTGTAGACCCACCAGTCGCTGGCGAGCGCGCGGCGGGCGACGCGGGCGGCGGGCACGGCATCCGTGGTGGCCGGCGGCAGCCACGGCAGCGTCGCCGGCGGCGTACTGTCGTCGATGGCAAGTGCCTGGCCCAGCCCGGCGGCCAGCGCGTCGACGTCACCGACCATCGCCGCCAGCGGCGCGCGCTCGGCGTTGCAGAAGCGGCCCACCGCCAGCCACAGCGCGTGGCGCGCGCGGGTGAGGCCGACGTACAGCAGGCGCGCGTCCTCCGCGCGCTGCGCGATGCCCCAGGCCTCGCGCGCGGCCTCCCAGCCCGACAGCGACGGCAGCAGCTTCCAGTGCAGCGCGCGGCGCGCGTGGCTGGCATGGACGGCACCGACGGCATCGCTGACATCACCCGCATCGTCGGCATCGTCAAAATCGGCAACATCGCCGGCATTGCCGACATTGCCGGGATTGGCCTCGGCGACGGTGACGTGGTGCCCGGCGCTGCGCGCGGGCGCGCCGATGCCGGCGAACGGCAGGAACACCAGCGGGTATTCCAACCCCTTGCTCTTGTGCAGCGTGACCACCTGCACGCGATGCGCGTCGGACTCCAGCCGCAGCAGCTGGCTGTCGTCGCTGGCGTCGGCGCCGGCGATGGCGCGCGACAGCCAGTCGACCAGGCCGTGCAGGCCCAGCGCATGGGCCTGCGCTTCCTGCAGCAGCTCGGCCAGCTGCAGGTAATTGGTGAGGCGGCGCTCGCCGTCCAGCAGCCCCAGCAGGCGGCCGGCGTGCTGCGCGCACAGGTCGGTGACCAGCGCCAGCGGGCCGCCGCGCTGCAGGCGCTCGCGCCAGGCCAGCGCGGTGAGCTGCCAGGTGCGCAGGGCATCGCCGTCGTCGTCGAGCGCGGCGATGCTGGCGGCGTCCACGCCCACCAGCACCGTGGCCAGCGCCATGCGCAGGCGGCCGTCGTCGGCACCGTGCAGCAGGGCCAGCAGCAGCGCGTGCAGGTCGCGCGCCTCGGCGGTGTCGAACAGGCTCTGCTTGCCTGCTGCCACCGCGGGGATGCCGGCCATGGCCAGTGCGGTACGGATGCGCGTGGCCTCGGCGTGGCTGCGCACCAGCACCGCGATGTCGCCGGGCTGCACCGGGCGGCCCTGGATCGTCGCGCTGCCGGCGCGCGCGTCGCACAGCACGCGGTGGATGGCGGCGACGCAGGCGTCGGTGGCGAGTTCGCGCGAGCGGGTGGCGCTGTGGTTCTTGCCCTTGCCGCGCGCGTCGGGCTCTGGCGGTGGCGCGCGCCACAGCGTGAGCGCGGGCGCGGGCGTGCCGTCGCGCAGGTAGTCGTCGTCGCGACGGACGCCGCCCGGCGCCACTTCGCGGAATTCGATGCGTGCATCGACGAACGGCAGCGCCTTGGCGTCACCCTGGTCGTACGCATGCTGCGCCTGCCCGTACAGCGCGCCCACCGCGTCCAGCACGCTGGGCCGCGAGCGGAAGTTGAGCGCCAGCGGCGGCGCCGGCGCGGCGTGGGCGCGCGCGGCGAGGTAGGTCTCCACGTCGCCACCGCGGAAGCCGTAGATGGCCTGCTTGGGGTCGCCGATGACGAACAGCGCCGGTGCCCCGCTGGCCTGGCCGAAGACGCGCTCGAAGATCCGCCACTGGCGGGCATCGGTGTCCTGGAACTCGTCGACCAGCGCCACCGCGTACTGCGTGCGCAGGCGGGCGACGAGGGCGTCGGCACGCGCGTGGCGTTGCGGTGCCGCTTCGCTGCGGTCGCCTGGCTCGCTGGCGTGATTGGCGTCATCGGCTGCACCTGGACCCGTGTCGAACACCTCCGCCACGCGGTCGATCAGGTCGTCGTAGGTGTGCACGCGCTGCTGCTGCTTGAAGCGCGCCAGCCGCGTGCGGGCGTCGTCGCGCAGGCGGTGCAGCAGCGCGACGCACCGCGCGTCCTTCCATTCGGCCATCGCGGTGATCGCGTCGAGGTAGCCGGGGATCGCGTCGCAGATCGGCGAGTCCGGCGTGCGGTCGGCGTGCTTCTTGTTTGTCCGGGACGCGAGCGTGTCGCGGTGCAGGTTGCCGAGCTTGGGATGCTCGAATGGCGCGGCGCGCGCGTCGGCGTGGCACCACTGGTGCAGCGCGTCGAACAGCGCGCCGATCCAGTCGAGCTTGTAGCTGTTGGCGTTGAGCAGCTTGCCCTCCACCGCCGACACCAGCGACGCGCGGAAGTCGTCGCCATGCGTGCGGAACGCGGTGGCCAATGCCTCGCCGGCGGCATGCAGGCGCGGCGCCGGATCCGGCGGCACCTCGGCCAGT
>LXQJ01000047.1:0-1169 GCA_001683895.1 Luteimonas sp. ANT-B3E | reverse complement strand
GCTCGCGCGCCAGCGGCGACAGGTCGGCGGCAAGCGCCAGCGGGCCCGCCGGCCACAGCGCCAGCAGGTCGTCGGCGGCGTCGCCATCGGCGCCGTGCGCGCGCCAGAGGTCAGCGGCGATCGATTCGCGCAGTGCGGTGTCGCTGGTCAGCAGGTCGACCGCCTCGAAGCCTTGCCCGGCTTCCAGCGCGTGGTCGCGCAGCACGCGGGCGCAGAAGCCGTGGATGGTGAAGATGGCGGCCAGGTCGATGTCGTGCGCGGCGCGATGCAGGCGGCGGCGCAGGGCGTCCGGCGTTTCGGTGCCGTGCGCGAGGTGCGCGGCGAGCACTGCGCGGGTGAGCCTGGCTTCGGGGGAATCGTCGTCGGTCGCTGGCGTGCCGGCGAGCCGTGCGGCCAGCTCCAGCCGCTCGCGGATGCGCGTGCGCAGCTCCTGCGTGGCGGCCTCGGTGTAGGTGACGGCAAGGATGCGCGCGACGTCGAGATGGCGCTCGACCACCAGCCGCACCACCAGCGTGGCCAGGGTGAAGGTCTTGCCGGTGCCGGCGGAGGCCTCGATGGCGTGGACGCCGTCGAGCGCGAGGTCGAGGTAGGGATCGCGCGCACTCACGGCGCCGACCACCGCGCCAACGCGGGTACCGCTGTCGGTAGTGCTGTCGCTGGCGTTGGTGTCGCGCGCAATCATTCCGCGTCCTCCAGGTCGAGGTCGGCGGCGATGGCCTGCAGCGCCTGCGCATCGGTGCCGGCGTAGAGCTGGCCGCTGACCACGGCGCCGTAGATGGTCATCGACAGGTCGACGAACTGCAGCTGCGTAGGTTCGTGCGCGAACGGGTCGCGCCCGCGCAGCGCCAGCCGCAGCGCCTCGCCGGTGCCCTCGCCCCAGCTGCGGGCGCTGCCGTGCCAGCGCTGCGCCGCCTTCTGCAGCCCGCGTGCCATGTCACCCGCGGTGAACAGCTCCCAGCCGCTGTACGGCCCGAACGGCAGCGGCTGGCGCAGGCCCTTCGCGCGCAGCGCCAGCAGCTGCGAAAGGACCGCGCGCGCCTGCGCCGGGTCCAGCGCCGGCCGCAGGTGCGGGCCGATGCCGAGCTCCGCGTCGTCATGGAACTCCACCAGCGGCAGCCCTTCACCGGCGGCGCTGGCCAGCAGCCAGTCCAGCCCGTTGCGGATCCCGG
>LXQJ01000046.1:50589-55797 GCA_001683895.1 Luteimonas sp. ANT-B3E | reverse complement strand
GCCGCGGCCGCGGGATCGACCGCGGCCAGCCGCGTGTGCAGCGCGGGCCAGCCGCCGCTGGCGGCTTCGGAGGTGATCGCGGCGCGTAGCGCGGGGTCGGCCGCGGGCATCGGCGACAGCCCGTCGAGCAGTGCGCGGAAGTACAGGCCGGTGCCGCCGGCAAGGATCGGCACGCCGCCGCGCGCGACGATGTCGTCGATGGCGGCGCGCGCGGCGCGCGCGAACTCCGCGGCGGAATACGGCTGCCACGGGTCGCGGAGGTCGATCAGGTGGTGCGGCGCACGCGCGCGCTCGGCGGCATCGGGTTTGGCGGCGCCGATGTCGAGGCCGCGGTAGACCAGCGCGGAGTCGACGCTGACGATCTCGCCGCCGATGCGCTGCGCCCAGTCCAGCGCCAGCGCGGTCTTGCCCGACGCGGTCGGGCCCATCAGCGCGATCGCGGGCGGCCGGGGGACGAGACGCGTCGCAGCGGGCCTGGCGTCGTGCTCGGCGGCGGGACCGGTCACGCCGCCGGGCTCAGTAGCCCTGCTCCTGCAGCGTCAGCCGCACCTGCTGGTGCGTGGCCTGCACCTCCGCAGCAGGTGCAGGCCCGAGCAGGCTGGTGGCGACGATGGCGACAGTGGCCGCGATGACACCGGGCACCATCTCGTACAGCGCGCTGCCGGTCTGCTTCCACGCGATCACCGTGATCGCGCCGACGAAGATGCCGGCGATGGCGCCGTTGCGCGTCATCCGCTGCCAGAACAGCGACAGCACCACGACCGGCCCGAACGCTGCGCCGAAGCCGGCCCATGCGTACGACACCAGGCCGAGCACGCGGCTGTCCGGGTCGCGCGCGATCATGATCGCGACCAGCGCCACCGCCAGCACCATGCAGCGGCCCACCCATACCAGCTCCTTCTGGCCAGCGGCCGGCCGCAGCAGGCCGCGGTAGAAGTCCTCGGTGAGCGCCGACGAACACACCAGCAGCTGCGCCGACAGCGTGCTCATCACCGCGGCCAGGATCGCCGACAGCAGGATGCCCGCGATCCACGGGTTGAACAGCGCCTGCGACAGCTCGATGAACACGCGCTCGGCGTTGGCGGTGACCGGCCCGGCGAGCGCCGGGTTCTGCGCGTAGTACGCGATGCCGAAGAACCCGACCGCCAGCGAGCCGCCGAGGCACAGCACCATCCAGCCCATGCTGATGCGCCGCGCCTTGGGGATGGTGGCCAGCGAATCCGCGGCCATGAAGCGCGCCAGGATGTGCGGCTGGCCGACGTAGCCCAGGCCCCACGCCAGCAGCGACACGATGCCGACCAGCCCGAGCTCGCCGCCGCGGAACCAGTCCAGCCGCATGGGGTCGACCTGCTCCACCAGCGCGATACTCGGGGCGATGCCGCCAAGCCCGGTGACGACCACGATCGGCACCAGCAGCAGTGCGATGATCATCAGCGTGGCCTGCACGCAGTCGGTCCAGCTGACGGCGAGGAAGCCGCCGACGAAGGTGTACAGGATGGTGACCGTTGCGCCCCACCACAGCGCCTGCGCGTAGGGCAGGCCGAACACGCTTTCAAACAGCCGCGCGCCAGCAACGATGCCCGACGCGCAGTACACCGCGAAGAACACCAGGATCACCACGCCGGCGACGATGCGCAGCACGCGGCTGTCGTCGGCGAAGCGGTGGGTGAAGTAGTCCGGCAGGGTCAGCGCGTTGCGCGTGCGCTCGGTGTACACGCGCAGCGGCCCGGCGACGAAGCGCCAGTTGGCCCACGCCCCGGCCACCAGCCCGAGCGCGATCCACGCCTCCGACGCGCCGCCCAGGTACATCGCGCCGGGCAGGCCCATCAGCAGCCAGCCGCTCATGTCCGACGCGCCCGCCGACAGCGCGGTGACCAAGCTGCCGAGCGAGCGGCCGCCGAGGATGTAGTCGTCGAAGTCGTGGGTGCGGCGCCACGCCCAGAAGCCGATGCCGATCATCAGCAGCAGGTATGCAGAGAAGGTGGCGAGCAGCGGCGTGCTGGCGGTCATGCGGCGATCCCCGGATCCGAGGGCCGGACCGTTCCCGGCGCGCAGCTTACCGCGGCGGCGCGCGCGGCCTGCGGGTGTTCCCGGCGGCGGTCGGGCGGCGTAGTCTCGGATGCATGCCGTTCTGGAAGCGCCTCGGGTTCCTCGTCGTATTCGTCGTGCCGGCCCTGCTGCCGGCCGCGGCGTGGCTGGGCGCGCGCAGTGGCCAGCAGGACGCGATGGCGTGGTTCCCGCTGTTCTTCCTGTTCGTGCTGCTGCCGCTGGCCGACTTCGCGCTGGGGCACGACCCGGGCAACCCCCCGGGCGATGCGGCGACGCAGCTGGAGGGCGACCGCTGGTTCCGCGCCCTGACGCTGCTGGCGCTTCCGGTGCAGCTCGGCGTGCTGGCGTGGTCGATGCATCACGTGGTGACCGCGGGCCTGGCAGCCCACGGCGTCGTCGGCTGGTGCTTGTCACAGGGCATCGTCGGCGGCGTGCTCGCGATCAACGTCGCGCACGAACTCATCCACAAGGACACCCGGCTGGAGCAGCTGGCGGGCGGCCTGCTGCTGACCAGCGTCGGCTACCACGGATTCAAGATCGAGCACCTGCGTGGACACCATGTCCACGTGTCGACGCCGGCCGATGCGTCCAGCGCCCGCTTCGGGCAGTCGCTCTGGCATTTCCTGCCGCGCGCGCTGTGGCGCAACAGCGCCAACGCCTGGCGGTTGGAGGCGGCGCGGCTGGCGCGGCTCGGAAAGTCGTGGCTGGATCCCGGCAACGAGCTGCTGCGCTGGACCGCGCTGTGGCTGGCGATGGCGGCCGCGGCCGGCGCGTGGCTGGGCGCCGCGGGGGTGGCGTTCTTCGTCGCGCAGGGCTTCTTCGCCGCGTGCGCGCTCGAGATCATCAACTACATCGAGCACTACGGGCTGGAGCGCGCGCGGGGCGCTGACGGTCGCTTCGAACGCACGACGCACCTGCATTCGTGGAACTCCGACTACGCGCTGAGCAACCTGTTCCTGTTCCACCTGCAGCGCCATTCCGACCACCACGCCGCGCCGAAGCGCCGCTACCAGGCGCTGCTGCACCACGCCGACAGCCCGCAGCTGCCGGGCGGCTATGCCGCGATGTTCGTGCTGGCGATGTTCCCGCCGCTGTGGTTCCGGCTGGTGGACCGGCGCGTGGCGCGTTTCAGGGCTGCGACAGCGCGCTAGCGCGGCACGCAGTGCGAGAAGTCGCCGGGCGCGTCAGTCGTCGGGCCAGGAGATCGCCGGCGCACCCTGCGACACGCGCGGCATCTGCACCCCGGCCACCGCCTGCCACACCGCCAGCGCGTCGACGGTTGCGGCTACGTCATGCACGCGCAGCAGCATCGCGCCGCGTTCCGCCGCGGCCAGCGCGGCGGCCACCGAGCCGTGTACGCGGTCGGCCGGCACGTCGCGGCCGGTGATCTCGCCGATGGTGCGCTTGCGCGACAGGCCTGCCATCACCGGCGCGCCGAGCTCGATGAAGCGCCGCAGCTGCGCCAGCAGCGCCAGGTTGTGCGCGCGCGTCTTGCCGAAGCCGAAGCCCGGGTCGACCACGATGCGCGACTTCGGGATTCCGGCCATCTCTGCGGCGAACAGCCGCTCAGCGAGGAAGCGGTGCACCTCGCCGACGACGTCGTCGTAATCCGGGGCGTCCTGCATGTCGCCGGGCGCGCCGTGCATGTGCATCAGCACCACCGGCACCCCGAGCGCGGCGGCGGCATCGAGCGCGCCGTCGCCGCGCAGGCCGCGGACGTCGTTGACCATGCCGGCGCCGGCGGCGACCGCGGCGCGCATCACCTCCGGCCTGGAGGTGTCGATGCTGATCGGCAGCGCGGTGGCGTGCGCCAGCGCGGCGATCACCGGGATCGTGCGCCGCAGCTCTTCCTCCACCGTCACCGGGGTGGCGCCGGGGCGCGTGGACTCTCCGCCGATGTCGAGGATGTCGGCGCCCTCGCGCGCCAGCCGCAGCGCGTGCGCCACCGCGGCATCGACGTCGTCGTGCGCGCCACCGTCGGAGAACGAATCCGGGGTGACGTTGACGATCCCCATCACCCGCGGCCTGTCGAGCCGCACCATGCGGCCGCCGCAGTCGAGGCTGGGGACGGTGTCGAACATCGCGCGCCACGCAAAAGAAAAGGCCAGAGCGGACTCTGGCCTTTCGTCATGACGTTGGCAACGTGCCCGGAGGCGCGATCAGGTCTGCGCGGCGGGCCCGCCGAGGGTGATCGGCTTGGCTTCCTCGCGCGGCGATCCGCCCGGGCTCCAGCCCATCGGCGGCGGCGACTCGCGGCCTTCCATCACCGCGTCGATCATCGGAACGTCGATGGTCTCGTACTCGAGCAGCAGCTTCGCCATCCGGTGCAGCTTGTCGAGGTTCTCGGTGAGGATGGTGGTGGTGCGGCCGTAGGCGCGATCGAGGATGCCGCGCACGACCTCGTCGATCTGGCGCGCGGTGTCGTCGGACACGCTCTTGTGCTGCGTGACCGAGCGGCCCAGGAACACCTCGTCGTCCTCCTCGCCGTAAGCGATCGGGCCGAGCTCGTCGGACAGGCCCCACTTGGTGACCATGTTGCGCGCCATCTTGGTCGCGCGCTCGATGTCGTTGGACGCGCCGGTGGTGACCTTCTCGATGCCGAAGATCAGCTCCTCGGCGACGCGGCCGCCGTACAGCGAGCTCAGCTGCGACTCGATGGCGGTGCGGTTGTAGCTGTACTTGTCGCCCTCGGGCAGGTACATGGTCACGCCCAGCGCGCGGCCGCGCGGGATGATCGTGACCTTGTAGACCGGGTCGTGCTCCGGCACCAGCCGGCCGACGATGGCGTGGCCCGCCTCGTGGTAGGCGGTCAGCGTCTTCTCGTCCTCGCTCATCGCCATCGAGCGGCGCTCCGCGCCCATCAGGATCTTGTCGCGAGCCTTGTCGAAGTGCTCCATGCGCACTTCCTTGCCCGCGTCGCGCGCCGCGAACAGCGCCGCCTCGTTGACCAGGTTGGCGAGGTCCGCGCCGGAGAAGCCCGGCGTGCCGCGCGCCACCGTCATCGGCACCACGTCGTCGGCCAGCGGCACCTTGCGCATGTGCACCTTGAGGATCTGCTCGCGGCCCTTGACGTCCGGCAGCCCGACCACGACCTGGCGGTCGAAGCGGCCCGGGCGCAGCAGCGCGGGGTCGAGCACGTCGGGACGGTTGGTCGCGGCG
>LXQJ01000046.1:33333-50496 GCA_001683895.1 Luteimonas sp. ANT-B3E | reverse complement strand
TCACGCCCTCGCCGCCCTCGAAGCCGTCCATCTCGACCAGCAGCGCGTTGAGCGTCTGCTCACGCTCGTCGTGGCCGCCGCCCAGGCCGGCGCCGCGGTGGCGGCCGACGGCGTCGATCTCGTCGATGAAGATGATGCACGGCGACTGCTTCTTGGCCTGCTCGAACATGTCGCGCACGCGCGACGCGCCGACGCCGACGAACATCTCGACGAAGTCCGAGCCGGAGATCGAGAAGAACGGCACCTTGGCCTCGCCGGCGATGGCCTTGGCCAGCAGCGTCTTGCCGGTGCCCGGCGGACCGACCATCAGCACGCCGCGCGGGATGCGCCCGCCGAGCTTCTGGAATCGGGTGGGGTCGCGCAGGAACTCGACCAGCTCCTCGACCTCGCCCTTGGCCTCGTCGCAGCCGGCGACGTCAGCGAACGTCACCCGCGTCTGGTCTTCGCTGAGCAGCTTGGCGCGCGAGCGCCCGAACGACATCGCGCCCTTGCTGCCGCCCTGCTGCATCTGCCGCATCATGAAGAACCAGAAGCCGATGATCAGCAGCACCGGCAGGAAGTTCAGCAGCAGGCCGAGGAAGGTGATGCCTGACTCCGGCGGCGCCTGGCGGATCTCGACGCTGGCGTTGATCAGGTCGTCGACCATGCGCTCGTCGCGGCGCGGCGCGGTAGTGGTGCCGGCGCTGCCGTCCTTGCGCGCGAACTCGATGGAGCGTTCGTCGCTGGCGATGTCGACCGACTGGATGCGCGCCGCGCGCACGTCGGCCATGAACTGTGAATAGATCACGTCCTGGCCGGTCGCCACGGGGGGGCTGAAGCTGCGGAAGACCACCATCAGCACGACGGCGACCACCACCCACAGCATCACGTTCTTGACCAGGTCATTCATTCATTGCGCTCCGGAACACCGCTCGCGGCCGCCGATCGGGGGCGGCCCGCCCGCATTACTTCACTTCATCTCCGCCAGCCTGCCCTGCGCCAGCGCGTATACCTCCGGCGAACGCTTGCGCGACGCCGCGGGCTTCCTGATCGACACCTTGGCATAACGCCGCCGCAGGTCGCGTATGTAGTCGTCGAACCCGACGCCCTGAAACAGTTTGATGACGAACGTGCCGCCGGGCCTGAGGTGCAGGTCGGCGAACTCCATCGCCAGCTCGGCGAGGTGCATTGCGCGCGGCTGGTCGACCGCGTCCATACCGCTCTTATTGGGGGCCATGTCCGACAGGACAAGGTCGACCGGCGTGCCCCCGAGTGTTACCTCGAGCGCCGAGAGGACCACAGACTCCCTGAAATCGCCATGAAGGAATTCGACCCCGGCGAGCGATGGCATCTCCAGGATGTCTAGCGCGACCACGCGGCCACTGTCGCCCATCGCCTGGCGCACCCACTGCGACCAGCCACCAGGGGCGGCGCCAAGGTCGACCACGAGCATGCCCGGGCGCAGCAGGCGGTCGCGCTCGACGACTTCCTCCAGCTTGTACGCCGCGCGCGACCGCAGGCCCTCGGCCTGCGCCTTTTTGACCCAGGGATCGGCGAAATGCTCCTTGAGCCAGCGCTGGCTGCTCTTGCTGCGGGTGGCCATCGGCGGCGCGGCCTGTGCTCGGGGGATACGGGGGGCCCAGCCAAAACGTCGGCAAATCAGGGCCTTGCGGGAGGCCCATGATACCCTGCGCGCCCGCCACGTCCTGCCCGGTCACCATGTCCATCGCCCTGTCCGCTGCCCAGACCCGTTTCCTTCGCGGACAGGCGCATGGCCTCAAGGCGATGCTGCAGATCGGCGGCAAGGGGCTCACCGACGCGGTGCTGGCCGAGGTCACGCTGGCGCTGGAGCACCACGAACTGATCAAGGTGAAGCTGGGCGCCGAGGACCGCGAGGCGCGGACCGCGATGATCGCCCACCTAGTGGCGCGCACCGACGCTGCGCTGGTGCAAAGGATTGGTCATGTGGCGGTGCTGTACCGCCCCAGCGAAGACAAGCGCCAGATCGTGCTGCCGCGCGCCTGACGCAGGCGCTGCGACAGACCGTTCCGCGCCCGCCCACGTCGCGGCGCCGCCGCGGCCATCACGGAGCACACGCGATGCAGCTGTTCCTGGAGCAACCCGACTACGACTACGCGATGCGCGGTGCCAACGGCGCGTCGGCGCTGGTCAACGAGCGCGAGCTGCGTGCCAGCTTCATCATCGCGCCGCGCACGTTGGTCGAAGGGTGGCCGGTGGTCGACGTGCGCGCGCTGACGCCTGACGACCTCGCGCCGCTGCTGGCGCTGGAGCCGGAGCTGGTCGTGCTGGGCACCGGCGAGCGGCAGGGGTTCCCGCCGGCGCAGACGCTGGCGGCATGCCTGTCACGCGGCGTCGGGCTGGAGGCGATGACCAACGCCGCCGCGGCGCGGACCTTCAACGTGCTGGCGAGCGAAGGCCGTCGCGTGGTCGCGGGGTTCGTGATCGGGGGTGGCTGACGCCGCGCCGCGCGGCGCGCGGAATGCCGTGCGTGGTAGGGGCCGCGGCCTGCGCTGTCAGCGCCGCGGCAGGTACGACAGCGGGTCGACCGGCTTGCCGTTGTAGCGGATCTCGAAATGCAGCATGTCTCGCGCGGCCCCGGTGCGCCCCATCTCCGCGATCTGCTGCCCCGCGGCCACGCGCGCGCCTTCGTTGACCAGTCGCGACCGGTTGTGGCCGTACGCCGAGAGCCACTGCTCGTCGTGTTTGATGATGATCAGCTCGCCGTAGCCGACCAGGCCGGCGCCGGAATACACCACCACGCCCTCGCCCGCGGCGCGCACGGCCTGTCCGGCGGTGCCGGCGATGTCGATGCCCTGCTTGGTGGGTTCGCCGGCGACGTAGCGGCCGACCAGGGTGCCGTCGGCCGGCCAGCGCCAGCCCACCGGGCTGCGCGCCGGCGCCGGCAGTGCCGGCTGCGGCGGCGCCTGGGTCGGCACCACGGGCGGACGGGTGGCCGACTGGGCCGGCCGTCGCGGCGGAGCCGCCGCCGCCGGGCGCCGGCCGGAGCCCGAGGGATACAGCTGGAGCCGCTGACCGGGATAGATGGTGTACGGCGCGGCGATCCCGTTCCACATCGCCAGGTCCAGTGCGCTGATGCCGTTGCTGGTCGCCAGCCGGTACAGCGTGTCACCGCGGCTGACGGTCACGGTCGCGCCGGGGCGCGGCGTCGACGCGCCGGCGGCCACCGGTCGCGCGCCGCCATCGTGGATGACGCGACTGCTGCCGCAACCAGCGAGGAGGAACGCCGCCAGCACCAGCAGCGCGGGCAGCATCACCCGGGTCGATCGATGGTTCATGGACGCAACTCCAGCCAGGCCACGCCGATCGCGACCAGCGCGGCCACGGCCCACCCGAGGGGTTCGATGTAGCGACGCAACAGCGCCTCCAGCCGCGCGCCGCCCCACGCCACGATGCCGGCCACAAGGAAGTAGCGCACGCCACGCCCCACCAGCGAGCCGAGGACGAATGCCACCAGCCCGATGCCGGTGGCGCCGGAGGCGATGGTGAACACCTTGTAGGGAATCGGGGTGAACGCCGCCACCAGCACGATCCAGAAGCCATGGCGCTCGAACAGCCCCTGGATCCGCGCGAAGGTGTCATCCCAGCCCAGCGACACCATCCACGGCCAGATCGCGTCGAGCGCGAAATGCCCCAGCGCATAGCCCAGCAGCCCTCCGCCGACCGAGGCCAGCGTGCACAGCAACGCGAACCGCCACCAATGCGAGGGCCGCGCCAGAGCCATCGGCGCCAGCATCACGTCCGGCGGCACCGGGAAGATCACCGACTCGGTGGCGCTCAGGGCCGCCAGGTACGCGGGCGCGTGGCGGTGGCCGGCCCAGCCGATGGCGCGGTCGTAGAGCGGTGCGAACAGCCTCAATCCAGCGTCCCCGACAGCAGCGGCACGAACACCACCGGCGCCAGGCTGGCCTGGGTGATGATGCCGTCGTCGCCGCGCTGAAGGCGCAGCAGCTGCTGCCCGCCGGCACCGCCAACCGGCGCCACCAGCACGCCACCAGGGGCCAGCTGCGCGGTCAGGGCGTCGACCAGCGCTGGCGCGCCGGCGGTGACCAGGATGCCGTCATACGGACCGTTCTCTGGCCAGCCGATGCGGCCGTCGTCGTGCTTGCTGCGGATGTCGAGGCCCAGCGAGCGGAAGCGCTTGCGCGCGATGCGCAGCAGCTCGCCGATGCGCTCGACGGTGTGCACTTCGAGCCCCATCGCGGCGAGGATCGCCGCCTGGTAGCCGGAGCCGGTGCCGATCTCGAGCACGCGCCTGGGCGCGGCGTCGACGAACAGCGCCTCGGTCATGCGTGCGACCACCCAGGGCTGCGAGATCGTCTGCCCGTGGCCGATCGGCAGCGCGGTGTCCTCGTAGGCGCGGGTCGCCAGCGCCTCGTCAATGAACAGGTGTCGCGGGACGGTGCGGATGGCGTTGAGGACGCGCTCGTCGGTGATGCCCTGGCTGTTTTCCGTCCCCGTGCGCAGGCGCTCGATCAAGCGGTCGCGGACCCGTTGCGAGGTCATGCCCATGCCGACCGCCTCGGGCTTCAGTCGCAGCCGCGGAGTCATCACGCCCTGGTCCCTGGCGCCAGGCCGGCCTCGAGCCCGTTGACCCAGCTCGCCACCTGTTCCAGCGCCTGGTAACGGGTCAGGTCGACGTGGATCGGGGTGATCGCGATATGGCCAGTGCGTACGGCGTGGAAATCGGTGCCGGGGCCGGCGTCCTGCTCGGGACCGGCGGCGCCGATCCACCACCAGGTGCGTCCGCGCGGGTCCTCCAGCGGCGTGCACGGCTCGGCGCGGTGGCGGTTGCCCAGTCGCGACACCTCGAAGCCTGCCAGGTCGTCCCAGGCGACGTCGGGGACATTGACGTTGAGGATCGTGTCGGCGGGCAGCGGGTCCGCGTTCAGCCGGGCGACGATCTCGACCGCGGCGCGCGCGGCGGTGTCGTAGTGCCGGCCCTTGTGGTCACGCGTGACCAGCGACACCGCGACCGCGGGCAGGCCGAGGAACCGGCCTTCCATCGCCGCGGCGACGGTGCCGGAGTAGATCACATCATCGCCGAGGTTGGCGGTGTTGTTGATGCCGGAGACCACGATGTCGGGCTCCAGCTCCAGCATGCCGGTGATCGCGACGTGCACGCAGTCCGTCGGCGTGCCGTGGACGCGCCAGGTCTCGTCGTCGACCTGGACCACGCGCAGCGGCATGTCGAGGGTCAGCGAGTTGCTGGCGCCGGAGCGGTCCCGGTCCGGCGCCACGACCAGCACCTCGTGCCCGGCGGCGCGCAGCCCCTCGGCGAGGGCGCGGATGCCGGGGGCGTCGACGCCGTCGTCGTTGCTGACCAGGATTCTCATGGACCGTTCAAACGCTTCGACTCCCTGCCGCCGCGCGACGGACGCGATGCGCACCATGATAACGGATGACTCCACGCGGCCGGGCGCGCGACGACGCGCGCTTCCGCTACCCTGCGCTGATGGCACGACCACGCACGCCGCCTGACGCCGCGCCGCTGCAAGATGCAGCGCAGGACGACGATGCGGCGCTGTTCCGCGCGGCGATCGACGGCGTGCGCGAGCTGCCGCCGGTCCCGACGCCGCCGGCAGCGCCGAAGCCGCGACCGCGCGCGCACATGGCAGAGCGCGACGAGGCCGACGCACGCACCGCGTTCCGCCGCGGGTTCGAGGACGTGGACGTGCTGGCACGCGGCGACAGCATGCGCCACCGGCGCCACAGCGTGCCGCCGCGCGTGCTGCAACGGCTGGCGAAGGGCGACTACGCGGCGCAGGACGAGCTGGACCTGCACCACGCCCAGGCGCTGCAGGCGGAGGTGATGCTGCGCCGGTTCATCGCCAAGGCCCGTGACGCGGGCCACGGCTGCGTGCGCATCATCCACGGCAAGGGCATCAATTCCGACGACAGCCTGCCGGTGCTGAAGAACCTGGTCGACCGCGTGCTGCGGCACCGTGGCGACGTGCTCGCATTCCACTCCGCGCCTGCCGCCCAGGGCGGCACCGGCGCGGTGCTGGTGCTGCTGGCGCGGCGCTGACGCGCGCCGCGCCGCTGCCTCAGTCGGCAGAGGCCACCCGGGTGAGGGGCGGGTGCACCCATTGCACCACGATGCCGCGCCGCCGGGCGACGCGTTCGACCACGGCCATGTACGCGGCGTCGCGCTCGCTTCGGGATCGCGACGCAGGCAGCGTGCCGGCCGCGGGATCCTCAATGGTGGCGGCCGCCACAGAGGCGACCGGCTGCACGGCGGGAGCATCGGGCTGCACCCGCGCAAGCGGCGCGTGGCTGGTCGCGCACGCAGACAGGACGAGCGTGGCGACGGCCACGGTGGAACTGCGGAGGATGGACATGACGGGGCTCCATGGCCGGTGCGCGTCGCGATGCCGCCGGCATCGTGGGACGCCATGGCAGGCGTCAGGCCCCGGTTATACGCCGCCGGCGCCGGGTCGTCCGTGCATGTCGGCAGTTTCCGACGGGCGGCCCGGTCCACGGCCGGCGCGGTCGTGGCAGGGGCCGAGTTCGGCGAGCACCGAGGTCGCGTACGTGCCCGGCGGCAGCCAGAAGCGCAGCGTCAGCGCGTCGTCACCGGTCCAGTCCCACCCGAGGTCACCGGGGCGCAGGCGCGTCGCCCGCCGCTCCTGCTTCAGCCCCGCCTGCTCCAGCCCCGCACGCAGCGTCGCGCACCAGTGAGAAGCGAGCGCGTCGGTCTCCAGCGCAAGCGCGTCGCCGGCGGTGCGCAGCGCACCACGGCCCCACAGTGGCGCGCTTGGATGGATGTCGAATAGCGCATGACGCGCGGCCAGCGCATCGCTCCACGGCTCCGGGCCGAACACGCTGCGGCTGCCGTCCAGCATCCATGCCTCGCCGGCCAGAGGCTGGTCCCAGCTGCCCTCGGTCACGCGCGCCGCGAGCACCTGGTTGAACAGCGCCGAGCGCGCCGCCGACAGCAGGAGCGCGCGCTCGTCGCGGCGCACCCGCGCACCGACAAACATGCGCTGCGCGCGGTCGACGTTGTCGCCTCCATGGCCAAAGCGCTGCCCGCCGAAGTAGTTGGGCACACCGCGCGCCACGATCGCCTGCAGGCGGGCGTCGATTGCCTCTCGATCGCCCACGACGTCGCGCAGCGCCAGCACGAAGGCGTTGCCGGCCAGAGCCCCGCGGGGCAGCTTCTTCGCGTGCCAGCCGTGCTCGAGCACCCGCAGGCCGTCGCCCTCCATTGCCTCGACCGGCGGTGCCTGCCGTTTCGGCAGGTGCACGCTGATGCGCTGCCGGGTGACAGCATGCCGGTCCTTCATGCCGGCGTAGCCGATCGCGCGCTCGTCCACACCGGCCCACTCCGCGATCCGGCGCGCGGCAAAGGCGGTGTTCATTCCGCGCTTCTCGATCCGCAGCAGCAGGTGCTCGCCGACGCCGGTGGCGGTGAACGCGTCCAGCTCCTCGACCAGGAAATCCTCCGGCTGGGTGCGCAGCGACGCCTCCAGCACCGCGGCGCCGTGCGCGGCCGGCGTCACCATCCGGTCGCCGCTGCCCGACGCCGGAGCAGCCGCGTCCGCAGCGGCCGCGTCGGCGCCCGCGTCGCTCACGCGCGCACCAGCAGGCACACCGCCTGCGCGGCGATGCCCTCGCCGCGGCCGGTGAAGCCCAGCCGCTCGCTGGTGGTCGCCTTGACGCTGACCGCACCGGTGTCGATGCCGAGGTCGGCTGCGATGGTCGCGCGCATCGACTCGGCATGCGGCCCGACCTTCGGACGCTCGCAGACAACGGTGATGTCGGCATTGCCGACGCGCCAGCCGTCGGCGGCGACGAGCGACGCGCAGTGGCGCAGCAGGTCGCGACTGTCGGCGCCCTTCCAACGCGCATCGGATGGCGGGAAGTGCACGCCGATGTCGCCCAGGGCGAGCGCGCCGAGCATCGCGTCGCAGAGCGCGTGCAGCGCGACGTCGCCGTCGCTGTGCGCGACCACGCCGCGGTCGTGGGCGATGCGCACGCCGCCGAGCATCAGGTGGTCGCCGGCGCCGAAGGCGTGCACGTCGTAGCCCTGGCCGATCCGGATGTCCATCGCGTCTGTGTCCTCTGGCTGCGGCTGGCGGCGTCGCACGGGCGTCGCGGGCAGTCGCCCGCATCGGCGGCCGTTAGCGTGTGGTGAGCAGGTGGGCGACCAGCGCGAGGTCCGCGGCGGTGGTCACCTTGATGTTGTCGTCGGCGCCCTCGACCAGCAGCGGGCGGTGTCCTTGGCGCTCCATCGCCATCGCCTCGTCGGTGACCGCCACGCCGTCCGCGGCGGCCGCCTCCAGCGCGCGCGTGAGCTGCAGGCGCCGGAACAGCTGCGGGGTCAGCGCGCGCCACAGGCGTTTGCGCGGCTGGGTGGCATCGATGCCGCCGTCGTCGCCGGCGCGCTTGAGCGTGTCGCGCACCGGCGCGGCGAGGATCGCGCCAACGAGGTCGTCGCGCCCGCGCTGCAGCAGTGCATCGAGGTCGGCATGGCGCAGGTGCGGCCGCGCGGCGTCGTGCACCAGCACGAAGTCGTCGGCACGCACGGCCTCCGGAAGCCTGGCAAGTCCTGCCAGCACTGATGCCGCGCGGCTGTCGCCGCCTTCGCAGAGGAGCAGCGGACGACCGTCGATCTGGTCCCAGCCGGGCCAGCGGGCATCGCCGGCCGCCACCACCACCACCACGCCCTCAACCGCCGCATGCGCGCACAGGGCGTGCAGGGTGCGCGCGATCAGCGGCTCGCCGGCGATGTCGGCGTATTGTTTGGGCACCGGGCCGCCGAAGCGCGTGCCCTGCCCCGCCGCCGCCAGCACCGCCCAGGTCATGGCGTGGGCACCGGTCTGTCGGCTGGCGGCACATCCCCCGCCCGAGCGGCGTCACGACCGGGATCGACCAGCCGCACCGGTACGCGGTCGACCACGCGGTAGAAGGTCTCGCCTGGCTTGATCATGCCCAGCTCGCTGCGCGCGCGCTCCTCGATCGCGGCCTCGCCCGACTTGAGGTCCGCGACCTCGGCGGCGAGGGCCTCGTTGCGGTGGCGCAGCCCGTCGTTCTGGCGCCGCTGCTGCTCCACGCGCTCCTGCAGCGCGGCTACCTGCCGGGTGCCGCCGCTGCCGAACCACAGCCGGTACTGCAGCCAGGCCAGCAGCGCCAGCAGCACCACCAGCACGATCCGCAGTCCACGCATCGGAGCCGTCGCGCCTGCGTCAGCGACGCAGCGACACGAACGCGTCGCGGCCGGCGTAGCGCGCGTCCGCGCCCAGCGACTCCTCGATGCGCAGCAGCTGGTTGTACTTGGCGACACGGTCGCTGCGGCACAGCGAGCCGGTCTTGATCTGGGTCGCGGTGGTCGCCACCGCGATGTCGGCGATGGTGGTGTCCTCGGTCTCGCCCGAGCGGTGCGAGACTACCGCCGCGTAGCCCGCGGCATCGGCCATCGCGATCGTCTCCAGGGTCTCGGTCAGGGTGCCGATCTGGTTGACCTTGATCAGGATCGCATTGGCGACGCCGTCGTCGATGCCGCGGCGGAAGATGCGCGGGTTGGTGACGAAGTTGTCGTCGCCGACCAGCTGCACGCTGTCGCCGAGACGCGCGGTCAGCAGCTTCCAGCCGGCGCCGTCCTGCTCGGCCATGCCGTCCTCGATACTCACGATGGGGTACTCGCTCGACCAGCCGGCGAGGAACTCGGTGAACTGCTCGCTGGTCAGCCGCTTGCCCTCGCCGACGAGGTGGTACTTGCCGTTGTCGAAGAACTCGCTGGCGGCGACGTCCAGCCCCAGCAGCACGTCATCGCCGGCCCTGTAGCCGGCCTTGCCGATCGCTTCGAGGATGGTGTCCAAGGCCTCGACGTTGCTGCGGAAATCCGGCGCAAAGCCGCCCTCGTCACCGACCGCGGTGCTCAGGCCGTGGCCCTTGAGCACCGACTTCAGCGCGTGGAAGATCTCGGCGCCGGCACGCAGGCTCTCGGAAAAGCTGTCGAAGCCCACCGGCAGCACCATGAACTCCTGCAGGTCGACGTTGTTGTCGGCGTGCGCGCCGCCGTTGATGATGTTCATCATGGGCACCGGCAGCACTGGCGTGCGTCCGTTGGCCAGGTACTGCCACAGCGGCAGCTTCCGCAACGCGGCGGCCGCATGGGCATTGGCCATCGAGACCGCCAGCAGGGCGTTGGCACCCAATCGGCCCTTGTTCTCGGTCCCGTCAAGGTCGATCAGGCGGCGGTCGAGCGCCTGCTGGTCGCCCGCGTCGGCACCGGCGAGCGCCTGCGCGATGGCCCCATTCACGTTGTCGACCGCCTGTCGCACGCCCTTGCCGCCGTAGCGGGTCCTGTCGCCGTCGCGCAGCTCCACCGCCTCGCGCGAGCCGGTGGACGCGCCGGACGGCACCATCGCGCGGCCGAAGCTGCCGTCGTCGAGCGTGACCTCGGCCTCGAGGGTGGGATTGCCGCGGCTGTCGAGGATCTCGCGGGCGTGGATGCGGGCGATGCTGGTCATTGCGCGGGGTGGGTCCTGTACGTGGCGGGGTCGTTGTGTGATGTCGCGGGGCGGAAACGGCGGACGTGGTGGCGGGATGCGCGCTCAGCGCAGGTCGTCCTCGGCCATGGCGTGCGCCTTGGTGGCCTGGTCGAGCGCGACCAGCGTCTCCAGCAGCGCGTGCATCTTCGGCAGCGGCCAGGCGTTGGGGCCGTCGCTGAGCGCGGTCTCCGGGGTCGGGTGGGTCTCCATGAACAGCCCGGAGATGCCCGCCGCCACCGCGGCCCGCGACAGCACCGGCACGAACTCGCGCTGGCCGCCGCTGGACGTGCCCTGGCCGCCGGGCAGCTGCACCGAGTGGGTGGCATCGAACACCACCGGGCAGCCGGTGTCGCGCATCACCGCGAGGCTGCGCATGTCGCTGACCAGGTTGTTGTAGCCGAAGCTCGCGCCGCGCTCGCATACCATGATGTCCTGGTTGCCGGTCGCCCTGGCCTTGGCCACCACGGGCGCCATGTCCCACGGCGACAGGAACTGGCCCTTCTTGATGTTGACCGGCTTGCCGGCGGCGCAGACCTTGCTGATGAAGTCGGTCTGCCGCACCAGGAACGCCGGCGTCTGCAGCACGTCGACGACGCTCGCCACCTCGTCCATCGGGGTGTACTCGTGGACGTCGGTCAATACCGGCACGCCGATCTGGCGCCGGACCTCGCCGAGCACGCGCAGCCCTTCCTCGATGCCCGGCCCGCGGAACGCGGTGCCCGAGGTGCGGTTGGCCTTGTCGAAGCTCGACTTGAAGATGAAGTTGATGCCGAGCGCGGCGGTGATCTCCTTCAGCTGCCCAGCGACGTCGAGCTGCAGCTGCTCGGATTCGACCACGCAGGGGCCGGCGATCAGGAAGAACGGCCGGTCAAGCCCGACCTCGAAACCGCAGAGCTTCATGGGTGATGCCTCGCACGTGACGGAGTACCGCGTGTGCCTGCAGCGGCGGCGCTCACGCGGTCGCCTCCTGGCGCGCCGGGTCTGCCACCGCCACCGCGGCGCCGGCCCTGCGCTCGCGCGCAGCACGGATGAAGTCGACGAACAGCGGGTGCCCGCGGCGCGGCGTCGACAGGAATTCGGGGTGGGCCTGGCAGGCGATGAACCACGGGTGGTCCGGCAGCTCGACCATCTCCACCAGCAGGTCGTCCATCGACTTGGCGCTGATCGACAGCCCCGCGTCCTCGAGCTGCGTGCGATAGCGGTTGTTGAACTCGTAGCGGTGGCGGTGGCGCTCGCCGACGACGTCCTGGCCGTAGATGCGGCGCGCGTGGCTGCCGGGCTTCAGCCGCTGCTCCTGCAGCCCAAGCCGCATCGTGCCGCCGAGGTCGCTGTCGGCGGTGCGCCGCTCCATGTCGCCGGACTGCGTGCGCCATTCCGTGATCAGGCCGATCACCGGGTGCGGCGTCTGACGGTCGTTCTCGGTGCTGTTGGCACCGTCGAGCCCCGCCAGGTGGCGCGCGATGTCTACCACCGCCGCCTGCATGCCATAGCAGATGCCGAAGTAAGGCACGCCCTGCTCGCGCGCGTAGCGCGCCGCCAGCACCTTGCCCTCGAAGCCGCGGTCGCCGAAGCCGCCCGGCACCAGGATGCCGTCGACGTCGCCCAGCGCCGCCTTGGCGCCGTCGCGCTCGACGTCCTGCGATTCCAGCCACTTCAGCGTGACCTGCGCGCGCTGGCGGATGCCGCCGTGCTTCAGCGCCTCGGCGACGGACTTGTAGGCGTCCTTGTGGTCGACGTACTTGCCGACGACCGCGATGGTCACGGCGTCGACCGGGTGAGCGGATGCGTCTACCACCGCCTCCCATTCAGACAAGTCGGCGTTGCCGGCGCGGTCGGCCAGCTGCAGGCGCTCGACGACGATCTGGTCCAGACCCTGCGCGTGCAGCCACATCGGGATCTTGTGGATATCGTCGAGGTCGACGGCGGAGATCACCGCCTTCTCGGGCACGTTGGTGAACGACGCGATCTTGCGCCGCTCGCCGTCGGGCAGCGGCTGCTCGCTGCGGCACAGCAGCACGTCGGGCTGGATGCCGATCGAGCGCAGCTCCTTGACCGAATGCTGCGTGGGCTTGGTCTTGAGCTCCCCGGCCGCCGCGATGTACGGCACCAGCGTGAGGTGCATGAACAGCGCGTTCTCGGGCCCGCGCTCGGTGCGCAGCTGCCGGATCGCCTCCAGGAATGGCAGCGATTCGATGTCACCCACCGTGCCACCGATCTCCACCAGGCCCACGTCGAAGCCCTCGGTGGCGGCGTCGATGCAGCGCTTGATCTCGTCGGTGATGTGCGGGATGACCTGCACGGTGGCGCCCAGATAGTCGCCGCGGCGCTCCTTGCGGATGACGTGCTCGTAGATCTTGCCGGTGGTGATGGAGTTCCTGCCCGAGAGCCGCACGCTGATGAAGCGCTCGTAGTGTCCGAGGTCCAGGTCGGTCTCGGCGCCGTCGTCGGTGACGTAGACCTCGCCGTGCTGGAACGGACTCATGGTGCCGGGGTCGACGTTGATGTAGGGGTCGAGCTTCATCATCGTGACCCGCAGGCCGCGCGACTCGAGGATCGCGGCCAGCGACGCCGCCGCGATGCCCTTGCCGAGCGAGGACACCACGCCACCGGTCACGAACACGAGCGGGGTCACGGCGCGGGGGGTGGTCATGGGCCAGGCGGTCCGCAGGAAACCCGCATTCTAGCGGCTGCACCCGGCGGCCGCGAGCGGGAGCGGCGCATCGACGCCCGGTGCGGCAGCCGCGCAATGGCCAGCACGGTATCGCGCACCACAGACCTCACCAGCCCCCGCGCGATGGGAGGACCGGCTCGGACCCGGCGGGTTCAGCCGGGGACGCCGATACCGGCTTCCTCCTCTTCCTCCATGTCCAGCTCCGGCGAGTCGGGCGTCGGCACTGCCGCGACCGACGCCGACTCCGCGGCATCGGCGGCCTCGCGCGCCTGGTCTGCCGCGATCCGCGCCGCAGCTGCGGCGTTATCGGCAGCGACTTCCGCATTGCCGGTCATTTCGTCGGCGCTCTCGCGCGCCGCGGTGGCGGCGGCTTCGGCGTCCTGCGCCGATTGCTCGGCGCGCTGGGCGTCGGTCTGCGACTGGATGCCGGCATCGGCCAGCGGGGTGACAAGGGCCAGGACGGCGGTGGCAGCGAGCAAGCGGAACGGGCTGTGCATGGTGTCCTCCAGCGGGAACGGTGGCATCGCCGGATGGCGACGCGTCCGAGCCTAGCCGCGACCACCCGGCGCCGGCCGTGAAACCCGATCCCCGGTGCCGCGACTCCGGGCTGCCCGTAAACTACCCCGCTGCCTCGACGACCCATACGATGAACACACGCTACGACGCCGCCGATATCGAAGTCCTGTCCGGACTGGACCCGGTGAAACGGCGTCCCGGGATGTACACCGACACCACGCGGCCGAATCACCTGGCGCAGGAAGTCGTGGACAACTCGGTCGATGAGGCGCTGGCCGGCCACGCGCGGACCATCGAGGTCACGCTGCACGCCGACGGCAGCTGCGAGGTGTCCGACGACGGCCGCGGCATGCCGGTCGACATCCACCCGGAGGAGAAGATCCCGGGCATCGAGCTGATCCTCACGCGGCTGCACGCCGGCGGCAAGTTCAGCGGCAGGAACTACACCTTCTCCGGCGGCCTGCACGGCGTCGGCGTCAGCGTGGTCAACGCGCTGTCGACCCGGGTCGATGTCTTCATCAAGCGCGACGGCAACGAGTACCGGATGACCTTCGCCAACGGCGACCGCGCGTCGCCGCTGGAGGTGGTGGGCAGCGTGGGCCGGAAGAACACCGGCACCCGGCTGCGCTTCTGGCCCGACCCGTCGTACTTCGACACGCCGAAGTTCCACCTGCGCTCGCTGCGCCACCTGCTGCGCGCCAAGGCGGTGCTGAGCCCGGGGCTGACGGTGCGCCTGTTCGACGAGGCCAGCGGCGAGCGCAACGAGTGGCACTACGAGGACGGCCTGCGCGACTACCTGCGCGGCGCGCTGGCCGACCGCGAACTGCTGCCGCCGGAGCTGTTCGCCGGGCAGCAGAAGAAGCACTCGGAGATCGTCGACTGGGCGGTGGCCTGGGTGCCCGAAGGCGAGCTGGTGCAGGAGAGCTACGTCAACCTGATCCCGACCGCGCAGCACGGCACCCACGTCAACGGCCTGCGCACCGGGTTCACCGACGCGCTGCGCGAGTTCTGCGACTTCCGCAACCTGCTGCCCAGAGGCGTGAAGCTGGCGCCCGAGGACGTCTGGGACCGGGTGGCGTTCGTGCTCAGCGTCAAGATGACCGACCCGCAGTTCAGCGGCCAGACCAAGGAGCGGCTGTCGTCGCGGCAGGCCGCGGGCTTCGTCGAGGGCGTGGCGCACGACGCGTTCAGCCTGTGGCTGAACCAGCACACCGAGCACGGCGAGCGCATTGCGCAGCTGGCGATCGAGCGCGCCAGCGCGCGGCTCAAGACCGAGAAGCAGATCGTCCGCAAGAAGGTCACCCAGGGCCCGGCGCTGCCCGGCAAGCTCGCCGACTGCATCAGCCAGGACCTGTCGCGGACGGAACTGTTCCTGGTCGAGGGCGACTCCGCGGGTGGCAGCGCCAAGCAAGCGCGCGACAAGGATTTCCAAGCGATCCTGCCGCTGCGCGGCAAGATCCTGAACACCTGGGAGGTCGCGTCCGGCGGCGTGCTGGCGTCCAACGAGGTCCACGACCTGGCGGTCGCGATCGGCTGCGACCCGGGCCGTGACGACATCAGCGGCCTGCGCTACGGCAAGGTGGTGATCCTGGCCGACGCCGACTCCGACGGCCTGCACATCGCGACCCTGCTGACGGCGCTGTTCCTGCAGCATTTCCCAGCGCTGGTCGCCGCCGGCAACATCTTCGTGGCGATGCCGCCGCTGTTTCGCATCGACATCGGAAAGCAGGTGTCGTACGCGCTCGACGAGGAGGAGAAGCGCCTGCTGCTGGACAAGATCGCGCGCGACGCGGCCTCCGGCAAGGGCCCCAAGGGCACCATCAACGTGACCCGCTTCAAGGGCCTGGGCGAGATGAACCCGCAGCAGCTCCGCGAGTCGACGATCCATCCCGACACCCGCCGGCTGGTGCAGCTGACCAACGACGACGACGCTGCGACACGCGCGCTGATGGACATGCTGCTGGCCAAGAAGCGCGCCGGCGACCGCAAGCAGTGGCTCGAAAACAAGGGCGACCTGGCGACGCTGGAGGTGTGAGTCGACAACCTCTCGCTGGCTGTTTCAGTCGTGGATAAAGCTCAACCGGCTGATGCCGGTGCCCGGGGGCAGGCTGCAGCTGAACGCGTGGTTGGTCGACGGAAACGGAACGCCCGGTACCGGCGGGATGAAACTGAGGAGCTCACTCGTCGCGCCTGCCGGCACCGCTGTCGACCGGGTGGTGTACGCGGGCTCAAAGACTCCGACCACGAGCGTGCATGTCACTGTCGCGACCGACGCGTTCTGGTTGATGAGCGCGATGGAGATTCTGGTCGGACGCTCAGCCAGGTCGCCCTGTTGTGCGCAGCTGACGAACGCAGGCGACGTTCCCTCGTTCTGGACTGCGAGAGGCCGGGTGCGGATGAGGCCGTCGAACGCGGGCAGCGCGCTCTTGCACGCGCCCGCGGCGGGCGTCTGCTTCACGGCGGACCACACGGGCGCTGCGCTGGCGGCGAGTGCGAGGCCGACGGGTAGGGTCAACAGGGCGAGTAGATTGCGCATGAGAGCTTCTTGGGATGGTCAGCGGGACACTCCGCAACAGGGTGAACGACGAACGCGTCGTTTACCGGCCGACGTTCCAACTCAGGCAGCTCAGCGCAGCTGACCAACGATGACGACGCTGCGACACGCGCGCTGATGGACATGCTGCTGGCCAAGAAGCGTGCCGGCGACCGCAAGCAGTGGCTGGAGGACAAGGGCGACCTGGCGACGCTGGGGGTTTGACGCATTACGCATTGCTCTTCAGGCGCCAATCACGCGCGAAGCCTCAGCCGCCGATGCTGCCCACTTCCCTGATGCCTGTCCCCGGTGGCAGGTTGCAGCTGAAGGCATGGAGACCACTGGAGTACAGAACCCCGCCCGACGCGAATTCCATCTCTCTCGCCATGCCAGGCAACACCGTGAGCGACTTCGTCGAATAGCTCGGCGAAGTCGAACCTACCACCAAGGTACAACTCAGCGTACGCGCAGTGCTGCCCTGGTTGATGAGATAGATCAAGATATAGCGAGGCCGAGTGCCGAACGGGTCGGCAGGCTGAGCGCAGCTGACGAACGCCGACGACGTGCCCTCGTTCTGCACCGCAAGCGGGCGAGTACGGATCAGACCGTCATATACCGGCAACGCGCTCTTGCAGGCACCCGCTGCGAGGGTGTTCATCACGGCGGACTCGGCGGGCGGGGCACCTGCGGCGAATGCAAGGCCAAGGAGGGTGAGGGCAGGCAAAGTGAGCAGCTTGGTCATATCGATTTACTCTTGAAGATGCGGATAGCCCGCAGGTGGGCGTAACGCCAAAGGTACCCCACACCGGCCATCGCAGGCGCAGGGCGATATCCTCAGCGCAGCGTCTCGCCCAGCAGCCGCCGCAGCAGCGGCTGCAGCGCGGCGGCGCGGTCCTCGCGCCAGGCGAAGGTGTCCTCGTCCATGTAGG
>LXQJ01000046.1:18089-33210 GCA_001683895.1 Luteimonas sp. ANT-B3E | reverse complement strand
GGTGATGTACCCGCCGCGGAAGCGGCCGTTGGCGACCCAGTCGTAGTCATGTTGCGCCGCCAGCAGCGCCTCCAGCCGCGCCTGCAGCGCCGGTGCGCAGCTGGCGCCGCCGGCAGTGCCGAGGTTAAGCGCCGGCAGCCGGCCCTCGAACAGGAACGGCAGTTCGCCGCGGATGGAGTGTCCCTCCCACAACACCACGCGGCCGTGCACCGCGTGCAGGCGCTCAAGTTCCTCGCACAGCGCCGCGTGGTACGGACGCCAGTAGGCATCGACGCGGGCGTCGATCTCGGTGGCCGTCGGTGCTTCACCCTCGCAGTACACCGGCCCGCCGTCGAAGCGCTGGATCGGACACAGACCCGTCGTGTTCTGCCCGGGGTAGAGCGAGCTGTCGTCATCCGGCCGGTTGAGGTCGACCACATAACGCGAGAACGCTGGCACCAGCACCGATGCCCCCAGCTTGCGCGCAATCGCGTACAGCCGAGCGACGTGCCAGTCGGTGTCGGGCAGCGCGCGGGCGGCGTCGGTGAGGCGCGCGGCGATCGCGTCGGGGACGGCGGTGCCGTCGTGCGGCAGGCTGACCAGCAGCGGGGCCGTGCCGCGGTGGAACGTGAAGGTGTCCATGGCGCGATGCTAGCGCGGCGCGCCTTGTGGCCTCACCCCATCAGCACGACTTCCTCGGCCGACGTCGGATGGAGTGCGATGGTCGCCTGCAGGTCGGCGAGCGTTGCGCCCAGGCGCATCGCCACCGCGAATCCCTGCAGCATCTCGTCCGCGCCCTCGCCCACCAGGTGCAGACCGACGACGCGCTGCTCCGGCCCAGTGCAGACGAGCTTGAACAGGCTGCACTGCGGCGATTCCGCCAGCGCGAACAGCATTGGCCGGAAACGCGTGCGCTGGCAGCTGACGTCGTCGCCGAAGCGCTCGCGCGCCTGCGCCTCGGTCAGGCCGACGCTGGCCAGCGGGGGATGCGCGAACACCACCGTCGGCACCTGCGACGCATCGAGGCAGGCGTCTGCATCGCCGCCGAACAGCCGGTCCATCAGCCGCCGCGCCGCCGCGATCGCCACCGGCGTCAGCGCCACGCCGTCGGTCACGTCGCCGACGGCGTGGACACCGGCTGCCGAGGTGTCCTGCCAGCGGTCGACGACGATGCGGCCGCGGTCGTCGGTGCGCACGCCGGCGGCATCCAGGCCCAGCCCGGCGATGTTGGCGCGACGCCCGGTGGCGAACAGCACCACATCGAAAGGATTGCCGAGGTCGCCGCCGCGCTCGCGCAGCGCGACGCCGCCGTCGACCGACTCGAGCGCCTCGAGCGTGTACCCCAGGTGCAGGCCGAGGCCGCGCTGGCGGTAATTCTCTTGCAGCTGTTCGGTGATCTCGTGCTCGAATCCCTCCAGCAGGCGGGGCCCGCGGACGAACACCTCGACGTGGCTGCCCAGCGCCTGCAGGATCGCCGACAGTTCGACCCCGATGTAGCCGCCGCCGATGATCGCGACCCGCCGCGGCGCGGCGTCGAAGGCGAAGAAGTCATCGGAGACCAGGCCAAGCTCCGCGCCCGGCATGTCCGGCCGGTGTGGACGCGCGCCGGTGGCGAGCAGCACGTGTCGCCCGTGCAGTCGCACGCCCTCGCAGGTCTCGACGATGCCGCCGCCGCACAGCCGGGCGCGGCCGACGACCTGGACGATGCCCGCGGCGTCCAGCCGCTCACGGTAGCTGGCGTGGATGTTGGCGATGTAGCGCTGGCGGTGGGCGACCAGTTCGTCCCAGTGCGGCAGGCACGGCGGCAGCGGAAATCCGATGTCACGCGCCAACGCGATGCGCTCCACCAGGTCCGCGGCCAGCCACATCGCTTTCTTCGGCACGCAGCCGACGTTGACGCAGGTGCCGCCGAGCTCGGCGGGTTCGACCAGCGCCACGCGCGCGCCGTGCGACGCGGCGCGGAACGCCGCGGCAAGCCCGCCGGAGCCGCCGCCGATGACCACCAGGTCGAAGTGCAGGGTGTCGTCGTTCGCGGTCATGCGCAAAGGCTCATCGGGTCTCTCTCATGCGTTTCGGCGGGTGGGTGTGGCGGCGCCACGCGGATGGATACGGGGGCCGGCTGGCGTGCTCACGCGAAGCGCGCCGGTGCATACGGCGCTGGGTCGATACGGGTCTGACGACCCACGACGAGATCGGCAACAAGGTCGGCAGTGGCGGTGCTCATGGTGACGCCGAGCATGCCGTGCCCGGTTGCCAGCCAGGTCCGCCGACGCCGGGGCGCGCGGCCGATGATCGGCAGGTCGTCGCAGCTCAGCGGCCGCCAGCCGTACCACTCCTCGCGCTTCACCGGTCCGACCGGGTGCTGCAGGTACTCGGCGGCGCCACGCTCCAGCGCGCCAAGCCGGCAGCGGTTGAGGCGGGTGTCGAACCCTGCCAGCTCCATCGTGCTGCCAAGGCGGAAGCCGTCGTCCCAGCCGGTCACGCACACGCCGCGCTCGACCAGCACCAGTGCGCGCCGCGGCACGATGACGGGACGCGCGTAGGTGATCGAATAGCCCTTGCCCGGCTGCACCGGCAGCCGGCCCAGCCCCGTCGCGCGCGCCAGCGGCCCGGACCACGCGCCGGTCGCCAGCAGCAGCTCCCGCCCGTGACGCGGCCCCTGCGTCGTCCGCACCCGGACGCCCTCGCTGTCCTCGTGGATGCCCTCAACGCGGCAGTCTTCCTCGATGACGCCACCGGCGGCGCGCACCGCGCGCGCGAGCTCGGCGACGTAGCGGTCAGGGCGCAGGCTGGCGTCGCCGGCGAAACGCACCGCGCCGGCAAGGCCCGCCAGCAGCGCGGGGTCCGCCGCGACACAGGCGGCGCCGTCGATGCTCTCGGACGCGATGCCGACCGCGGCCAGCGCGTCGCGCTCGTGCTCGAACGCATCGCGCGCCTGCGCGCTGCGGAACACGTAGTCGACGCCGCCCTCGCGGAACTCGCAGTCGAGGCCGTGGCGCGCGATCCACGCCGGCAGCGCGGCGCGCGCGTCGAGCAGGATCGCCGCCTTCGCAACCATGCCCGCATGCCAGTCGGCGGCGTTGCAGCGCGACGCAAACCTGGCCAGCCACGCCCACAGCGTCGGATCGACGCGCGGCGCGACGTAGAACGGCGCATCCGGGGTCAGCATCCAGCGCAGTGCGCGGCCGATAGCGCCGGGCGCGGCCAGCGGCGCGGCGTGGCTGGGGGTGATGGTGCCGCAGTTGCCGTGCGAGCTGCCACAGCCGGCGCGTCCGGCATCCAGCACGCGCACGCCGCGGCCGGCATCCAGCAGCGCCAGCGCGCTGGCGAGGCCGATCACGCCGGCGCCCACGATCACGACGTCGTCGACCTGTTCCATCCCGCGATTGTAGGGCGCGGGGTGTCGTCACCCGGGCACGCGCGCGACACGCTGTGGCGCATCGCGCGCTAGGCGCGCATCGGCTGCAGCCGCAGGTAGGTCGCGCTGCGCCACAGCCACTCCGCGGGGCCGAAACGGAAGCGACGCAGCCACCAGTGGCTGGCCGCGACCTGCATCGCGAAGCACGCAACCACGAACGGCAGCTGCCACGCGCGCGGCATCGCGTCGAAGAAGCCGCCTCCGTAACCGTAGAAGAGCAGCGTCCAAGCCAGCGACTGGAGCAGATAGTGGGTCAGCGCCATGCGCCCGGCCGGCGCCAGCAGCGCCCATCGCGCGCGCCACGCCGGCGACTGCAGCCCGCCGACCACGACGCCGACATAGCCCAGGCACATCAGCAGCCCTGCCACCGCGGCCAGGGTGGCCGCGACCGCGGAAGTCATGTCCAGCCGCGAGAAATCCAGCGTTGGCACAAGCCGGTACGACAGCAGCATGGCCGCGAGTCCCAGCGGCAGCGCGAGCCAGCGCAGGCCGCGGTACAGCCCCGGGAACTCCGCAGGGTGCGCGATCGCACCGCTGGACACGAACCAGCCCCCGAGCAGGAACATGCCCAGAATCGTCCAGCCGGCATACGGCAGCATGGCCCCCAGCATCAATCCGGTGTCCGCGATCCGGCGCGCGGTTGCGGCGGCGAAGTCGCCGCTGCCGTAGGCCACGCGCTGTGCCTCGAGCGCGGTGGACATGAGCGCGCCCTGGGCATCGAGGCTGGGCTGGATCGCGGCGGCGGCGCCGGGCGCGCGTACCAGCAGCGCCATCGCCAGCACCAGCAGCGACGGCACGAGGTAGAACAGCACGCCCCACACCGGCTGACGCCGCCGCGGGGTATTGCGGAACGCCAGCAGCATCACCAGCCCGACCAGCGCGTAGGACACCAGGATGTCGCCCGACCACACCAGCAGCGCGTGCGCCAGCCCGATGGCCAGCAGCGCCAGCAACCGCCGCAGGTACAGCCCGGCGAAGGGCCGCCCGTCAGCGCGGGCGCGCTGCAGCATGAGCGCGAAGCCCATGCCGAACAGCAGCGAGAACAGCGTGTAGAACTTGCCCTGGACGAGGACGTACACCACCGCGTCGGCGACGCGGTCGGCGCCGCGCAGCGCCGGGTCGACGCCGTCGATGGCCTGGAACAGCGGCCCGGCGATGCCCTCGATGTTCATCAGGCCGATCCCGAGCAGCGCGAAGCCGCGCAGCACGTCCATCGCGTCGATGCGAGCGTCCGCGGCCAGCGGCGCCCGCGCCTCCATCAGTGCTGGTGGCCGCCGGCGCCGTGCACGTGGCCGTGTTCGATCTCTTCCAGCGATGCCTCGCGCACCTCGATGATCTCGACGTCGAAGTGCAGGTCGCGGCCGGCCATCGGGTGGTTGAGGTCGACGTCGACGACGCTCATGCCGACTTTCTCGATGGTCACCGCGCGCGGGCCGAAGTTGGTATTCAGCAGCAGCTGCATGCCCGGCTCCAGCTTCTGGCCCGAGAAGTGCTTCTTCGGCACGCGCTGGCCGAGGCCCTCGCGGCGCTCACCGTAGGCGTCGGCCGCCACCACGTCGACCTCGAACCGCTCGCCGGCCTCGCGGCCCTCGATCGCCTTCTCCAGCCCGGGAATCACGTTGCCATGGCCGGCGAGGATCGCCATCGGGTCGCGGTCGCGGGACGACTCCATTTCGGCGGCGTCGTCGTTGCCGACCTCGGACACGATGTAGTGGAACAGCACGACACGGTCTTTCTCGATCTTCATGGCGGCTCCGGTGCGCGGCGGGGCCGCTTGCAGGGGGAATGACGCGAGGGACGAACTTGTGGCAGACGCGCCGGTTCGGCCAAGATGCCGCCGTGCACCGCGCCCGCCATTATCCCGACTCCACCCGCCCGGCGCCAACGGCCGTCGCGCTCCTGCTGGTTGTGGCGGCACTGCTCGCTGGCTGCGGCCGCGACGATGTCCGCCCGACGGCGGCGCGGCCCGCGACCGTCGCGACCCGCGACTGGCCGGCGACCACCGCGACGGACCCAGCCGCGGCCAACGCGGTGCTGATGCGGGCGATCAGCCTGGTCGGCACGCCGTACCGCTATGGCGGCAACACCCCGGAATCGGGCTTCGACTGCAGCGGACTGGTGAACTACGTCTACCGCGACATGCTCGACCTGCGGTTGCCGCGGACCTCGCGCGAACTCGCCGCCTACCAGGGCCCCAGGGTCGATCCAGAGCGTCTGGCGACCGCGGACCTGGTGTTCTTCGGCAGCGCAGGCGCGGTTACGCACGTCGGCATCTATGTCGGCGAAGGGCGGTTCGTGCATGCTCCGACCACCGGTGGCACGGTGCGGCTGGACCATCTGGACAACAGCTACTGGCGCCGGACCTATACCGGCGCGCGGCGGATCCTGCGCTGAAGTGTGGCCGGGCGCACAGTCGCCTTCACACCCCTGTAACGGAATTTGAACCTGCTGCCGGCCTGTCTAGGGCACCATCACGTCCTGCTGACAACTGTGAAAACCACGTGACGACATCCGAAACGACTGCCGCCACCCCCCGCCGCACCCTGCGCCCGCTGTCCGGGCTGCTTGCTTCCGTCCTTCTCTGCACCGCGCTGCCTGTCTTCGCCGGCCCCGCGCTGCTCGCCGATTCCGCCGACCAGCTCCGCGCCCCGTCGGCCACCCAGGCGCTGCTGGACACCGCCATCGCCCCCGAGCGCGTAGTGCTGTCAGCCGCCGATATCAACCACCAGATCGCCGCCCAGGGCTTCCCGGTCCTCACCGAGCTCCCCGGCAACCGCGGCCAGAGCGTGCTGAAGCGCGCCATGGCGCTGCTGGGCACCCCCTACCGCTGGGGCGGCAACTCGCCCGACGGCGGCTTCGACTGCAGCGGCCTGGTCGGCTATGTGTTCCGCACCGCGCTCGGCATCGAGCTGCCGCGCGTCTCGCGCGACATGGCCCACAACGGCGAGGAGGTCTCGCGCGGCGCGCTGACCGCCGGTGACCTGGTGTTCTTCAGCCGCCGCGGCAACCGCGTCGACCACGTCGGCATCTACATGGGCAACGGCCAGTTTGTGCACGCGCCGCGCACCGGCAAGGACGTCATGGTGTCGGAGCTCGACAGTGGCTACTGGAGCGGCAAGTTCACGCAGGGCCGCCGCGTCGTCGGGATCTGACACCGGCCGCGACCGCTGCCGTCGAAGGCCGCCTGCGGGCGGCCTTCGCGTATCCGGGCCTGCAGCGAGCGCAGCCGCCATCAGTCTGACGCCCGCGACCGCCCTGCCCGCCTGACGGAGCTGCCATGCAAGCCTCGCTGCTGACCACCCTGCTGCTGCCGCTGGCGCTGGGCGTGATCATGTTCGGGCTCGGCCTGGGCCTGACGATGGCCGACTTCCGCCGCGTCGCGCGCTACCCGCGCGCGGTGCTGGTCGGGCTGACGCTGCAGGTGCTGCTGCTGCCGTGGGCCGCGTTCGCGATCGCGCTGGCGTTGAGGCTGCCGCCGGAGCTCGCGGTCGGGCTGATGCTGCTGGCGGCGTCGCCGGGCGGCGCCACGGCCAACATCTACAGCCACCTCGCGCGCGGCGACGTCGCCCTCAACATCACCCTGACCGCGATCAACAGCCTGCTGTGCCTGGCGACGCTGCCGCTGATCCTGAACCTGGCGCTCGAGTACTTCCTCGGTGCCGGCCAGTACGTGCCGCCGCCGGTGTCGAAGGTGATCGAGGTGGCGGCGGTCATCGTGCTGCCGGTCGCGGTCGGCATGCTGGTGCGCGCGTTCGCCACCGGGTTCGCACTGCGCGCCGAGAAGCCCATCCGGGTGCTGTCGGTGCTGGTGCTGGCGCTGCTCATCGTCGGCGCCGTGGCGCAGTCGTGGCAGGTGCTGGTGACCCACCTGGCGGCGGTGGGCCTGGCCTGCCTGCTGTTCAACCTCGCCAGCATGGGCACCGGCTACGCGGCGCCCCGCGCGCTGCGCCTGCCGCGGACCCAGGCGATCGCGATCTCGATGGAGATCGGCATCCACAACGGCACCCTGGCGATTTTCATCGCACTCAGCGTGCTCGGCAACGCGACGATGTCGGTGCCGGCCGCGGTCTACAGCCTGCTGATGTTCTTCACCGCGGCAGCGTTTGCGCTGTGGCTCAACCGCCGCGGGGTGCCCGCAACCACGTAGCGCGCGACACGGCGCATGTCGCGGCAGCGCCTGTGCGTGCCCATGCTGCCATCACACGTAGGCGATCATCCGGCCGGCCACCAGGGCGCCACTCCAGAGCACGATGGATGCAAGCGCAGACGCCTGCGCCCGCCGTGTAATCGCAATGCCCGCCCTCAGCACACCGCGGGCCATTGCGACGCGGAACAGCGCGATGTTGGCCAGGCCCAGCACCACCGCCGCCAGCTTCCAGCGCATCAACGGATGCGTCCACAACGACACGGCGTCGGCAGCGAACAGCAGCACGCCGCTGGCAATCACCAGCAACAGCCCGGTAGCGGCGAACGGGGTCAGGGCGCTGACGACATCGGCCAAGCCAAAACGCTGCGCCCCGGCGCCGAGGACCCGCAGGTCCAGCAGCACGATGGGCCCGACAAGCAGCACCACCCCGATGACGTGCAAGACGTTGGTGACGGCGTAGGTCCAGCCGCCGCCCCGGACCCATGCACCCAGCGCGGACTCCTGCAGCAGCGCCGCGAGCGCGGAAGGCTCCATCCGCGCTCAGGCGTCGCCGCGCACAAGGGCGGCGACCAGCGGAGCCACCGCCCGCACGCCTAGCGCAGCTCGATCGTGTTGCCGTCGACGGTAATGCGCTCGGCGCGGAGTTCGGCGGTGCCGTCGGTGCGCGGATAGCCCTCGATCGTGACCTCCTTGCCGGCCACCAGCGCGCCGTCGGCGAGGCCGCGCGCGGTCATCCGCGACACCGGCGCCAGCACCACCTGCCAGGTCTTGCCGTCGTGGTCGACCACCACCTCGGCATGCGGATTGCGGTACTGCACCTCGGCCAGCGCCGCGGTCACCGTCAGCGCCTTGTCGGCGTCATACGAGCCCCACCCGTGATGGGCGAGTGCCGGCAGCGACACCAGCAGGGCGGCGGACAGGAAGGCAAGGGTGCGGGTGCGGGACATCGGGGACTCCAGCAGCAGAAGGGCCCGCTGTTGTAGCCCAGGCGGGGTTAACGCCCGGTCGCCACAGGCCGCGCGCAGCGCCGGGGCATTGCGCACGCCGCCCCGGGCCCGGCGGAAGCGCGCACATCATGCGCGGCCCCGGGCGCCCGGAGCCCGGGGGCTAGGCGGGATGCGTCGTCGCGGGGTCGACGATGTCGGGATCCACGCCGACGTTGGTCGACGCCGCCTCGTACACGGAGCGGTCCAGCAGCCCGGTTTCCTTCGCCACCAGCACCGGGACCAGCATCTGCCCGGTAACGTTGGTCATCGTGCGCATCATGTCGAGCACCCGGTCGATCGCGATCAGCAGGCCGATGCCCTCCAGCGGCAGGCCCGCAGCGCTGAGCACCAGGGTCACCATCACGATGGCGGTGCCGGGCACGCCGGCGGTGCCGAAGCTGCCGAACACCGACGCCAGCAGCACGATGAAGTACTGCGTCGGCGACAGGTCGATGCCGAAGTACTGCGACACGAAGATCGCGGTCAGCGCCGGATAGATCGCACCGCAGCCGTCCATCTTGATGCTCGCGCCCAGCGGCACCGCGAACGCCGCGTAGCTTCGGTCGACGCCCAGGTTGTGGGTGACCGCGCGCAGCGCCACCGGCAGCGACGCGAAGCTCGACGAGCTGACGAACGCCACCTGCATGCCGGGCAACGCGCCGCGGAAGAATTTCAGCGGGTTCAGCCCGTGCGTCAGCAGCAGCCCGCCATAGACAATGACGATATGCAGCGCGCACGCCAGGTACAGCGCGAACACGAAGCTGCCCAGCGGCAGCAACTGGCGGAAACCGTAGGCGCCGACCAGCCCCGCGATCAACCCGAAGGTGCCGATCGGGGTCACCTCGAGCACGAAGCGGGTGACCTGGATCATGACGTCGCTGGCCTCACCGACCAGCCGCCGTACGCCGGCCACGCGCTCGCCCAGCCGCACCAGCGCGAAGCCGACCAGCGCCGCGAACACGATCACCTGCAGGATGCGGCCCTCCGACAGCGCCGCGAACGGATTCACGGGCACCAGGTCCAGCAGCACCTGCACCACCGACGGCACCTCGCGCACGCTGTAGTCCGGCGCCATGACCAGCCCGGTGACGCCGACGCCCGGCTGCACGATCCAGCCCACCGCCAGCCCGACGCAGACGGCGAGCGCCGCGGTGGCCGCGAACCAGCCGAAGGTGCGTCCGCCCAGCGAGGCCATCGACTGCTGCCCGTGCAGTGACGCGACCGCGTTCATCACCGCGAAGAACACCAGGGGCACCGCGATCATCCGGATCAGGCGCACGTACAGCGCGCCCAGCGGGGCCAGCCAGGTCTCCGCTGCCGGCCCCATCGCCCAGCCGGCGAGCGCGCCGAGCACGAAGCCCGCAAGCACCCGCTGCCAGAACGGGATCCGCAACCACGCCGCCACCAGCTTCATCGCGATCCTCTTGGCCCTTCGACGCTGCACCATAGCCGAGCCTCGTCGCGGTCGCGACGCCGCGCGTGGGACGCGCGTGGGCGGCAGGCGGGACGCTGGCCGGATGTCATCCGGCGGTCGGCGCTGGTGGACATAATGGCCGGCCACGTCCCGTGACCCCTGCCGATGCGACCAGCCCCGCCCGCCACCCTCCTCGCCTGCGCGCTGCTGTCGGTTGCCGGCTGCGCATCGACCGCCGTCGGGGATGCCGGCACCGGCATGCGCGACGCCGCGGCGGGCGCATCCGCTACCCCTGCCAGCGACCCGGCGTCGGTCGGACCGGTGGTGGCCGTACCGCAGATCGCACGGCCGCAGGGCGAGACCGCGCAGTGGTGGTACACCAGCGGCGCCGCGCACGCCGCGCGCAACGGCGCGATGTCCGGCAGCGCGCACAACGTGATCGTGTTCCTCGGAGACGGCATGAGCCTGACCACGGTGGCCGCGGCGCGGATCCTGGCCGGCCAGCGCGAGGGCAAGCCGGGCGAGGAGCACCTGCTGGCGTGGGAGCACTTCCCGCACACCGCGCTCGCGCGCACCTACAACGTCGATGCGCAGACGCCCGACTCCGCCGGCACCATGACCGCGATCGCCAGCGGGGTGAAGACCCGTGCCGGCGTGCTCGGCATCGGCCCGGCTGCGCTGCGCGGGGACTGCGCCGCGTCGGTGGACGCGCGCCTGGCCAGCCTGCTCGACATCGCGCAGGGCGCCGGCCTGCGCACCGGCATCGTCACCACCACCCGCATCACCCACGCCACGCCGGCGGCGATGTACGCGCACTCTCCCGACCGCAACTGGGAGAACGACGGCCAACTGCCGCCGGAGGCACTTGCCGACGGCTGCCGCGACATTGCCAGCCAGCTGGTCGACCCACGCAGCGGGCGCGTCCCCGACGTGGTCTTCGGCGGTGGCCGCATGCACTTCCTGCCGCTGACGCAGGTCGACCCGGAGTACGCGGACCGTCGCGGCCGCCGCGCCGACGGTCGCGACCTGATCGCGGAATGGCGCACCGCCCACCCCGGCGGCGCGTTCGTCTGGAACCGCGACGGGCTGGCGGCCGCGGCCGGCCGGTCGCCGGTGCTGGGACTGTTCGAGTACGACCACCTGCACTACGAGCACGACCGCCCGGCCGATCCCGGCGAACCGAGCCTCGCCGAACTGACCACCGCCGCGATCGCGCGGCTGTCGGGGGGCGACACCGGCTACCTGCTGCTGGTCGAGGCCGGTCGCATCGACCACGCCCACCACGAGGGCAATGCCTACCGCGCACTGACCGACACCATTGCGATGTCGGACGCGGTTGCCGCTGCGATGGCCGCGACCTCTGACACCGACACGCTGGTACTGGTCACCGCCGACCACGCGCATACGCTCACGTTCGCGGGCTACCCGATACGCGGCAACCCGATCCTCGGCAAGGTGGTCGGCAGCAGCGGCGAAGAGGCCGACCCCGACGCGTACGCGCGCGATGGCACGGGCCTGCCGTACACCACGCTGGGCTACGCCAACGGGCCCGGCCACGTCGGCCCCAGCGCCAGCCAACCCGCGGGACCCAAGCACCACCTGCACCGCGCGCGCGACCAGCAGCCGGCAACCGGCCGCGCGGACCTGACCGCGATCGACACCACCGACCCCGACTACCTGCAGGAGGCCACCGTGCCGCTGGCCAGCGAGAGCCACGGTGGCGACGACGTCGGGGTCTGGGCCAGTGGCCCCGGCAGCGCCGCGGTGCGCGGCAGCCTGGAGCAACACGTGCTGTACCACGTGCTGGTGCAGGCCACGCCACGGCTGCGCGCGCGGCTGTGCGCGATCGGCGGCTGCAACGGCGACGGCGTGCCGGTGCTGCTGTCGACCGCAGGCGACGCCTCCGGCGCGGCACCGGTCGGCGCCACGCGGGACGTCGTGCGGCCGGCCGCGCCGCGCTGACTCAGAACGGCTTGCCGATCACCAGCACGATGATCGCCAGCAGCCCGAAAACCGGGACCTCGTTGAACCAGCGCAGCGCGCGCGTCGACGGCAGCGCCGCACCCGACGCCGCGCGCCGCACCCAGCGGCCGCCGACGATGAAGTGCGCGAACAGCAGCGCGACCAGCACGAGCTTGACGTGCATCCAGCCGCCGGCGATGCCGAAGTGCATCCACAGCACCATGCCCAGCAGCACGGCGATGCCGAACATGACGTGGCCGAAGCGCACCAGTCGCCGGCCCATCAGCACCAGCCGGTCGCGCACCGCCACGTCCGCGCCGGCCTCGACCAGGTTGATCAGGATCCGCGGCAGGTAGAACGCGGCCGCCACCCAGCCCATGACGAACAGCAGGTGGAGCGACTTGACCCAGACGTAGGCGTTCATGCGATGTCCCGCGGTGGAAAGGCGGACAGCATCGCATCCCGCGCGGTCGTGGGGCACGCGGCGCATCGCGTGGTGGGTCGGACGCTGCGATCCAGCGCGCGCTGCCGGTATCGTGCGGGCATGGAAAAACGCTACGACCGCGACTATTTCGAACGCTGGTACCGCCGCGGCGGCATCGGCGGCGCGCGCCGGCTCGCGCGCAAGGTCGCGCTGGCCGTCGCCACCGCCGAGTACCACCTCGAGCGACCGCTGCGCCACGTGCTCGACATCGGCTGCGGCGAGGGCGCCTGGCGTGCGCCGCTGCTCGCGCTGCGCCCCGGCGTGCGCTATCTCGGCTTCGACAGCAGCGAGTACGCGGTCGCGCGCCACGGTCGCCGGCGCCAGCTGCACCACGCGCGCTTCGGCGACTTCGCTGGCCTGCGCCCCTGCCCGCCCGCCGACCTGCTGGTCTGCGCCGACGTGCTGCACTACCTCGAGGCGCGCGAGATCGACCGCGGCCTGCCGGGGCTGGCCGAGCTCTGCGGCGGCGTGGCATTTCTGGAGTGCTTCACGCGCGAGGACGAAGCCGAGGGCGACGACGACGGCTTCCGCCCGCGCCCAGCGGCGTTCTATCGCGACCGCTTCGCGCGCGTGGGTCTGTCGCCACTGGGCTCGCACTGCTGGCTCTCGCCGCGGCTGTTGCCCGGCGCCACCGCGCTGGAGACCACCGGCTGACGCTGCCCGGCCCCGCGCCCGGATGTCCGCAACGTCCATCAGCTTAATCGGGAGAACGAGGACTGGCGGGCCTGGCGGGGTATGCCGGGGATGCAGAGGCCGCCGCGGCCGTCATGAAGACCGACGTGTGCAGGCCGTCTTCAGCCGCATCTTGTATGCTGCAATGCAACATCGATCACGGAATTCCGACCATGCTGTACCAGACCTACGAGTTCGGGCGCGCCTGGATGGCTCCCTTCACCCATTGGGCGCAGGCCAACGCGCAGATCTTCTCCGACCAGGGCAGCTGGCTCTCGGCGCTGCCGGGCGCGGCCAACGTCTCCGCAGGCAACGAGCTGCTGTACCGCATCGGCAAGGATTACGAAAAGCCCGAGTTCGCTATCCACGCGCTGGACATCGACGGCGACGTGGTGCCGGTGATCGAGAAGGTCGCGCTGGAGAAGCCGTTCTGCCGCCTGCTGCGATTCAAGCGGTACACCGATGACGCGTCCAGCATCACCGGCATGCGTGACCAGCCGACGGTGCTGGTGGTCGCACCGCTGTCCGGCCACCACTCGACGCTGCTGCGTGACACCGTGCGCACGCTGCTGCCCGAGCACAAGGTCTACATCACCGACTGGGTCGACGCACGCATGGTCGACGCCGGCGAAGGCGCGTTCTCGCTCGACGACTACGTGGCCTACGTCGAGGAATTCATCCGCCACATCGGCGCGCGCAACCTGCACGTGATCAGCGTCTGCCAGCCCACCGTGCCAGTGCTGGCGGCGGTGTCGCTGATGGCCGCGCGCGGCGAGGACACGCCGCGCTCGCTGGTGATGATGGGCGGACCGATCGACCCGCGCGAGTGCCCGACAGCGGTCAACAACCTGGCCACACGCCGGCCGCTGGAGTGGTTCTCGTCCAACGTGATCCACACCGTGCCGCAGAACTACCCGGGCCGCGGCCGCCGTGTGTACCCCGGCTTCCTGCAGCACGCCGGCTTCATGGCGATGAATCCCGAGCGCCACTTCGAGTCGCACCGCGACTTCTACCAGGACCTGGTCAAGGGCGACCTTGACGACGCTGCGTCACATCGCCGCTTCTACGACGAGTACAACGCGGTGCTGGACATGCCGGCGGAGTACTACCTCGATACGATCCAGGTCGTGTTCCAGGAGCACCGCCTGCCCAAGGGCACGTGGATCGTCAACGGCGAGCGCGTGGAGCCGTCGGCGATCCGCGACGTGGCGCTGATGACGATCGAGGGCGAGATCGACGACATCTCCGGCAAAGGCCAGACCCGCGCCGCGCACCGCCTGTGCACGGGCGTGGCCGACGCCGACCGCGAGCACTACACCGTGCCCGGCGCCGGCCACTACGGCATCTTCAGCGGCCGCCGATGGCGCGAGCAGGTCTACCCCCAGGTGCGCGACTTCATCGCTCGCTACGCCGAGCGCGACGCGAAGCCGGCAACGCCACGGAAGGCCGCAGCGACCAAAAAGGCCGCGCTGCCCAACAAGGCCGCAAGGTCCAGGAAGCCCGCGGGGCCGAAGCGTGTTGCCAAGCGCGCGGCCGCCCCGGCTAGGGCTGCGCGTGCTGCATCTGCATCAAGTGCCGACGCCACCACAGCCAAGCGCAAGCGCGCCAAGGCCGCTGTGCCGGCGAAACGGACGGCGACGCCATCGCGTCGCAAGGCGCCGCAACGCGGTTGACGCGGCTGATCGCTGATGACTGATGCGACTGCGGTCTGCGTGCTTCGAATGAGTGGTCTCCCCGGACGCGCTGTCGTTTGGATTGTTGCTTTGCGAGCTGCGTGATGTAAGCCAGAGCCCGGGCTTCGGGCTTTCGCGCGCGGTCCGGGGGTGTCGCTACCGGCTCGGTTGGGCCGTCCGCTTCGCGGCCGGTCCGGCCCGGCGCAGCGCGCCGGGCGTTCGCACGGGCGCGCGGCAGTGCCGCGCAAGCCGCCCGTGCTCACCCATGCCCAACTCGCCGGCGGGCACATCCATGTGCCCTTTACGCGACACCCCCGCACCCCGGCGGCGCGGTGACATCGACAGATGCACTGCTTTCTTTCTGAGCAAGCACTAGCGAAGCATGC
>LXQJ01000046.1:9696-17958 GCA_001683895.1 Luteimonas sp. ANT-B3E | reverse complement strand
GACGGGGTGCTGCGGAGAGTGGGCCATGGATGGCCCACGGCCCCGACTCCGGCCATGGATGGCCGGACGGAGGGGCGGAGCAGCACCCCGTCACCGGCCTCCATCGCGCAATTCGCCGAAGCTGCCCCTGCCCCTGCCCCCGCATTTTCCGTGTGCCATGGCACGGCCGCCACGCCGCTCACGCCTGACACCGCCAAGCCGCATCCTGTCAGCAGCCTCCTGCGCGCAACCAGCGCACCCCAACCCGGATCCAGGCAACCTCCGAGGTTCGTGCGGCACAATCGGCCATCGCCCTCCGCCAGGTCACGCCATGCCGCCACGCAGCCACCTCGTCCCCGCACTCGCCGCTGCCGTCGCATTGCTCGCCGGCCTCGCCGCCCCGTCAGCATCCGCCGTGGACAACGCAGATACCGCGACACCGCCAAAGACCACGCAGGAGCTGCTCGACGCGTCACAGCCGTCCGACTGGCGCACGCTGGATCCCGCCTACACGCTGTACATGGACCTCGCCGCCGGCCGCGTCGTGATCGAACTGGCGCCCGCCTTCGCTCCCGGGCACGTCGCCAACATTCGTACGCTGGCGACGGAAGGTTTCTGGGACGGCCTGTCGCTGTATCGCTCCCAGGACAATTTCGTCGTCCAGTTCGGCGATGTCGTGGAAGACGGCGCGCAGGGCAAGTCCATCGGCAGTGCCCGGGCGACACTGGCGGCGGAGTTCTCGCGCGACGCCGCCGGCCTCCCCTTCCACGCCCTGCCCGACCCCGACGGCTGGGCGCCGCAGACCGGCTTCAGCGGGGGCTTCCCTGCCGCACGTGACGGCGCTGGCGGACAGGCCTGGATGGCGCACTGCTACGGCGTGCTGGGCGCCGGCCGCGACATGGCCGCCGATTCCAGCAACGGCACCGAGCTCTATGTCGTCACCGGCCAGTCGCCGCGCCAGCTCGACCGCAACATCACCGTCGTCGGCCGCGTGGTCAAGGGCATGGAGCTGCTGAGCGTGCTGCCGCGCGGCACCGGTGCACTCGGCTTCTACGAAATGCCCGCCGAGCGCACGCCGATCACGCGCGTGCTGCTCGCCTCCGCGGTCCCCGTCGCCGATCGCGTCGCGCTCGAGGTGCTGCGTACCGACACGCCGCTGTTCGACGCCGTCGTCGAATCGCGGCGCAATCGCCGCGACGGCTGGTACCTGCGCCCGGCTGGCCACATCGACCTGTGCAACATCACCGTGCCGACGCGCGCCCCGCCGGCCAGCTGACGCAGTGACGTCGCGCGCATCGCAGCGTCGCAGTCCGGGCGCCCTCGTCACGCGACGTTTCCGCCGCGATTCCTAGCCTGCGCCTTCCCCCATGACGAGGCTTCCCGATGTCCATGCTCCGCATCCGCCTGACCGGCAGCGAAGACACCCTGCGCGCCGTCATGAACCTGCTGCAGAGCCTCGACGGCATCGAGCACGTCGAGGAGACCGGCGACCTGATGCCGCACATGGACGACGCCGATTCCAGCTCCGCGGGCCTCAGCGACGTGAGCGGGCCGAAGATGCACCAGGTCGAGATCGAAATCCCCAACCCGTCGACCGAGCGCAAGGTACGCGAGGCGGTCGAGGCGCTGGCATTCGACCTCGACGCGCTGGTGGAGTTCGAGCAGGACGAGGACGAATAGCTCTCCTCGGTGGTTCCCGCAGTCCCCGGAAGCACCATGCCGCGTCCCCTGATCGTCGCCTCGCTGCTCGCCCTCGCGCTGTCCGCCTGCCAGGGCCCGGCGCCCACGCCGCCGGCCGAAACTGGCATGCCGGCAGGTACCGCTGCAGCACCCACCGCCGAGGACACCGCCTTCGCCGCGGTCGCGGCGCGTTACCTCGACGAGGGCCTGGCGTTGTCACCGGTGTCGGCGACGCAGATCGGCGACCACCGCTTCTACGACCGGCTGGATGACCTCGGCGGGGCCGGCCGTACGCGGATCGTGGACTTCACACGCGCCCTGCTCACGGAGCTCGATGGAATCAACGCCCGGGGCCTGTCGCGCGAGCATCAGATCGACGCGCTGATCCTGCGCAATCAGCTGCAGGGCACGCTGTGGGACATCGAGACCTCGCGCAGCTGGTCGTGGGACCCGCAGGTCTACAGCGGCCTGGCGGGCAGCGCGATCTACGGGCTGATGGCGCGCGAGTTCGCGCCGATGCCCGAGCGCCTGGCGTCGGCGACCGCGCGCATGGAGCAGCTGCCCTTACTGCTGGCGCGGGCGCGCACCAACCTCGACCCGGCGCGCGTGCCGAAGACCCATGCGGAGACTGCTGCGCGCCAGAACGGCGGGCTGCTGACCCTCATCGACACCCTGGTACTGCCCGCAGCCGAGGAGCTGCCAGCCGAGGCGCGCACGCGCCTGGACGCCGCCCTCGCCACGCTGCGCACCGCAGTCGCCGAACACCAGCAGTGGCTCGACGGCACCCTGGTGCCGAACGCCGCCGGCGAGTTCCGCATCGGCGCCGCCGCGTACGACCAGAAGCTGCGGCTGTCGCTCAATGCGTCGCTGTCACGCGCCGAGATCCGCGAGCGCGCCGAGACCGAGCTGGTGCGCGTGCGCGAGGAGATGTACGACGTCGCTCAGGTGGTGCTGCGCGACCGGGCAGGCGCGCCGCCGACGCCCGCGCAGCCGGGCGATGCCGAGCAGCAGGCGGCCATCGAAGCCGCGCTGGAGCTGGCCTACGCGGACCGCCCGGGGCGCGACGAGGTCGTCGAGTTCGCGCGCGAGACGCTGGAGGTCGCCACCGCGTTCACCCGCGACCAGGACCTGGTGACGGTGCCGGCCGACCCGGTCAGGATCATCCTGATGCCGGAGTTCCAGCGCGGCGTGGCGGTGGCGTACTGCGACTCGCCGGGGCCGCTCGACAAGGGCCTGGAGACCTACTACGCGATCTCGCCGATCCCCGACGACTGGGACGACGCGCAGGCGACGTCGTTCCTGCGCGAATACAACCGCCGCATGATCCACGTGCTGACCATCCACGAGGCGATGCCCGGCCACTACCTGGAAGGCGCGCATTCGGTGGCGCACCCGTCGACGCTGCGCGGCGTGCTGCGCTCGGGCCCGTTCGCCGAGGGCTGGGCGGTGTACACCGAGCGGATGATGGCCGACGCCGGCTACCTCGGCGGCGACCCGCTGTTCCGGCTGATGCAGCTCAAGTTCTACGCGCGCGCGGTGGCCAACGCGATCCTCGACCAGGGCGTGCACGTCGACAACTGGAGCAAGCAGCAGGCGATGGACCTGATGGTCCGCCAGACCTTCCAGCAGGCCAGCGAGGCCGAGGGCAAGTGGATCCGCGCGCAGCTGTCGTCGACGCAGCTGGCGACGTACTTCGTCGGCGCGCAGGAGCACTTCGACATGCGCCGCGCGGTCGAGGCGGCGCGCGGGGAGGCCTTCGACCTGAAGCGCTACCACGACGACGTGCTGGCGCAGGGCGCGCCACCGGTGCGCTTCGTGCGCCAGCTTCTGCTGGACCAGCCGATCGAGTGACGGTGTGCGGCGTCTCGTCGCGCCTGCGCTAGCCGCGCGGGGCGGCGCCCGCCGGCGTCGGCGTCGCCGCGTCACCGGCCTCTGGCGATACCGGCACCAGCCGCAGGTCGTGGAAGTCGTAGCTGAAATCGGTCAGCGGCGACACCGCCTCCATGCGCAGCTCGCGGATCGACCCGTCGGGTGTCAGCGCGAAACTGGCGAACGCATCCGCGTTCAGCGCGCGGTCGCGCCAGCGCACGATGAACGTGTCGTGCTGCCAATGCTCGAGATCGCCGACCAGCTGCGCGGTGCGCGTGAAGCGCAGCGCCAGGCGGTCGTCGGCGGCGCGCTCGACGACGACATCGCCATACCACGGGTCGCGATAGATCCCGGCGTAACGCAGTGCCGGCAGCGACGGGCGCGAGTCCGCGGCGCGTGCGGCGACGTGGCGCTGCCAGTCGTCGTCGGCCTTGCCGCGGGCGGCGTCGACGGCCTGGCCATAGGCGTCGACCCAGTCCGTCGCCGGTGCCGCCATGAAGGCGTCCAGCACGTGCAGCGTGACCGCGTTGAATGCCGCGCCGACCTCCTGGTTGGTCAACACCACGACCCCCAGGTCCATGCCTGGCACCAGCGTCATCCGCGACACCATCCCCGGCCAGCCGCCGGTGTGCCAGACCAGCTTGTGGCCCCGGTAATCGCTCAGGCTCCAGCCCTCGCCGTAGCCGGCGAACTGCGGTCGCATCGGCGCCAGCGCCGGCACCGCGGGCTCGGGAATCGCGATCGGCGTGACCACCGACCACATCGCACGCTGCCGGGCGGCACTGAACAGCGGTGCGTCGCCTTCGGCAGCACCCGGCAGTGCGCCGGCGGCCAGCTGCACCTGCATCCAGCGCGCCATGTCGCGCGCGCTGGCGTAGATGCCACCGGCCGCGGAGTTGTTGGCCCAGGCCATCCGCGGCACCGTCACCAGGGGCTCCGTGAAGCCCGGCCTGGCATGGCCGGTCGCGACGTTGTCGCCGGGGCGCAGCGCATCGGAGTTGATGCGGGCATCGCGCATGCCCACCGGCGCGAAGATCCGCTGGGTCACGAAATCCGCGTACGACATCCCCGAACGCACCTCGATCACCAACTGCGCCACGGCGTAGAGGACGTTGTCATAGGCATAGCGCTCGCGGAAGCCGCCGCTGACCGGGACGTTGGCGAGCCGCTCGACGACCTCACGCGTGTCGTAGTCGGTGGCCGGCCAGAACAGGAGGTCGCCGGCGCCCAGGCCCAGCCCGCTGCGGTGCACCAGCAGGTCGCGCAGCCGCATCTCGCGGCTGACATAGGCATCGCCCAGCCGGAACCACGGCAGGTGCTCGATCACCCGGTCGTCCAGCGACAGCAGGCCGTCGTCTGCGAGCATCGACAGCGCGGTCGCGGTGAAGCCCTTGGTGATCGACGCGATCGCAAACAGCGTGTCGGCGTCCACCGGCGTGGCGCCGCCGACCTCGCGCTGGCCATAGCCGCGCAGCAGCACCACGCGTCCATCGCGGACCACGGCGATGGCGATGCCTGGCACGTCGAAGCGCGCACGCGCGGCCTCGACTTGTGCATCGAGGGCCGCCAGCTCGGATGGCTGTGCCATCGCGGCCAGCGGCAGCAGGATCGCCGCGCCGAGCAGCCCGGCGGCGATCAGTCCCGGCCGCGCCCTCACGCTTCGAGCGCCGGACGGGCCGCCGCGAGGACGTCATCGGCGGGGCCGGGACGCGCCGTGTAGTAGCCCTGGTAGCGGTCGCAGCCCAGCCGCTGCAGCGCCTCCAGTTCTTCGCGCTGCTCCACGCCCTCCGCCACCGCGGTCGCGCCGAGGCGGTGGGCGAGCTCGATCATGGCCGCCACCAGCTGTTCGCAGCGGGGATTGCCGGCCATGCCGGCGACAAAGCTGCGGTCGATCTTGAGCTCGGTGACCGGGAAGTTGCGCAGGTAGCTCAGCGACGAATAGCCGGTGCCGTAGTCGTCAATCGCAATGCCGACGCCGGTGGCGTGCAGTTCGCCCAGCACGCTCGCGGTCGTCTCCGGATCCTCGACGAATGCGGTCTCGGTGATCTCCACGATCAGCGCCTGCGGTGGCACGCCCCAGATACGAAGCGACGAACCGATCTGCTCGACGATGCCGTGCTCCAGCACCGCGCGCGGCGACAGGTTGATCGAGCACGTCAGCCCGGGCTGCGCGCGCAGCGCGTCAGCGCAGTGGCGCAGCGTCGCGTTGATGCTCCAGCGGGTGAGTTCGTCGATCAGTCCGGTCTGCTCCGCCACTGCGATGAACACTGACGGCGGGATCCAGCCGTCGTCGGACTGCCAGCGCGCGAGCGACTCGAATCCGAGCAGCTGGCCCCCGGCCACGGCGTGGATCGGCTGCAGGTAGACCTGCAGTTGGTTGCGCAGCAGCGCATCGTGCAGCGCGTCGTGCGCCACCGCCTCGCCGCCGCCACGCGACGACAGCGCGTGTCGCTCGCGCTGGTGGACGGCATCGGCGCAGGCGGCGTCGGCGCGCTGGCAAAGCTCGTCGGCGGACGCGGCATCTTCAGGCCAGGTGGCGCCGCCCACGGTGATGCTGGCGCGCATCGACCTGCCCAGCACCTCGAACGGTTCGCGCATCAGCCGCGCCACCTTGCTCGCCGCGAGCGCAGCGTGCTGCCGGTCATGCAGCTGCGGCAGCACCACCGCGAACGCGCATTCGCCGATCGAGACGACGCTGTCGACGCGGCGCAACGCATGCTCGAGGCGGTCGGCCATTGCCACCTGCAGCCGCTCCGAGGCGACGTAGCCGAACAGGCGTTCGAACTCGCGCAGGCGCTGCGCGCGCACCACCAGCAGTCCCATCGCGGGCGTGGTGGGCCCGGTCCCGGGCGCCTGCAGGCGAGCAGCCTCGATGGTCGCGTACAGCGTGTCCCGGTTGAGCACGTCCACCCCTCGTCATGGAACGGGCACGATGCCACAGTGCACCGCGTCGCGCCTGAGGCGACGCAACCATGCCATCGGCGTCAGAGGTAGAGCTCGGACGGTTCCAGCCCGAAGGCCCCCGCGGGCAGGCCCCGGACGACCGCAAGCGTCGCCTCCGGCAGCCCGGCGCGGTCGGCGAACATCAGGTCGACCTGCCGGAAATGGTCCCGAAGCGCCTTGCCGGTGTCGGTCAGCAGCATCAGCACCGGCCGCAGCCGCCGGGTCGGGTTCTGCGCCATCACCACCGCGACCTCGCCGCTGTTGAGCTCCACAAGGGAACCGACAGGATAAATGCCGAGACACTGCATGAACTGTTCGATGAGTTCGTCCTGGTACAGCCGATCGCGTTCGCGGTAGATCGCCTGCAGCGCGTCGTGCCGGGACACGGCCGCGTGGTGCGGGCGGGTGCTGGTCATGGCGTCGTAGCTGTCGACGATCCCGGCGATGCGCGCGCTGATGTCGATCCCGTCACCGGCCAGCCCCTGCGGATACCCGCTGCCGTCGTGGCGCTCATGGTGCTGGCCCAACATCGCCAGCACCACCGGGTTGTCGCCGCCGGACGCGCGATACAGCGCCACGCCGGCCTGGACATGGGGCCGCATACGCCCCGCAATATCCGGATCGAAGGGATGAGCCGCCGGCGCGTCCAGCACGGGCATCTGCGTCATGCCGATGTCGAGCAGCAGCCCGCCGGCGGCAAGGTCGCGCAGCATGGCGTCGGGGAGGCCCAGCTGCCGGCCCAGCGCCACCGAGAGCGCACAGCAGTTGACCGCATGCGAATACGCGTAGTCGCCTCGCGCGCGCAAGGCCTCGAGCCAGAAGAAGGCGTCGGCGTTGCGGACCAGGCTGGAGACCACCGGTTCGACCGCCAGCGCGACCTCGGCGGGACCCACCTGCTCGCCGGCGCGCAGCGCCTCGATGATCCGGGGGGCGCTGACGGCAACGTGGTCCAGCGCTATGGCGGCATCCGGGAGCTCGCGCTCCAGACTGGCCGACAGCGAACCGGCGCCGGGCGATCCGACGCGCTCGACCGCCCCACCCCCGCGGTGGGCGGGCGCAGCGGCGGCCGTCAACGCCGGGCGGGCGAGCATCTGCCGCGGCGCATCGGGCACGCCAAGGCCCTGCTCGACGTCGATGTACACGTGCTCGCAGAGCCTGGACAACGTCGCGACGTCATCGCTGGACTCGACCAGGAACCCCTGCAGGAGGAACGGCGTGCCCTCCCACGCCCGGTCCAGCCGCGACACGTACATGCCGGGCTGCAGCCCCGAGACCTCGATCTTGCGTTCTTCAGTAGCCACAGGCGGGATGCTTCGTCCGGCCAGCGATGACCGCAGATCATAGTGAAGGACAACGCGGCGCAGGAACAGGTGAACGAGACAGGACCGATGGCACTGTCGGGTGCGGCGAAGGGGACTGCGCCGACGGCGCGGAGCGTGGCGCGCCCCATCCGCTCGCCGCGGTGTCCGCGGCGGATGCCGGCGCCACGCGCCACGGGGCGCGGCCAGTCACCCCGGCAACCCGGGCAGCGAGGGCGAGGCATCGCAAGTGCGCCTGCGACCGCGGGCAGTGCGCGGTCGACGGCAACGAGCCCCAGCCCACCCGCAACGAACAGCAGCGTCATTGCCCCGGCATTGCGCGCGCCGGCGGACCAGCCGATCGCGGCGACGTCGATGAAGGGATACGGGTACTCGCCCAGCCACGCGCCGCGCAGCGCGGACCACGCCAGGTACGCCAGCGGGAATGCCAGCCATGCCACGGCGTCGCGCCAGCGGAGCGCGCAGTGGGGCG
>LXQJ01000046.1:0-9567 GCA_001683895.1 Luteimonas sp. ANT-B3E | reverse complement strand
TGCCCCCCCACCACTGCCAGCCCTGCGGCTGCCACAGATTGCCCAGCACGGCGACATAGATGCCGCCGGTGATCGCGATGTACAGCAGCGCTGCGGCCCCGGCGACCCGCGGCGAGGCGAGCCACCAGCGCACGCGTCCGAGTCCCCACGCCAGCGCGACCGCGACCACCAGCAGGTTGGAGAGGATGGTGAAATAGCTGAAGAACCGCAGCGTGGCCAGCCATGGGCCCACGCCATCGTGTTCGAGCCGCAGCAGCAGCCCGTACTGCAGCAGCAGCGACGCGGCGGACACCGCGGCCACCAGCAGCGCGCTGGCACGCATGGCGGGGGCCGCGGGGCGAATGGCGTCGATGGCGTGGCTCCGGTAGCGATTGGTCGCGCACGGCCGCGCCATGCGCTCGACGCATAATGCGCGTCGCCCCGCCGACCGACCCGCGATGACCCCGACCGCCAAAGCGTACTGGCAAATCCACCTCTGCGTGCTGCTGTGGGGCTTCACCGCGATCCTCGGCAAGATGATCACGCTGCCGGCGCTGCCGCTGGTGTGGTGGCGCATGGGACTGGTGGTGGTCGTGCTGGCGCTGGTGCCGCGAGTGTGGCGCGGGGTGCGCGCGATGCCAGCAAGACTGCTCGGCGCGTACGCCGGCATCGGCGTGCTGGTGGCGCTGCACTGGCTCACCTTCTATGGCGCGATCAAGCTCGCCAATGCGTCCGTCGCCGCCACCTGCATGGCGCTGGCGACGGTGTTCATCTCGCTGATCGAGCCGAGGCTTGCGCACCGGAAGTTCTCGCGCAGGGAGCTGGCGCTGGGCCTGGCGGTGCTGCCAGGCGTTGGCCTGGTCGTGGGCGGCATCGCGGCGGAGATGCGCATTGGGGTTGCGGTCGGCGCGCTGTCGGCGCTGTTCGTCGCGTTCTTCTCGTCACTCAACAAGCGCCTTGTCACTCATGCCGACCCACTGACGGTCACCGCGGTCGAACTCGGTGCCGGCACGCTGGCACTGACGCTGCTGGCACCGCTGATGCCGCTGCTGTTCCCGGCATTCGCCGGGCCGCTGCTGGTGCTTCCGGGCGGCAGCGACATCGGCTACCTGCTGCTGCTGGCTTTCGCGTGCACGCTGTTCCCGTTCGCGCTGTCGCTGGTCGCGCTGCGCCACCTCAGCGCCTTCACCGCGCAGCTCGCGGTCAACCTGGAGCCGGTGTACGCGATCGCGCTGGCCATCTTGCTGCTGTCGGAGCAGCGCGAGCTGTCGCCGCAGTTCTACCTGGGGGTGGCTATCATCCTTGCCGCGGTGCTGGTGCACCCGCTGATCTCGCGCCCGCCCCCGGTGATCCGCGGCGACACGCTGGCCACCGGCGAGGCCAGGGATCTCGGCGCCTGATTGCGTGGCGCGTCGTGCGGCCTGCGCCGCGCTGCGGGTGCCCGAGCGGTGACGCCAACGCGGCCACGGTGATCGTGGCAGGCTGTGCACCCGCACCACCAGGCTCGCCTGCGCCCATGACGCTTGCGTACTACGGGCTCGCCGAGCCGCCGTTCTCGATCACGCCGGACCCGCGCTTCGTGTATCTCAGCGAGCGCCACCGCGACGCGCTCGCGCACCTGCGCTACGGCATCGGACAAGGTGGCGGCGGCGGCTTCGTGCAGCTCACCGGCGAGGTTGGCACCGGCAAGACCACGCTCAGCCGCCTGCTGCTGGAGCAGCTGCCCGACGACACCCGTGTCGCGCTGGTGCTCAACCCCCGGCTGACGCCGATCGAGCTGCTGGAGACGCTGTGCGACGAGCTGCGGATCGATCTCGCAGGCCGCCGGGGCAGCGCCAAGGCGCTCGTCGATGCCCTCAACGCATACCTGCTGGACGGCTATGCACAGGGGCTGCGCGTGGTGCTGCTGGTCGACGAGGCGCAGGCGCTGCCGGTCGACACCCTGGAGCAGGTGCGGCTGCTGACCAATCTCGAAACCGACGCGCAGAAGCTGCTGCAGGTCGTGCTGCTGGGACAGCCGGAGCTGCGCGAGCTGCTTGCCCGCGACGACCTGCGGCAGCTCGCGCAGCGCATCACCGCGCGCTTTCACCTGACGCCCCTCGATGAGGCGGAGACCGCCGACTACGTGCGCCACCGCTTCCGCGTCGCCGGCGGCCAGCGTTTTCCGTTTACGCCGCGGGCGCTGCGGCGCCTGCACCGGCGCAGCGGCGGCGTGCCGCGCGTGATCAACGTCGTCGCCGAGCGCGCGCTGCTCGCGGGCTATGCACGCGACGCGCAGGCGATCGACGAGCACCTCGTGGATGTGGCCGCGGACGAGGCGCTGCCGCCCGGGCCCGGCCGCGCCACTAACGCCCGCCCGCTGCTGCTGGCTGCCGCGGCTGCTGTGGCCGCCATCACGATCGCGTTCGCGGCGCTGTGGCCGCCGGGTGGCGGGCAGCGTGTCGCATTGATGCCCAGGGCACCGCAGGTCGACGGAAGCACGACTGTCCCCGCGGTGCAGGCAGCAACCCCCGCATCGACCTCCCCCGGGCGCGGCGGCGGGAGCAACGCTGCCGCGCGTGCGATCGATGCCGACGCCGACGCGCTTGCGGCCCGGATCGACGCTGCCTATGCGTCGGGCGGCAGCGCAGCAGCATGGTCCAGGCTGCTGCAGCGGTGGTCGCTGCCGGCAGGGGATGCCGACGCCGCGGCCGCGGCGACCTGCGCGCGGGTGATCGCGCCAGGCGTGCACTGCGTGCGGGCGCGCGCAACGCTCGACCGGCTGCTCGCGCTCGATCGCCCGGTGCTGCTGCGGCTGGTGCATGAAAGCCGTGCGGTGTGGGCGCTGCTGCAGGCCGCGGACGCGCGCCACGCGACGCTCTGGCTCGACGGCAACAGCGTGCGCATATCACGCGTCGTGCTCGATGGCTTCCGCGACGGAGCGTATGCAGGCCTGTGGCGTGGGCCGCTGTCGATCGACGGGCCGCTACGCATTGGCGATACCGGGGACGCGGTCGACTGGCTGCGCGCACGGCTGCTGCCGGACGCACCGCAACCCGCGGGTGCGCCGATGGACGCGGCGCTGGCGCTCGCGCTGCGCGCCTTCCAGCGCGCGAACGGCCTCGGCGACGACGGCATCGCCGGCCCGGAGACACTGTTCGCGCTGGCCGGCACCCTGCCCGGTCCGCGCCTCTATTCGCCGGCGGAATGACGCGATGTCGCTGATCCTCGAGGCGCTGCGCAAGTCGGAGGCCGAACGCCGCCGCGGCAGCGCGCCGGACCTGGCCCGCGAGCTGCCGCCGGTGGCGCCGCCCGTCCCGGGGGCGCAACGGACGTGGTGGCTCGCGTGCGGTGCGGTGGTCGCTGTCGTGCTCGCGCTGCTCGCGTGGTCCCTGCAGCCCGCGCCGCACGTGGCTGGCCGCCAAGGCGGGGCGGATGGCGCGCCCGGTACGGACGCGTCGCGTGCGTCGGGCGACGGCGCGCGCGCTGCGGCACCGGTGGGGGGCGCCGCCGCATGGCCGGATGTGGTGCGCATCGCGCCCTCGGCACTGTCGGCATCTGCGGGATCAGACGACGCTGCGACGTTGGAAGCCGTCGCTGCGGCGGCCGCAGCCGCCGCGATCGACGTGGACGACGCCGACGACCACGCTGCCGCCCTCGGGCCTGGCGCCAACAAGATGGAATCGCCCCCCCGCGCTGTCTCCCCGCCGGTGGTGGCTACGGCGATACCCCCACAGCGGGCAGGGGACGCGCCGACAGCCGCCTCGCCGACGCGCGTGCCAGCACCTGCTGCCGCTGCCACTACCCGCCCAGCTGGCGGCGCCACACCCGATCCCGACGAGGATCGCCGCGTCGCGGCGACACCTGAAGCGCGATCTACGACGGCATCCGACCCGACCGCGGGCGGCGACGTCGCACGCGGCAGCGGCAGCGCCAGCGCGGCCAGCACAGGCGAGCTACGTCTGTCCGCGCTGTCCCCCGATGCCCGCGCACGGTTGCCGGCGCTGAAGCTCACGATGCACCTGTGGAACGAGGAGCCCGCGCGGCGCTTCGTCATCCTCGACGGCGTGCGCCTGGGCGTCGGCGACCGGGTCGGCGCGGGGACCGTGGCCGCGGTCGATTCCGACGGCGTGGTCATCGCGCTGGACGGCCAGCGCGTGCGCCTGCCGCTGCGCTGAACACGTCGGTCGGCACGCCGGCGCGCCGTCCATGCCGTCAGGGAGCGGTGACCTCCCGGAGGCGCCTGCGGCGCCCGACTTCGTACAGCCCCTGCTCCGGGCGCGCTACACCGCGACCGCCCAGTGGTTCGACTTCCCGGTCAGCGGATCAGCGCGTGCCTGCTCGACAAGATCGACGTTGGCGTTGGCGTCGGGAGTGCGCCTGCGTGTCTCTACAGCAGCGCCCACAGCAGCTGCAGGATGCCCCAGAGCGACGCCACCCAGATCAGGCTGCGCAGATACGGGATGCCCGCGGCGTAGACCGGGATGTACAGCATTCGCGCCCAGAAATAGATCTGCGCACCGAGCGCGGTGTTGAAGTCGCCAACGTCGGCGACGACGACCGCGATCGCGGCCGCCGCGAACAGCGGGAAGGTCTGCAGGAAGTTGTGGAAGCCGCGATTGACGCGCGCGGCGACGCCGGTCAGCGGCTTCGGCTCGCCGTCGCGCGCACTGACGTTCCATGCCAGCCCCCGCTGCGACGTCGCCAGCGTGGCGTCGAGCAGGAGGTGGAACAGCCCGAGCGCGATCGCCCAGGCCAGCATCTGCAGCTCGACGGTCATGGCACCACCACGATCTTGCCGTCGCGCTCGCCGGCGGCCGCGGCGGCGACCGCTTCGCGGATGTCGTCGATGCCGTAGGTCGCCTGCACGCGCGCCGACAGCGTGCCGTCGGCGATCAACCCGGCGAGTTCTTCGAAGAGCGCGGCGCGCGTCGCCGGGTCGGCCTGCCGGAACCACCATGCCAGCCAGAACCCGCGCAGGCTGATGCCGCGGAAGATCAGCGACGCCGGCGACATCGCGCAAGCCTCGCCGCCCATCATTCCGTAGTTGACCACCGTGCCGCCCGCGGCCAGCGACTGCGCCAGGCGCTCGGTCGCCATGCCGCCGACGGCGTCGATGCCGAGGCGGATATCCGCGCCGCCGGTGGCCTCGCGCACGCGCTCGGCGAGGTCGTCGCCATCCAACAGCACCACGTCGCCGCCGCCTGCCTCGACCGCGCCGCGCGCGCCCTCGCGGCGGACCACGTTGACCGTCTTCAGGCCCCGCCGGCGCGCGAGCTGCACCAGGTAGCCGCCGACCGCGGAATTGGCCGCGTTCTGGATCACCCAGTCGCCCTCGGCCAGGTCGCCGAACTCGGTCAGGAGCAGGCGTGCCGTCGGCGGATTGACGGTGATCATCGCCAGCTGGACCGGATCGACGTCGGCCGGCAGCGGCATCAGCGCGCGAGCCTTGGCCACCACGTGCGTCGCCCACGTGCCGCAGCCGATCGGCAGCAGCACCACCTGGCCGACGCGCAGGCCGTCGACGCCGTCGCCCAGCGCCGCGACCCGTCCCACGCCCTCGTTGCCGCCAACCGCGGGCAACGGTGGCAGGGAGCCGTAGTCGCCGGTCAGGGTCAGCACGTCGGAGGGGTTGATCGGTGCCGCCAGCACTTTTACCAGCGCCTCGCCGGGCGCGGGCGCGGGAGTCTCACGCTCGACGACGCCGATGACATCCTGCGGCACGGGTCCGCGGTAGGAATATTCTGCAAGTTTCATGGGGTTATCCGGATGGCGACGGGTCAGGGTAACGCGGCCAGCGGCGCTGCGTTACCCTCGCCGCGTCACCACCCGCGTGCCCCGGATCGCCATGCCCCGCATCGACTTCCCGCTGGACCGCAGCCACGTCGCCCTCAACGACCTGCTGCGGCTGGCAGGGCTCGCCGACAGCGGGGGCGCAGGCAAGGCCCTGGTGGCCGCCGGCGCGGTCCGGGTCGATGGCAAGGTCGAACTGCGCAAGACCTGCAAGATCCGCGGCGGCCAGGTCGTGACCCTCGGCGACGCTGCGATCCACGTGCAGGCGGATCCCGCGCCGTGATCGGCGCGCTGGCAGCCGCCCTCGCGTGCGCGCTGCTGCTGGCGACGGGGCTGCTGTTCAACCGGCTGGTGCGCCTGCGCAACCAGGTGCGCACCGCCTGGGCCGACGTCGACGTGCAGCTCGCGCGGCGACACGACCTGGTGCCGTCGCTGGTGGCGGCGGTACAGGGCTATGCCGGGCACGAGAACGCTCTGCTGCAGGCGGTGACCGCGCTGCGAACCCGCGCGCTGGCATTGCACGCGCCGGAGGCACTGGGCGACGTCGAATCCGATCTTGGCAACGCGCTTGCCGGCGTGCTGGTGCTGCAGGAGGCCTACCCGGAGCTGCGCGCCAGCGACAACTTCGCGCAGCTGCAGCGCGACCTCGTCGACACCGAGGAGCAGCTGCAATATGCGCGGCGCTTCTACAATGGCGCGGTGCGCGACCTCAACGACGCCATCCAGCGCGTGCCTGACCTGCTGGTCGCGCGTGCGACCGGCTTCATGCAGGCGCCGTTCTTCCAGGCCACGCCAGGCGCGGGCGCGGTACCGCGGGTGGCACTGCCGGGATGAGGCCAGGCTTCGGCATCGCGCGCCGGCGCAGCCTCCCGGCGCTGCTGCTGCTGTTGGCGTGCGCATTCGCCGGTGCGGCACCGTCGCCGATGTCGCGTGGACGGGTCGCGCACGTGGTGACGGCGGACGACGCTGCCGGCGAACGCATCCTGTCCTATGACAGCCGCGTCGACATCCGCCCCGACGGCACGCTGGAAGTCAGCGAGCGCCTCCGCGTCCGCGCGGAGGGCCGCGACATCCGTCGCGGCATCTACCGCGACATCCCGACCCGCTATCGCGACCGCCACGGCAACCTGGTCGTGGTCGACGTCGAGGTCACCGGGGTGCAGCGCAATGGCCGCGACGAGCCGTTCTTCACCGAGCGGCGCGGCAACGGCGTGCGCATCAATACCGGCGGCGACGCGCTGCTGGCGGTTCCCGCGGACTACACCTACACCCTGCGGTACCGCACCGCGCGCCAACTGGGCTTCTTCGCCCGCCACGACGAGCTGTACTGGAATGCGATCGGCCACAGCTGGGTGCTGCCGATCGACGGCGGCACCGTCGACGTGCGTCTGCCGGCGCCGGTGGCGACCGACGACATCGCCGTGGACGGGTTCTCCGGCGGGACAGGTGCCCGCGACCGCGGCTTCGGCGCGCGCGTGGTGGCACCCGGCGTCGCACGCTGGACCCTGACCGCGCCGCTGGCGCCAGGCGAAGGCCTGACCGTGGTGATGTCGTTCCCGAAGGGCGTGGTGGTCGCACCGACGCGTGGCCAACGCTTCGGCTGGCTGTTGCGCGACAACCGGGGCCTGCTGCTGGCGCTCGGCGGCCTGGTGGTGCTGCTGGCCTACTGCGTCCACCGCTGGCTCGCCGTCGGCCGCGACCCGGTCGCGGGCACGGTGATCACGCGCTACGAGCCGCCTGCGGGCTTCTCCCCCGGCACGCTGCGCTACCTGGTGCGCATGGCGCACGACCATCGGGGATTCTCCGCCGACCTGCTGGCAAGCGCCGTCGATGGTGCGGTCGACATCGCGCGCGACGACACATTCGGCGCGGTGTGGACGCTCCGACGCGGATCGGGGACGCCCGTGACCTCCGAGCAGCGCAGCGCGCTGGATGCGCTGTTCGCGGAGGCGGACACCGTGACCTTGGACGAAGCCACCGGACCGCGGCTGCGAGAGGCTGTCGCGCGCCACGGCGCGGCGCTGGCGACGCGCTGCCAGCCGGCGCTGTTCCAGCGCAACGGCGGCAGCGCGGCGGTGGCGGCAACCATCGCGATCGCGGCGTCAACCGCCGCGGTCACATGGGGACTGGGCACCGGTAGCGGGCTGCTGTACGCAGTCCCGGTGATGGTACTGATGCTGGTCGTGGTCGTCGTCTTCGGCTGGCTGGTCAAGGCCCCGACACCGGAAGGCCGATGCCTGCTCGACGAGATCGCCGGCCTGCGCAGCTACCTGGACGTCGCCGAGCGCGACGACCTGTCGCGGCTGCCGGCACCTGGTGATGCTCCCGCGGTGGATGCGCCGCGGTTCGCGCGCCTGCTGCCGTTCGCGGTGGCGCTTGGCGTCGAGGATGCATGGACCACACGATTTACGCGCAGCGTCGGCGTCGCCGCGGCGGACGCCGCCACCGCGGCTTTGCCCTGGTACCACGGTGGCACCACGGCGGGAGCCGACGGTGCCGCCGGTTTCACGCGCGCCCTCGGCAGCGCGCTTGCCACGCAGATTGCCTCGTCCGCGACCCCCCCGGGCAGCAACAGCGGCGCGGGCGGCGGAGGCTTCTCCGGCGGCGGTGGCGGGGGCGGCGGCGGGGGCGGCCGCTGAATCGCGATCATCGCTTCGCAGGTGCGCTGAACAGGTGTATTCGCGGATTCACGGGACGACGTGGGCGACGGGTTCCGGTACACGCGGCAGCCCGGCGCCGCACCGGAAACTTGGCCTTGGCACACATGGCCGTTAAAACTGTCGCATGCCGGAGCGCAAGACCGACATCCAATCCCCGCCACACTCGGCGACGCTCGACCGCGGCGCACGGCTCGCATGGGCCCTGCGCGTGGCGCTGGCATTGCTGGTGGTCTGGGTTGCGCTCAACGGGGGCCAGGCATGGCCGACCGGGATCGCACTGTCACTGGCTGGCGGCGCGGCGGGTGCCTGGCTGGTCCCGGCCGACCACCATCCCTGGAAAGTCTCGCGGCTGCCGCAATTCTTCGCATTCTTCCTGCGCGAATCGCTGCTCGGCGGCCTCGACGTTGCGCGCCGCGCCCTGCGGCTGAAGGTCGACGTGGCCCCCTGCTTCTTCATCTATCCCCTCGGCCTGCCGGCGGGCCAGCCGCGCACCCTGATGGTGTGCCTGGTGAGCCTGCTGCCGGGCACCCTGAGCGCCGACCTGGATACCGGGCGCGGCCTGCTGCTGGTCCACGCGCTGGCGCCGGAGGCGGCGGCCACCGTGCCTGCGCTGGAGCTGCGCGTGGCCGCGCTGTTCGGCCTGGAGTTGCAGGCCGGCACTGCGCAACCTGGCGAAGGCAGGGCGTTTCGATGAACCTGCTGCTGGAAGGTTTCGCCGTGTTCCTGTTGCTCAATCTTGGCGCGGGCATGATCCGGGTGTGGCGTGGCCCCAGCCCGGCGGACCGCATGTCGGCCGCCCTGCTGTTCGGATCGACCACGGTGGCGATGCTGCTGGTGCTGGCCGAAGCCACCGCACAGCCCGCCCTGGCTGACGTGGCCCTGCTGTTCGTGATGCTGGCGGCGATCCTGAGCGTGGCGTTCGTGGGCCTTGCGCGCGCGCGCGGTGCAACGCCGCCGCCGCCGCCCACGCCCACGCCCGGAAAATCTTCCGGCAAGCCCGGATGAGCATCATCCAGGTCGCCACCACGATCCTGCTCGTCCTTGGCGGGTTCTTCTATTTCGCCGGCACGGTGGGCCTGCTGCGTTTTCCGGATGTGCACTCGCGGCTGCACGCCCTGACCAAGGCCGACAACCTCGGCCTGGGACTGGTGTGCCT
>LXQJ01000045.1:13062-84180 GCA_001683895.1 Luteimonas sp. ANT-B3E | reverse complement strand
TCGGGTTCGGGTTCGGGTTCGGGTTCGGGTTCGGGTTCGGGTTCGGGTTCGGGTTCGGGTTCGGGTTCGGATTCGGATTCGGATTCGATGCGGATGTCAGGACGGTCGCGGCGCCGGCGGGGCGCCAACGCGGCGCTTCGGGATCGCGGCCACCGGTTGGTCAGGGCAGGCGCGCGTAGGCCGGCAGGGTCAGGAAGTCTTCGAGCACCGGGCTCTGGGTCAGCGCGTCGAGCAGCGCGATCGCCTCGTGCACGCGGTCGGCGCCTGGGATCGCCGCGCCTGCCAGCGTCGACGGCAGGTTGAGCAGCGCCCGCTCCAGCAGCACGCCGTCGACCGGCGTGCCGTCGTCGAGATGCAGCGGGGTCCGGTCGGCGGCGTCGCCACGCGTGTCGCCCGCCACCGGGTCGGCGTGGTGCAGCCACTGCCACAGCTGCGCCCGGGCGATCTCGGCGGTCGCGGCGTCCTCCATCAGCGAGTGGATCGGCACGCAGCCGCTGCCGTCGAGCCACGCCGCCAGGTAGCGCACGCAGACCTCGACGTTGCCGTCGAAGCCCTGCCGCGTGATCGTGCCCACCGGCGTCGCGAGCAGGTGGTCGCGGGTGACCGCCACGTCGTCGCGCCGGCGGTGGTGCTGGTGCGGGCCGGGCATGCGGGCGTTGAAGATCGCGCGCGCCGGCTGGATCAGCGCCGGATGCGCCACCCAGGTGCCGTCGTGGCCGGCGTCGACCTCACGCCGTTTGTCGGCCTCCACCCGCGCCATGGCCGCGTCGTTGGCGGTGGCGTCGCCCGCGATCGGGATCTGCGCGGCCATGCCGCCCATCGCATGCGCGCCGCGGCGGTGGCAGGTCTGCACGAGCAGCTCCGAATACGCCTTGAGGAACGGCTGCGTCATCGTGACCTGCGCGCGCTCCGGCAGCACGCGGCTGCGATGCGCGCGCAGCGTCTTGATGTACGAAAAGATGTAGTCCCAGCGCCCGCAGTTCAGCCCGGCGACCCGGCTGCGCAGCGCGTGAAGGATCTCGTGCATCTCGAAAGCGGCCGGCAGCGTCTCGATCAGCACGGTCACCTTGATCTGACCCGTCGGCAGGCCCAGCGCGCTTTCGACGTGCGCCAGCACCGCGTCCCACAGCGCCGCCTCCTCCATCGACTGCAGCTTCGGCAGGTACAGGTAGGGGCCACGGTCCTGCGCCATGAGCGTCGCCGCGCTGTGGAACGCGAACAGCCCGGCGTCGAAGAGGCTCGCCGACATCGGCGCGCCGTCCACGACCACGTGCTTCTCTTCCAGGTGCCAGCCACGCGGGCGCACGATCAGCACCGCGCGCTCTGCGTCGGGCCGCAGCGCGTAGCGCTTCCCGCCCGGAGCCTCGAACGCCAGCGTGCCGGCGACCGCGGCGCGCAGCGCGCGCTGGCCAACCAGGAGGTTGTCCCACGTCGGCGATGTCGAATCCTCGAAGTCGGCCATGTAGCAGCTGGCGCCGGCGTTCAACGCGTTGATGACCATCTTCGGATCGACCGGGCCGGTGATCTCCACCCGGCGGTCCTGCAGCGCGGCGGGCAGCGGCGCCACGGTCCAGTCGCCGTCGCGGATGGCGCGGGTGTCGGCACGGAAGTCGGGCAGCGCGCCGGTGTCATAGCGGGCCTGGCGGACGGCGCGGTCGCGCAGCAGCGCCTGGCGCGTGCCGTCGAAGCCTCGATGGAGGTCGGCGAGGAACGCGATCGCGTCCGCCGTCAGCAGCCCGTCCTCTGTTCCGCCGGGGTGGACGGCGACGGCCGCGTCCATTGCTTCGTGCCCCGCCTGCGTTTCCCGTACTGCCGACATGCGCTGATCCCGCTGCTGGTGGATCCGCACCATCCGCCCGGGTACGGTATTTGACAAGGCAGTTTTAGCAATCAGACGGATCAGTTCCGCTTATAGTTACGTCCTGCATGGCCCACGACCGAACCGTTCCGCCGCGCTTCGCCTACAAGGGCGACCGCCTCAAGCCGCTGCGCGCCTTCTGCCAGACCGTCCGGCTGGGGTCGGTATCGCGGGCGGCAGAGGCGCTGTACGTCAGCCAGCCGGCAGTGACGCTGCAGCTGCAGGCGCTGGAGCGCGACATGGGCGTGCGCCTGTTCGAGCGCAGCGGGCGGCGGCTGTTGCCGACCCGCGAGGGCGAGGCGCTGTACGCGCTGGCGCGGCCGCTGGTCGAGGGCATCGACGGGCTCGACGGGGCCTTCCGGGAGCAGCTACAGGGGATGGATGCGGGCGAGCTGCATGTCGCCGCGGGCAGCTCGACCATCCTCTACCTGCTGCCGCGGATCGTCGCCGCGTTCCGCGCGGCGCACCCCGAAGTGCGGCTGACGCTGCACAATGTCACCGGCGCGGGCGGGCTGGACCTGCTGCGCAGCGACGAGGTCGACCTCGCGGTCGGCTCGATGCTCGACGTCCCCGCCGACCTCGGCTACGCGCCGATCTACCACTTCGCGCCGATGCTGATCACGCCCATCGACCACCCGCTGGCGACGGCGCCGTCGCTGCGGCTGCAGGACCTGTCTCCGTACGGCCTGATCCTGCCGCCGAAGCGGCTGACCACATACCGGCTGGTGGACCTGGTGTTCCAGCGCCACCGCGTGCCCTACACCGTGGCGCTGGAGGTTGGCGGCTGGGAGGTGATCAAGCAGTACGTGGCGATGGGGCTGGGGATCAGCATCGTCACCTCGATCTGCCTCACCGACGCCGACCGCGAGCGGCTGACCGCGCGCTCGCTGGCGGAGTGGTTCCCACCGCGCAGCTACGGCGTGGTGCTGAGGCGCGGCAAGTACCTGTCGCCGCAGGCGCGCGCGTTCACCGACCTGATCCAGCCGGACCTGTTCGTGCGCCGTGGCCACGACGACACCGGGCCTTCCGAGCGCTGACGCCGCAGGCGCGCCGGCTCAGGTGGTGTCGCGGTTCTTGCCCTGGAACGGCCGGTACCACGCGCGCAGTGCGGCGATGTCGGCGTCCATGTCGTCGCTGAGGTGGAATAGCGGCCCGAAGCCGACGATGCGGTCCGGGTAGTGGAAGTACAGCCGCAGCACCGGCACGTTGGCGGCCTTCGCGATCTTCCAGAAACCGGTCTTCCAGCGCTCCACGCGCTTGCGCGTTCCCTCCGGCGCCAGGCCGAACCAGAGCCGGTCGCTGGCGCGGATCTCGGCCACCGCCTGCTCGACCACGCCACGCGCGTAGCGACGGTCGACCGGCCTGACGCCCAGCCTGCGCAGTACCCAGCCCAGCACTGGGATCCGGAACAGCGAGTCCTTGCCGAGCACGCGGATATCCACGCCCAGCGCCAGCTTGGTCGCGAACCCCCAGACGCCGTCCCAGTTGGACGAGTGCGGCGCACCGATCAGCACCAGTTTGGGGACGTCGGGCAGCTCGCCGACCACGCGCCAGCCGCCGGCGCGCAGCACCGCGCGCGCGATCCAACGCACGACCGGACTGTGGCCCAGCCTGGGCGCGCTGGGCGGCAGCGCCACCAGTCCCATGGGCACGTCGCTCTCGGGCGTCGCCGCCATCTCTCGCCCTCAGTCCCACTCGCGCGTGGCGCGACCGCGCTTGATGGTACTGCGTTCGCGCTTGGCGCCGAGGCGCCGCTCCTTCGACCCGCGCGTGGGTCTGGTCGCCACCCGCGGCGTCGGCGCGCGCAGCCCCGAGGCGATGAACACCGCCAGCCGCTCGCGCGCATCCTGCCGGTTGCGATCCTGGGTGCGGAAGCGCTGTGCGCTGATGACGAACACGCCGTCGTCGGTGATGCGGCGGTCGCGCTTGGCCAGCAGCCGCTCCCGCACCGGTTCCGGCAGCGACGGCGAGCCCGCGATGTCGAAGCGCAGTTCGACCGCGGTCGCGACCTTGTTGACGTTCTGTCCGCCCGGCCCGGACGCGCGCACGAAGCGCTCGACCAGCTCGTCTTCGGGGATCTGCAGCGGCGGCGGCGCGGTGCTCATGGTCGGCGCCGATTGTAATGACGCAGGCTGACGAGCGCTGCGCGCGATGCTCAGCGGCCGTCGCCGGCGACGTCATGGCCCGCCGCGGCCGCGTCCACCGCGGCGGCGCCGTCGGCGAACAGGGCCATCGCGCGCGCGAATTCCGCATCCACCGGCGCGGTCACGCGCATGGCGCGGCCGTCGAACGGATGCGGGAACGCCAGCGTCTGCGCGTGCAGCAGCATGCGATGGATGCCCAGCACCCGGAACTGGCGGTTGTGGCGACCATCGCCGTGGCTGGTGTCACCGACGAGATGGTGCGACAGATGCTTTAGGTGGCGGCGGATCTGACGGAAGCGACCGCTGACCGGCGACGCCCGCAGCAGCGCATAGCGCGACGTGTCGAAGCCGGCGGATGGCAGCGCGAGCTCGGTGGTCGCCAGCCGCGCGAAGTGCGTGACCGCCGGCTTCTTCACCGGCTTGCCCGGGCCGCCGTCGAGCGCGTGATCGACGGTGAACGCGGTGTCCGCCGGCCAGCCGCGGCAGACTGCGAGGTAGCCCTTCTCGACCGCGCCCGCCATCAGCGCGCGGCCCAGCGCCGACGCGCTGTCGCGGTCGAACGCCAGCAGCAGGCAGCCGCTGGTGGCGCGGTCCAGCCGATGGACCAGGAACACCTGGCGCCCGAACTGCGCGCGCAGCCGGTGGGCCGCGAAATCGGTCTCGCCGCGCGCCAGCGCGCTGTCGTGCACCATCAGCCCGGCCGGCTTGTCGACGACCGCCAGCTGGTCGTCGGCATAGACGGTGCGCAGCGCGGTGGGCAGCGCCGGCATCGCGACGTCGGCATCTGATGCGTGGCCCGCGCCCGCAGGCGGCTCGCCAGCGATCGTCATGTCTGCTGCCGCAGGGCGTCCGGCGCGCACGCCGCGCTCAGCGCCGCGGCCACGCCGCCAGCAGCGCCCAGAGCCCGCCGAGCCCCGCGATCCACGCCGCCGCCGGCACCGACAGCACGCGCGGGCCACCGGCCTCGAAGCCGTACAGCACGGTCGCCACCACCAGCAGGCCGACACCGAGGATCGCCGCCACGATGCGCCGCTGCATCGACTTCAGCGCCAGCACCAGCTCGCCGAGGTCCTTGGAGCGCAGCGCCAGCTCGTGCCGGCCCTCGACCTGCTGCGTCAGCCAAGCGTGCACCAGCCGCGGCATGTCAGGCGCATGCGTGATCACCTCCGGCAGTCGCTTGCGGAACTCGCCCGCGAGCCGCGCCGGGCTGTAGCGCTCGACCAGGATCCGCTCCAGCACCGGGCGCGCGACCGCCCAGATGTCGAGCTTGGGATCCAGCAGCCGGCCGACGCCCTCGATGTTGAGCAGCGTCTTCTGCAGCAGGATCAGCTGCGGCTGCAGCGTCAGCTCGTAGCGCTGCGCGACGCGGAACAGTTTCACCAGCACCTCGGCCAGCGAGATCTCCGACAGCGGGCGGGTGAAGTACGGCTCGCACACCGAGCGCGCCGCGGCCTCGAGCTCGTCGATGCGGATATGCGCCGGCATCCAGCCGGCCTGCACGTGCAGCTCGGCGATGCGCCGGTAGTCGCGGTTGAAGATCGCCATGAAGTTCTCGGCGAGGTAGTACTGGTCCTCGCTGGAGAGCTGTCCCATGATCCCGAAATCCAGCGCGATGAAGCGCGGGTTCGCGCGGCGCGCCGGGTCCGTGTCGACCCAGATGTTGCCGGCATGCGCGTCGGCGTGGAAGAAGTTGTCGCGGAACACCTGGGTGTAGAACACCCGCACGCCCTTGGCCGCCAGCGCGCGGCGGTCGATGCCCGCGGCGTCGATCGCGGCGATGTCGTCGCTGGGGATGCCACGCACGCGCTCCAGGGTCAGCGCGCGCTCGCCGGTGTGGCTCCACACCGGCTCCGGCACATAGAGGTCGTCCGACCCGATCCAGTTGCGGCGCAGGACCGAGGCGTTGGCGCCCTCGCGCTGCAGGTCGAGCTCGGCTGCCAGCGTGGATTGGATCTCGGCCACGATCTCGCGCGGACGCAGCTTGTCGGCGTGCGGATGGGTGCGGTCGACCAGCGAGGCGATGTTGTTGAGCAGCGCGATGTCGCCGGCGATCTGGCGCTCGATGTCCGGGCGCAGCACCTTGACCACGACCTCGCGCCCGGGCTTGCCGTCGGCCGGCCACAGCGTCGCCGCGTGCACCTGCGCGATCGACGCGGACGCCAGCGGCGTGGTCTCGAAGGTCTCGAAGGCTTCCGCGATGCTGCGTCCCAGCGAGGCCTCGACGATTGCGCGCGCGGCCTGGCCGTCGAACGGCGCCACGCGGTCCTGCAGTTGCGACAGCTCGTCGGCGACGTCGGCCGGCACCAGGTCGCGCCGCGTCGACAGGATCTGCCCGAACTTGACGAAGATCGGCCCCAGCTCCTGCAGCGCCAGCCGCAGGCGGGCACCGCGCGACTGCGCCGCGATCGCGGCCGCGGCGCGCGGCACGAACGGCCGCATCAGCTTGAGCCAGCGCTCCGCGGGCGTTCCGTCGAGGAGGTCGTCGAGCCGGTAGCGCAGCAGCACGCGGCCGATGCGCGTGGCGCGCGCGACGCCCTTCACGCCGACGGGTCCGCGTCGCCGAGCCGCGCGACGCGTGCGGCGATGCGCTCGACGTCGTCGCGCAGCGCATCGACGTCGTCATGGAAGGCCTCGAGCTCGTCGCGGCCGACCACGTCGCGCGACTCCTCCACCACGTACTCCGCGGCGGTCGCGGCGAGGTCGGTGCCGGCGGCGCGCGCCTGGCCAAATGCGGCCGCGACCGCATTGGCGACCTGCACGCCGACGACGTCGCCCAGCACCACGGTGAACGGCCGCTGCCAGTCGGGATCGAAGCGGCGGGCCAGCCGCTGCAGCTGCTGCGCGAGCTCGGCGTCGCCCTCAATGCGCAGCCGCCCCGCCGGCGTCGCGCCCTGGCCGCGGCTCCCGAGCAGCCCCGGCACCTGCGCCAGCAGCCCGCCGAGCGTGCTGCGCACTGACAGGTCGGCAGCGTCGTCGACGTCGGCCGGGCCCACGCGCAGGCGATCGCAGTCCACCGTCAGCCGCAACGCGAGCGCGGGCGCCGCGAGGTGCAGGGCGACGCTGCGACCGTGCAAGGCGGCGACCGCGGCGCGGGTGTCCTCGTCGAGCGCGAGCGCGCGGTTGAGCGCGGATTCCAGCGCGCGGCCGGCCAGCGGCTTGAGGGCGTCGAACGGGGAAGCAACCATGCCGCTAGTCTACCCGCCGCCCCGCGCGCCCCTCGCGCGGAGCGACTCCCGCCCACTGGCTGCGTCGCGTCCGCCTCAGCGACGCTACGTTCGCCGGCCGCGCGTCAACCACCCGACGCCGTGCCCGGCACATGGGCGGAGCTGGAGGCATCGCCGCGCAGCGACGCCCCCAGCACCGCCAGTCCTTCCGCAGTCGATACGCGCGGCCGATAGCCGAAGTCGCGCGTCGCTGGCGCCATGTCGTACCAGTGCGTGGTGCTGAGCTGCTCGGCGAGGAACCGGGTCATCGGCGGCTCGCCGGGCAGCGGCAGCAGCGTCCACGCCGCCTCGCACGCTGCGCCGATCGCGAACGCGGCACCGAACGGAATGCTGCCGGCGACCTCCGGCGCGCCAGCCGCGCGCAGCAGCGAATTGATGATCCCGCGCACCGGCAGTGGTTCGCCGTTGCTGATGAAGTACGCGCGGCCCGCACACGCGGTGCCGGGTCCCAGGTGCGCGAAGGCGTCGAAGTGCGCCTGCGCGGCGTTGTCGATATAGGTGGTGTCGATGACGTTGTCGCCGCCGCCGACGAAGCGCAGCCGGCCGGCGCGCGCGCGCTCGACCAGCCGCGGCAGCAGCTGGTTGTCGCCGGGACCCCAGATCAGCCGCGGCCGCAGCGCGACCGTGGCCAGCGCGGCGTCGTTGGCGGCCAGCACCGCCTGTTCCGCGACCAGCTTGGTCTGCGCGTACGGCGCCTTGAAGCCGCTGCCGTAGGGCACGCTGTCGGCGGTGCCGCCCGCGACCGGGTGCGTCGCGCGGTGGGTCACGCTGGGCGTGGAGGTGTACACCAGCCGGCCGACGCCGTGCGCGCGGCAGGCGGCGATCACGTTTTCGGTGCCGACGACGTTCGCCGCGTGGTAGCTGACGTGGCTGCCCCAGGCGCCGGCCTTGGCGGCGTTGTGGAACACCGCGTCGATGCCGTCGCACGCGGCGAGCACCGCGGAGGCGTCGGCCAGGTCGCCCTGCCGCTGGCGCACGCCGAGCGCGTCCAGTGCCGGGTAGTGCCCACGGTTGAAGCTGGTCACCGCGTGCCCGCGCGCGACCAGCCCGCGGCACAGCGCCTGGCCGAGGAAGCCTCCGCCGCCGGTCACCAGCAGGTTCATTCCGATGCCTCCTGCGTGGCGTGGCGCTGCGCGCGACGCAGCGCGCCGACTGCCCACGCCGCGAGCTTTTCGCGACCGATCTTGGCGTTGTGGCGGATGTCGACCGGGAACGCGCGCGGATGGTGCAGGAAGCTCTCGACCCGAGCGGTATGCACGTGGCCTTCGCCGAGGTGCCGCAGCTCGCCGGCGATGCGCGGCCACTCCGCACCGGCGACGCCCGGCCGCAGTTCGACGCACAGCACCGGCCTCTGCGCACCCGCGGTGCCGACGCCCACCAGCGCCGTGCGGCGCACGTCGGCGTGCACGTCGAACACCGGCTCGACCTGCTCGGTGCATAGCGTCCAGCCCGCGCCGACGACGCGCTGCGTCTTGCGGCCGCAGAACCACAGCCGGCCGTCGCCATCGAGGTAGCCGAGGTCGCCCATGCGGTGGACGACTCGCGCGGCGCCTTCGGCAAGCGCCTCATGGATCTTCGCCGCTCGCGTCTGCGCGTCGCGCCGGAAGTAGCTGTCCGTGGCGCTGGGCCCGGCCACCGTGATCTCGCCCACCTGCCCCGGCTTGACCTCGAGCGAGGGCGACCATTGCGCGATCGGCGCATCGTCGACCGCGATGATGCGCACCTCGTTCGGCGGCACTGGCCGGCCGACGCAGGTGCCGGCACCGGCCTCGGTGCGCGCGCGCAGCGACACCAGCTCGCGGCCCTCGATCACCGCCACCGGCAGGCATTCGGTGGCGCCGTACGGCGTCCAGAACTGCGCGTCGTCGGGCAGCAGCGCGCGGATGCGCGCGACGACATCCGCCGGCACAGGCGCGCCGGCCGAGGTCACGCGGGTCACCGTCGCCAGCGGCCGGCCGTGGTCGGCCAGCACCCGCATCAGCGCCGGCGAGCCGAACAGCTGGGTGACGCCGAAGCGGTCGATGGCGGCGTGCAGCCTCGTCGGGTCGGCGTCGGCGGGCCGCGTGGGGTCCATGTCCGGGATGATCGACGTCAACCCCAGCGCCGGGTCGAACAGCGCGAACGGCGGGAACGTCGGCAGGTCGATGCCGCCGGCCTCAAGCCCGAACGCGTCGCGCAGCATCGCGACCTGCGCGGCGAAGTGGCGATGCCGGTAGACCACGCCCTTGGGCACGCCGGTGGAGCCGCTGGTGAACAGGATCGCGGCGACGTCGCCGCCGGCGGTGTCGACCAGCTGCGGTCCGGCAGCGGCACCGGCTGCCTCGACCGCGGCGAGGGTCGCATCGGCCAACCACGCGCGCGCGCCGGTGGTGATCCGCACGCGCGCCGCCGGCGACCAGCGAAGCAGCACACGCGCGGTGTGTGCCAGCGGCACGCCGATGAACGCCTGCGGCTCGGCCTCGCCGAGGCACTGGCGCAGCGCGCGCCGGTCGATGCCCGGGTCGACCAGCACCGGCACCGCGCCGGCCTTGAACAGCGCGAACATCGCCAGGAAGAACTCCGGCGTCGGCCGCAGCATTACCACCACGCGCGCGCCGCGGGCGATGCCGAACGTCGCCAGGCCGGCGGCGATCGCGTCACTGCGCGCGTCGAGCTGGGCGTAGCTCAGCGACACGTCGTAGGCACCGCGCGGACCGGGGCAGCGGATCGCGGCCTGCGCGGGGCGCTCGGCGGCCAGGCGTGGCAGCGCGGCGGCGATGTTGCAGGGCGCGGCAGTGGCGGTGGCGGTGGACGTCATCGCCGCAAGCTTACCGGCTGCGGTGTGCGCGCCCGGGGCCCCACCGCGGCCTGGTCACGTCGTCTCCCTCGGCGGCGCCGCTCGCACGTCGAACGGCAGGGTCTTCGTCCGCCGGGCAGGCCGGCGCGGCGCCTTAGACCTGCTGCAACCGCCACAATGCGCGACCCCGCCACCACGCGATCGCCGATGCCGCCCGCCGCCGCGTCCCACCCCTGCCTCGCCTGCGGCGCCTGCTGCGCGCATTTCCGCGTTGGCATGCACTGGTCGGAGACCGACCTCGCCACCCCCGGCGGCGTGCCGGTGGCGTTGACCGAGCCCTTCGGACCGCACGCCGCGGTGATGCGCGGCACCTGGGAGCGCGCGCCGCGCTGCGTGGCGCTGAATGCGCGCATTGGCGAAGCGTCGCGCTGCACGATCCACGACCGCCGGCCGCCTGCGTGCCGCGCCGTCAACGCGTCGTGGGAGTCCGGCGCCGCCGACGCGCAGTGCGACCGCGCGCGCGTCGCGCACGGGATGCGTGCGCTGCAGCCCGGAGACTGGCCGGCGCGCGGCTGACCACCGGTGGCGTCAAAAGACGCCATCTGGCAGCGGAACCGGGACTGCCTGGCTGCTGGCTACAGCAGGTGGCGAGGCGTGCTCAGGGCGGATGCGTGTCGAGAAACGCACGGATCGCCGGCACCAGCACCGCGTGCCTATCCTCCAGCACGTAGTGTCCGGCATCGTCGAACGCGTGCACCTCCGCCTGCGGCAGCGCGGCCTTGAAGCCGGCCAGGAAATGGTGGTCGAACACGAAGTCCTTGAGCCCCCAGCCGATGAACGCCGGCCGGTCGGCGAACCCGGGCAGCCGGCGTCCGGCTTCCTCGAGCAGCGCCCACGCGCGGTCACCTTCGCGCAGCGGGATGTCCTGCATGAAGCGCAGCGTGCTGATCGCCTCGCGCCACCCGTCATAGACGCCGGCGTACGCATCACGCACGTCCTTCGGCAGCGACCGCTGCGTGCCGAACCACGCCGCCCCGCCCGCGAACAGGTTGAAGCGTCGAATGAGATAGCCGCCAATGCGCGAATCGCGTCCTAGCGACAGCTGCCACGGCATCGGCTTGCCCGCCGGCAGCGGGAACGCCGCGGTGTTGGTGATCACCAGCCGCTTCACCTGCGCGGCATGCGACAGCGCCCAGCCGAAGCCGACCATCCCGCCCCAGTCGTGCACCGCCAGCGTGACCGGGGTGCTGTCGTCGACGCCGGCGTGGCACAGCAGCGCCTCGAGGTCGTCGATACGCGACTGCAGCGTGTAGTCGTAGGTGCCGGCATGCGCCGCAGGCTCCGCTGGTGGCAGCGTGCCGCCGCCATCGTCGGGCCTGTCCGACAGTCCCATGCCGACATGGTCGGGCACGATGCAGCGGTAGCGGTCGGAGAGACCGGCGACCAGGTGCCGCCAGTAGTAGCTCCACGACGGATTGCCGTGCAGCATCACCACCAACTCGCTGGCACGTCCGTCGACGGCGGGCGGGCCCTCGTCGAGGTACGACATTGCGATGCCGGGGCGCACGGTGAAGCGCTGCGGGGTGAAGGGGTAGTCGGGAAGGTTCAAAGTGTGTCCCGCGCTGCCACAACGAAAGAAAATGGCCGTTATCTTTACCTTGGGGAACGATTTCAGCGCTGTGAGGAGAGGCGTCCCGTTGCCGCTGTGTCGCGAAGCCCCAGCTGCCGCTCCGCGTCGCGCCGCTGCAGCAGGCAGACCAGAGTATCGCGGTCGAGATGGTGGTAGCGCGCCACGTCAGGCCACCGCGCCCGTGGCTGCGGCGGCGCCATCCGCACGGCCGAGCAGCGCAAACAGCGGGCGGTTGACGTAATAGTTGTTGCGGCCAACACGCAGCTTTTCGAGCACGCCGTCTGCGGCAAGCGTGTCGAGGTACTTGGTGGCCGTCTGTCGCGACACCCCGAGCTCGCGCTGAACGAACTCGACGCGCGTGTAGGGATGGGTAAAGAGGTTGTTGATCAGGTCTTGACTATAGAAGCGGTAGCCGTCGCGGATGCGCTGCTTGGTGGTCTGCAGCAGGGACTTGATGGCCTGGATTGTCTGGATGGTGTCGGTGGCGGTGTCGGCCACGGCCTCGAGGATGTACGTCACCCATTGCTCCCATGCACCGTCGTCGCGCACGGCCTGCAGCAGGCGGTAGTAATCGGGCTTGGTGCGAACGATGTGCCGACTGAGGTAGAGGACCGGGATGTCCAGCAAGCCTTCCTTCACCAGATAGAGCACGTTGATGATCCGACCCGTGCGGCCATTGCCGTCGTAAAACGGATGGATGCTTTCGAACTGGTGATGGATCAGCGCCATGCGGATGAGCGGATCGACGGCACGCGAGGGCTCATCGTGGATGAATCGCTCCAGTTCACCCATCAACCGCACGACTTCGCACGCATCCTGCGGTGGCTCGTACACGAGGCGCCCAGCTCCATCTCTCAGAGCGGTTCCGGGCAACTTGCGGAACCCCGCGTGGTTGCACTCCAACTCCTCCTGGATGCCGAGGATCGTATTGAGGGTCAACAGGCCCGAATCGCGAACCTGCGCGAATCCGGCGCGCAGCGCCTGCCTGTAACGCAGTACCTCTTTGACGGCAGTACCGGAGGCGTCGGCGGCGTCTTCATCGCGGTAGAGATCGTCCTGCGTGGTGACGATGTTCTCGATGGCGGAGCTGTCACGCGCTTCCTGCAGCGTCAGGGTGCTGATCAGGATGCCCTGATTCGGAATGCTGGCAGCGACGCCCTTGAGTTCGGCAAGGCTGCGACTGGCGGCATTGAGTTGCTTGAGGATCGGAGCGGTCTCGAACCGGCCCACGTCGAGTGCTTGGAGCGGAGGGATGCTCATGCTGGCCTCGTCGTGTATAGAAATCGCCTTTTTATATATACATTGAGCGGGACGTGTCCAGCTTTCTCCGATTTTTGTACACGCGACCTACTGCGGCCGGGCCGGGCCAGCATGGGCAGCCACAGGGTCGGGCTCTCAGCACACTGCAAGGAGCCAAAGCCAAGCGTCGCTGAGACCTACCAGACCACTTCCGCCATCGAGCAGTTCAGCCCCGAGCCGATGCCGAGCAGCGCGACCCGGTCGCCCTTCTTCAGCCGGCCCATCTCGCGCAGCTTCGACAGCACGATCGGCACCGACGCCGGCCCGATGTTGCCGTGCTCGCCGAAGATCGTCATGACCTTCTTCGGGTCGATGCCGAAGGCCTGGATGAAGGCCTGCGTGTGCACCTTGCTGACCTGGTGGATGACGAACTCGTCGAGCTCCTCGACCGCCCAGCCCAGCCCCACCTTGGCGGCGAGGAACGTCTTCTGCGCCAGCTTCATGCCCTCGATCAGCAGCATCCGGGTGTCGGTGACCATGCGGTCCAGGTTGCCCCGGCACAGGCCGTTCCACTCGGTGGCCGCGCGGGTGACGCCGCCGCGGTAGCGCGGCGCGCCCGGCGCCAGCTCGGCGCGCGCCAGCACCATGCCGGCCGCGCCGCAGCCCAGCGTCAGTGTCGCCATCTCGTTGCGGAACTGGTCGGCGGTGACCTCGGGCGACAGCAGCCGCTCCATGGTCTTTTCATATGCCAGGTTCGCGGTTTCGCCGTCAACCACCAGCGCGTAGTCGATCTCACCGCGCTCGATCATGCGGCTGGCGATGTCCATGCCGTTGATGAAGGCCAGGCAGGCGTTGGCGACGTCGAAGTTCTGGCACATGTCGGACATGCCGAGGTTGCCGCTGACGATGCTCGCGGTGCTCGGCTCGAGGTAGTCGCGGCTGACCGAGGTATTGACCAGCAGGCCGACCCGCGACGGGTCGATCCCGGCGTCGGCCAGCGCCTTGACGCCGGCGAGCGTGGCCGCGTCGGAGGCCAGCATGTTGTCGTCCCACAGCCGGCGCGCGTGGATGCCGGCGACGTCCTGCAGTACGTCGGTGGTGATGCCGAGGCGGTCGAGGGTCGGCTTGAGCCGCTCGTTGATCTCGTCGGACGTCAGCCGGCGCGGTGCGTCGATGTGCGCCAGGCCGGCAATCGCAACGTGTTGGAACAGCATGGGTGGGCCGCCGGCTGCGCAAAAGGCCGGCTAGGGTACCGGCTCGGCCGCGACGGCGCACTCACGCACGGGTCGCGGCCGGGCGGCCGCCTGCGCGGCGCGCGTAGCGCAGGGGCTGCCCGCGGCGTCAGCGGCCGCAGCGGAACGCAGCGAAGCGCTGGCTGCCGCGCAGCGGCTCACCCAGTGGGCTGATGGTGTCGGCGTTCAAGCCGGGCGCCTCGTTGCGTGCCAGCGTCTCCAGTTCCTCGCGCACGCGCACGTCGTTGCGCTCGATGAACGCGATGCTGTGCTTGACCGACACCTCGACTTCGCCCCGCTTCTCGCAACCGGTCGGCGGCGCAGCGGCGATGCGGACCGCCGAGGCGCCAGGTGCCATGTGCACCCACGTGCAGCCGCTGGCGGCGAGCAGGGTGGACAGCAGCAGCGCGGACGACAGGGACTTGTTCATGGCGGAGCTCCGGAAACGGAATGGGGGGAGTGCAGAGGGACAGCTGGGAGCTCGTATCCGCAATGGTGCGGCTCGCCATTGGACCGGTGCGAACACCCGCATTGTCACCGTGCCAGCCCGCTGGCGACAGGCTGGGTGGCGCCGTCCGCCCACACGACGGGGTCGACGTTCAGTCGCCGGCACCATCGGCATCGCGGCCATCGGCACTGCCGGCATCGCGCGGTGCCGCGAACCGTGCACCGGCGTCCGGCGCGATGGCGCCCGCTTCCTGCCCCGGCTCCGCTGCACCTGGTGATGCGCCATCCGAGACGGGACCACCATCGGCATCGACCACCGTGACCTCGCCGAAGCCCAGCGCGCGGATCGGCGCCGCGATCTCGCGCAGGTCGCCGACGACGACCCAGGTCAGCGTATCGGGATCGATCGTGCGCGCGGCCCCGGCGACCTGGGCCGGGGTCATCGCCTCGATCTCGGCGCGGCGGCGGAATACGTAGTCGTCCGGACGGTCGTAGCGCACGATCGCGCCGATCGTCGCCAGCACCGTCGATGCGGTCTCGTACGCACCCGGCAGGCTGCGCGTGGTGATGGCCTGGATGCGAGCGACCTCGATGGCGGTGGGCGGGGTCGCCCCGCTGGCGAACCGCGCGATCTCGTCGCGCATCTCGCGCATCGCGTCCGCGGTGCGGTCGATCTGCACCGGGGCGGACGCCATCCACGGACGCGGGCCCAGCGCCGGCGATGCGCCGCTGCGCGCACCGTATGACCAGTGCTTGTCCTCGCGCAGGTTCATGTTGAGCCGCGAGGTGAAGTCGCCGCCGATGACGCCATTGGCGATGTCGAAGCGGTTGGCGCCCTCGTCGCGCGACGACGGCACCACCTGCGCGGCGATGATGTTGGCCTGCACCGCGCCGGGCTGGTCCACCAGCACGACGCGCGCGGTCGCGGGCCGTGCGACGTCCGCCACCGCCGGAACCGGAGGCGGTGGCGACGAGACCCGCCAGTCGCCGAAATGGCGCTCCAGCAGCGGCACGATGTCGGCGAGCGTGGTGTCGCCGACGACCATCAGCGTGGCGCCGTCCGGGCGCACCCAGTCGCGGTGGAACGCCTGCAGGTCCGCACGCGTCAGCGACGCGATCGCGGCCTCGGTGCCGCTGCCTGTGAGCGGGATTGCGTACGGGTGGCCGTCGCCGTAAAGCAGCGGCGGCAGCACACGCATCGCGACGCTATCCGGCCGCGCCTTCTCCTGCGCGATGCCGGCGATCCAGGTCGCGCGGACGCGGGCGATGGCGTCGTCGTCGAACCGCGGCCGCCGCAGCATGTCGGCGTACAGCGCCAGCGACGCGTCGAGCCGGTCGGTCAGCGCCGACAGGTAGGCGCTGCCGCCGTCGAGCGAGGCGCCGGCCGCCATCATTGCGCCGAGCGACTCCACGGCCTCGGCGAACGCCAGCGCATCGCGGTCGCCCGCGCCCTCGTCGAGCAGCGCCATGGTGAAGCTGGCGGTGCCCGGTCGGCGGCCCTGGTCGGCGGAATAGCCGCCGCCGAACGCGTAGCTCATCTGCACCACGGGCACCTCGCGCCGCTGCGCGAGGACCACGGCGGTGCCGTTGGACAGCGTGGCGCGCTCCAGCGCGGGGAACTTCAGCGCAGGAAACTCAGTGGCGATCGGGACGCCACTGCTGCGGTCGACGGCCGCCGGCGTGGTGGTGAAGCGCGCCTCCGGCGACGGTGGCGAGAGTGGTTCCGGCGTCGTCGCCGGCGGGTCGGCCAGGGGCGTGCGCTTCCCCGGCACCACCACCAGCGTGTGGTCGCCGCGCGACAGCCAGCGCTCGCCGGCGGCGCGCACGTCCTCCGCCGTCGCCGCCTCCACGTTGGCCAGCGCCACGCGGAAGCAGCCCGGGTCGCCGGTGTAGACCTTGCATTCGGCCAGAGCGTCGGCCTTGCCGCCGAAGCCGCCGATGCGTTCGATGCCGCGCACGAAGCCCGCGCGCTGCGTGGTTTTGGCGCGCGCCAGCTCGGCCTCGGTCGGCCCGCCGGCGAGGAGCCGCGCGAGCTCCTCGTCGAGGATCGCCTCCACGCGCGCCGGGTCGACGCCGGCCTTGACTGTCGCGGTGACGACGAAGTTGGAGCCGAGCTGCTTGGCGGAAGTACCGGCACTCACGCCATCGACGAGGCGCTCGGCGTGCACCAGCCGCCGGTCGAGCCGCGACGAGCGGCTGCCGCCCAGCACCCGCGCCAGCACAGCGAGCCGGTCGAGGTCGGCCCGGCCGACCTCGGCAACGTTCCACGCGCGGTAGATGCGCGCCTGCGGGACCGCGTCCCCTGCAACCTCCCGGGTACTTGCGGCGCGTGCGGCGATGTCGACAGCCGGCTGCGCCATGGTGGGCCCGGCAGGGATGTGGCCGAAGTACTCCACGGCCTTGCGTCGCGCGGTTGCCACGTCGATGTCACCGGCGAGCACCAGCACCGCATTGTTGGGGCCGTACCAGGCACGGAACCAGGCGCGCACGTCGTCGAGGGTGGCCGCGTCAAGGTCGGCCATCGAGCCGATGACCCCGCGGTGGTACGGATGCCCCTCCGGGTACAGCGCCCGGTTGAGCAGTTGCCACGCCTCGCCGTACGGCTGGTTCTCGCCCTGGCGCTTCTCGTTCTGCACGACGCCGCGCTGCTCGTCGAGCGCGGCCTGGTCGACCGCGCCGAGGAAATGCCCCATGCGGTCGGATTCCATCCACAGCGCGGTGTCCAGCGCGGTGGTCGGCACGTTCTGGAAGTAGTTGGTGCGGTCGGTGTTGGTGGTGCCGTTCTGGTCGGTCACGCCCACCTGCTTGAACGGCGCGAAGTACTCATCCGCATGGTGTTCGCTGGCCTGGAACATCAGGTGCTCGAACAGGTGCGCGAAGCCGCTGCGGCCGGCGGGCTCGTCCTTGCTGCCGACGTGGTACCAGACGTTGACCGCGACGATCGGCGCCTTGCGGTCGGTATGCACCACCACGCGGAGGCCGTTGGGCAGCGTGAATTCCTCGAACGCGATGGCGGGCGCGGCGGGCGCTGCCGCACCCGGAACCTGCGCCGGCGTGCTGGTCTGCGCCACGGCTCCCCCCATGCAGGCGAGGGACAGCACGAGCAGCGCGATGGCGGCCCGCGGCGGCGACGGCAAGCGGCGATACGACATGCGGCGGATCCTCGAGCGTCGATGGCGGCCGCCGATGGTAGCCGCTGCGGCGCCTGGCCCGGACGGGCCAAAGGTCCCGGCTCCTTGTCGACGCCTGCGCAACACCGCGTGACGCATCATCCGGGCATGCACACTTCGACCAAAGACACGCGCAAGCGCGTCCTGCTCACCGGCGCCAACCGCGGCCTCGGCCTTGCCCTGGCGACCCGGCTGCTGGCGCGCGGCGACCGCGTGCTGGCCACTTGCCGCGCACCCGCAGCCGCCGACGCGCTCGACGCACTGCGGGACGCGCATCCCGACCACTGCCACATCGTCGCGCTCGACGTGGCCGCGGCCGACGCACCTGTACGGCTTGCCGACGCAGCGCGCGCGTGGCTGGCGGCGGACAGTGACGCGGCGCGGATCGACCTGCTGGTCAACAACGCCGGCGTACTCAAGGCCGGGGAGCGCTTCGGCGGCATCGACGGCGAGGACGTCGCGACCAGCGTCCGCGTCAACGCGGTGGCCCCGCTGCTGCTCACACAGGCGCTGGCACCGCTGCTGGCCGACGGCGCGCGAGTCGCCAACATCTCGTCGCAGCTCGGGGCGATCGGCGGCGTGACCCGCTTCGGCACGCCGAGTTACGCGATCGGCAAGGCGGCGCAGAACATGGCCACCGCGCAGCTGGCGCAGGCACTCGGTGGGCGCGGCATCATCGTGCTGGCGCTGCACCCGGGCTGGGTGCGCACCGACATGGGCGGGACCGATGCGCCGTTGGCGCCGGAAGCGGCGGCTGCGGGGGTGCTCGAGGTCATCGACGGCAGCGACGACGCCGACAACGGCAGCTTCCGCGACTGGAAAGGCGACGCGATGCAGTGGTGACGGTGCATCCGCGGCGGCCAACGGGGCGTAGTTGCCCGCATGGCGTTCGCTGGCGGTGATCGCGTTTCCACTTGGCGATCGCTTTGCGTGGTCATCCTCACTGTTGCCTGTGGACCTGCGTCCGCGGCTCTCCTGTCGGTGACGGGTGATGCACGGGATCCCGCCAGCGGACGCCACCTTTACACCGAGCAGCATCTCCTGCGGATGGCCGGGGACGCGCCGATGGAACGCCTGGTGCTGTACCGCTGCGGCGATGGCCGGGCCTTCGCGCGCAAGCATGTCGACTACCGTCTGTCGCGTACCGCGCCGTCGCACGCACTGGTCGATGCCCGCAGCGACCATCGCGAGGGCCTGGAGCGCGATGGCGACCGCGTGTTCCTGTACAGCGCCGCGCGTCGCGTCGCGCTTTCGGCAGCGGACGGCGCCGCGCTGGTGGCCGATGCCGGTTTTGACGAATTCCTGCGCCTGCACTGGGGACGCCTACAGGACACCCCGCGCCTGCCAATGCGTTTCGCGGCCCCGACGATGGGACGAACGCTTTCGCTGGAAGTGCGCCAAGGCGGCGAGGCGCGGATCGACGGCGTCGCGGTGACGCGCTATCGGCTGTCACTGCCCGGCGTGCTGTCGCGCATCGGACCGGCCATCACCGCCTCGTATCGCAGCGACTCCCGCGAGCTGAGGCGCTACGAGGGTCCTTCCAACCTGCGTGCCGACGATGGCCGTCCACTGCCCGTCGTCATCGACTTCCCGCAGCGTCCGCGCAGCGCAGGTGAAGACCGCTGGGCGATCCTGGCGGCGGCACCGCTTGCCTCCTGCGCGCTGGGGCGCTGATCAGGACCCGCGCGGCTGTCGATGCACGGCGGCGCACGGCATCATCGCCGGATGTTCGACGTCATCCTGCACCAGCCCGAGATTCCGCCGAACACCGGCAACATCATCCGGCTGTGTGCCAACACCGGCGCGCGCCTGCACCTGGTGGCGCCACTGGGCTTCGCGCTGGACGACGCGCGACTGCGTCGTGCGGGGCTGGATTACCACGAGTTTGCACATCTCCAGGTCCATGAAGACCTGCCGGCGGCGCTGACGGCGATCGCGCCGCCAAGGCTGTTCGCGCTCAGCGCCCGTGGCGCCACGCGGCACGACGCACCGGTGTTCGTCTCAGGCGATGCCTTCCTGTTCGGCTCCGAGACACGGGGGCTGCCCCCGGACGTGCTTCACGCGGTGCCTCGCGAGCGTCGCCTGCGCCTGCCGATGCGCGCTGGCAACCGCAGCCTCAACCTGTCGAATGCAGTCGCGGTGGTGGTGTTCGAGGCATGGCGCCAGTGCGGTTTCGACGGCGCAGGGCCTACCTGACGGGGCCTCGAAAGTTCCTGCACCCGCTGGTGCAGAATTCAGCTGGGGTTGTCAGGCCAGCGGCAGAATGTCGGTCCCGTCCAGGCGGCGGTCGTTTTCCCCGAACGGCTCTCTCCCCTCCCAACCGCCTGGCCGGGCCTTCCTTCACCGACCGAGACTCCCCACGCCATGATCCGCCCGCTGCTTGCCCTTGCCCTCGTCGCCGCGCTGCCTGCCACCGCGGCCGCCCAGAGCCTCAACTACAACTACGTTGAGGGCGGTTACGTCGCGACCAACATCGACAACGGCAACAACGACATCGATGCGGACGGTTTCGGCGTCAACGCGTCGGTCGCGGTGTCGCCCACGTTCCACCTGTTCGGCGGGTTCATGGTCCAGGAGTCCGACCGGTTCGATTTCCTCGGCAGCCGCGTCCGCACCGACGTGAACCAGTGGCGCGCCGGCATCGGCTACAACATGGCGATCGCCGACAACACCGACCTGCTGGCGCGGGTGGCATACGAGAAAGTCGAGGTCGACAGCATCAGCATCGGCGGCCAGCGTTTCGACGTCGACGCCGGCGACAACGGATACAGCCTCGAGGTCGGCGTGCGCAGCGCGCTCACCGCGAACCTCGAGGGCTATGCGCTGGCGGGCTACGAGGACTTCGGCCGCAATGCCGACGACTTCTACGGCCGCCTTGGCGCGCAGTACAAGTTCAACCCGCGCTGGGGCATCAGCGGCGACGTGAAGTTCTCCGACGGCGACAGCCAGTGGTTCGTCGGTCCGCGCTTCAGCTGGTAACCGCCGCGCGGTATCGCGCACTCGCGACACTGGGCAAGACCGCGACGTTCTCTCTCTCCCCTTGAAACGCGCGCTGTGCCCCGGCCCTGCAACGGCCGGGGCTTTTTTTCGGCCACCGCGCAGGCAGCGACGCCTCCGCGTCGGCGTGCCGCCTCAGGCGAACAGGTTGCTGGGGTACTCGGCCTTCTGCTCGCGGGCGAGCAGCCGCGCGAGACCTTCCGCCGGCGTGATCGTGCCGTGGAGCACGTCGCGGACGTTGCCGGCGATCGGCAGCTCCACCCCGTGCCGGTCGGCCTGGCGCATCACCTCGTCCGCGGTCTGCACCGACTCGACCACCTGCCCGATCTCGCGCACCGCGTCGGAGAGCGTCTGGCCGCGCCCGAGCGCCAGCCCGAGACGGCGGTTGCGCGACAGGTCGCCGGTGCAGGTGAGCACCAGGTCGCCGAGGCCGGCCAGACCCATCAGCGTCTCCGGACGGCCGCCGATCGCGATGTTGAGGCGCAGCATCTCGTTGAGGCCGCGGGTGATCAGGCCGGCCCGTGCATTGAGACCGAGGTTCATGCCGTCGGCGACCCCGGTGGCGACCGCGAGCACGTTCTTCATCGCCCCGCCGAGCTCGGCGCCGAGCATGTCATCGCCGGTATAGGCGCGGAACGCCGGCCCGTGCAGCACGTCGGCAACCTGCTGCGCGAACGGCTCGTCGTCGGAGTGCACCGTCAGCGCGGTCGGCAGGCCGGCCGCGACCTCCTTCGCGAACGAAGGCCCGGTGACCACCGCCAGCGGCACGGAATCGCCCAGCACCACGCCGGCGACTTCGTGCAGGAAGCGGCCGGAGCCCGGTTCAAACCCCTTGGTGGCCCAGGCCACGCCGGCGCAGCGGGGCCGCAGCGGGGCCAGCGCGCGCAGGGTCTGCGCGAAGGCGTGCGACGGCACCACCACCAGCACCAGGTCGGCGCCGGTCAGCGCCGCGGCCAGGTCGGTGGTCGCCGCGAGCGCCGCCGGCAGCGCGATCCCCGGCAGGTAGCGCGGGTTCTCGTGGACGACGCTGATGCGCTCGACCACATCGGCGTCGCGTCCCCACAGCACGGTGGGATGCTCATGCCGGGTGATCAGCGCTGCCAGCGCGGTGCCCCAGGAGCCCGCGCCGAGCACAGCGACCGCGGGCTTGTGGCTCACGACCGTGTCGCCCGCATCGCCACTCAGGCGTTGCCGACGGGCTCGCTGTCGGCCAGGCCGCCGTCGCCGGCCGCCGCCTGCTCGCCGCGCTGGCGCACGCCCTCGGCGTACAGCGCCTCGAAGTTGATCGGCTGCAGCAGGAACGGCGGGAAGCCGCCGGCCTGGATCAGGTCGCCGATGGTCTGGCGCGCATACGGGTACAGCACGTTGGGGCAGTGGGTGCCGAGCATCACGTCCAGCGTGTTGTCGTCGAACCCGCTGAGCCCGAACACGCCGGCCTGCTGGACCTCGACCACGTAGATCGTCTTGTCCTCGGCGACGGTGCAGGTCAGGGTCACGCCCAGCACCACCTCGAACGCGCCCTCGTTGAGGCGCTGGACCTTCTGGTTGAGGTTCATCTGCAGCTGCGGCTGGCCCTGCTCGCCGAACGCCTGCGGCGTCCTGGGCGCCTCGAAGGACACGTCCTTGACGTAGATCTTCTCGACGCTGAACTGCGGGCCGGTGGATTCGGCGGGCGCGGTGCCACCGTTGAGGGGTTGGTCGGACATGGTGTGGAACTCCAGCTTGTCGGCGGAAAGGGGGCGATTATCGCATCGCGGGGTGGCGACCCCGCGGAGGAGTCGGAGCGCGGGACCGGGTCAGCCCTTGCCCTTGACCAGCGGCAGGTCGGCCTGCTGCCAGGCGGCAAGACCTCCCTCGAGCACGTAGACCTTTTCGAAGCCGGCCTTGCGCAGGCGCTTGGCGGCATCGGCGGAGGCCTGTCCAGTGCGGCACACGGTGACCACCGGCAGCGCCTTGGCGCCGGCGAGCTTGCGGTTCTCGGGATCGAACTGGCTCACCTGCACGTTCTTGGCGCCGGCGATGTGGCCGCGGTCGAAGTCGGCCTGCGGCTGCAGGTCGACCACCAGCGCGCTCTCGCGGTTCATCAGCCCGGTCAGCTCCGCCGGGCGCAGCCCGCGGAATCCGCGGAACAGCCGCGCGAACTCGGTGTACAGGATCGCCAGCGTGATCCCCAGCAGGGCCAGGGACAGCAGCTGGTTGCGGCCGAGGAAGGCCTGCAGTTCTTCGAAGTTCACGGATGTCTGCTGGGCGTCGGCGGGCGGCGATTGTCGCCCAGCCCCGGCGGGGGCGCAAAGCCCGCGGCCGGCGGGCGCGAGGCGCCAGGCGTTATTCGCCGGCCCAGAAGTCCGGCAGGCCGCCGGTGACCCACCAGCGCTTTGTCTCTGGGTCGTACCGCCACATCTCGCTGTAGCGCAGTCCGCGCTCGGCCATCGTGTTGCGGTTGATGACCCCGATCTGGATGTCGCGACGCGCTTCGTCGCCGGCCGCCTGTGCGCCCACGTCCCGGTAGGAGGAGACCTGCACCTGCTCGTAGCGCTCCAGCTGCAGCGTGGTCAGCGGATTGGCCTCCCGGTAGGCCGGGTCGAGCATGCCGTACGCGCCCTCGAAGTTGCCCCAGCGGATCGCCGCCGAATAGGCGTACTGCGCTTCCTGCAGCACGTTGCCCTTGCCGCGGGGACTGGCGCACCCCAGCACGACCATCAGGCAGGCCAGCATCGGCAGCAGCCAGCGCAGGGCGCGTCGCGGGTTGGTCATAGAGGCAGGTCCGGGCACGGGGTCGGCGCCATCCTACCGCCTGGGCACCGCGACGAAGCGCGCCTGCCCGCTTGCCGCGACCCCGCCGTCGGGCAGCCGCACGCAGGCGTCGACGACGAAGCGCGCGCGACTGCCGCCGCGCAGCCGGGCGACCACCGCGGCCACGTCGGTGCCCTCGGCGAAGCGCGCTTCGGCCTGCAGGTCGTCGTACAGCGCTGCAAGGTAGCGCACGTCGCTGTCGGCGACGAAGACATCGGCCGCGATGCCCGCTGCGCCGATCGCGCGCGTGGCCAGGCCCCAGCCTGCCAGCGTCATCAGCGATCCGAGGCTGCCGCCGAAGGCGCAGCCCTTGTCGTTTACGTGCAGGGCAAGCGGCGCATGCAGACGCAACACGCCGTCGCCGGTGTTGTCGAGAACGGTGATCGCCATCGCCGCCACCGGGGGCATCGCGGCGAAGTGGGCGGCAAGGTCGAGCGGCGGGTGGGCATGCGACATGCGTCGGCGTTCCTGGGAAGCGGGTCGGCGGATCGGGCAGTGGACCGGTCGCGGCGCTTGCGGCGCCCGGTGGCAGCCAGCAAGCTCGCCGGATGCGCGCAGACGATACACGTGCCCTTTCCGGCTGCCTGGTGGTGTCGTTGCGCCCCGTGGGCGGCCACGGCGCGCTGCGGCGCGCGGTGGCGCGGCGTGGCGGCGCGCTGCTGGCGCTGTCTCCATGGCGGCTGGTGGCGGCGGACGATGTCACCACGCGCGACGCACTCGCCGGAGCACTCGCCGCGGACCGCGTCGTGTTCACCAGCCCGGCTGCGGTGCGCGCGGCCCACGCATTGGCACCGCTGCGCGCACTTGCCGCCACAGGTTGGCTGGGCGTCGGGCGCACGACCGCCCGTGCACTGGCGCGCGCCGGCGTCGACGGCGCCAACTGGCCCTCGCGCATGGACAGCGAGGGACTGCTGGCGCTCCCCGCGCTCGCCGACGTGCGCGGCCAGCGCGTCGGCCTGGTCACCGCGCCCGGCGGCCGCGCCCACCTGGCGGAATCGCTGGCAGCCGCCGGTGCTGCTGTGATCCGTGCCGACGTCTATCGCCGCGATGCCATCGCGCCATCGCCGCGCGCTGTCGCGCGGCTTGCCGCGCATCGTGGCCTGCTGCTGCTGCTGCTGAGCAGCGGGCAGGCGCTGGAATCGGTCGACGCCTTGCTGCCGGCCGCCGCGCGTTCGCGACTGCGGCAGGCGACGGTGGTCGCCGCCAGCGCACGCCTCGCGGCGCTGGCGCGCGCGCACGGGTTCGCCGTCGCCACGGTGGCCGCGAGCGCACGCCCGCAGGACCTGCTGGCCGCCGCGGAAGCGGCGCGCGCAGGCGTGTCCCGACCGCCCCCGTCACCGCCTGCGTCGGCGTCGGCAGGCGCGGCGCGATGACTGCCGGCGACGCCACCGCTATTCCTCTTCGACCAGCGTCCCGACGCAGGCGCACCGGCGCCTGGCTGCTGCTGGCAGTGCTGCTCGCCCTCGCGGCGACGCTGGGCTGGCGCGCGTGGACGGCCGGGCGCGATGCCGACCGCGCCACGGCCCTGGCCCAGACCCGTGACCTGGCCGAGCTCACGTCGCGCGTCAATGCGCTGCGCGGCGGCCAGCGCTCGCAGGCGCAGCGGTTACAGCAGGCGGAAGCCACCAATCGCGTGCTGCGCGACGAGCTGCTGGGAATCACCCAGCGCGCCGCGCTGCTGGAAGACACCGTCGACCGCCTGGCGGACCGCGCCGCCAGTGGCGCGGAGACCCTGCGGCTCGATGAGGTCGAGCTGCTCCTGACCCAGGCGCAGCAGCGGCTGGAGATCACGGGCGACCTCGAGGGAGCACGTCGGCTCTACACGCTCGCCGGCGCGCTGCTCGAGGCGATGGACGATCCCGCGCACCGCGACCTGCGGCAGGTGTTTGCACAGGAGACCGCCGGGCTGGCGGCGGTGGGCGAGGACCCGGCCACCGCGGCATCCCGGATCCTGGACTCGGTCGCAAACGCGCTGGCATCACTGCCCGACAGGCCGACCGCCGTGCGCCCGCCAGCGGCGCCCTGGTGGCGGCGTTGGGTCGCGCGCGTGGTCGAAGTCCGGCCCAGCGACCCGGGGCAGGTCGCGGCGCCGACGGACCGCGCCGTGGCAATGGCGACGCTCGACCTGGACATCACGCTTGCGCGCGCCGCCGTCGCAGGTCGCGATCCGGTCGGATATCGCGCCGCGCTGGCGCGCATCGAACACGCAGTCATGCAGCTGTGGCCGCAAACGCCCGAGCGCGAGGCGCTGCGACGGGGGCTGGCCGGCCAGCGGGTGCAGCCGCTGCGCGTCGCAACGCCGACGCTGGGCAGCACGCTGGCGCAGCTGCGCGCGCTGCGCGACGCGCCCCGCGGACGCTGACCGCGACGGTCGGATGCCGTCCCTCGCGACCACGCAGGTGCTTCCGCGTCGACACCACCCCACGCATTCCGGGGGTAGGCTGCAAGCCAAAGAGGAGCACCCCCCGATGAACCTGTTCCGCAACCTGCTGATCTGGATCCTGCTGGCGATCGTCGGCGCGCTCGCCTGGCAGCTGCTGGCCGCCGACCCCGGCTACGTGCTGGTCCGCTATCGTGGCACCGACTACACCACCACCGTGCTGTGGGCGGCGACCGGCCTGCTGGTCGGGCTGTTCGCACTCTGGCTGCTGTGGAGCCTGGTCGCGCTGCCGTGGCGGGCGCTGCGCCAGCGTCGCGACCGCCATGCCCGCGCGCGCCTTGGCGGCGGACTGCTGGCGCTGCACCAGGGTCACTACGCGCGCGCCGAGAAATTGCTGGCGCAGATCGACAACGACGACGAGCGCGCGGTCGCACGCATCGCCGCTGCGCAGGCAGCGGTGGGGCGTGGTCAGGACGCCGAGGCCGCAGCGCACCTCAACACGCTGGGCGAGCGCGACATCGCCGCGCGCGCCATCGCGACGGCCGAACTGGCGCTGGCGCAGGGCAGGCCGACCGACGCACTGGTCGCGCTCGATGCCCCCGGCGCGCAGCCTCTACCCCCGCGCGGCCTCGCGCTGCGCGCCGACGCGCTGGCGGTGTCGGGGCGCTATGCCGATGCCTACGGGCTGCTGGGCGCGCTGCGCCAGCAGCATGCCGTGCCGGATGCGCGCCTCGCCACGCTGGAAGCCGAGTGGGCGGCCGGCGCGCTGCGCGAGGCAGCCGACGCCAGCGTGCTCGCCGACACCTGGGAGGCCATGCCCAAGTCGCTGCGCGCGGAGCCCGCGGTGGTGGCCGCGTATGCCGACCGCGCCGCGGCGCTGCGCTGGGAAGACGCGGCCAGCGGCAGCCTGGAGCATGCGCTGGACGAACGCTGGGACGAAGGCCTCGCAGCGCGCTACGGCAGCCTGCCGATCGGCCGCGCGGAGCAGCGGCAGCACGCTGCCGAGCGCTGGCTGCAGGTCCACCCGGCCAGTCCCGCGCTGCTGGTAACCTTGGCTCAGCTGGCTAGGGCCCGCGGCCAGTGGCCTCAGGCCGAGGACTACCTGCACCGCGCGCTGGCACACGGTGGTGGCCCCGACGCCTGGGAAGAGATCGGCCACGGCCGCGCCGAACATGGCGACGACGCCGGCGCGCGCACCGCCTACGCCAACGCCCTGCGCGCCGGCCGCGGCGAGCCGACGCTGGCTGCCGGCGAGCGCGACCTGCGCCAGTCGATCCACGACCAGACGGTAGTCGAGGAGCGCGATGCGCACGGGGTGCCGCGGCTACGCGAGTAGCGCCGCGACACACTCGCGCCCGCGCGGCGCGGGCGGACCGGCCGGCGCGCCTGGCGCCGGGTCAGCGCTCCAGGATCGCCACCACGCCCATGCCGCCGGCGGTGCAGATCGACACAAGGCAGCGACCGCCGCCGCGCTGCTGCAGCTGCTTCGCGGCCGCGGCGACGATCCGGGCGCCGGTCGCGGCGAAGGGATGCCCGGTCGCGAGTGACGAGCCGTTGGGGTTGATCCTGGTCGGGTCGATCGCGCCCAGCGGCGCGTCCAGCCCGAGCCGTGTCCGGCAGTACTCGGCGCTCTCCCACGCCCGCAGCGTGCACAGCACCTGCGCGGCGAAGGCCTCGTGGATCTCGTAGATGTCGAAGTCCTGCAGCGTCAGACGGTTACGCGCCAGCATTTCCGGAACCGCGATCGTCGGCGCCATCAGCAGGCCCTCGCCGTGGACGAAGTCGACTGCGGCGACCTGGACGTCGCGCAGGTGGCACATCACCTCGTGACCCTGCGCGCGCGCCCAGTCCTCTGACGCCAGCAGGCAGGCGGCGGCGCCGTCGGTGAGCGGGGTGGAGTTGGCGGCGGTCAGGGTGCCGCGCCCGGACGCTTTGTCGAACGCGGGCTTCAATGCCGCCAGCTTCTCGACCGAGGTGTCGGCGCGCAGGATGTTGTCGCGCGACACCCCGCGGAACCCGACCACCAGCTCGTCGAAGAAGCCGCGCTCGTACGCGGCGGCGAGCTTGTGATGCGACGCGACCGCGAGCGCGTCCTGCGCCTCGCGCGGGATCTCCCAGGCCTTGGCCATGTCCTCGCAGTGCTGACCCATCGACTTGCCGGTGCGCGGCTCGGCGACGCCGGGGAAGCTCGGCTTGAGTTCGCGCAGCGAGAAGCCCTTGAACTGCGCCAGCTTGTCCTTGGTGGTCCTCGCCGCGTTGGCCGCCAGCAGCCTGCGGCGCAGCGCCTGGCCGTAGACGATCGGCACGTCGGAAGTGGTGTCACTGCCGCCGCCGATGCCGGACTCGATCTGTCCGGTCGCGATCTTGCCGGCGATGATCGCGATCGCGTCCAGCGAGGTCCCGCAGGCGCGCTGCAGCGTGATGCCAGGCGTCAGTGGCGACAGGCCCGACGACAGCGCGGCCTCGCGGCCGAGATTCCAGTCGCTGCTGTGCTTGATGACCGCACCCATCGCGACCTCGCCCAACTGCTGACCGTGCAGGCCGAACTTCTCGACCAGCGCGCCGAGCGTCCGCACCGACATGCCGAGGTTGCCGACATCGGCATAGGCGGTGTTCTGCCTGCAGAAGGGAATGCGGACGCCGCCAAGGACGGCGACGGGACGACCATGCAGCATCGGGGAGACCTCGCGACGGCCCGCCGGCCTTGGCGGGCATAATGAATGCATACGAGTCTAGCGCCGCAATGACCCACGTCCAATGCCGGTTTCCGCTTCCGTACCAGGACCAGACAGCGACGGACGCAGCCGCATCCTCGGCGCGTTCGCGCTCGAGCGCGTGCCCGGCAGCGCAATAGGCGCGGAAGCGCTACCGCAGGCGCAGGCCGGCGCGCTGGCGGCGCTGGTCGCGCGCGACCTCACGCGCCACGCCTCCGATGCCGCGCGACTGCAGTGCGCGCTGGCGGCGGCGCACTACGACCCGGTGGAGCTGCTGAGGCCGGGGTTCCCGCTGCACGCGCAGCTCGGCGATCTCGCCGCGAGCGCGCCCGGCGGTGCGGCCGGAGGCGCGCGCGTCGTCGCGTTCGGCAGCCACGCCGGCGCGCTGCCGCCGCCGCTGGTCCCGGCGGCGGAGTATCGCGATGGACCGCTGCGGCTGATGCCGTTCGTGCTGGAAGGCGCGACCGCGGACATCCACGGCACCGCCGCGCTGCTGGAGTCGGTGCTGATGGAGCACGGCATGGCCGCCGCCGATACCGCCCTGCTGGCGCAGGACGGGTTCGGCCTGCAGGTCGAGCACGCGCGCTACCTGACCGTGCTCGACCTGTGCGCGATGACCGCACTGCAATACGAGCACGCTGGGCTCGGCCCGCTGTGGCCGGTGATCGAGGCGGCGCTGCTGGCGCCCGGGCGGGAGGCGTGGGTCGACGCCGCGCCGGAGCCGCTGCTGCACCATGCCGAGGGCGAGACGCGGCTGGCGCTGTTCTCCCCTGCGGGCTGGCGCGCGCGCCATGCTCCCACCGAAGACGACCCGGCGCGGCTGCGGCGCGGCTTCCAGCATTTCGAGGCGCGGCAGCGGCAGTGGACCAGCGTGCTGATGGCGCACGGCATCGCCGTCACCTGCGTCCAGGCCGACGCTGCGGATCCGCGCGCGGCGCTGTAGGCGTGGGCCGGTTGCGTCGGCCGTCCGTTGCGCCTGTCGCCGCAGCACTTGCGTGCCGCATCAGAACGCGATCTCCCACAGCGCATAGCCCGCATCGACCATGCCGGCGCGCGCATACGTCTGCATCGCGCCCGCGTTGCCTCGCTCGACGTACAGCCGCAGCCCCACGACACCGGACTTTGCGCGTGCGAGTGCCTCGACGCGGCGATGCAGCGCGGTGTAGATGCCCGCGCGGCGATGGCCCGGGTCGACATGCACGCTCTGGATCCACCACCAGGCACCGTTACGCCAGTCGCTCCACTCGGTGGTCAGCATCAGGGTGCCGGCACGCCTGCCGTCGGCCGTGGACGCGATGAAATAGCGCGCCTTGGCCGGATCAGCGACACCAGCCGCGATGCCGGCGGCCACGGTCGCATGGTCGAGCCGGCGCTGCTCGGTTTCCCAGGCCATCGCGAGCGCGCACGACGCCAGCCACGCGACATCATCCGGCGTTGCCGGCCGCACCGCGACCGGCTGTGGCGGCGTCACGCGCATCGTCACGCCCGGACAAGGCCGGGCGCGGACCCCGTCACATCGCAGCCTGGATGACGCCGCAGGCCAGGCGCGCGCCGGCGGCGCCGGTTGGCTGGGTGGTGTAGTCGTCGGGCTCGGAATGCACGATCACCCCCCGGCCGATGACGTCGGTTGCACTGCCATCGCCGAGCGTGGCGCCTTCCAGTCGATTGTCGACGGTTGCCACACCTTGCCCGTCGGAGGTGAGGTTGCTGGTGTCTCCGACGTGGTGCTCGCCGGCACCCACGCGGCCGTGGGCGTTGCCGGCCGGACTGAAGTGGCCGCCGGCGCTGGTCCCGTCCGGCGCACTGCAGTCCCCGGTCTCGTGGACGTGGAATCCGTGCTCGCTGCCCGGCGTCAGGCCGCTGATCTGGCCGCTGATCCTCACGCCGCCGTTGGAGGCCTCGAAGCGCAGCTCGCCGCCCGCGGTGTGGCCCTGCGTGGCGGTCAGCGTGGCCATGGCCGCCGCGGCGGGCATCGACGTGCTGGCGGCGGGATCGGTCATCGGTGCCCGGGGCGGCGCGACGGTCGTGGCGTCGGTGTTGGCGTCGTTGCGGCAGGCGGACAGGGCCAGCGTCATCGCCAGGCACAGCAGGGTGGTCGGCAGTCTCATCGTCGTGGTCTCCGGGCTCGCGCGGGGCGCGCAGGCCTGCAGGGTCGGCGAGCGGTGGTGCGACTGCCGTGAACGCCCCCGGCGGCGCGACGGCCGACGGCGCGCCTCAGCGGGCGACGCTGATCACGCCGCACGCCACCCGCGCGCCGGTCGCGCCGCGGGTTGCGCCCATCACCACAAGCGAGCGTCCGGCGATGTCGTTGCCGGCGCCTCCGCCCAGTACCGCGCCGGGCACCAGCAGGTTCACCACGGCGACGCCGGCGCCGTCGGCAACGATCCGCTCCTGGCCGCCGCCAACGCCGCCGGCACCGGTGGCGTCGAAGTACGGCCCGGCGCTGCGTGCGTCCACTGCGCTGCAGTCGCCGCGCGCGTGTACCTGCAGCGCGTGCGCGCCGTTGCGGGTCAGGCCGCCGATGGTCCCGGACAGGCGAACGCCACCGGCATCGGCGCGCAGCGCAACACGTCCGCTGACCAGGGTGCCCGATGCCGACGCCAGGTTCGCGATCGCGCTGGTGGCAGTGCCCACGCCGGCCCGTGGCAGGGACTCCGCCGCCGCGGGTCCGTCAGGGGTGTCCACGCGCGGCGCGCTGGCACAGCCTGCAAGCAGCAGCGAGGCGATCATCGGTACGGCGGCGACTCGCATGGACGACTCCTCGGACGGGTGCCGCAATCTAATCACCGCGGGATTCACCGGCGATGAACCCGGGCGCCGTGGGCCGCGCTTTACGACGGGCGACGGCGGGCGCCCAGCTTGCGCGTAAGGGTGTTGCGCCCCAGCCCCAGGCGCACGGCGGCCTCGCTGCGACGGCCGCCGGTGTGCTCCAGCGCCGCCTCCAGCAGCACCCGGTCCAGCCGCTCGCGGGCCTGCGCGTGCAGTCCATCCTCGCCGGCGGCCAGCCCGGCCCGCGCCCACGCGCGCAGCGCCGCCTCCCACGCGCTGCCGTCGCCGCTGCCATCGCCCAGGGTGTCGCCCAGGTCGCCGGCCGTGATCACGTCGCCCGGCGCCAGCGCCGCCATCCGCCAGCACAGGTTCTCGAGCTCGCGCACGTTGCCAGGCCAGTCGTGCGCGGCCAGCAGGGCCAGCGCCTGGCGGCCGAAACGCTTCGGTGGTGCGGCAAACCGCGTGGCAGCCGCCTGCAGGAAGCGTTCGGCCAGGCGCGGGATGTCCTCGCTGCGTTCGCGCAGCGGCGGCAGCCGCAGCCGCACCACGTCCAGCCGGTGCAGCAGGTCGGCGCGAAACGCACCGGCGGCGACCCGCCCGTCCAGGTCCTGGTGGGTCGCGGCGATGACGCGCACGTCGACCCGGATCAGCTCGCGGCCGCCGACGCGGAAGAATTCGCCCTCCGCCAGCACCCTCAGCAACCGCGTCTGCAGCGCGCTGGGCATGTCGCCGATCTCGTCGAGGAACAGCGTGCCACCGTCGGCCTGCTCGAAGCGGCCGACGTGGCGCCGGCTGGCGCCGGTGAAGGCGCCGGCCTCATGCCCGAACAGCTCGCTCTCCAGCAGCTCGGCGGGGATCGCGGCGGTGTTGAGCGCAACGAAGGGACGCGCAGCGCGTGGCGACTCGCGGTGCAGCGCGCGCGCCACCAGCTCCTTGCCGGTGCCGGTCTCGCCGGTGACCAGCACCGACAGCGGCGCCTGCGCCAGCCGGCCGATGGCGCGGAACAGCTGCTGCATCGCCGGCGCCTCCCCGACGAGCGCATCGCCCGGGGCGGCATCCACTACAGGCACGCCCACGTCGACCGCGGCCTGCCGCTGCCCGAGAGTGCGCTTGGCCAGCGCCACCGCCTCGTCGAGGTCGAAGGGCTTGGACAGGAACTCCTGCGCACCGCCGCGGAAGGCGCCGGCGGTGCTCGCGATGTCGGTGTAGGCGGACATCACGATCACCGGCAGCGCAGGGTGGCGCTGCTTGAGCTTGTCCAGCAGCACCAGCCCGTCGTCGCCAGGCATGCGGACGTCGGTGAACAGCAGGTCCGGCACGCGGGTGGCGATGGCGTCGAGCGCCGCGCGCGCGCCGTCGAACGCGGTGACGTCGTGCCCGGCCTCGCGCAGCGCGGTCGCCAGCACGAAGCGCACCGCGCGGTCGTCGTCGACCACCCAGACCACGGCAGGCACGGCCGCGCTCATGCGCGCGGCCCGGCGGCGACATCCGCGGCCGCACCGGCGCAGCGGAACGGCAGCAGCAGGGTGAACACCGTGTGCCCCGGGCGCGATCGGTAGGCGATGGTGCCGCGGTGCTCGCGTGCGACCTGCTGCGCCAGCGCCAGCCCCAGCCCACTGCCCTCGGCGCGCCCGGAGACCAGCGGCAGGAACACCTGCTCCGCGAGCTCGTCGGGCACGCCGCGGCCGTCGTCGCTGATCTCCAGCCGCAGCGCCAGCGCGTGCAGGCTGCTGCCGATGCGCGCACCGTGTTCGGCGCGGGTGCGCAGCGCAACCTCGCCGGCGCCGGCCTCGATCGCGTTGCGCACCAGGTTCCACACCGCCTGCATCAGCCGGTCGGCGTCGCCATGCAGCCCGGGCAGGCTGGGGTCGTAGTCGCGGATCAGCTTCACCGCCCAGCCGGCGTCGCTCTCGGCCAGCCGCAGCACGCGCTCGAGCACTGCGTGCACGTTGACCTCGCCGTGCGGCTGCGGCGGGGTCGGCTCCAGCATGCGGTCGAGCAGCTGGGTCAGCCGGCCGACCTCGGAGTCGATCAGGTCGACGAGCTCGCGGCCGTCGACGTCGCCGTGGTCGATGCGCCGCGCCAGCAGCTGCGCGGCGCCCTTCAGACCAGCCAGCGGATTCCGCAGCTCATGGGCGAGGCCCTTCAGCGCGGCGGACAGCGCCAGCGGCAGCACGGCGACCGGGTCGCCGCCGGGGAACTCCTCGACCGGGTGCGCCTCCAGCTGCCAGCCGCCGTCCACGGTTGTCGCCAGCAGCACGTCGGCGAACCGCGGAGGCGCGCCGGGGAACGCCAGCGCCAGCCGCGGCAGCCGCGCCGGGCCCCGCGCCGCATCTGGCGCCAGCCGCTGCGCCAGCAGGTCGCCGTCGAATTCCAGCGCAGCCAGCGGCAGCCCGGGCAGTCGCTTGCCACTGACCCCCAGCCACTGCGCCAGCGCAGGGTTACCCCCAAGCACGCGGCCATCGGTGTCGGCAAGCAGCAGCGGCGTCCCAAGGTCGGCGTAGGCGGCGGGCAGGATCCAGGCGGGCGCGCGGTCGGGCATTGCACCAATATAGGGCAAGCGCGCGGCGCAGCCGGGATGTCGCAGGGGTCCCACCCGGGCGCACAGCGCATCGGCAGGCGATCGGGCGGGGAGCCGATCCGCTCAGTCTGCCGTGATGTCGGCGGTCGACGCCGCTGGCAAGGTGGTCAGCGAATACAGGATGCGCGCGTCCTCCAGATCGAGCACGTCGGCCATGTCGCCGCGATAGCGCATGCGGTAGGCGCGGATCGCGGCAGCGGGATCGTCGAGCGCGTACCCGAGCGTGCCCAGCGCGCGCAGCGCATCGAACCCCGCGGGCGCCGGCGGTGATCCGTCAATGGGCCAGGTACCGAAGCCGGCCTTGGCCAGCCGCTGCCACGGGAACAGCACACCGGGATCGGACTTGCGTCCCGGCGCCATGTCGGAGTGGCCGATGATGTGGGTTCGCGGGATGCGGTAGCGTCGGGTCAGGTCGTCGAGCAGCACCAGCAGCGACGCCACTTGCGGCTCGGCGAACGACGTGGCGCCGTCGTTGTCGAGCTCGATGCCGATCGATGCCGAGTTGACGTCGGCAATCGTGCCCCAGCGGCCGGCGCCGGCATGCCACGCGCGCTCCGTGTCGGCGACCAGCTGGTAGATCCGTCCGTCCGCCCCGATCAGGTAATGGGAACTGACCCGGCCGCCGCTGTTTCGGGTGCGCAGCGTGTCCAGACTTTGTGCGATCGAGTCCTGCTCGGTGTAATGCACCACCACCAACGACGGCCGGCGGGCGTCGAAGTTGGAAGATGGCACCCACGTCGCCAACGGATTGCGCACCGGCGCGTGCATACACGCGGTCAGCGCAGCGGACAGCAGCAGCACGAAGGGCACGAGGCGATGCGCGGACATGCCGGCATTGCACGCGCCATGCCCTGCATTTGCAAGCCGGTGGCGCGACACGAGCGTCAACTCACCCCCTGTAGAGTCCTGGAAACAACGCGCGAGACGCGCCCCCTGAGCGCCCAGCGAACCCTGGGCGATTCAACGAGAGGACACCCGCATGCGAGAACTCCAACCCCAGATGGGACCCGATGAGATTCTGGAAAAATTCAAACTTGGGAACAAACGCTTTCTGGATGGCAAGCCGCAGTATCGCGATCATCTGGTTGATGCAAGTCGTACCGCGCTGGGACAGACCCCCTATGCGATCGTGCTGGGCTGCATCGACTCGCGCAAACCGGCTGAGATCATCTTCGACAAGGGTATCGGCGATATCTTCAATGCCCGCGTCGCCGGGAATTTCGTCAATACCGACATCCTTGGCAGCATTGAGTTCGCCTGCAAGGTTTCGGGTTCGAAGTTGATCCTCATCATGGGTCACAGCGACTGTGGCGCAGTCAAGGCGGCGGTCGATGATGTCGAACTGGGCAACATCACCGCGATGCTCGCCAATATGAAGCCTGCAGTAGCGTCAGTCACGCAGAGCCGGGGCACAGCCACGTCCGAGGACACGTCCTTCGTCGCTCACGTGGCCAAACAGAATGTGTTGCTCAACATGGAAAAGATCGTGCACGACAGCCCGATCATTGCCGAGATGGTGGCAAACGGAGAGGTGAAGATCGCCGGCTGCATGTACGACCTGGAGTCGGGTGTGGTCGACTTCTACGACTGACGTCCGGCCGCGACCGGGTCCGGCTTTCCGGCAACAGCCTTCGACCGCGGATACCCAGCGCCATCAGCGTGCAGGCCGGTCATGCGATTGGCGTGAGTCGCGCGCGCATCCGCAGGCGGCCCCCTCGCCGTGATGGCCGTCGCACGTCGCACACTGGCGGCGCCTGCGGCCCGCCCAGCGGCGCCGGCGTTGTCAGCCCGACGCGCGCAGGGGTCGCAAGCGGTCAGATCGCGTAGTACATCTGGTATTCGAGCGGATGGGTTGCCGATCGGAAGGCCGTGACTTCCTTCATCTTCAGCGCGATGTAAGCGTCGATGAAGTCGTCGCTGAACACCCCGCCGGCCTTGAGAAACTCGCGGTCGGCGTCGAGCGCGTCGAGCGCCTGGTCGAGCGAATGGCACACGGTCGGGATGTCCTTGGCCTCTTCCGGCGGCAGGTCGTAGAGGTCCTTGTCGCTCGGCTCGCCCGGGTCGATCTGGTTCTTGATGCCGTCCAGCCCGGCCATCATCAGCGCCGAGAAGATCAGGTAGCCGGAGTTCATCGGGTCCGGGAATCGGACCTCGATGCGGCGCGCCTTCGGATTGGCCACGTACGGGATGCGGCACGACGCGGAACGGTTGCGCGCCGAGTACGCCAGCATCACCGGCGCTTCGTAGCCCGGCACCAGCCGCTTGTAGCTGTTGGTGGTCGAGTTGGCGAACGCATTGATGGCGCGCGCATGCTTGAAGATGCCGCCGATATACCACAGCGCCATCTGGCTCAGGCCGCCGTAGCCGTCGCCCGTGAAGAGGTTGGTGCCGCCCTTGGCAAGCGACTGGTGCACGTGCATGCCGCTGCCGTTGTCGCCCACGATCGGCTTGGGCATGAAGGTCGCGGTCTTGCCGTTGCGGTGCGCGACGTTCTTGATCACGTACTTCATCGCCTGCAGCTCGTCGGCCTTCTTCACCAGCGAATTGAACTTGGTGCCGATCTCGCACTGGCCGGCATTGGCGACCTCGTGGTGGTGCACCTCGACCTCGATGCCGACCTCCTCCAGCGTCTTGCACATCTCCGCGCGGATGTCGTGCAGCGAGTCCAGCGGCGCCACCGGGAAGTAGCCGCCCTTCACCCCCGGCCGGTATCCGGTGTTGCCGCCGTCGTAGTCCTTGCCCGAGTTCCAGGCCGCTTCCTCGGACTCGATGCGGAAGAAGGTGTGGCCCATGTCGTTGGCGTAGCGCACCGAGTCGAAGATGAAGAACTCCGGCTCCGGGCCGAAGAATGCCTGCTCGGCAATGCCGCTGGACTTGAGGTAGGCCTCGGCGCGGCGCGCGATGCCGCGCGGGTCGCGGGCGTAGGCCTGCATCGTCGCCGGATCGAGCACGTCGCAGGTGAGTACCACGGTCGGGTCGGCGGTGAACGGGTCGATGTACGCGGTGGACGCATCCGGCAGCAGCACCATGTCGGACTCGTTGATGCCCTTCCAGCCGCTGATCGACGAGCCGTCGAACATCTTGCCGTCCTCAAACAGCGCCGCCTCGACGATCGACTTCGGATAGGTGACGTGGTGTTCGACGCCGCGCATGTCGCTGAAGCGGAGGTCGACGAACTCGACCTTGTGTTCCTTGACCAGCTTCTCGACGTGTTCAATGGACATGGTGAAGACCTTCATCTGAAAGAGTGGTAGCCATGAACGCAAGCGCCATGCCAGCGATGCTGGCCCTGCAGGTGGTTGATTCGTCGGGCAACCACCGCGACCGCCCGCGCGCAAGGCACCAACATGGACCGGCTCGGCCGCGCTATGCACCTTGATGGCGCAGTGCGCGCGTGGCCTATGCTGTCGCGCCGTCGTTGCCCCCGGACTTCATGAACGATCTCTTCGCCGCGCTGCTGCTGGGCATCCTCGAAGGCCTGACCGAGTTCCTTCCGGTGTCCAGCACCGGTCACCTGCTGATCGCGCAGCGCTGGCTGGGCGAGCGCTCGGACTTCTTCAACATCGTCATCCAGGCCGGTGCGATCCTGGCGATCACGCTGGTGTTCCGTCAGCGCATCTGGTCCCTCGCCACCGGCCTCGGTGACCCGCTGCACCGCGACTATGCGATGAAGCTCGCAGCCGCGTTCGCGGTCACGGCGCTGGTCGGCCTGCCGGTGCGGCTGCTGGGCTGGGAGCTGCCTGAAACGGTCACCCCGATCGCCTGGGCGCTGGTACTGGGCGGGGTGTGGATGCTGGTCGCCGAGCGCGTCGCCGAGCGCCGTCCCGACAGTGACGTGGTGACCTGGAAGATCGCGGTGCTGGTGGGCCTGGCACAGGTGGTGGCGGGCATCTTTCCCGGCACCTCGCGGTCGGCGGCGGCCATTTTCATGGCGATGCTCGCAGGCCTCGGCCGGCGCTCGTCGGCGACCGAGTTCGTGTTCCTGGTCGGCATTCCGACGATGTTCGCCGCGAGCGCGTTCGCGTTCGTCGAGCTGCTGGTCGACGGCGGCGTGGGTACCGAGGACTGGGCCTCGGTCGCGGTCGCGGTCACGGCATCGACCGTCACCGCGTTCATCGTCGTGCGCTGGCTGCTGGCCTACATCAAGCAGCATCGGTTCACCGGCTTCGCGGTCTACCGGATCGCGCTTGGCTTGGCCCTGCTGGTCTGGCTGCCTGCAGGCGAATAACCGCGTCTCGCGGCTCATGTCGTGCAGGCATGACGGCACGAGGCGCGACGAATGTCGCGACGCACCATCCCGCACGCAGTGCACGGTTCCCGCAATCGGCACCGTCTTCATGTTTTTGAATGGGCCGCGCAGGGGCCACGACGTGACCCATGACACGTCGCGGCTGCGGCAATTGGGCTTGACTGGGGTCGCCTGGTGTCGCTGATGCACCACACGCCAGCCCTGTTGCCCCGCAACGGGGCGCGGCCTTTTCCGGTCGCGGCAAGCCCCTAGCCCTCCAAAAGGAAGTGACCATGACCGATCGTTCCGTTTCCTCCCGTGTCCCGGCGCGCCGCGCGCTGTGTGCCCTTGTCGCTGCCGCGCTCGCGGCCGCATCGGGCGTCGCGGCCGCCAGCGACGCCTTCGCCCCGGAACTGGTGTTCGCAATGCAGCGCGACCTTGGTGTATTCCCCGCGCAGTTGCCGCAGTACCTGCAGACCGAGCGCATCGCGCAGGCGCGTCAGCCAGCGGCGCAGCGCGAGCTCGGTGCCGCCTATGGCGGCAGCTGGATCGAACGCGCAGCCGACGGCAGCTTCCGCTTCGTTGTCGCGACGACCGGGACCGACAGGCTCTCTGCGCGCATGCCCGACGTCGAGGTGCGCCATGTGCGCCACGGGCTGTCCAAGCTGCAGGCATCGATGGACCGGCTCGATGCGGTCCGCCGGCAGTCGGTCGAGCGCGGCGGCGCGCCCGCTGGCGTTCATGCGTGGCACGTCGACGAGAGGTCCAACGCCGTCGTGGTGTCGGTGGCGCCGGACGCGGTCGATGCCGCGGTCGACTTCGTCGCCGCCAGCGGGGCCGATGCCGACACGATCCGGGTTGAGCCCATGGTCGGCACGCCGCAGACCACCGCGACGGTGATCGGTGGCATCGAGTACGTCGTCAACAACCAGTCGCTGTGCTCGGTGGGGTTCTCGGTCACCCGCGGCAGCACCAAGGGTTTCGCGACCGCCGGCCACTGCGGGAATACCGGCGCGAGCGTACGCATCGGAAACCAGGCGGTGGGATCGTTCGCGGCGTCGCGCTTCCCGGGCAACGACCGCGCCTGGGTCAGCGTCGGCAGCACCCACACGCTGCGCCCGTGGGTCAGCAACTACGCCGGTGGCAACGTCGTGGTTCGCGGCAGCAGCGAAGCCGCGACCGGTGCGGCTGTCTGCCGGTCAGGACGTACCACGGGCTATCGCTGCGGCACGATCACGGCAAAGAACGTCACCGTGAACTACGCCCAGGGCGCCGTGTTCGGGCTGACGCGGTCCAACGCCTGCGTCGGCGGAGGCGACTCGGGTGGTTCGTGGATCACCGGCGCTGGACAGGCCCAGGGCGTGACCTCGGGCGGCAATCTCCAGGCCGGCACCAACAACAACTGCGGCCTCCCGGCATCGCAGCGCAGCACGTTCTTCGACCGGATCAACCCGATCCTTTCGCAGTACGGACTCACACTCGTCCGCGGCTGAGGCATCTCGTCGCGGCATGATGCGGCGGACGATACGACGACGCCCCGGAAGCCGGGGCGTCGTTGTCTGCGCACAGGGGATGTGTTGGGCTCGCGCCTGGCTCAGGCCTCGGGATAGCCCAGCCGCACGGCGACCGGGGCCAGCAGTGCGAACGCCTCCTCCAGCGGCACGGCATAGGCACGCCAGTGGCCGGCAGCGAAATGCGGCGGCCCAAACGCGCCCGCCGGTGCCACCGGCAGCGTCGTCTTCAGCGCCGCGCCGAGCGCCTGCGCCAGCGCATCGGGATCGTCGGCGATGTCGTCCAGGCGCAGCAGCGCGTGCGGGAACAGGTCCTGCTCGTGCAGCGTTGCGACGTGGTCGAGCGACGCCGCCAGCCAGCCCGCGGCCGCCACCGGTGACGCCAGCGCGAATGGCGCCGGGGCACCGAATGCCAGCCAGTCCAGCAGCATGTCGCGCGGATCGCGCAGCGCGACCAGCAGCGCGGCATCGGGCAACTCCGCGCGCAGCACGGCGAGCAGCGCGTTGTCCCACCACAGCAGCCAGTCGACCGCCTCGTGACCCAGGCCACGTGCCGGCAGCGCGGCGAGCCAGCTGGCCGCGACGTCGGCCGGCGTGGTTTCGCCCGAGGCAAGTCGGCCAGGGGTGTGATAGTTCTGCAGCGCGTCGTCCGGCGGCGAGGCACCGAAGCGGTCGGCACGGAATGCCTCGACGGTGCCGAGCAGCGCCGCCGCCAGGCGCTCGACCAGCGAGCCCGGCACGCCGACCAGGAACGCGGCCCGAACCGTGTCGGCGCCGGCCGCGTCCGATGCAGTCGCCGCCGCGATCGGCGGCAGCGCCGCGATGGCCTCCGGGCCGCTCATCGGCGGCAGCGGCAGCCGCTCACCCGCGACTTCGGCATTGCCCTCGATCCACAGCGCCGCTGCCCGGCCGACCGCGCCGGCGCGGTCAAGGGCCATCGCCAGCCACTGGCGCAGCAGGCGCCGGGTGTCGTCGAGGGTCGCCTTCGCGAGCAGACCTTCGATGTGGGCGACCGCGGACGCGGGGTCGCGACGCAGCTTGGCGTCGATCAGCCGCAGCTCGGCCTCGCTGCGCCCCGGCTCGATCGCGACGATCTCCGCGGCCGCCGCCTCGGCGCCATCGGCATCGCCGGTGGTCGCCAGCAGGTGCATGCGCATGTCCAGCGCCGGCAGGTGGGCGGGCATTGCCGCCAGCCAGCGGTCGATGACCGTCGCGGCGTCGACGGGATCCTGCGAGAACGTCGCGCGTGCCTGCCACAGGCCGGATTCACCGGGGGACGTGGCAAGCGCGGCGTCCAGCGTCGCGCGGGCGTCGCCACCGGCGTTGGCGCGGCGCCAGGCGTCGCAGATCGCCGCCAGCGTGCGGCCGTCGCCCGGCATCGCGGCCAGCGCCGCGCGCAGGTGCGGCAGCGCCCGTTCGAGGCGGCCAGCCACAAGCTCCAGTTCGCCGGCATAGCGGCGCAGCGGCGGGGTCGCGATGGCGGGATCGTCGAGCATCGGCGCCAGCGCGTCCGCGGCGTCGGCCATCCGGCCCTGCTGCTGCAGTTGCCCCGCGATCAGCCCATGCAGGCTCAACGCGTCGGGCGACGCTTCCAGTACGCCGCGGAACGCCTGCTCGGCAAACGCGTGGTGGCCCTTGGCCATGTACGCGAAGCCGAGCGCGTAGCGCAGCTGCGGCTCGTCGGGCGACTGCGCGGCGGCGGCAGAAAGTTGCGCAAGCGCACCGTCGGCATCGCCGCGGCGCAGCGCCAGCGTGCCCTCCAGCGCCTGCAGCCACGGGTGGTCGGGCGCCAGTCGCGCGGCCAGCCGCCCCAGGCGCGTCGCCTTGTCCAGGTCGCCTCGCCCCAGCGCCAGCTGCGCCTGCAGGATGTAGGCGCCGAACTGGTTCGGATCCAGCCCCACGCTGGTTACCAGCGCGTGCTCCGCCTCCGCCAACTGGCGCGCGCCGAGCAGGAACCCCGCGCGCTGGAAGTACAGGTCGGCGTCATCGGGCGCCAGCGCGATCGCGCGCTCCAGCGACTCGCGCGCGGCGTCGGTGTCGCCGCCGGCGCGCAGCGCGAACGCCAGCGCGCGGTGCGCCTGCGGATCGTCGGGGGTAGCGGCAACCGCGGCGCGCGACAGCGCGAGGGCCTGGCCGTGATCGCCGTGGCGGAGCGCGTCGAGGATGTCTGGCTGCATCGGCAGGAATCATGGCATCGGGGCGTACCCGGGCCGCGGATTGTAGCGGGCGCGTCGCCGCGCTCCTGCTGGCCGGAGCGGCCGTCAGGCGGCCGCGCGCGCCGCGACGCAGCGCTCGAGCCGGTCGGCGACCCAGCGCTCGGCGTAGCCATCGAGGCGCGGGCTCTCGAGGAACCCGCAGTGGCCGCCCCAGCGCGCGACTTCGAGCCGGGCGTGCGTGGGCAGCAGCAGCGCACGGAACTCCGCCACCGGGATCACCGGGTCGTCCTCGCTCATCAGGATGTCGGCGCCGATGCCCAGCCCCTCCAGCCTGTTCCCTGCGATGGAATATCCGTCAAAATACGCGTCCAGCGAGCCGAAGTCGGTGTGCCGCTGCACCATCCATTGCGTCAGCTCGCGCATCCCCAGCTTCAGCGTGGCGTCGTCGAAGTCGTGGTGGTCCGGGAACAGCTGGCGCTTGCGCTGCAGCGACCCGCGCCACTTCTTTTCGAAGTAGCGCAGGTACAGCCACAGCCCACGCTCCATCTGCTGCATCGTCAGCGCCGGGTCGAGCACCGGGCACACCGCCGCGACGTGCGCCAGCGGCAGCCCCGCAGCAGGCGCGCGAAGCCCCAGCCGCAGCGCGAAGTTGCCACCCAGCGAGTAGCCGGCTGCGAACATCGGCCGCGCCGGGAACTGGCGCGAGACGTCGAGCGCGCCCTGCACCACCTCGTCGATGCGGTTGGAGTGGAACAGGTCGGGATTGAGGTGGTGGGTATCGCCGTGATCGCGGAAATTGAGCCGGAAGACCTCGAATCCGCGCCGCAGCAGCTGGGCTGCGGTCAGGCGCATGTAGCTTGAGTCGACGCTGCCCTCCCAGCCGTGCATCAGCAGCACCAGCCCGCGCGACGACGTGCCGACCACCCGCGAATGCAGCCCGTGCAGGCGCACGCCGTCGCCGCCGTCGACGTCGACCGGTCGCGTGGCGGCGCCGCAGGCGGCCAGCGCGCGCTCGCCGCGGCGCCGGCGCAGCGGACTGCTGCCGAGCACCGACTGCACGTGGGCGTTGCGCAGCCAGGCCGGCGGCCGGTAGGCGCTGGCCTGCGTGGACGCGGTCATGGGCGGCCGGACCTCATGGCCGGCGCAGCGCATCGACCACGCGCGCGCGCGCCAGGCCGGCGATCTGCCGGCGGCCATCCGCGAAGCCGGGCACGATGCCCTCGCAGAACACCACGTCGGCGACCCGCGGCGGCTCGCCGAGCAGGCGCAGCAAGTTCTGCATGAAGTTCTCGTCGGGCCCGAAGGCCACCACCGCCTGCACCGCTGCTTGCGTGCCGTAGCGCAGCGCGACCGGCTGCACCCCGACCCCGGCCTCGACCGCGGCGAGGAAGATCCGCGCGTGGAACGGCCCGACCTCGACGCCGTCGCGCGCGCGCCCTTCCGGGAACACCCCGACGGAATGGCCCCCGCGCAGCCGCGCCAGCATCTGCTGCAGCACGCCGCCGAGCGATTCCTGGCTGCCGCGCTGGTGGAAGATGGTTTCTCCCTGCCCGGCCACCCAGCCAATCACCGGCCACGAGGCGATCTCGTGCTTGGCCACCAGCCCCATCATCCGCTGGCTGTGCAGGGCGACGATGTCGATCCAGCTGACGTGGTTGGCGACGAACAGCGTCGCCCCGGGCAGCGGCGTGCCGAAGCGCCGAGGCCTGAACCCGAAGACGCGCAGCATCCCCGACGACCATGCGCGGATCATGCGGTGGCCGAAGCGCTCGCCGTGGCCGACGTCGATGTCGGCCCAGGGCGGCAACAGCGCCAGCATCACCAGCGGCAGGTGCACCAGCAGGTGCCACAGCAGCATCGGCGTCCGGTACGCGTAGCGCCAGGCGCGCGCCAGCGCATCGGCCGGCGGCGTCGCAGTGCGGTCGTGGGTATCGGACACGGGTCTCACGGGGCAAGATGCCTCGGCGGGCGGGCGGGCGGAAGGGACGGCCGGCAGGATGCACCGTGCGGCTGGAGCCATCATTCTAGGCCGTGTTCAGCTGGAGCCGACGGGCGCGCATCGCGGGCGCCGCCGGGTATCCGCCCCCAAAGCGTCAGCGGGCAGGCACCACAGCGAGCGTCAGCCGCGACACGCAGACCGGCCGGTCGGCGGCGTCGGCGATGCGAATGTCCCATACCTGCGTGCTGCGGCCCAGGTGCAGCGGCCGTGCGGTGCCTGTGACCAGACCGTCACGGACGCCGCGCAAGTGGTTGGCGTTGATCTCGATGCCCACGCAGGCATTGCCTTCGGCAACGCAGAAGCCGCCCGCGCTGCTGCCAAGGGTCTCGGCCAGCAGCACCGACGCACCGCCATGCAGCAGCCCGAACGGCTGCAGCGTCCGGCCATCCACCGGCATGGTGGCGCGCAGGAAATCGCCGCCGATCTCGGTGAACTCGATGCCGAGCGCGGCGATCGCGGTCCCATGCGCCATGGCATTGAGGGCGTCCAGCGTGATGTGCTGGCAGAAGATGCCCTCGGCAGACCGGGTCACGCGGATATTCCGCGGGGACTGGCGATCAACACGCTGGCGGTGACGCGGAAGATGGCCATGGCGTGCTTCCGCAGGACGACGCCGGCAGCCTAGACGCGCGTGCCGCGTGGGGCAAACGCCAGCGCGGGAGGCCTTCAGCCGCAGCGGAACAGCGGCATCGTCTGGTCACGCCCATAGCGGCGGGCGCTGGCGTAGCCGCTGCTGGCGCCGTAACCGACGCCAAAGGCGCGCGCAGTGGGCGGCGCGTCATAGGCGCCGGCGCGCGGCGAGAACGGGGTTGCGGTGGCTGGTTGGCGCAGCGCAGCCTGGGGGGCGGTCTGGGTCTGCATGGTGTGGTCCTGTGGGGGAGTCGAGGGAAGGAGTGCGGCGTGGATCAGGCGAACCGGAACCGCGGGGCGGCCCAGTCCTGCGAGTAACGGCGCTGGCTGGCGTAGCCGCTGCTGCTGCCGTAACCGACGCCGAAGGCGCGGGTGCGCGCTTCCGGACGGGTGAACGCGTCGCGGGCGGTGGTCGTATTGACCGGGGCGGCGGCGGGGGACTGGGGGGTGGTCTGGATCTGCACGGCGGTGCTCCTTGGAATGGGTTGTGATCTGGTGTGTTGGTAGACTACAACACCGATGTATTAGGACATGTGCCATTCGTCACCCCACTGATGGGATGGCGGCAGACAGGCTTCTGGCGAAGGCTCGGGCAGGATGGCGTCGGCCGGAAGCCCGGCGCCGGGGCACGATGCGCCTGCCACTGTCGGGCGACTCCGCCCGGGGCATGAGGGCACGCGACGCAATCACGAGGCGCCGCACTGGCGCCGCGCGCGGTGGCGGGCGTGTGGGTGCCGCTACAGGATCGGCGCGAGTCCGGCGCCGAAGCCGATGAAGATGCGCGTCATCAGCGTTCGCAGCCCCAAGCTGACCTCCGGGAAATCCCCGACCGGTTCGTAGCAGGCGCGGAACCTGGGGTCACGCGGCGACAGCGGCAGCGGGCACGCCGCACTGGGCACGAACGCATAGCTGGTCGCATAACGCGTCGGCCACAGGTCGAACACCGGCAGGTGCTCGGAGATCTTGCCCAGCGAATAGGCGAGGCCGGGGAACAGCGCCGGCCTGTCGCGCGGCGCGATCGTCCATGCGTTCTCGGGCGCGATGTCGCGGCGGATGCTGGACGCCAGCGCGCGCGCGAAGCCGACGTCATCGATCACCACCGCGGCCTCGGTGTTGTAGTTGTCGCCGCGCGGATCGAAGTTGTGCGTGCCGACCACGCCGATCCTTTCGTCGATGACCAGCGACTTGGCGTGAAGGCCGAAACGCGCGCCGTCGCGCGACAGCGGCACGGGCCGGTTGGCGCCGGGACGCGCCCAGCGCAGCGCCGAGTATTCGCGGCCCAGCGGCGCGTCGCCGCGGCTGGTGCCGCTGCCCTCGCCCGGCGACCCGGAGAACGACCCGAAGCCGGAGCCGCCCACGGGCAGCGATTCCGACGGCGGCTCGCCGGCCGCGGGCGTGGACACGACGCTCCCGTCGGGATTCCACGCGATGCCGACAGTGCCGGTCGCCTCGATATCCACCGGCGCGTCGGCCGGGAATGGCTTGAACTCGTAGATCTCGAAGCCGAAGTCGCGCAGGAACCGGCGCTTGTACTTGTAGGCCAGCGCGTAGGTGATGAACGCATCGGTCGCCGCCAGGCTGTTGGTGGACACCAGCACGCGCGGCGGCGACGGCCGGTCGTGGAGGGCGCGGAACATGTCCTGCGCCGAGGGCGACAGCACCAGGTACGGCGTCTGCAGCAGCACTTCGCGCTGCGCTCCTTCGATCAGCTCGCGCAGGCCCCGCGTCGCGGGCGCATCTGTCTCCATCCGCTGCTGGTTGCGGCGGTGCTTGCGCGGCAGGTCGGTGATGTATTCCACCGACGACACCGCCAGCGCCTGCGCGGTGAGGCGCGAATCCACCAGCGCGGTGTCGTCGGCGTTGCGCGACATCAGCGCGACGCGTTCCGGCAGCTGAAACGGCGCGTGCTCCATTGGCGGCACGCCGCGCGCGACCAGCATCCGGCCGACATCCGCCAGCGCCTCCAGCCGCCGGGTGAGCCTGGCGTCCCAGTACTGGTCGAAGCTGGCCGTCATCGCCGCCACTGCCGGCCCGGCGACGAACAGGTCGCGGTCGCGGAAGTTGTATGCGGGGTCCCAGTCGTAATAGCTGTCCTGGTAGTTGCGGCCGCCGGTGATGCCCACCAGGCCGTCGATCAGCAGCAGCTTGTTGTGCATGCGCTGGTTGAGGCGTCGCCAGCAGCACGCGGCGGCCAGCGCGTACTGCGGATAGCTGATGCGCGCGCGCTGCAGCACCGGATTGTAGATGCGCATCTCGAAGTTGGCGTGCGCCGCCGACAGCGACGCCAGCGTCTCCACGTTCTTCAGCGCCGACAGCTGGTCGACCAGCACGCGCACGCGCACGCCCCGCCGCGCCGCGGCCAGCAGCGTGTCGAGGATCAGGTGGCCGGCGTCATCCTCGTCGAAGATGTAGGTCTGGATCTCGATGCTGCTGCTGGCGGCGCGGATCAGGTTGACGCGGGCCAGCAGCGCGTCCTGGCCGTAGTCCAGCAGCAGCGCGAAGTGCCGCGGCGTGGCCGGGGTACTCCGCATGAACGCCTGGGTGCCCAGCTCGCGCAGCGACGACGGCTGCGCGCAGGCGTTGGGGCGGTCGCAGTCGACGGCGGTGGGGCGCGATTCCACCACCACCTCGGCGGCGCGCAGGCGATCTTGCGGAGACAGCGTCGCGCAGGCGGCCACGGACAGCGCCAGCGCCGCCAGTGCGGCGCGCAGCAGCGGGCGCGCATGCCTCACGAGGCGTCGGCCACCGTGCGGATGCGCAGCTGGAAGCGCACGCTGTCGCCCAGCGCGAAGGCCCAGCGGTCGACGCCGTAATCGCTGCGCTGCACGGCGCCGCTGGCGACGACGTCGCAGTCGCGCGCCGGTCGCGGGCAGGCCGACGCCAGCACCGTGAACACCTCGCGGCGCTGCACGCCACGGATCGTCAGCACGCCCGCCAGCGCGCCGCCCCGCCGGGTCAGCGATTCGGGATACGGATCCGACACGAAGCTGACCTCCGGATAGCGCTCGGCGTCGAAGAAGCCCTTGCCGCGCGTCAGCCGGGTGTAGCTGGCGTTGTCGACGATCTCGACCTCGCGCGACGACAGCGAAAACGCGACCTGGCGCTGGCCGTCGTCGAGCTGCCGGATCTCGCCGTCGAACGCGGGGAACCGGCCCTCGAGCGTCTGCCCCCAGCGCGTCTTCAGCGTGAAACCGATGCGCGAGGCGACGTCGTCGATGCGCGCCGCCACGGCCGGCGCGGCAGCCAGCAGCAGGGCGACTCCCACGGCGACCCACGCCCCGCGCTGGCTCACGGCCACCAGAATTCGGACAGCGTGGCGACGCCCGGCTCGAGCTCGGCGTCAGCCGCCATCCGCAGCACCGCGATGGCGCCGGGCGGCATGCCGCGGAAGTCTGTCGACTGGCCGGTATGCAGCAGCGCGGAGAGCAGCTCCAGGCCCGGGTTGTGCCCGACCAGCAGCAGCCGGTCGACGTCGCGATGCTGGTCCACCAGCGTCATCAGGCTGCCCGGGGACGCGTCGTAGACGCCGTCATCCAGGCGCTGGTCGACGTAGCCGACGGCGGCGAGCACCGCCTCCAGCGTTTCGCGCGTGCGCCGCGCCGGCGAGCACAGCACCCGGTCGGGCACCAGCTGGTGCTCCTTGAGCCAGCGGCCGGCGGCTTCGGCCTCGGCCAGCCCCTCGCTGGACAGGGGGCGGTCGAGGTCGACCTGGTCGGCGGCGGCGGGCTCGGCGTGCGCGTGGCGCAGCAGGATGAGTTCTCTCACGGCGGGGATGTCCTCATCGATGGAGGGTGGAGGTGGAAAGTCGAACGTCACGGGGGTCGGGAGTCGCGTGGCGTCGCTCCCGCGCGCAGACTGCGCGACGCGACGTGTTGCCGCCGTCGCGGCCGACCGGCTGGCCGGTGCGGGCAGGCACCTGTCAGGCCTTCTTCAGCCACTTCAGCAGCGGCTGCCAGTCCTCCTGGTGGTCGCGCACCTTGGCGCCGTGGTAGTCGAACAGGCTGCGCCCCAGCCCGACCAGCATGACGTAGGCCTGGCTGTCGCGCAGCTGCGCGACCACCGGATACGGCCACTGCGCCAGCAGGTCCAGCGCCTGCTGCGAGGCGTTGGTCCAGGGCTTGAGCCGGTTGCCGACCAGCGCCACGCGCAGCTGGCCGCGGCGCACGCGCTCGTGCTTCGACACCGCGTTGAGGAACGGCACCGTGGCGTCGATGTCCAGCGCCGACGGCAGCACCGGCACCAGCAGCGCGTCGGCATGCTCCAGGTAGGTGTCGAGGTCGTCGGCCATCGCACCGGCGGGCGCGTCGATGACCACGCGCTCGGTGCCGTCGGGCACCGACTTCCACGCCGCCCTGTGACGTCGGGCGCCGTCGATCGGCAGCACCGCGCTCTCCAGCCCGGCCCGGCGCTCGCACCAGCGCGTCGCGGAGCCCTGCGGGTCGGCGTCCACCAGCACCGTGCGCTGGCCGGCCAGCGCCGCGTGCGCGGCCAGGTGGGTGGCGATGGTGGTCTTGCCGACCCCGCCCTTGGAACTCGCCACCAGCACCGTCTTCATCGCCGCGCTCCGTGTCCCGGGATCGTCGGGCGAGGGTACACCGGGGCGCAGGGACCCGCGACCGCGCCGCGGCTCGTGCACTGCAGCATCCCTTCCGCACGCGCGGGGGGCACTCCCCCCATCGATCTCTGCGGCTACGCTGGGCGCCCGGCGCGCTGCCGGACGGCACGCCGGAGCCGCGCGACCCTTGAACGGAGCCCGTGATGCCGTCCACGCGACCCTCCAGCGACCTGCAGGACCTGGCCGCGCTGATCCGCGCCGACACCGCGCTGATCGTCATCGAGACGCCGGACGAAGGCCGCGTCGTCGACCTGTTCCGGCAGTCGCTGCTGCACGTGTGGCGCGCGCTGTACCGCTGGACCATCACCGAAGGCCTGCGCCGCATCGACATGGACCGCGAGGACGACGCGCAGGTCGCCCCCGACGCCAGCACCACGCTCACCGCGATCCGCGACGCCGACCCGCGTGGCGCCTACCTGCTGCTCGACTTCCATCCCTACCTCGGATACGCCAGCACCCAGCGCCAGCTGCGCGACCTCGCCCAGCGCCGCGGCAGCCAGCCGCACGTGCTCGTGCTGGTCGGCCACCAGGTGGAGCTGCCCGACGACCTGGAGGCGCTGTGCGTGCGCTTCACGCCGCGGCTGCCGGATGCCAACGCGCTGCAGAAGCTGGTGCGCGAGGAGGCTGCCGCCTACGCCAGCGAGCACGGCGGCCGCCGGGTGGAGGCCGACGCCGACGTCGTCGCGCAGATCGTCCGCCAGCTGCAGGGCATGAGCCTGACCGACGCGCGCCGGATCGCACGGCAACTGATCTTCGACGACGGCGTGCTCAGCGCCGGCGACCTGCCGGCGCTGGCAAAGCTCAAGTTCGCGCTGCTCAACCGCAGCGGGCACCTGCACTACGAGTACGACACCGCGCGCTTCGCCGATGTCGCCGGCGCCGGACGCGTCAAGCGCTGGGTCGAGCAGCGGCGGCGGGTGTTCGTCGACGGCGATGCCGCGCCCGGCCTCGACCCGCCCAAGGGCCTGCTGCTGCTGGGCGTGCAGGGCTGCGGCAAGTCTCTGCTGGCCAAGTCGGTCGCCGGCGCCTTCGGCGTGCCGCTGGTGCGGCTGGACTTCGGCACGCTGTACGACAAGTACCAGGGCGAGACCGAACGCAACCTGCGCGACGCGCTGGCGTCGGCCGAGCAGCTGGCGCCATGCGTGCTGTGGATCGACGAGATCGAGAAGGGCCTGGCGCAGGGCGGCTCCGACAGCGATGGCGGCGTCTCGCGCCGGGTGCTGGGCTACCTGCTGCCGTGGATGGCCGAGCGCCGCTCGCGCGTGTTCCTGGTCGCCACCGCCAACCAGGTGCACGAGCTGCCACCCGAGCTGCTGCGCAAGGGCCGCTTCGACGAGATCTTCTTCGTCGACCTGCCGGGCCGCAACGCGCGCCGCGAGGTGTTCGCGCTGCATCTCGCGCGCCGCGCGCTGGCCGCCGACGGCTTCGACCTCGACGCGCTGGCCGATGCCGCCGAGGGCTTCTCGGGCACGGAGATCGAACAGGCGATCGTCGCCGGCCTGTACGCCGCACATGCCGCCGACGTGCCGCTGTCGGACGCGATGCTGCGCGACGAGATCGCGCAGACGCGGCCGCTGTCCGTGGTGATGGCCGAGCAGGTGACCGCCCTGCGCCAGTGGGCCAGCGGGCGGACGGTGCCGGCGGACTGAGGACGGCCACGGGCTGTCGCGAAACAGGCCGCGCTACGCGCTGCCGACCGTCCGCACCAGCATCCACAGCGCCATCCCGACCATCATCAGGTTCTCGGTCAGCGACACGAAGCCCAGCGGCACCCGGCTGCCGCCGCCGACGCAGGCGCACTTGATGTCGCGCCGGTCGATGTAGACCGCCTTGACCACCGACACCGCGCCGATGCCGCCGATGAACAGCGCCACCGGGATCGACAGCCACATCAGCGCGCCTGCCAACATCAGCACCCCCGCCAGCGCCTCGGCGAACGGATACACGTACGCGTACGGCACCCAGCGCTGCGCCAGCAGGTCGTAGCCCAGGAACATGCTCGAGAAGGATTCGATGTCCTGCAGCTTCAGGATCGCCAGCACGCACATGCTGATGGCGATGAACCACTCGACAGCGCGCACCGTGAGCACCGTGCCGAACACCGCGTAGCTGGCCGCGGCCGCCATCAGCGCGGTCATCGCGAACAGCGCGATCACCGGGTGGTAACTGGTCGCGCCGGGGTCGCGCACCTTCAGCCCGAAGTGCCTGCGCACATCGTCATGGCCGCCAATGCGCTGGCCCTCGATGAATGTCTGCGGGGTCGTCCTGACGTCGTGCTCGGCCTTGAACGCATCGGTCTGCGCACGCGTGGTCAGCCACTGGTCGTCGACCGCAAAGCCCTTGCGCTTCAGCAGGTCGACGGTCTTGAGGCCGTACGGGCAGACGTGCTCGTCGGTCAGCATGCGATGGACGGTGGCGTGCTTGCCGGTCGTTGCGTTCATGTCTGCAGCTCCTGTGAGGCATGGGCTCCCGGGGTTCTCCGGTCAGGGCCTGTATACAGTCCGTACCCAGGTACGGAGTCAAGTATGGCTGCGATGTCGATTTCAGTGCTCGCCGCTCAGGGCGGTGTCGGCGTGGAAACTGTCCGCTACTACCAGCGCCGCGGGCTGTTGCCGGCGCCGCCTCCATCAGCCACAGGAGATGCCCGGAGGGGCATGTACCGATACGGTGACGCAGACGTCCGCCGTCTGCGCTTCATCCGCGCTGCGCAGGCGGCGGGCTTCACACTGGACGAAATCGGCCATCTGCTGGTCTTGGACCCAACCCGGGACCGCAAACGGGTGCATGCGCTGGCAAGCGGGCGCATCGCCGCGCTCGACGCGAAGATTGACGCACTGCTGCGGGCCCGTGGCGCGCTGGCACGCTTGGCGCATGATTGCGCCGTATCCAAAGAAGGACCATGCCCGATCATGGATGCCTTCGATCCTGCGGAACCTGCTGAAGCCGACCCAATCGCGATACAGCCCATGCAGTCGGTTTGACTGCCCAGGTCCGGCTGCCTTCTTGCGTGCTGTGGACCGACGTGATCGTCAAGAGCGAGGCGCATGACAGGTCCAACAGCGACAGCCGCACGTCAAGCAGCGTGGCGGGCTACCTCTGGCATGGATGGCAGAGCGGCGCTTGCGTGATCGCCCGCTGTCGATCAACTGCAGCAGGCCGCCCCAGTCGGACTGCCAGTCGTGGCTGAGGTTGATGACGTAGGCGTACAGCCTGCCTTCGCAGCTTTCGTGGTCGGGGTGCTGGCGGAGGAGTTGCCTGCATAGCAGGAGATCCCCTGCGCACTGGAGCAGCCTTTCCGTGCTCGCCTGTCATGGCGTGCACCACGGCAAGGTACTCAAATGGCAGATACCACTGCACACACAGCCGATGCGTTTCATCGCGAGACGAACTTAGAGCAGGCCACGCTTTAGGAGCGTGACCGGCCGGCCTTGCAGTTTACAAGAGAGTCTATGCCTCGCTACACAGCGCAGATGCGCTTGCTGCTCCCACAAGCTGATCGTTCGACCAGTAGTAGACGGATGCATTCACATAGCCGGGTCGCGAGACACACCTGAACACGCAATAGCCTTGATTCGTGCAATCGCTCGGCAAGATGGCGTCGGTCTCCTGTGAATCGATGTGCCAGGTGATGCGTGTGATCGAAGGGCCCGCTGGTCCGGCGAAGCAAACATTCTGACCGCTGCAGTCGATGGCAATCTGCGCCTGAGCTTGACCAATCGGAGCAAGAAGTCCGGCAGATGTGAAGAGGGCTGCAATCATCAGCATTCTCATAGCGAATTTCCTTATTTGCCAAGCGGCTGATCGCCGCGACCTGACGATAATCTTGGACGGGCATCCGCGGCAAGGCTGGACGCAAGCTGCGTCGGACGAGCGTCACAGATGATCACCATATTCCGACGAACGGACTGCATAGGAATCCAGCTGCCAACTCGTGGCAGGTTGGCCGTCGCATCCGACGGCCAACCTAAGGGAACGTCAGTTCCAGACGTCCACGTACTCGGCGGTTGCCGAAACCGTCTTGCTCAAGCCTGTCGAGTTGTCGTAAACCGTGACGCTAAGTGTGACGGGCTGGCCTCCGCTGGTGTCTCTGCGTATTGGCCGATTGCACCACGCTGACAATGGGCTGCACTGGGCATGCGACCATGAGTAGGTGTAGTCGCCAGGATCGAGTCCCACAACTTGAAAGTATGCGGTCGTGGGATTCGGCTGGCCCGGATGCCACCCCCCAAAGCAGTAGTCTGACGTCAGCTGATCGAAGGCCGTGGTATCCACGTAGCAGCCAAGACTCGCATTGCTCACGTCTCCAGCCCGTGCAGCCGGTGCATAGGATCCGAGCAGGGCGCTTGCGCAAATCGCCGTTGCGGCCACGACAGTCTTCATGTTCATCTTGAACTCCTTTCGAGACGAACCCCTACGCTGCCGATGCACGATGCGTCGGGCTGGGGCATCTTTGATACTCCGCCTTAGTCAAACGGTAGACCGTGGTCGAGTTCACCAAATGCGAAGCTCGCCTGCTCGCACGCCGAGCCGAGGCCAGTGTCGCGCCTAGCTGCCTGGAGCGCGACCTGAACATGGCGGACGCAGTGGTGGTCTGCAACGTCAGCCTCGCGCGCGCGGCGCCAACCGTCGCCTGGTTCGACAGTTCGCGCCGGTAAGCACCCCAGGCAGTTGTCGCGGATCTACGCTCCTTGGTGCCGTCGGCGCATCGGTTTATTCAAGCGCGTGTTCCCTCGAACCGAATACGGCGATGGCGAGCAGCGCTGTTGCAGTCGCCCCGCGCAGGTCGGCATTCCGTTACCGCACGCCGACGCGCCTTGTTGCTCATGACGGCGACGGTTAAGCGAGCACCTGTTTACCCGCCCGGCGGGTGATGAATTTCCACGTCCGGCAGCGCATCGGCCGGTGTGAAGCCGAGCACGCGGCCGTAGAACGCGAGCTCGGATCCATAGGCGTCGACGACGTTGGCGGCGCGGCGGAAGCCGTGCTGTTCGCCGGGGTACTCGATGTAGGCGGTGGTGACGCCCCTGGCCTTCAGCGCCTCGAAGATCTTCTGCGACTGGTCCGGGGTGACGATGCGGTCCTCGCTGCCCTGGAAGGTGATCAACGGCTCGGTGAAGCGGTCGAGGTGGTACAGCGGCGAGCGCGCGCGGTACGCCGCGGCATCGGGAGGGCCGACCAGCGAGACGTCGTAGTGGCGCTCGAACTTGTGGCTGGTGGCGGCCAGCGCCGCGATGTCGGACACGCCGTAGTAGTTGGCGCCGACATCGAAGCGGTCGGTGAACGCCAGCCCGGCCAGCACCAGGAAGCCGCCGGCGCTGCCGCCGCGGATCGCGATGCGCTCCGGGTCGACGCGCCCCTCGGCGACCAGGTGGTCGACCGCGGCGACCACGTCCTGCAGGTCGACCACGCCCCACTGGCCGTTGAGCCGGCGCCTGTATGCGCGGCCGAAGCTGGTGGAGCCGCCGTAGTTGACGTCGACCAGGGCGAAGCCGCGCGAGGTCCAGTACTGCCGCGCCAGCGAGAAACCCGAGCGCGCGACCGAGGTCGGCCCGCCGTGCACCACCACCATCAGCGGCGGCAGCGTGCCGTCGGGACCGACGTGGGCAGGGTTGGTCGGCGGGTAGTAGAACGCGTGCGCGGTGCGCGCCGTTCCGTCGGGTCCGGGCGCGGTCGGGAACGCGATCGCCTCCGCCGCCGGCACCAGCGCCGCGTCGACGGCGCCGTCGATGGCGCGGTACAGCACGCGGTGCGCGCCGGTGGCGAGGTCGACCGCGACCAGCGCGGGTTCGGCGGCGGCCGGGGTCGCCAGCACCACCGCCTCGCCGGGGCCGCGCAGGCGCAGGTCGCCGAAGGCCACGTAAGGCAGGTGGAGCGCGCGCCAGCTGCCGTCGGCGAGGTCGACGATGCCCAGCGCGTCGACGCCGGCGAGGGTGGTGCGCGCCAGCGCGCGGCCATCGCCGGTCGCCACGTACGTCGACGCGCCGTGGGTCCACAGCGGGCCGCCGAACTCGCGATCCAGCGACGTCACCGCGCGCGCCTCCCCGCCGCCAGCGGGCAGCGCGTGCAGGTTCCACCAGCCCGACGGATCGTCGATGAAGGTCAGCGTGCCGTCGGCGGACCACGACGGCTCCAGCGCAGAGGCATCGTCGCCACCGCCGACGATACGCGCCGCCGCCACCGGGCCGTCGCCGTCGGGCATGTCGGCCACCGACAGCCGTGCCGCATCCCACGGCATCTCCGGATGGTTCCACCACAGCCAGGCCAGGCGCCGGCCGTCGGCGGACAGCCGCGGGTGGGCGACGAAGTCGGTGCCTTCGGCCAGCACGCGCCCGGCGTCGGTCTCTGGCGCCCCGGCGCTGTCGGCCGCGGGCAGCGGCACCAGCACCACCGCGTTGCGCTCCTCGCCGTGCGCGGCCAGGGTGTCGGGCGTGTGGTCCTCGCGCACGCACAGCAGCGCCGCGCGCGTGGGGTGCCAGGTGCAGTCGGCGTAGCGGTAGCCCTCCGGCGTCAGCGGCACCGGCGCCGCGTCGCCGCGCTGCAGATACAGACGCTGGTCGTCGAAGTGGCTGAAGACGAGGCCGTCGTCGAGCACCACGTACGAGGCGCCGCCGTATTCGTGCACCCGGGTGCGCACGTTGAATCCTGCCGGCGTCAGCTGCTCCGCTCGCCCGTCCGCCGCCAGCCGCATCACCACTTGGCGCCCGCCTTCGTCGGGCCGGCTCTCGCGCCAGTAGACGTCGCCGCCGTGGACCTGCAGGTCGGACATGCCGACCGACGCACCAGCCAGCCGGCCGGCGTCGATCGGGCTCTCCCAGCTGCCGTATGGCGTGGCGCGAGGCGTCATCGGGCGCTCCCCGGCCGCGGCGGTCGCGATGGCGGATAGCGACAGCAGCAGGGCAAGCGCAACGGCCGCGTGGGCGCGGCGGTGGACAGGGTGATGCAGCGGTCGGGCGTGGCGTGGCGGGTCATGTGGCATCGGGTCCTCTGTGACGCGGCGATGGGCAGGCCGCGCGACGCGGCGGGGAGTGCGCGGCGGCGGCGTGTCCGCCCGGCGACAGTGGCGCGGCGCTCAGTAGCCGGCGGCGTGGCCATCCTTGCGCGATTCGCTTGCGCCGATCCAGCCGCCATGGGGGTTCACCATGATCGCCTGGTAGCCGCCGTACGGGCCGTCGGCGAAGCGCACGCTGTGTCCGCGGCGCATCAGGCCGCGCACCGTCTCGTACGCAAAGCCGCTTTCCAGGTCGACCTCGCCGCCGTCGCTCATCACCGTTGCCTGGCCGGCGGGTTCGGTGCTGCCGTCGTGCTGGATGCGCGGCGCGTCGCCGGCCTCCTGCAGGTTCATGCCGAAGTCGACCAGGTTGATGATGATCTGCGCATGGCCCTGCGGCTGCATCGCGCCACCCATGACCCCGAACGACAGCCAGGGCTTGCCGTCGCGGGTCGCGAACGCCGGGATGATGGTGTGGAACGGCCGCTTGCCCGGTGCGTAGGTGTTGGGATGGTCGGGCGCCAGCACGAACTGCTCGCCGCGGTCCTGCAGGATGAAGCCCAGCCCCGGCGGCGCCATGCCGCTGCCCATGCCGCGGTAGTTGGACTGGATCAGCGACACCATCATGCCGTCGCCGTCGGCGGTGGTCAGGTAGATGGTGTCGCCCTGGTCGAGCTGCGCCGGCGTGGCCGGCTGCACCTCTCGAAGAGCGCGGTCCATCGAGATCAGCTTGCCGCGCTCGCGGGCGTACTCCTTGGAGATCAGCTTGGCGACCGGCGCCGGGTGGAACGCCGGGTCGGCGTACCAGCGCGCGCGGTCGGCGAACGCCAGCTTCTTGGCCTCGACGAACAGATGCACGTACTCGGGGCTGTCGAGGCCGAAGGCCTTGAGGTCGTAGGGCTCCAGCAGGTTGAGGATCTGCAGCGCCGCGATTCCCTGGCCGTTGGGCGGCAGCTCCCAGACGTCGACGCCGCGGTAGTTGGTCGACACCGGGTCCACCCACTCGCCGGTGTGCGCGGCGAGGTCGTCGTAGGACAGGAAGCCGTCGTTGGCGCGGAAGTAGGCGCCGATGGTGCGCGCGATGTCGCCGCGGTAGAACGCATCGCGGCCGCCGTCGGCGATCGCCTGCAGGGTGTCGGCGAGGGGCGGGTTCTTCCAGGTCTCGCCGATGCGCGGCGCGCGCCGGCCGTCGACGACGCCGGGGCCGCCGTCGCCGGCCGTGGCCGGCACCGTGAACTGCTCGACGAAACCCGGCCAGCGCGCGAGCCGCGGCACCGACAGGTTCCAGTAGTGGGCGATGGTCTGGTGCACCGGGTGGCCGGCGCGGGCGTAGGCGATCGTGGGCGCGAGGTTCTGCGCCATCGTCCGCCGACCAAAGCGCGCGTGCAGCGCGAACCAGGCATCGACCGTGCCCGGCACCGTCACCGGCAGCGGCCCGTGCGCGGGGATGTCGGTCAGCCCGCGGCGCTGGAACTCGGCCAGCGTCAGCGACCGCGGCGAGCGGCCGGAGCCGTTGTAGCCGTGCAGCCTGGCGGTCTTCGGGTCCCAGACGATCGCGAACAGGTCACCGCCGATGCCGTTGCCGGTGGGCTCCATCAGCCCGAGCGCGGCATTGGCGGCAATCGCGGCGTCCATCGCGCTGCCGCCGGCGCGCATCGTGTCCAGCGCAACCTGGGTCGCCAGCGGGTGCGAGGTGGCGGCCATCGCCTCCGGCGCGTAGACCTCGCTGCGGGTCGCGAACGGCGCACCGCTGATGCGGTCGGCGGCGTCTGCGGAGGTTGGTGCCAGGCCCGCTCCGACCAGCAGGGCGAGCGCGGCGGCGAGCGCGGCAACGGACGCAGCGGGACGGAAGGCGTGGCGCGGGGCGATCTGCATCGGTGGGACCTGGCGGAGGGCGACCTGCACCATAACCGGCCGCGACGGCCTAGGGTCCGCCCCGGCTGGGCATGGGCCCGCGGGCCGTCCATGCTGCGGCCATGGACCGCACACGCCGGAGCACCCGATGGCCCTGATGATTGCCGACGGTGGCGGTGCGCGCACGTTCGCACCATATCGTCCCGAGGTTGACACGCCGCAGATTGCGCCGCCGCAGCCACCACCGCCGGTCGCGCCGCAGCACTACCGCAACAGCGAGCCGGGCTACCACCCGCAGGTGCTGCCGGCCAGTGGCGGCGCACAGCCAGCGCCGTCAGTCGCCGGCGGTCCCTACGGCATCCCGGGAAACAGCACGCTCGGCGACGTGGCCAGCGGCACGCAGGGCCAGCCTTTCGACGTCACGCTGTCGCAGCTGGCCACCGCGGTCTACGGCACCCGCGGCGGTCCGCCGCAGGGCTGGAACACGGTGTCGGACGCCGACCTGGCGGCGCGCCTTGGCGGTGATGGACAGCCGGCGTCGGCGGCCGACGTGCAGGCCTGGCGCGACAGCTTCCTCGGCGGTGACACCCAGACCACCGCGCAGGAGTTCCGCGCCGAGATCTATACCGACGGCGACGGCAGCTACGTGCTGGCCTACCGCGGCACCGCCGAGGGCCTGCCGGACTGGATGAACAACTTCCGCCAGGGCACCGGCTTCGACACCGACGCCGTCGACAAGTTCAGCGGCACCGCGCTCAACACCGCCACTGAATTCCGCGACGTGTTCGGCGACGGCAGCGCCGGCGGGGGCAACCTCGCGATCACCGGGCACTCGCAGGGCGGGGGCCTCGCCAGCGTCGCTTCGCTGGCCACAGGTATCCCGGCGGTGACCTTTGACGCGTCGGGCATCCACCCCAACACGCTGGCGCGCATGCGCCTGTCGCCGGAGCAGGCACGCGACGTCGCCGAGGACGGCCAGGTACGCGCGTACTCGCTGCACAGCGACCTCCTGACGCAGACCCAGGAGAGCGGACTGGTCGGGCTGGTCGCCCCGGACGCACTGGGCACGTCGATCGTGGTCGAGCCGGGACCGGTCGCCCGGCATACGCTTTCGGGCCGCGCGGCCGGCGTCGAATGGGGCCTGCCGCTGGCCGGCGAGGCCGGCATCAACACACTGGTCGAGCAGCTGCGGCACAGCCCGCTCCCACTGTCCAGCGCGGTCGGCGACCTCGCCTACGGCGCACTCAGCCACAACCCCAATGTGCTGACCGAGGCCATGGTCGAACGGCAGCCGTGGCAACCCGGATACGCCAACCCGGCCGACATCGGCAAGGGCCTGCACGACCTGATCCCCGATGCCGCGAAGGACGACTACGCCCGCAACACCCACGACCTCATCCGCGACATCGGCGAGGTGGTGGATTCCCAGTTCCGGGACGGCGACTTCGTCGAGGGCGGGTTCCGGATTGCGGGCGATCTGCTCGAGGGCGCATGGAACTCAACCGGCGACACCGCGCGTGCCTACGCCGACGAGGCCGCGCAGGCGATCGACGACCGCGTCGACGGTGTGGTCGGGGACGTGCTGTCGGGCACCGTCGCCTTCGGTGGCCGCGCGGCGGAGGGCGTCACCGACGTCGCCGGTGCCGGGGCCGAGCGGGTGGCCGATGCGGGTGGCTTCGTCGCCCAGAAGGCTACCGACGTCGGCAGCTGGCTGTTCGGCAGGTGATGCGCTGAGCGCGGCATGGCGCGCCTCCACACCGCGGCGGCCCGCGCGCGCCGCGTGCTATACGTCGGCGCCGCCTTCGCCTTGTGCACCTGCGCGTGCGCCCGCCCGCCGATGACCGACGACGCCTTTTCCAGCCCCGATACCGCGCCGCTGGCAGCCGCCGTATCGCGCGGCGATGCCGACGAGGTCCGCCGGCTGCTGGCCGGCCGCGATCCCGACGCCCGCGGACGCGACGGCGCCACGCTGCTGGTGCAGGCGATCGTCGACGGCCGGCGCAACAGCGCGCAGGCCCTGCTGGACGCCGGCGCCGATCCCAACCTGCCCGCCCAAGGCGGCGAGACACCGATGCACGCGGCGGCGTTCGCGCGCGACCCGGCACTGCTGGCGCTGCTGCTGGCGCACGGCGGCGACCCCGATGTCGCCAACCCGGCGACCGGCGCGACGCCGCTGGTCGCCGCGATCCTGGGCCCCGGCAGCGACCGGGTGCGCGCCCTGCTCGACGCGGGTGCCGATCCCGCGATCGCCGACCGCCTCGGCGACACGCCGCTGCACACCGCGGCGCGCACCAATGACGGCACATCGCTGCTGCTGCTGGTCGCGCGCGGCGCGCCGCCGCTGGCCACGAACCGCCGGGGGCGCAGCTTCCAGGACTTCTATTTCGCCATCCCGCGCAGCGTGCTGGACGCCCGCGGGCGCGATGAGCGACGCGCGGTCGTCGCCTGGCTCAAGGCCAACGGCGTGCCGCTTGAGGCCCGCGTCGAGGCTACGGACTGAGCCGCAGGCCGGTCGCCATACTGGGGTCGCCCCCAGCTGTCGTCCGCGCACCCCGCCGCCTAGCTTGCGGGTATCGACCATCCAAGCGACCGCTTGCGGAGCCGCCATGACCTTCATCAACAGCCAGCGGATCCCCGACTTCGGATCGCCATTCGTGCAGCCGGCCCCGCCTCCGCCGCCGGCGTCGGCGCAGGCCTGGCCGCGTGGCGACGGCAGCTTCAGCGCGCAGGCCGCAGGCACCACGCCGCAGCCAGCGCTCGACCACCAGTTCGCGCTGATGGCCAACGACACCTACGACGCCGACAACCCGCGCACCGAGCAGCAGCTCTCCGAGGCCGGCTGGACGCGGCTGGAGGCCAGCGCCGACGGCAGCGGTCTGCTCGACGCCGCGGGCAACGCAATCCCGATCGACCCGGCGCTGCTGGAGACCGGCACCGGATTCGCGGCCGCGATCTTCCAGAACGCAGACGGCGCCTATGTCGTCGCGTTCCGCGGCACCGACGACTGGTCGCCAGCCGTGGCCGGCGATGCCGACGACAACGCGCTGCAGTCGCTGGGCTTCGAGACCGGCCAGTACCGCGACGCCATCACCCTGGCCCAACGCGCGGAGCAGGTGTTCGGCGAGGGCAACGTGGCGGTCACCGGGCATTCTCTCGGCGGCGGGCTGGCCTCGGCAGCCGCGCTGGCCACCGGTGCCACCGGCGTCACGTTCAACGCCGCCGGCCTCAGCAACGAAACGCTGGACCGGCTCGGCTTCAATCCCAACGCCGCGCGCGCGAGCGCCGCCGACAGCGGCCAGGTGCGGCGCTATGCCGTCAACGGCGACCCCCTGACCGCGGCGCAGGAAGACCTGCCCACGCTGCCCATCGTCGGCTCGCCGCCGGACGCGATCGGCTACGCGTTGCGCATCGACGCGCCTGCCGGACTGGGCTTCGACCTGATCGCGCTCCACGGCGGCGGTGGCGACGGCGCATCGTACGTCGACGCCTTGGCGCAGAACACCGCCTATGACCCCGCGACCCGACCGACGCCGTCGGAGTCCATCGGTGGCCTGGTCGACAGCGCGCTCGACGCCCTTGGCGACGGTGCGGGTGCCGTGGTTTCCGGCCTGGGCAACGGCGCCGACCGCCTGCTCGACGGTACTGGAGACATCCTGCGCGCGAATCCTCTGCTGGCGCCCGGCGCCTGGGTGCTCGGCACCGCACTCGACGGCACCGGCGCGGCGATCCGGACCATCGGCGACGGCGCGGGCGCGGTCATCAACGGCGGGCTGGACCTGCTGGGCGACGGTGCCGGCGCGACGATCGGCTTCGTCGGCAACGTCGGCGGCGACGCCGTCCGCCACCTGGGCGAGCTCAACTTCAACCTCATCGGCGACGGCGCGCGCGCCGTGACCGGCGTGGTGCAGGACGTGGCCGGCAACGTCGACCACGCCGCCGACGGCATCGCCACCGCGATCGCCGACGACTACGGCAGCGGCGATTACGTCAAAGGCACCTTCAATATCGCCGGCGACCTGCTGAATGCCGGCATCGACAGCGTCGGAGACGCGGCGTCCGGCCTGCTTGAGGCGACGGGAGACGGTGTCGACAGCATCGGCCAGGCCGGCGGCGGCATGCTGCGCGACCTCGGTGACCGCACCGGACTGGCGGCACCGTTCGACGCCGTCGCCGGCGTCGTCGAAGGGGCAGGCAGCGTGGTCGGCGACCTTGCCGAAGGCGCGGCGGGCCTGGTGGACCGCGGCAGCGACCTGCTCGGCGACGGTGCCGAAGTGGTGACCGACTTCGTAGGCAACGTCGGCGAAGGCATCGCGGACGGGGCGCGCGTGGTCGGCGACGGCATTGCCGAAAGCGCCCGTGCGGTAGGCAACGGCATCGCGGAAGGCGCGCGCGCCGTGGGCGAGCGCCTCGACCCGCGGAGCTGGTTCTGAGTCGCAGCCCCTGCAGCGCATGCCGCGCCGCAACGGGCTCGGGGCGGCGCGCGGTGTACCGTGAGGCGATGAAAGACCGCAACTCCACCATGTCCGACTCGCGCCGGCGACGCGACGTACCCGCTGCGTCGCGCGGCGCATGGCGACTGCCGGCGCTGCTGGCGCTCTCCCTCCTCGCAGGCCCCGGCTGTGCCGGACAAGGACCCGACATGAACGACGACGCGCCGGCATTCGGCAATCCCGGCAGCGGCCAGCTGGCGGCTGCGCTGGGGCGTGGCGACGACGCTGCGGCGCGCGAGCTGATCGCGGCCGGCGCCAGTCCCGATGCGATCGATGCCGACGGCGTGCCGCTGCTGCAGTGGACGATGCTGCGCGACGACCGCGCCGCGTTCCGCCGCCTGTTGGCACTGAACGCCGACCCCACCGTGCCCAACGCCGACGGCCAGACGGCGATCCACCTCGCGGCGATGGGCAAGCAGACCTACTGGCTCGATGCGCTGCTGGAGACTGGTGCCAACGTCGACCAGCCCAATACGCGCACCGGCGCGACGCCTCTGTTCGATGCGTTGCGCGCGGGGCTTCCCGCCAACGTGGCGCGGCTGCGAGAGGCTGGCGCACGCCTTGACGTGCGCTCGCGCGACGGCACCACGCCGCTGCACCAAGCGGCGCTGGTCAATGACCTTGCCGCAACCCGCGCGTTCCTCGAGGCCGGCGCCGACCCCCGCGCGACCGACGACGCCAGCGCGACTTTCCAGGACTACCTGTTCGACGGCGACCCGAAGATCCTCAACGCCACGTCAAAGCGCGAGCTGTCGGCGATCCGCGCGTTGCTGTCGCGCGCCGGCGTCGGCATCACTGCGGCCTCGCTGCGCTGAGTCCGCCGCGGGCGCGCGACGCGCCGTGATGTGGCCCGACGCGAGCGCGTCGCGACCGTCGCGCTCATCCGTTCAGGGCCACGACGGCGGCGCGGCACGCCAAGCCGCCGCGACCTCGGCCAATACCGCGCGCTCTTCGTCGCGCCATTCCTGCAGCAGCGCCGGCAGGTTGGCCGGGTTGCCCCAGCGACCCGGCTCGGTGCGCACGGCCGCCGCGTACCACTGCACCGCCTCGTCGCGACGGTCCAGCGACCACAGCGCCAGCGCCAGCGTCGGCGGCAGCCACGACGGATTGGTGAAGCGGTCGGCGCCTGCGTCTCGCCAGCGCGCCAGCGCGCCTTCGTTGTCGCCGGAGCGGTACAGGTCCCAGCCGTAGTTCCACAGCAGCGGGTTGCGCAGCGCGCTGTTGCCGCCGGTGGTCGACAGCACGCGCTCCTAGAGTGCGCGGCCAGTCTCATTGCGGCCGCCATCGTAGGCAAGCCGCGCCAGCTGCGCGGCGGCGCGCTCAGCGTCTCGGGTGTTGCGGTCCATCGCGCGCATCAGCCGCTGCATCGTGGCGTCGTCACTGCCGGGCAGTACGATGATGGCGCGCGCGGTGGCGGCATCGGCGTCGAAGTAGAACTCCCTGGGCTTGGGCAGCGACTGCGCCGACAGCGCGTGCGGCAGCAGCAGGACGAGCGCGCCGAAGAGGCGCGCGGACAGGGAGACAGGAGGCATGTCGGTCAACCGGTAGCGGGGCAACCCCTGCCCCGCGCGCATGTTAGCCGCAGGTGGTAGCGCGACCAACCGCGCAGGGCGGCGCTACGCGGTCGTTGCAGGCTCGGCAGTGTCGGGCGCGCCCCTCCCGGTGCGTTTGCCCCGGTCGCGCCGGGCCACGTTCGACGCCAGCCGCCGGCGGGCCGGCCGTGTGGCCCGGTTGTTACAATCGCGGGCTTTTTCCGGGTCCGCCAGGCGCCCGTCGACGGACGCCGTCGACCGCGCCCGGGGTCGCCCGCCTCCCCGCCAGCGACCGCGTCGCAAGCCGAAGAGCCGCCCCATGACCAGCACCGCCGAACTCTCGTCGCCCGCGTCCGCCAGCAGCGGTCTCACCAACGGCGTGCAGGATCGCGACTACGCGCTCGACGACCGCTACCGCCGCACCCGGGGCCGCATCTACCTGTCGGGCGTACAGGCGCTGGTACGGCTGCCGCTGATGCAGCGGCTGCGCGATCAGGCAGCCGGCCTGGACACCGGCGGCTTCGTGTCCGGCTACCGCGGCTCGCCGCTGGGTGGCTTCGACCTGGAGCTGTGGCGCGCCAAGAAGCACATGGCAGAGGCTGGGGTCAGGTTCCAGCCGGGGCTCAATGAGGACCTCGGCGCGACCATGGTCTGGGGCACGCAGCAGACCACGCTGTTCCCCGGGGCGAAGGTCGATGGCGTGTTCGGCATGTGGTACGGCAAGGGTCCGGGCGTCGACCGCTCCGGCGACGTGTTCAAGCACGCCAACGCCGCCGGCACCTCGCGCCATGGCGGCGTGCTGGCGCTGGCCGCCGACGATCACGCCTGTCGCAGCTCGACGCTGCCGCACGGCTCCGAAGGCGAGTTCACCAGCGCGCTGATGCCGATCCTCAACCCGGCGGGCGTGCAGGACATCCTCGACATGGGCCTGCTCGGCTGGGCGATGTCGCGCTACACCGGGCGCTGGATCGGGTTCAAGACGATCGCCGAGACGGTGGAGTCGTCGGCCTCGGTCGACGTCGACCCGCTGGCGCTGCGCATCGTCACCCCGGACGACTTCACGATGCCCGCCGGCGGCCTCGGCATCCGCTGGCCGGACCCGCCAATGGACCAGGAGATGCGCCTGCACCGGTACGCGGTCAAGGCCGCGCAGGCGTTCGCGCGCGCCAACGGCATCGACCGCGTGGTGATGGACGCGCCCGACGCGCGACTGGGCATCGTCACCACCGGCAAGAGCTACCTCGACGTGCTGCAGGCGCTGGAGTACCTGGGCCTCGACGCGCGCGCCTGCCGCGACCTCGGCATCCGCGTCTACAAGGTGGGCATGACCTGGCCGCTGGAGCCGGTGGGCATCCGCACGTTCGCGCGCGGCCTGCGCGACATCCTGGTGGTGGAGGAGAAGCACGCCTTCATCGAGAGCCAGATGAAGGAGCTGTTCTACAACTTCGACGGCATCAATGCCGACAACAGCCGCCCCTCCATCGTCGGCAAGTACAACGAGGACGGCGAGTGGATCCTGCCGTCGACCGGCGAGTTGACGCCGGCGACGATCGCCGCGGTCATCGCGCGCCGCGTCGAGCGCCTGGTGCCGGAGGGCGGCAGCGACGCCGACCACATGCGCGACGTGCTGCGCTGGATGGAGGACAAGGAGCTGGCGCTTGCGCTGCCGCGCGCACAGTTCCCGCGGGTGCCGCACTACTGCGCCGGCTGCCCGCACAACAGCTCGACCAAGGTGCCGGAAGGCTCGCGCGCGCTCGCCGGCATCGGCTGCCACTACATGGTCACGTGGATGGACCGAGACACCGACACCTTCACCCACATGGGCGGCGAAGGCGTCACCTGGTCGGGGCAGGCGCCGTTCACCGATACGCCGCACGTGTTCCAGAACCTCGGCGACGGCACCTACTTCCATTCCGGTTCGCTGGCGCTGCGCCAGTCGATCGCCACCGGCGTCAACATCACCTACAAGATCCTCTACAACGACGCGGTCGCGATGACCGGCGGGCAGCCGGTCGACGGCACGCTGTCGGTGCCGCAGATCGCGCACCAGGTGCGCGCCGAGGGCGTGCAGGCGATCGTCGTGGTGTCCGACGACATCGGCAAGTGGAGCGACCGTTCGATCTTCCCGGCCCGGGTCGAGTTCGTCGACCGCGCCGGACTCGACGCGGTGCAGAAGCGCCTGCGCGAGGTCAAGGGCACCAGCGTCCTGGTCTACGACCAGACCTGCGCCACCGAGAAGCGCCGCCGCCGCAAGCGCGGCACCATGCCGGACCCGGCCAAGCGTGTGTTCGTCAACACGCTGGTCTGCGAGGGCTGCGGCGACTGCGGCGTCAAGAGCTTCTGCGTCGCGGTGCTGCCCAAGGAGACGGAATTCGGCCGCAAGCGCGAGATCGACCAGTCCAACTGCAACAAGGACTACAGCTGCGTCGACGGCTTCTGCCCGAGCTTCGTCACCGTGCACGGTGGCACCCCGCGCAAGGGCCGCAAGGTCGCCGCCACCGACCGGCTGGCCGACCTGCCGGTGCCGGTGTTCGCCGCCGACCTGTCGCGTCCGTGGAACATCCTGATCACCGGCATCGGCGGCACCGGCGTGGTCACCATCGGCGCGCTGCTGGGCATGGCCGGGCACCTCGAGGGGCGCGGCGCCACCGTGCTCGACCAGACCGGGCTGGCGCAGAAGGGCGGCGCGGTGACCACCCACATCCGCATTGCCGGCGCGCCGTCGGACATCCACGCGGTGCGCATCGCCGCCGGCGAGGCCGACCTGGTGCTGGGCTGCGACATGGTGGTGGTCAACGACTACTGGCCGCTGTCGAAGATCCGCGCCGGGCGCACCCGGGTGGTGCTGAACACCTACGAGGCGATGCCGGGCACGTTCACCACGCGTCCGGACATGGAGTTCCCGGCGACCGACATCGTCCATGCGGTGGCGCAGGCGCTGGGCGGCGAACCGCCGATGCTGGTCGCGGCCACCGAGCTCGCCAACGCGCTGATGGGCAACGCCATCGCGTCCAACCTGATGATGCTGGGTCACGCGTGGCAGAAGGGCCTGGTGCCGCTGTCGTTCGAATCGATCATGCGCGCGGTGGAGCTCAACGGCGCCGCGGTCGAGATGAACCGCACTGCGTTCGCGTGGGGGCGGCTGGCGGCGATCGATCCCGACGCCGTCGCCGACGCCGCCGGACTGGTGCGCAACCCGCGCACCGCGGCCGAGGCCACGCCGCACGCGCTCGACGCACTGCCGCCGGGCGAGTGGGAGAGCACCGAATGGGGCGCGACCGCGGCGCCGCTGGGCGTTCGCGCCGAGGACGAGCTGCGCCACGTACCCGCCGCCGCCGGCGACGCGGTCGCGTTCCTGCCGCTGGACGACAAGCGGCTGTCGCGCTCGCTCGACGAGGTGGTCACGCGCCGCGAGGCGTTCCTCACCGACTACCAGGACGCGCGCTATGCGCGGCGCTACAGCGACTTCGTCGCGCGCGTGCGCGCCGCCGAGCAGGCGCGCGTGCCCGGCTCCACCGACCTCACCGAGGCGGTCGCGCGCTACTTCTTCAAGCTGATGGCCTACAAGGACGAGTACGAGGTCGCGCGGCTGTACACCAGCGGCGACTTCCGGCGACAGCTGCAGCAGCAGTTCGACGGCGACTACAAGGTGCACTTCCACCTCGCGCCGCCGCTGCTGGCGAAGAAGGACGCCGATGGCCGGCTGATGAAGAGAGCCTATGGACCGTGGGTGTTCACCGCGTTCGGCGTGCTGGCCAAGCTGCGCCGGCTGCGCGGCACGCCGCTGGACGTGTTTGGCTACAGCGACGAACGCCGCGGCGAGCGCGCGCTGATCGACGACTACGCGCTCACCGTCGGCGGCCTGCTGGACACGCTCGACGCCGGCAACATCGAACTCGCCGCCGGGATCGCCGGCGTGCCGGAGCACATCCGCGGGTATGGCCACGTCAAGCATGCGCACCTGCAGCAGGCCAAGGCGCGCGAGGCCGAGCTGCTGGCGGAGTGGCACGACCCGCTGCGCGTGGTGCAGGTGGCCTGAAGGCGGGCGGCCCTGCCGGCGCGCGCGGTCCGCGCGCGCCGGGGGCTGTCCTCGCGCATCGCCGCCCTGCGTTGAGGACTGCTGACGGCATGCCGCTGTCGCGGGGCCGTCGATGCTGTTCAACTCGCTGACCTTCTTCGCGTTCCTCGCCCTCGTACTGGCGCTTCATGCGGCGCCGCTGCCGTGGCGGGTCAAGAAGACCAACCTGCTGGTCGCCAGCTACGTCTTCTACGCGGCGTGGAACCCGCCGTTCGTGCTGCTGCTGTGGTTCTCGACCGCGGTCGACTGGTGGGCCGCGCGCCGCATCCACGCCAGCCGCTCGCCGGGCGCGCGGAGGGCATTCCTGCTGGTATCGCTGGCCGCCAACCTCGGCCTGCTCGGCTACTTCAAGTACGGCGGGTTCCTCACCCAGAACTTCGCGCAGGCACTGCAGGCACTGGGGGTGGCGTGGCAGGCGCCCGCCTGGGACATCGTGCTGCCGATCGGCATTTCGTTCTACACCTTCCAGACGATGGCCTATACGCTGGACGTCTACCTCGGGCGGGCACGGCCGACGCGCTCGCTGCTCGACTTCGCGCTCTTCGTCACCTTCTTCCCGCAGCTGGTCGCGGGGCCAATCGTGCGCCCGACGGACCTGGTGCCGCAGTTCGCGACGCCACGCACCGCGACCGCGCGCCAGTTCGGCTGGGGCGGGATGCTGCTGGTGCTCGGGCTGTTCCAGAAGATCGTGCTCGCCGACGGTGCGCTGGCGCCGGCCGCGGACGCGGTGTTCGGCGCATCCCAGCCCCTGCACCCGGTCGATGCGTGGCTCGGCACGCTGGCGTTCTCCGGGCAGATCTTCTGCGACTTCGCCGGCTACAGCACCTGCGCGATCGGCATCGCGCTGATGCTTGGCTTCCAGCTGCCGGACAACTTCCGCTTCCCGTACGCGGCCGTCGGCTTCTCCGACTTCTGGCGCCGGTGGCACATCTCGCTGTCGACGTGGCTGCGCGACTACCTGTACGTGCCGCTCGGCGGCAACCGGCGCGGCGCGGCGCGCACCTACGCCAACCTGATGCTGACGATGCTGCTGGGCGGGCTGTGGCACGGCGCGGCGTGGACCTTCGTGGCGTGGGGCGGGCTGCACGGGCTTTATCTGGCCGGCGAACGCTGGATCAAGCCGCGGCTGGGACACATGGCGCTGTGGCAGACCGTGCACGGCAAGCTGGTGCTCGCGCTGCTGACGTACTTCCTGGTCAACATCACCTGGGTGTTCTTTCGCGCATCCGATTTCACCCAGGCCCTGCGCATGCTGCGCAGCATGTTGCTGCTGGAGACCGGCGGCGCCCCGGTGCTGAGCGGCTACTACGTCCTGAGCACGCTGGCGACGATGGCGGTGCTGCTGGCGACCCACTGGCACATGCGCCATCGCGCACTGCACTCGGAGGTCGAGCGCCTGCCGGTGGCGGTGACCGGCATCGCGTGGGGACTGATGGCGTTCGCCATCGCGATCACGCAGGGAGGAAGCGATGCCTTCATCTACTTCCAGTTCTGAGCCGCGGCTGCCGCCGGTCACGCCGCAGCCGGGCGAACTGCCCAGCCACGAGACGCGGCCTGCCGACCCGCCGATCCGCACGCTGCCTCGCCGCGCGCTGGCGCCGGCGTGGTGTCTGGCGCTGGCGGTGTTCGCCGTGTCGCTGCTGGGCTGGGAGCTGTACTGGCGTGGCCAGGGCGGCGTGCCCGGCTACCGCAACAGCGACGGCCTGTGGGCGATGCAGCGCCGTCGCATCGACCGCGGCGAAGGCGACGCGCTGGTGCTGCTGGGCGCGTCGCGGGTGCTGTTCGACGTGCAGCTGCCGGAGTGGGAGCGGCTGACCGGCGAACGCCCGATCCAGCTGGCGCTGGAGGGCACGTCGCCGATGGCGGCGCTGGAGGACCTCGCCGCCGACCCCGACTTCCGCGGCCGCCTGCTGGTCGGGGTCACGCCGCCGCTGTTCTTCACCGGCTTCGCGTACCGCGGGCAGGTGCTGCCGCGCTACCGCCAGCAGACGCCGTCACAGCGTGGCGGCCAGTGGCTGTCGATGCGCCTGCTGGAGCCATGGCTGGTGTTCTACAGCGACGACGATTTCGCGCTGTTCACCGTGCTGGAGCGCCAGCCGTGGCCGGCGCGGCCGGGCGTGCGGCGGTCCATGCCGGTGCGCAAGCTGGCTGTCCACGACGCCGACCGCAACACGCGGATGTGGCGGCGGGTGCAGACCGACCCCGCCTACAGGGCACTCGCAAGGTCGATCTGGGCGCAGCAGTTCAGCGGCCCGCCGCCGCCAATGGCCACCCCGGAAAAGGCGCAGGTGCTGATCGCCGCGCAGATCGCGCGGGCGGCCGCGGCGGTCGCCACGCTGCGCGCGCGTGGCGTCGAGGTGGTCTTCCTGCGTCCGCCCAGCAGCGGCGACTTCCTGCTGCACGAGGAGCGCCTGCTGCCGCGGGAGCGCACCTGGGACCCGCTGCTCGCGGCCACAGGTGCACCGGGCATCCACTTCGCCGACCACGCCGCGATGCAGGGGCTCGACCTGCCCGAGTGGTCGCACCTGTCGCCCGGGGACGCCGACCGCTACACCGCGACCCTGGTCGGCCTGCTGCAGCGGGAAGGGCTGCTGCAGCGCGGCGCGCAGACTCCGCCCCGTCGCTAGCGGCGCAGCCGCGCGACGCGCGGGGCCGCGGCAGCCGGCGCGCTTCAGCGCGTCGCAGGCGCGCCCTTCTCGCTGCGCAGGCCGACCAGGACCTTGCGCCCCGCGCGGCCGTCGGCCGGGGTGAATCCCAGCCGCTGCTGCTCGACCACGATCGCGCGCCGGGTCAGCGTGCCAACCATGCCGTCGGGCTCGCCGATCGCGTGGCCGCGCGCCAGCAGCAGCGTCTGCAGCTCGCGGCGCTCGGCGCGGTCGATGCCGGGGTCGTCGGTGGGCCACGGCGTCGCGAACGCGCCGCCGCCGCGCAGGCGATCGGCGAGGTGCGCGATCGCGATCGCGTAGCTCTCCGCGGCGTTGTACGAATAGATCGCATCGAAGTTCTTGAACACCAGGAACGCCGGCCCGCGCGCGCCGGCTGGCAGCAACAGCGCGGCCGGCGCGCTGGCGGCGACACCGTCG
>LXQJ01000045.1:8090-12889 GCA_001683895.1 Luteimonas sp. ANT-B3E | reverse complement strand
GTCGAAGCCCGCCGGCAGCCGGACCTCGTGGCCCCACGGCTCGCCGCTGCGCCAGCCCGAGCGCTTGAGGTAATTCGCGGTGGAGCCGAGCGCGTCGGGGATGCTGGCGACGAGGTCGCGGCGGCCGTCACCATCGAAGTCGACCGCGATCCGCTGGTAGGTGCTGGGCATGAACTGCGTATGCCCGAATGCGCCCGCCCACGACCCGGTCAGACCGTCCGCGCGCAGGTCGCCGGCGTGCAGCAGCTTCAGCGTCGCGAACAGCTCGCCGCGGAAGAAGTCCTGCCGCCGCCCGAAGCACGACAGCGTGCCCAGCGACACCAGCAGCGGGCGCTTGCCGAAGGTCCTGCCGTAATCGCTCTCGACGCCCCACACCGCGACCACGGTGGCGGGGTCGACGCCGTACGTGGACTGCGCACGCGCCAGCGTCGGGGCGTGCGCGGCGAGCATCGCGCGGCCGTCGGCGACTCGCTCGTCGTCGACCAGCGCCGCCAGGTAGTCCCAGATCGGCGTGGTGAACTCCGGCTGCGCGTCCAGCAATGGCAGCACGCTCATGTCCGGCACCACCGTGCCGGCGAGGCGGTCGAACGTCGCCGCCGGGACGCCGGCCACGACGGCCTGCGGGCGCACCGCCGCCAGGCAGGTGGCGAAGGTCGCGGATTGCGCGGGGGTTGGCGCGCCCGGCGCGGCCACGGTCGGTGGCGCCACCGGCGTGGACGCCACGCCGCGCGCGGCTGGCGACTGCGCCGCGGCGGTGCCGATGCACACAGACAGCAGCGCGATGACGGGCAGCACGCGGCGCGCGGGGGTGCGCGCGAAAGGGTCGTGCGATGCCGGCATGGACCGGGGCCCCACGGCGTGGCGACGATCGTGGGCAGCACACGTGATGTGGGCGACGGGGACGGGCATGGCAACTCCGGAAACGACGCGGGGTGCCAGCTTACGGACGGTGGCTGTACGCCGGCCGCGATGGACCGGTGCCGCACCCGCCACGTCTACAATCGGCCGTCGCCGCCGCGTGCAAAGGCACGTGCGCCACCGCATCCGACCGGAACCCGCGATGACCTTCCTGTACTTGTCGTTCAACGCCGTGATGTACGCCGTGTTCGGGCTCTGGTGCGCGCTCGCGCTGGACGCCACCTCGGCCAACCTCCGCTACGTCGCGCTGTCCAGCAGCGGGCGGTCGGAGTACTTCACCGTCTACGGCGGGCTGCAGTGGGGACTGGGGCTGGTGTTCGCGCTGATGGCGCTGCGCCCGGACCTGCACCGCACCGGCGTGCTCGTCGGCATCGCGCTGTACACGCCGCTGGTGCTGCACCGGACCATCAGCCTGCTGCGCTTCGGCCCGGTAGAGACGATGACGCTGGGCATCGCCGCGCTGGAGGTCGCCATGCTGCTCGCCGCGCTGGCGCTGTGGTTCGCGGGGCGGCAGGCCGTGCGGCGCGCGGGCCGTGCGGCGCGCGGGCTGAGCGGCGCGCGGGCTGAGCGGCGCGCGGGCTGAGCGGCGAGGCACCTGCGCGACGACGGCGGGGCCAGGGCTCCGCGCAACGACCTCGACGGACGACGGCGTCAGGCCGGCGCCAGCAGCCGCAGGCCGAACCAGTCTCGGTCGTCGTTCCAGCGCTCGACGAGCCGCAGCCCGGCGGCGGCGGCGAGCTCCGCGAGGCCGCCATCGGTGTACTTGTGGCTGTACTCGACCAGCATCGCCTCGCCGTCGGCGAACGCGAATGTGCGCCCGGCGACGTGCACGTCCTGCGCGCGCTGGCTGACGAGGAAGGTCTCGATGCGGCCACGCTCGCGCGCATAGACCGCGCGGTGGCGGAAACCGTCGAGCGCGAAGTCGCTGCCGATCTCGCGGTTCAGGCGGACCAGCAGGTTGAGCGTGAACGCCGCGGTGACCCCCGCGGCGTCGTTGTAGGCGGCCTCGATCACCGCGGGATCCTTGTCGAGGTCGACGCCGACTAGCGCCCGGCCGTCGTTGCCCATCGTCTCGCGCATCGCGCGCAGGATCGCCACCGCCTCGTCATTCGTGAAGTTGCCGAGCGTCGACCCGGGAAAGAACATCAGCGTGCGCCGCGGCGTGCGCGCCGCCATCGGCAGCGTCAGCGCGCGGGTGAAGTCCGCGCACACCGGCAGCATCTCGATGCGCGGGAACGCCGCCGCCAGGCGCCCAGTGCTGGCCAGCAGCGTGCTGCGCGAGATCTCCACCGGGGTGTAGGCGACCACCCCGTGCAGGCCCTGCAGCAGCTGCCGGGTCTTGCGGCCGCTGCCGCTGCCGTACTCCACCACGTGCACGTCGGGACCGACCGCATCGGCCATCGCCGGCATCCGCGCGTCCAGCAGCTCCTGCTCGACGCGGGTGAGGTAATACTCCGGCTGGCGCGTGATCTCCTCGAACAGGCGGGAACCTTCGCCGTCGTAGAAATACTTTGACGACAGCCGCTTCGGGCTGCGCGACAGGCCGGCGACGGCGTCGCCGCGGATGTCGTCGGGCCTTGGGCGGAAATCGGTGAGCGCGGCCTGCGCGCGGGCGGTGGCGGTGGCGGCACTCATGCGGGGTCCCTGGCGAGCCGCAGCCCGGAAAACTGCCAGCGCGCGGGCGGCGGGAAGAAGTTGCGGTAGCTGGCGCGGACGTGGTCACGCGGCGTGGCGCAGCTGCCGCCGCGCAGGATCCACTGCCCGCACATGAACTTGCCGTTGTATTCGCCCAGCGCACCGGGCAGCGTGCGAAAGCCGGGATAGGAGCCGTACGCGCTCGAGGTCCACTCCCAGACATCGCCGAACATCTGCACGAGCCCGGTCTCGTCGCCGCGTGCCGGCCGTGGATGCAGGGCGCCATCGGCATCGGCGAAGTGGCCGTCGACGGCCATGCCGGTCGCGGCCTGCTCCCACTCGGCTTCGGTCGGCAGCCGCGCCCCGGCCCAGCGCGCGAACGCATCGGCCTCGTGGTAGCTCAGGTGGCAGGCCGGGGCGTGCGGGTCGCGCGCGCGCCAGCCGGCGAGGGTGAACTCGCGCTCGCCGTCGGCGTGCCAGTACAGCGGGCGGCACGTGCCCTCGGACTGCAGCAGCGCCCAGCCCTCGCTCATCCATAGCGCCGGATCGGCATAGCCGCCGTCGTCGACGAACGCGGCGTACTCGGCGTTGGTCACCGGCCTGCTGGCGAGCGCGTGCGCCGGCACCAGCACGCGGTGCCGCGGCGACTCGCTGTCGAATGCGAACGCGTGGTCGTTGGGCCAGGCCGGCGCGCCGATCCCGGCGATCGCTTCGTCGCGCGCGATCCAGCGCAGCGGCGTGGCGGCGCCCCGCGAGGCCGGCAGGTCGTCGCGGTAGGCGGGCGCCATCGGATTGCAGAAGAACGCGTGCTTGATGTCGGTCAGCAGCAGCTCCTGGTGCTGCTGCTCGTGGTGCGTGCCCAGCAGCAGCACGCGGGCGTCGTCGCGGTCGATGTCGCCGGCGTCGACGCGGCGGGCGATGCGCGCGTCGACCTCGGCGCGGTAATCGAGCACCTGCCCCAGCGACGGCCGTGACACCAGGCCGCGCGACGGCCGCGCGTGCATCGGGCCAACGCTCTGGTAGTAGCTGTTGAACAGGAAGTCCCACTGCGCGTCGACCGGCACGTAGCCGTCGCGCGCGCCGAGCACGAAGCGCTCGAAGAACCACGTGGTGTGTGCGAGGTGCCACTTGGCCGGGCTGGCGTCCTCCATGCTCTGCACCATCGCGTCCTCGGGCGACAGCGGTGCGGCCAGCGCCACGCTCCGCGCACGCACCCGACCGTAGCGCGCGGCGAGCCCGGCGGGATCGGTGTCGGGGGTCGGGGCGTCGGCGGCGGCAGCCTGTGGCGGCATGGCCTGCTGGGGGTTCGCGGACATCGGGGGAGGATAGCCACGGATGGCGAAGGCCGGGTGACGGATACGCAGCGTTTCCGTGGGCATCGGCGCGGTTCCGCGGCCATGGACGCCACCGACGGTACAGTGCGGCATGCCCGGAATGGATCATCCCGTCGCCCATGCCGGCGGCCCGGCCCTTGCGGCCACGCCCGCGATCGTACCGGCAGGGCCGATGTTCTCGCTGCCCGACGGCATCACGTACCTCGATTGCGCCGCGCAGGCGCCGCGGCTGCATGCCGGGCTGGCGGCCGCCCACGCGGCGCTCGACGCGGCCGCGTGGCCATGGGCGTCGTCGGCCGCGGCGTGGGAGGCGTCGATCGAGGCGCTGCGCGCCGATGTCGCCGCCGTGGCGTTCGGTGGCGATGTCGACGGCGTGGCCATGGTGCCGTCGGCGGCATTCGCGGTTGCCACCGCGGCGCGCAGCCTGCCGCTGGTGCGCGGCGACGCGGTGCTGCTGGAGGACGCGACGTTCCCGTCGGTGCTGCTGGCGTGGCAGCAGCGCTGCGCCGAGGTCGGCGCCCACGTCGTGGCCGCGCCGCGACGCCACCCCACTGATCGCACGCACGACCTCCTCGCAGCGATCGACGACCAGCCGGGCGTGCGCATCGCGTGCGTCTCGCAGGCGCACTGGGTCGACGGCGCGATGCTCGACGTCGACCGCGTCGCCGCGCGCGTGCGCGATGCCGGCGCCGCGCTGGTGCTGGACCTCAGCCAGAGCCTGGGCGCGCTGCCGGCGGACCTGGTGCGCTGGCGCCCGGACTTCGTCGCCAGCGTCGGCTACAAGTGGCTGCTCGGCGCACCGGGCCTGGCGTGGCTGTGGGCCTCGCCGCGCTGGCGTGCGGAGGGCACGCCGATCGAGCAGCACTGGAGTGCGCGCGACGCAGGCGCCAGCTGGCGCTTCGATGACGCGGT
>LXQJ01000045.1:1750-8004 GCA_001683895.1 Luteimonas sp. ANT-B3E | reverse complement strand
CCGTACCGCGGCGGCGCACGCCGCTTCGACGCCGGCGGCATCGCGCATCCGCTGTCGCTGGCGGTCGCCGACGCCGGGCTGCGCCAACTGCGCACGTGGGGCGGGGGCGACGTCGAGGCAGGGCTGCGCGCACGCGTCGCGATGCTGCGCAATGCGATGCGGGCCCGTGGGCTGGACGCGTGGCTGTCGCCCTGCGAGGACGCACACATCACCGCGCTGGCGCCGCCTGCTGGCGACATCGACAGCGCCGCCGCGGCTCTGCGCGCGGCCGGCATCATATGCACCGCACGCTATGGCCAGCTGCGGATCTCGCCGCACCTGCACGCCGACGCCGCCGCGATGGCGCGCGTGGCCGACGTGCTGGCGGCGCTGCCGCGCTGACGCCCGCGCCGGGTCAATGCGACGCCTGCAGCCGTAGCCCGCGCGGCGTCAGCGCGCGCCCCAGCAGCGCGAACGCCCCCTGCACCAGCAGCGCCAGCGCCGCCGCCGGCACCGCGCCCTCCAGGATCAGGCCGATGTCGTCGAGCCGGATGCCGGTGAGGATCGGCTGGCCGTAGCCGCCGGCGCCGATCAGCGCGCCCAGGGTCGCGGTGCCGACGTTGATCACCGCGGCCGTCTGCACACCGGCGACGATGGTGCCCAGCGCCAGGGGCAGCTCGACCCGCCACAGCCGCGTGCGCGCCGGCAGCCCGATCGCGGTCGCGGTCTCGCGGATGTCGCGTGGGATGCCGACCAGCCCCGCATGCGTGTTGCGTACGATCGGCAGCAGGCTGTAGAGGAACAGCGCCGCGATCGCCGGCTTCGCGCCGATGCCGAACAGCGGGATCATGAACACGAACACCGCCAGCGACGGCAGCGTCTGCAGCACGCCGGTCAGCGACAGCGCCACCTGGCCCAGCCGGGGCGACGCGCGGCCAGCACGCCAAGCGGCAGCGCGACCAGCAGCGCCAGCCCCAGCGACACGCCGACCAGCGCCAGGTGCTCGCGCGTGCGCTGCCACAGCCGCACGGTGCGGCCACGCGGCGCGGCTGCGTCGACGCCCAGCCCGTCGGCCGCCACCTGCGACTCCGTGACGCGTTCAATCTTGACCCGCGCGTTCATGCGTTGCATCGCGGCGGCGTCGATGCGGCCGGCCATGCCGCGCAGCGCCGCGACCCAGGCCGGCGCCCTTGCGGCGAGGTCGGCGCGGTACACGTACACCGCCGCGTACGACGGGAAGTAGCCGCGGTCGTCGTCCAGCACGCGCAGCCGGTAGTACGGGATCTCGGCGTCGGTGGAATACAGGTCGGTGACATCGATGGCGCCGTCGGCGAGGCCGCGATAGGCAAGGTCGTGGTCGAGTCCGTCCGCCCGCTGCGGCAGGCCGTAGGCGCGCTGCAGCCCCGGCCAGCCGTCGGCGCGCGACAGGAACTCGTTGCTCAGCCCGACGCGCAGCCCCGGATGCGCGCGCAGGTCCGACACCGTGGCGATGCCGAGCGCCGCGGCGCGCGTGTCCAGCATGCCCAGCGCATAGGTGTTGTCGAAGCCCAGCGGCGGCGTCATCGCCAGCCCGCGCGCGGCCAGCGCGCCCTCGAGGGCGGCACGGTCGGCGCCGGGCATGCGCAGCAGCTCGTCGGCCAGGGTTCCGGTGTACTCGGCGTAGGCGTCGATCGAACCTCCCTCCAGCGCGCGCCACAGGATCCGGGTGCCGCCGAGCTGGCGCCGGTGCGTGACGTCGACGCCGGCCGCACGTCCAAGGCCAGCGCCGATCTCGCCGAGGATCACCGCCTCGGTGAAGTTCTTGGAGCCGATGGCGACGCGCAGGCGCGCGCCAGCGGTCGCTGCGGCCGCAGCATTGCATCCAACGTTCGACTGCGTCGTAGAGCGGGCTCCGGCAGGAGTGACGGTGTCGGTGTCGGCGTTGGTGTCGGTATTCGTGCTCGGCTGGAACGCGACGTCGGAACCGGTCCCTGGGACCGCCACGACGGCGGACGCCAGCGCCGGCAGCAGCGTCAGAAAGAGCGCTGCAAACATCTGCCAGCGCGCGATCCGGGTACCGCGCCGCGGCGCCATCACCAGTGGGCGACCGTCAGATTCGCTGACGCGCGTCGCCGCCCTCATGCGTCGGCCAGCGAGCGTTGCGCGGTCATGAAGCGCTGCACGAAAGGCTCCGCCGGCGCGTCGCGCAGCGCGCGCGGCGCGCCCTGCTGCACGATGCGTCCCGCACGCAGCAGCACCAGGGTCTCAGCGAGGTACGCGGCCTCGGCGACGTCGTGCGTGACCAGCACGACGGTCCTGCGCAGCTGCGCGAACAGGTCGCGCATCTGCCCCTGCAGCTCGTGGCGGATGATCGGGTCCAGCGCGCCCAGCGGCTCGTCCAGCAGCAGCACCGGGGGGTCCAGCATCAATGCGCGCACCAGCCCCACGCGCTGGCGCTGCCCGCCGGACAGCTCCGCCGGGTAGCGCCGCAACGCATCGGCCGGCAGTTGCACCAGCGCGACCAGTGCGTCCAGCCGGGCGGCGATGCGCGCTGCGTCCCAGCGCAGCGTGCGCGCCAGCAGCGTCGCGTTGTCGGCGGCGGTCAGGTGCGGGAACAGCCCGCCCTCCTGGATCATGTAGCCGATGCGGCGGCGGTGGGCCGGGAGATCTCCATGCCGCAGCGGCGCGCCGTCGAAGCGCACGACGCCGGTGTCGGGCCAGTCCAGCCCGACCATCATCCGCAGCAGGGTCGACTTGCCGGCGCCGCTGGGGCCGATCAGCGCGGTGGTGCGCCCGGTGGCGATCTCGAGGTCGACGGCGTCGAGCGCTACCGTGTCGCCATGGCGCTTGCCGACGCCCCGCAGCGAGAAGGTGCCGTGCGCATCGCCGTCTGCGTCTGCGTTGCCGTCTGCGCCATCGTCACCAGGCATCGCGCCGCCTGGACGCACGCCGCTCACGCGGCGACCCCCGGCACGCTGGCGCGCGGCGCGCTCACCACGGGATGGCGCTGCCGTCCCACGCGAAGAACCCGCCGCTGTCGGCCGGCGTGCGCGTCGCGACCACCGCGAGCAGCGCGTCGGCGGCGTATGCGGCGGTGAAGAGCTTCGCCGGCGGCACGTTGGCCTGGAAAGGCGCCGACAGGCCGGTGTCGACCGTGCCCGGGTGCAGCAGCACGCAGGTCGCGCGCGGATGCGTGCGTCGAAGCTCGATCGCCCAGGTGTGCAGCAGCTGGTTCTGCGCGGACTTCGCGGCGCGATACGCGTACCAGCCGCCGAGGCGGTTATCGCCGATCGAACCGACGCGCGCCGACAGCGACGCGAACACCGCCGGCGCGTCGCGCGGCAGCCGCGGCAGCAGCGCGCGCGCCAGCAGCACCGGTGCGAATGCGTTGAGCGCGAAGCTGCGCTGCAGCGATGCCCGGGTCAGCGTGGCCAGCGACTTCTCCGGGCGCAGACCGTCGGCGTGCAGCACGCCGGCGGCGTTGAGCACGAGGTGCAGTGCGTCGCCGTGCGCACGGACCGCGTCTGCGAGTCCATCGAGGTGGTCGTCATTCGTCAGGTCCATGGCGTGCCGCTGCAGCCGCCCGCCGTGCGCGTCGACGAGCGCCGCAAGCGCATCGCAGGCATCGGCGCCGCGCGCCAGCGCATGCACGCGGGCGACGCCGTCGCGACGCAGCAGCGCCTTGACCAGCGCCAGGCCGATGCCGCGGCTGGCGCCGGTGACCAGGACGTGCACCGGCGCGTCGAAGCCGGCGATCAGCGGACCCGTCATGCGTGTGCTACGCCAGTGAAGTGTGCGGCGACCCGGCACGGCTGCGCCGCGCTGCAGTGCGTGCGCGTCATCCGGTACCACCCCGCGACCAGGCCATGCAGCGGTTGTTGGCCGGCAGCGCGACCATCTCGACGCGCACCAGCCCCGCGCGCGCAGCCAGCGCGTCCACCGCCTCGACGTCGCGCAGGCCCATCGCCGGGTCGCGCGCGCGCAGCGAGGCGTCGAAGTCGCGATTGCTGTGGCTGCTGAAGCGGCCGCCGTCGTTGAACGGCCCGTACACCACCAGCACCGCGTCATCGGCCAGCACCGCGTCGAGCCCGGCAAAGAACGCCACGACCTGCGGCCACGCCATGATGTGCAGCGTGTTGGCGGAGAACAGCGCGTCGAAGCGCCTCGGCCCGGCAGGCGAGGCGGGCACGGCATCGGCATCGGCGTCGGACGACGTCGAACCGGTACTTGCGGCGTCCCGCCACTGCCAGCCGGCGGCGGCATCGATGGTCAGCGACAGCGGCGGCGGCAGGTTCGGCAGTACCGCGGCGTCGCGCTGCGCACGCAAGCCAGGCAGCCAGTCGGGCCGGTCGGCGCACTGCCACTGCAGCCACGGCATCGCCGTCGCGAAGTGCACCGCGTGCTGGCCGGTGCCGCTGCCGACCTCGAACACGTGCCGGCGGTCGGCGAAGTGGCGGCGCAGCACCGCCAGGATCGGCTCGCGGTTGCGGGCACAGGCCTCGGAATACGGCAGGTCGACGTTCATCGCGGCAGCCAGGCAGGAGGGGATGGCGGCGACGGGCCGCTACGTGCCGCAGCCTAGCGCGGCCTGCGCCGGCGCACGCCGCACACAGCGTTACGCCGCCTGCGCGCGGCCCTGCGCCAGCAGCTCCAGCGCCACCGCCTCCGCGGCCTTGATGCCATCCACGCCGGCCGACAGGATGCCGCCGGCGTAGCCCGCGCCCTCGCCCGCGGGGAACAGCCCGCGGGTGTTGCGGCTGTGGCCGTCGGCGTCGCGGGTCATGCGCAGCGGCGACGAGGTGCGGGTCTCGACCGCGGTCAGCAGCGCGTCGTCCATCGCGAACCCGCGCACCTGCCGCGCGAACACCGGCAGCGCCTCGCGGATCGCGGTGACGGCGTAGTCGGGCAGCGACGCCGACAGGTCCGACGGACGCACGCCCGGCGTGTACGACGGCTGCACGCTGCCGAACGCCGGCGAGGCCCTGCCGGCGAGGAAGTCGCCGACACGCTGCCCCGGGGCCACGTAGTCGCCGCCGCCGAGCGCGAACGCGTGCTCCTCCCAGTGACGCTGCAGCGCGATGCCGGCCAGTGGGCCACCGTCGGGCCAGTACGGCAGGTAGTCCGCCGGGTCGATGCCGACCACGATCGCGGCGTTGGCGTTGCGCTCGTTGCGCGAGTACTGGCTCATGCCGTTGGTGACCAGCCGGCCGGGTTCGCTGGCGGCGGCGACCACGGTGCCGCCCGGGCACATGCAGAAGCTGTACACGGAACGGCCGTTGCGGCAGTGGTGCACCAGCTTGTAGTCGGCCGCGCCCAGCAGCGCGTGCCCCGCCTGCGGGCCGAAGCGCGCGTCGTCGACCAGCGACTGCGGGTGCTCGATGCGGAAGCCGATCGAGAAAGGTTTCGCCTCCAGGAACACCCCGCCCGCATGCAGCATCGCGAAGGTGTCGCGCGCGCTGTGCCCGGGCGCCATCACCACGTGGTCGGCGCGCAGCGTGCTGCCGTCGGCCAGCACCAGCCCGCGCAGCGTACGCGTGCCGTCGGCGCCTGTTTCCACGTCCAGGCCGTCGACCCGATGCGAGAACCGCACCTCGCCGCCCAGCGCCGTGATCGTCGCCCGCATCCGCTCGACCATCGACACCAGCCGGAAGGTGCCGATGTGCGGCTTGCTGACGTAGAGGATCTCCTCCGGTGCGCCGGCGGCGACGAACTCGATCAGCACCTTGCGGCCGTGGTGCTGGCGGTCGCTGATCTGGCTCCACAACTTGCCGTCGGAAAAGGTGCCGGCGCCGCCCTCGCCGAACTGCACGTTGGACTCCGGGTCCAGCACCTTGCGCCGCCACAGCCCGAACGTGTCGACCGTGCGCTCGCGCACCGCGCGGCCGCGCTCGAGGATGATCGGGCGGAAGCCCATCTGCGCCAGCAGCAGGCCGGCGAAGAGCCCGCACGGGCCCATGCCGACCACCACCGGCCGCGGTGCGTCGGCGTCGGCGTCGACATCGACCCGCGCGCGCGCCACTGGCCGGTACGACGTGTCCGGGGACGACGCGATGCGCCCGCCCGCGCCGCCGCCGTCGCCGGCCGCGGACTCCTCGTCCAGCGCGATGCGCTGCAGGATGTCCGCCTCGAGCGGCGTGTCGACGTCGACCGAGTAGATCAGGACGATCGCGCCGCGCCGGCGCGCGTCGTAGCTGCGGCGCGCCACGGTGAAGCCGGTGAGCGCGTCGTCGTCGATGCCCAACCGCGCGAGCACCGCGGCGCGCAGCGCGTCGGGGCCATGGTCCAGCGGCAGCTTG
>LXQJ01000045.1:0-1658 GCA_001683895.1 Luteimonas sp. ANT-B3E | reverse complement strand
CGGAGCATGCGCGCGCGCGTGACGCCGGTGGCGCGGCGCGGGGGCCGGCGCGCGGGGCGGGGCGACAGTCTAGCGGCGCGCACCGCGCCGTTGCCCGCCCCGCTTCCCGCAACGTTGGCGCCGATTCCCCCGCTAATCCCTGCATTCTTATTGCTTGCCAGAAGCGGACAAAGGCGACGAGTGCCAGTTTCTGCATTGGGGCAATCCCGCCGACTGCACGTTCGGTCACTCGTAGTGGTAAGTTCATAGCCCCCGAGTCACTTTGCCCCTGATCCAGTTTGATCAAGTCGAATACGGTTCTGGCGAGCCTGTTGTAGCGCACGGTCCGGTTGTAGCACTAGATATTAGCGTTCTGCTGCGGCTTGCACGGCAGGATGTGCTCAGTGCAGATGCCCGACAGTTCCGCCCACGCCGGAAGTGCGCCGCTAATCTACTCGTGTCCAATATCACAGCGGATAGGCGCAGGCTCTGCCGCGCTACTCGATGATCTAATCCAGGGGTCGAATCACGCGAGCCGCCGGGAAATGATACGTTGAATTAATACTTAGCCCGTCGCAGTCGAAGTATTCAGCATGTTGAACAGCCGGAAGCTGCGGCCTTCGCTGAGCTAGTCGTGCCTAAAGTCCATCGACCAGACCTCGTTGATTGACTGGGTTACTTCCAGCGGCTGCAGCGTTTCCCGCACCATAAGCTTCCTTGACTTGATCCGCACGTTCAACTCCAGCTCAGTTACACGCGCTAGACCCGCTCATGGTTCCAGCTAAAGCCCTTCACGTTGCGCAGGTGCAGGAAGCGCGGGCCAAAGCCCCCTTCGCCTTAGATTGTGGTGAGCCGCACCAGCCAGTTGGCGATCAGCGCGTTCTCATCGCTTGCCTCGGCTGGAAGCGGTAACAGGGCTGGCTGACAGTCGAAGGGTCCGACAGGCGTGCCGGATGCTCGTTCTCTCACGCTCCACTACCAACTGACCCATCTCCCGGCATTGAGATGGCCTCAACAATTTTCTGAAAGGGCCTACCTGCACAGCCCGGCGCAAGACTGCGCCTCGGCATACATCTTGGTCAGGCGCCGCTTCTCGTCCTGCAGCTCCTTGGGGTAGGACACTGTCGACGCGTCCATCCCGCCGGACTTGCGATGCCACTTGTACAACGAGACCGCGCTGATACCCTGCTCGCGGCACAAAGCCGGAACCGGGGTGCCGGCCCTGGACTGCGTCAGTACGCAGTTGAACTGCCTGTCAGTAATCACTATGTCTTCGAGGAACCTCCTCGGAAAATCGGACGAAAAAGTTCGGTAATCCCCCCATTTTTAGCAGTCGCCAAAAGTGGAGCTAAGCGGCAAGTGCCAGTTTCTGCATCGGGGTGATGCCGCCGAGCGCCATGTTCGGACGCTCATGGTTGTAAGTCCATAGCCAGCGCGTCGCCTTGTCCTGCACCTGTTCAATGCTGTCGAACAGGGTTTGGGCCAGCCAGCCATAACGCACGGTGCGGTTGTAGCGCTCGATGTAGGCGTTCTGCTGCGGCTTGCCTGGCTGGATGTGGTCGATGCGGATGCCGTGCCGCTCCGCCCAGGCCAGCAGCGCACCGCTGATGTATTCCGGGCCGTTGTCGCAGCGGATCGCGCGCGGCTTGCCGCGCCACTCGATGATCTGCTCCAGCGAA
>LXQJ01000044.1:59689-60019 GCA_001683895.1 Luteimonas sp. ANT-B3E | reverse complement strand
AAGCCCTCCAGATACCGGCCCGCCTTGAGCCGGGTGTGCAGGTTGCCGACCGAATCCCACGCGTACTGCTCGTCGACCAGGTCGCATTCGCCGCCACCGGGCTTGTCGGCGCACAGGCGCTGCAGGCGTCCGTTGAGGGGGAAGTAGCTGCGTGTCACGGTCATGGCGCCGGAGCCGCTGCGCCACTCGGCGGTCACGTTGCCCCAGTGGTCGGTTGCCGAGGTGCGTTGCCACGCCGCGGCGCAGAGGGGAGACGCATCCGTTGCACTGCTGGGGCACAGCGCGCGCGCAAAGCCGCGCACGTCGAACTCCGTCTTGGCCCACTGCCCG
>LXQJ01000044.1:58021-59679 GCA_001683895.1 Luteimonas sp. ANT-B3E | reverse complement strand
GGGGAGACGCATCCGTTGCACTGCTGGGGCACAGCGCGCGCGCAAAGCCGCGCACGTCGAACTCCGTCTTAGCCCACTGCCCGGATGCGTCCTGAGCGCGCGCGGGCCTGCCCAGCGCGTCATAGGCGACGCCCGCGGGGTAGGAAACGCCGTCAATGAACGTCGTGCCGCCCACCGGGCGCCCCATGACGTCGTAGACGTAGCGGCGGCTGAACTGATGCGCGCGGGACGGCGTCGTGCGCCAGGTTTCGTAACTGCCGGCGATCGTCTCAGACGCGGGCTGCCCAAGCCCATATGGCACGGTGTCGAAGCCAAACGTGGTCTCCGTCTCCACCGTGCCGTCAGCGAGACGGACGACGCGACTCCACAGCCGCCCGCGGGCGTCGTACCGGTTCTCGGTCCGCTGCAGGCTGGCGTCCTTCTGCACCAGCAGCTCGCCCAGGGCGTTGTATCGTAATTGGACAGCCCCGCATCCTGATCCTGCTGCGCGGTCTTGCGTCCCAGGATGTCGTAGGCAAAGAAGTTGGCGACATCACCCCGACCAACATTGCGCCCGACGACGATCACGTTGCCGGTCGCGTCGTATTGTTTGGTGACATGACGTTCTTGGCATCTTGGGCGTAATTGAACCTGACCCCTTTAACCGGCGCTTCCTGCGCGCACGCGCCCCTACCAGCGTGTGCCTGCAGCACCCAATCGCTTGGCCTGGCCGGTCGCCAGCGCTTCTCCCGATCGCGTGTGGGTCGGCGATATCACTCACATTCCCACGCGCGAAGGCTGGCTGTATCTCGCAACCGTCCTCGATCTGTGCAGCAGGCGCGTGGTTGGTTGGGCGATGGCCTCGCAACAGACCCGCGACCTGGCCGAACGCGCGCTGGACATGGCCATCATGCATCGACGTCCCGCGCCCAATGTGGTCCTTCACCACGATCGCGGTAGCCAGTACACAAGTGCCCGCTACCGGGCGAAAGCGGAGACAGCGAACATGGTCTTGAGCATGAGCCGACCCGGCATGCCCTACGACAACGCCATGGCTGAAAGCCCTCACAGAAGATCTTTCAATCAGCTTCCGTTGCTTCTGACATTATTGACAAAATAGTTATCGCGTCTGGGTTTAGGTCAACACCCGATGCGCACGCTAATGTGCTATCCATTTCAACAACATACCTCCTCCCCACTTCTACCCAGATGGAGTCCGCTGCAGGCGTTACTGCATGGACCACACTCAATTGACGCCCCTTAATCCTACTCGGCGCTATAACCGTTAACGTCGTAATGTCATACGAGCGTGAAGTCCCATCAATATAATCATCGTGCAACGAATCAGGCTGATATGTAGAAACCTCGACGCCCAGTTTTACTAACTCGCTCTGCATTCTCTTTCCTCGGCCACAACCATCGTTTAACAACGTCCTTGATTTTCCAACGCATCCAGCGTGGCTCACAAGGACCGCACTCAGGACCAAAGTCGCCGCGGCATAAAGCGGGAACGAGGAATACCTAGAACGATACATTCTTCTCTCTCCAATACCTCCTAGTTCTTGCGAGACTAGTGCTGTAGTGGGACGCTAATGCCCCACCAGGACTCAGCTGACTTCGTATAAACTCCGAATTCACAGTTCCTGCTGACGGGCACCTCGAATAACGCCATTTTTTTG
>LXQJ01000044.1:46481-58011 GCA_001683895.1 Luteimonas sp. ANT-B3E | reverse complement strand
AGCTGCGTGTCACGGTCATGGCGCCGGAGCCGCTGCGCCACTCGGCGGTCACGTTGCCCCAGTGGTCGGTCGCAGAGGTGCGTTGCCAAGCCACGGCGCAGGTGGGAGACGCATCCGTTGCACTGCTGGGGCACAGCGCGCGCGCGAAGCCGCGCACGTCGAACTCCGTCTTGGCCCACTGTCCCGATGCGTCCTGAGCGCGCGCGGGCCTGCCCAGCGCGTCATAGGCCACACCTGCAGGGTAGGACACGCCGTCGATGAACGTCGTGCCGCCCACCGGGCGCCCCATCACGTCGTAGACATAGCTGCGGCTGAACTGATGCGAACGGGACGGCGTCGTGCGCCACGTTTCGTAGCTGCCGGCGATCGTCTCGGACGCGGGCTGCCCAAGCCCATACGGCACGGTGTCGAAGCCAAACGTGGTCTCCGTCTCCACCGTGCCGTCAGCGAGACGGACGACGCGACTCCACAGCCGCCCGCGGGCGTCGTAGCGGTTCTCGGTCCGCTGCAGGCTGGCGTCCTTTTGCACCAGCAGCTCGCCCAGAGCGTTGTACTCGTATTCGCTCAGGCCGGCGTCCTGGTCGTGCTGCGCGGTCTTGCGTCCCAGGATGTCGTATGCGAAGAAGTTGGCGACGTCACCACGACCAACATTGCGCCCGACGACGATCACGTTGCCGGTCGCATCGTACTGGTTCGCCAGCAGCAGGCCCTTGGCGTCGAGTGTCAAGGTGCTTTCGCCCAGTGCATTGCGCCACTGGTTGACGCCGAAGCCTCGCTGGTTGTAAGTGCCAGTCAGGTTGTCCAGGTAAGCGATGTGCACCTCACTGCCGTCTGCTGCAAGCGTCGCCGTCGGGCGACCGAGCGCATCGAACTGCGAGCGTGTCCAGTCGCGGCCCGCGCTGCAGACGCCTGACAATCCCGTGGGGCCGTCGCTGCCTCCGGTACCCGCAAGAAAGAACGGGTTGGACATACGCTCGGCGCGACCGACCGCGTCGTAAGCGCTGCACGACGCTGACACATCCTGGCCCGGCGCACCGGCATTGAAGGTCTCCACGGCCTTCATCACCGGGCGCCCCAGCACGTCGAAATACGACCACTGGGTAGGCGCACCCGATGTGACAACCTTCTCGCGAAAGCGCGCGCCAGCAGGACAGTCCACTTCGCCGCACCAGCGATAGGTCGTGAGCGAGCTGACGCCGCCGTTGGCGTCACCCGGCCCGACGCCGGACGCGGTCTGGGTCCACGCGTAGTAGGGACGTCCCAGCTGCCCGCTCTGGGCCAGCTTGGCGACCTGGTTGACGTCCTCCGCAAGCGTCACGTCGCCGAAGATGTTGCGCGAGATGACGGTACTGGTGACCCACTCGCTTGCGCCGGACCCGTTCCAGAACGGCTCCACCGTCGCGATGGGATACCGGCCCAACCCGTCGTAGACCACCCGGCTGTAGCGATGCACCTTGGTTGCACTGGCAGGACGGAACTCGAGCCCCGCAGGGGTGCAGCTGCCGACCTCATTGCTGCATGTCGTCGACGACACCTTGTTGCCGTAGCCATCCAGCTGATAGGCGGTGCGCAGGTCGCGGCTCGCGGGCCCGCCAGGCAGGACGCGTTCTTCCGTCAACAGCCCGGTCGCGGGACCACCCATCGCATAGGCAAAGCGTGATCGCCGCTGCACGTCCGCCTGACCGGGACGCGCATGGTTGACGACGGTTTCGCTCAGCCTGCCGAGTCGCCATTTGGCGATGTTGTCCTGGCTGTAGAAGTTGGACGTCGTCACGGTCGACAGCAGGCTGTCAAGACCGTCGTAGGTCTGCACGGAGGTCTGTGCCACGTTGCCGAATCCGGCGTAGGTGAAGGCGGTCAGGACTCTTGACGTGTGGTTGCCGGTGTTCGGGTCGCGCAGCTGCTCGTCCGATCCAGCCGTCCGGACGTGGACGGGTCCCTGCACTCCCTGATCGAACAGCGTGGACTGAGCTGAAGCGATATCGGTATCGCCTTCCCAGGATTGGTAGCCGTTGGAAAAAAACGAACCGGTGGGTGGCGCGAACCCCTGGCCGGGTCCTGAGAAACAACCTTCCGGAACAAATCCCTGCAGGCACCCCGGGATCTCGTATTCCCCGCCGATGAGCCGCTTGGTTGTCTGGTACGGCAGCCCGGTGAATGGAAAATTCTGCAAGTAGCTGGTTTGCGTGGTGACGTGTCCCCCGGTCTGGTTGGCATCGACGGTCATGATCTCGCCGAAGCCGAGGAATCCGCGCCCACCCGCCTGCACGCGCGCATTGGCGTATCGATAGTGGACCGTGGACATCGCATCCGGCTGGTTCCACCGGGGCGCGCTGCTCGCTGCCCTGGACGTCACGTACATCGGCGCCAGGAAATCGCTGACCGGCGACCCCCTACCCCAGTTCAGCGCGCGGGAGCCTGTGCTGCGCCGATAGATGTCCCGGTTGGTCAGCGCGGCGTACGTGACCTGCGTGGTGGCACCCAGGCCATTGGTGATCCGCCAGATGACGTCGCGGGGCGTTTGTATCTCCGCGGCGCGTGATACCAGGACGCTCGGCACTGACTGCAACCGGAGGGACATGAAGTCGACGTACCCGTCGCCGTCGATGTCTCCAAAAATCGGGGCGTACTGGTTGACCTGGCAGTTGGCCGCCTCGCACAGCCACGCATTGCCGCCGGGGATTGGCTGCAGTGGACCGTAACTGCCGTCGCCACGCGCATACGCGACGCTGTAGGCACGCGCACCGCTGCCGGGCGTGAGCGACACCATGTCGGTACGGCCGTCGCCGTTGACGTCAACGAAGCGGGTCAGCGCGGGGTCGGTACCGCCTGGAGGAAGCGACAAGCCAAAGCCAAAGCCTCGACCCGTGTTGATGCGGTACGACCAACCAGACGATGCCGTCGCAGCAACGTACATGTCTGTCAGCCCGTCGCCGTTGGCGTCTCCGAACACAATCGACCAAGGATCCCCCACTGTCATGAGACCCACGTTCGCAGTGGTGACAAGTCCCGGCTGTACGCTGTCGATCACGAACGCGTATATCGCTGTACCCGTGTGGTACTCGTAGCAGGGGTCTTCCGGGAACGACTTACCTACGCCGGACGCAGCGGGCAACCGGCCGTATTGTGTCGTCCGAACACCTGGCGCGACCTCCACCGGCACGTAACGTACCTTGGGGTTCTCTGGCATACAGTGCGGCCCTGGCGGCCTTCTGTATTGAACGCTCCAGTCCACCCGGAACAAGAGGTCCGAAGCGGCGTCTCCATTAAAATCCGCCATCTGGGCGAAGCTTGCCTTCGGCGTTGGAAAAACGGAGATCGCCTTTTCGCAGTTGCGGACGTAATAACCATCTTCGTTGTCACAACCACCCGGTCCTTCAACCGAGTCCGGGTCCACAACAACAACTCGTTCAGCGCCCCATCCGAAGCCGCCGTTTATCCGCTCGGTGATCCGCGCCCGGAGAGTACCGTTCCATGGAAACAGGATGTCGACCAGTCCATCGCCGTTGAGATCCGCCACCTGCACCTGATAGTCGCGCAGGTTCCACGACGGGACGAAAATTCCCTCCACCAGGTTCTGCGCCGCGTCGAATGTAGCGCCCGTCGATGGATGCAGCCGCCACGGCTGCTCGTTCTGGTACGAAACAAAGAGGTCGTCGCGACCATCACCGTTGTAGTCGAACACATGCCATGCGCCGTCACCACGCGGCCCGATGGATGCAGGGAGGCAGATTTCTCCAGTTGGCGTGAAGGTCGGGCGTCCCTGCGGGTCGAATCGCGCGAGGCTGGTGACGACCCGGCTGCCTGCGCACCCGTTCCCTGGCGCCAGCAGGTGCACCATGTCCTGCCGACCGTCGCCATCGATGTCGGCAAGCTTGAACGAGATGAACGCTGTCAGGTTGATGTTGAGGTTGGCTGGGCTTTCCTGAGTCGCCAGCTCGTGGCGCGCGCCGGACCACTCGAACTGTGTGGGGGCCGAACAGACTTGCAGACTGCTGTCACGGCACTCGGTGACGCTCTGCAGCGTATCCATGCCATTGCCTGACGGACTCGGCGCATACGCCAACGCGTAGTGACGCGCCTGATCCTGGCCGCTCCATGACGACACCGCCTGCAGACGATGGGTCCGGGCTACCTTCCCGCCCGCCTGGTAGCCGATGTCCCATTGATCGGCCGGCAGCTGCACGTGCTCGAGCACGACGCGCGCGTACGGGGCCGAAGAAGGCTCCGCCTGGCCTGGCAGCTGCAGCTTTCCGGTATAACGCACTTCGACCAGCACATGCTCGATGGTGTCCGCACCCGCCGGGTGGCCCTTCCAGTACACGTAGTCGATGTAGTTGCCGGTAGAATCCTGGAAGCGGGTCTGAGCCCAGGCAATGGCTGCGTCGCTCAAGCCTGGCGCCGTGGAATTGACGTAACCATCGGGGCGGTTGGCCACGGGATACACGTCGCGGTCCCCGTACCACGACATCGACCCATCCTTGCGCTCGACCGTGAAGAACGCGACCCAGGTAGGCCCCACCCCGTTCGCGGCGTACGCGCAGACGCGCTGGAACGACTCGATCTCGGTGTGAAGCACCTGCACCGTCGCTCCCTCGACGACAACGCACTGGCCCGCCGCGGCTGGCGCCGGAACCAGCCGCTGGCCGTCGAGGCAGAAGCGATCATCGGCGCTGAAGTCCACCGCGTTCGGCGATCCGTCCACGGCGACGCCACCCGCGATGAAGTCACCCGCCTCGCGTGTGGCGCGACAGCGGGTGATCGATGACCCGCCCCCCACCGACCACCCTTTGCCCATGATGCCTTCCGCACCCTGGCTGGAATAGTTGAGCGAGAGCTGCGGTGCGACCCCCGCTGTACCCGGGACGCCGTAGACCGGTATCGAATACGTCGCCGCACCGGATTCGTCGACACGGAATTCAGCAGCGATCGCGGACACCCGATCCGACACAGGGTCACCAGACCCTACGCTGGCCTGGCTCAACCCGGGCGATGCAAACGCGCGCGACACCTGCAGCCCGATCTGCAGGAAGACGAACAGCAGGACGATCCCCAGTAACGCAATCGCGCCCAGCGGCGCACCTGTCCGTGCTTCTGCTTCCATGACGTGCTCTCTCCGACCAGTTGCTGGGTCTGGCTCGAAGTCCCCCCGAGCCTCCGCGGAAGACCGACCCCCTGCCGCCAAGGTGCTTCCATGGCGACAATCTGGCAGCGCGTGCTTCGTATGGGAACCTCGCCATCACCGCGGATCGGCTACCAGCACTGTCCGTTCCCTGCAGCGAGCCGATTTACTCGCGCTGATTCGGCTGCGATGCCAGCCTGGGTGGCCGATCACCGCTACCGCGGATAACCAGGCCATCTTTGCTAGCATCGCGCGAGGGAAGCCGGGGGGCGAAGGCATGGAACAGGCAGATCGGATCCGGCTTGCGAGGCGCAGGGCGGGCATGTCGCAGCAGCAGTTGGCACGCCACGTCGGGGTGCAGCGCAGCGCCGTCAGTCACTGGGAATCGTCGCAGGGCAAGAGTCCCACCCTGGCCAACATGCGCGGGATCGCTGCTGCGACCCAGGCAAGATTCGAATGGCTTGCGACCGGGCGCGGTGCGCCATCGATCGGTCGCGACGAACATCTCGATGGGATTGCGGCAGCAGATGCACTGCTTGTCGACTCCGATATCGAGCTGCGCCTGCTGCAGGCCTTCCGTTCGGTGGCGCTCCGAGCGCAGCTCAATGCACTTGAACTGCTTGAAGCGCTGGCCGAACGGAAGCGCCAGCACCGGGTGTGACATGACACGTCGCGCAGTACGCCTGTCCCGTGGTCGCTCAGACCCCGGCCACCCTCGCCTCGGCACGCCGCAGATCCCCTTCCGTATCAACCCCTGGCGGAAACGCCTCCGGCGTCAGCGCGACATGGATGCGGTGCCCATGCTCCACCGCGCGCAGCTGCTCGAGCGACTCGATGCGCTCCAGCGGCGTCGGCGGCAGTGCGGCGAAGGCCTGCAGGAAGCCGGCGCGGTAGCCGTAGATGCCGATGTGGCGCAGCCAATGACCGCCGGGGGGCAGCGCATCGCGGCTGTTGGCGAACGCGTCGCGCGGCCAGGGCAGCGGTGCGCGGCTGAAATAAAGCGCATCGCCGTTGGCCGCGCGGACCAGCTTGACCACGTTGGGGTCGAACAGCGCCGCCACGTCGTCGACCGGCGTCGCCAGCGTGCTCATCGGCGCATCTGAGGCGCGCAACGCGTCGGCGACCGCGCGGATGCCGGCCGCAGGCGCGAAGGGCTCGTCGCCCTGCAGGTTGACCACGACGGTATCGTTGTCCCAGCCGGCGATGCGCGCGCACTCGGCGAGCCGGTCACTGCCGGAGGCGTGGCCGCGCGAGGTCATCGCGACGCGGACGCCGGCGCCGACCAGCGCATCGGCGATTCGCTGGTCGTCGGCCGCGACCCACACCTCGCGCGCACCTGCCGCCAGCGCGCGGCGCGCGACGTGCAGTACGAGTGGGTCACCGGCCAGCAGCCGCAGCGGCTTGCCCGGCAGCCGGGTGGCGTCGTGTCGCGCCGGGATCGCGACAACGAAATCGATGTCGCTCACCTGCCGCCCGACCGCTTGCGGTCCACGCGCTGTGCGCCGGTCAAGGCTGGTCGCCGTCGGTGCGACCCGGCCGCCCGCAGCCCCGAAACGGGCCGGCGCCGTCGACGATGAGCGTACCGGCCAGCGGGAAGGCCGCGCCCGACATGCTGTCCTGACAGCGCACGTCGTCGATGGTTGCGTCCACGCTGCCGGCGGTGTCGGTGGCGCGCAGCATGCGGCGGCCACTGCGCTGCGAGGACGCCACTACGGTCAGGGTGCGCTCCGCGCCACCGACGCCCGCCAGCCGCAGCGTGTTGCCGACCACCCGCGCCTGCCAGAACGGCTCGTTTGTCGACACCACCAGGTCGCCGGCGAGCGCCGGGATGGCGGTGGTCTCTTCGGCGGACGGCGCTTGCGGCGTCCTGGCGGCCAATGGCGTCGGGGCCTGCGTCGTGGACGCGCAGCCGGATGCGGCAACAACGGCCGCGAACAACAGGGTCGGCAACAGGGGACGGGATGGGGTCAGGCGCATGGAAGTCTCCGGTTAGCTGCGGGGGCGATGGCCCGCATGGTGGCGCAGGCTCCGGTGTCCGTCACGCGAATCCGGCCGGCCGAGGTCCCCGCATGCCTCCGACATCCGAACAGCAGGCTGAAGCTGGCGCCGCCGGACACTCCGATTGGAACCGGGCCACGCGGCGCATGCACTCCCCGACGGTCACCTGGGTGCATTGCCGCCACGCCGCTTGCCGTGGGCGGCAACAGACCCTCCGGCGTCGTCACCAGATATCAACATGCCTTGGTGAAGCATCCGCCCCCAGTCATCCCACGGAGTCATCGCAACATGAAGAACACCATCGTCAAGAACGCCAGCCTGGCCATGATCGTCGGCTGCGGCCTGGCCCTCTCGGCGTGCTCCGTCGAGCAGACCGAGGAAGGCAACATGCCCAAGGTCGAGGTGACGGAGGAAGGCCGCATGCCTGCGTACGACGTGGAGACTGCCGACGTCCACGTCGGCACCCGCGACACGACCGTCACGGTGCCCGAGGTCGACGTCAGCAGCCGCGAGACCACGATCTCGGTGCCCGACGTCGAGGTCACCATGCCGTCGGAGAAGCGGGAGAACTGAGCCTCCGGCCACCACGCACAAAGAGTGAATGCGGCGCCGCTTCGACGGCGCCGTTTTTTTTCGAGCGGGCGGCGCGCAGTATGCTCGGGACCGTCATCAGTATCTAGGAAGGCGATGCCGCCGCAGGCAGCAAAGATCGCGGACCGACGCGCCCGAGGCGTCAACAGCGACCTGGGCGCGACTCCACCTGACACTGGGCCGCTGCCCCAGAACCTGCGGCTGGGTCGGCGGGTGTACCCGCTTCGGATCGCCGGATTCGCGCTCGCCGCGCTGCCGGCCGCCGTCGTGCTGCATGAACTCGCATCGCCGCCATGGGCGTGGGTGCTGCTGGCGCTGATGACCCTGGCATGGCCGCACGTCGCCTACCTGCTCGCGTGGCGCAATGATGACCCCCCGCGCGCCGAGCGCCGCAACCTGCTGGTGGACTCGGCGATCATCGCCGGCCTGGTGCCGCTGATGCATTTCAGCCTGCTGCCGAGCGCGCTGCTGTTGACGCTCACCTCTGTCGACAAGATCAGTACTGGCATCCGCGGGCTGTGGCTGCGGTCACTGCCGTGGATGGTGCTGGGGCTGCTTGCGGTGGTGCTGCTCACGTCGGGCGCGTTCGCACCGCGGACCAGCATGGCCGTGATGCTGGCCTGCCTGCCCGGGCTGGTGATCCATACCGTGGCCGTCAGCCTCGCCAGCTATCGCCTGATCCGGAAGGTCGGGCTGCAGAACCAGGAGCTGGACCGCCTGCGCCGTACCGACGCGCTGACCGGGCTCCCGGGTCGCAGCGACTGGGAGGAGCGCGCCGGCGCCCTGCTGCGCGACCGTGCCGCGGATGCGCCCGACGCCTGCCTGCTGTTGATCGACATCGATGGCTTCAAGCAGGTCAACGACCGACTCGGCCATGCCACCGGTGACGACGTGCTGCGCGCGCTCGCTGGTCCCATCCGCGACGCGCTCCGCGCGGGTGACCACGCGGGCCGCCTGGGTGGCGACGAGTTCGTGGTGCTGCTGCCAGGGGCGAGTGCTCAGGACGCGCACGGGGTCGCCGAACGCCTCCGCCGCGCGGTCGCGGCGCTGCGGTTGCCCGGACAGCCTGAGCTCCGGATCACGGCGAGCATCGGCATCGCACCGCTGGTCGACGCGTCGACCTCGCTACGCACCTGGATCGGCGCCGCCGACCGTGCGCTGTACCGTGCCAAGGACGCGGGCCGCGACAGGATCGCGGACTGACGGCAGGCCTCGGCCGCCACGGTCGTACACCGTACACTGTGCCGCCCGACAGGAGCACCACGACCTTGGCCAAGCCCAACTATTCGTTCGAAAAACGCCAGCGCGAGCTCGCGAAGAAGAAGAAGCAGGACGAGAAGGACGCGCGCAAGCGTGAAGCCGCCGAAGCCGCCAAACAGGCCGCCGACGGCGACGCCGGTGACACCGCGCCGGCCCCCGGCGCGGACGGCAACGCCCCCGCCTGACCGGGCAGCGCGTTCGGCGCGCCGCCGGCACGAGGATCAGGTCGCGCGCGCCGGGGTCGCAGCGCCGCGCGTGCTCAGCGCAACGCATTCCGCGCGCGCAGCAGCCACGACGCGAGCGCCACCCCCGCCAGCCCGATCAACGCCCCCGGCCACGCGCCCAGCGCGAGGCTGGCGGCGAGCCCGGCGAACAACGCCACCCCGCCGGCGACGATGGCGCCGGTCGACGTCGCCGACGGCACCCCGCGCGTGCGCCGCAGCTCGAACGCGACCACCGCCGCGATCACCGGCACCGCCATCAGCAGGCAGCTGCCGATCCACCACGCGCGGCCGATCCAGAAGCCCGCCTCGCCGGGCACGCCGGCGTCGATCGGCAGGGCCAGCCGCGCGCCCAGCCAGGCCGCCGGCAGTTCGGCCAGCTTGTGCCACAGATAGAGCGGCATGCCGAGCGCGCCCAGCATCGCCACCACGCGTGCCGGCCGGTGCCGCGCCAGGTAGCGGCGTGCCGGCGCCGCGCACAGCAGCACCGCGCCTACCTGCAGCCACATGACCCCGACCAGCGCCAGCGTCGGCGGCAGCAGATTGCTGTTGCCGTCGAGGTCGCCACCCACCATCGCGACCGGATAGCCGCTGGCCACTGCCGCCGCGAGCCACGCCGCGCCCAGCGTCAGCAGCGCCAGCCCGGTCCACGCGCCCGAGATGCGCCCGCGCCGCCAGGCGACGCCGAGCTGCTGCGGCAGCAGCCAGACCAGCAGCAGGTTGAGCCAGCCGACGCCGCCGGCACCGTCGGTGACGCGTGCACCCAGCGTGCGCAGATCGGCCGCCCCGGTGATGCCGCCGCGCACCAGGTCCACCGCGACCACGGCCAGCAGCAGGCCGCCGACCGCACCCAGTCCGAAGCGCGCATCCGCGCGTACGCCCAATGGCAGCAGCGCCTGCACAGCGAGCAGCATCAGCAGAAACCACAGGTGCACGGTCAGCGAGTGGTTGAACGGTCCCATCCGTGGCGCGCCGGTGAAGCGCGAGACCAGCACCAGCACGGCGAGCACGCCGAGATAGGTCGCCGCCGGCCGCGCCATGCCCAGCGCCCGGGCTGCCCACCAGTGCCGCTGCGCGCCGCCTTCGTGGAGCCGGCGCGCAACGCCGTCGGCGCTGACAGCGGCGGAGACGAAGACGAACAGCGGGACCACCTGCAGCACCCACGTCAGCAGCCCGGCGGTGGGCCACAGACGCAGCAGGTGCTCGGTGTCGACCAGCCGCTCCCCGGCCAAGCGGGGCAGCGTGGCGACCCAGTGCCCGAACACCACGACCAGCAGCGCGCCGGCCCGCAGCGCATCGGCATAGCGGTCGCGTGGCTCGCCGGCTTCGTTCACGGCGTCGACCGCGTCAACCGGCTCGTCTGCGCTGACGGCGTGCTGCCCTGATTCGTAGTTCGGCATTCTGGCTCCCCTGGACGAACGCTGCGCCGGTGCCGGGAAGCGTGGAAGCGAGCGTAAGGCATCGCGTTCAAGCAGGCACTGACCGACCGACACCCCGCAGTCATGCGAGCGGCCGCATCAAAACATCATTGTTATCAACGTGTTATGCTGCACCACCGCATCGACCGAGGACTTCCTTCCGCTCGTGCTGCGCCTGGTTGCACCTGTCACCGCCCTGCTTACAAGCGTCGCCCTGCTGCTAGCGGGCAGTGGCCTGCTGAGCACCCTGCTCGCGGTCCGCGGACGGCTCGAGGGCTACGCCGACCAGACCCTCGGCCTGATCATGTCAGGCTACTTCGTCGGCTTCTTTCTCGGCACCTTCACCGCGCCGCCGCTGATCCGGCGCGTCGGCCACGTACGCGCGTTCGCGTTCCATGCCGCGCTCGCCGCCACCGCGGTGCTGGTCTATCCGCTGTGGGTCGACCCGGTTGGCTGGATGCTGCTGAGGCTCATCACCGGCATCGCGCTGGTCGGACTCTGCACCGTCATCGAGAGCTGGCTCAACGCCCAGGCCGCGCCGGAGCACCGCAGTCGCGTGTTCGGCATCTATATGGTGGTGAGCCTGCTGGCGCTCGCCGGTGGACAGCTGCTGCTGGACAGCCAGCCGCCGGGCAGCTTCGTGTTGTTCAGCGTGATCGCGATCCTGTTCTCGCTGGCGACGCTGCCAGTGGCGATGACCCGCCTGCAGCAACCGGTGATGGGCGTTGCGCCCAAGGCGGGCATCGCGGGCATCTGTCGCGGCGCGCCCAGCGCCGCCGCCGGGGCGCTGCTGTCGGGAGTGGCGCTGGGCGCGTTCTGGGGCATGGGACCGGTGTTCGCCGATGCGGTCGGGTTCGACCGCGCCGGCGTCGGCTACTTCATGGGCGTCACCATCCTTGGCGGTGCCGCGCTGCAGCTGC
>LXQJ01000044.1:0-46386 GCA_001683895.1 Luteimonas sp. ANT-B3E | reverse complement strand
GTGGGATCGCGGCGCCCGCCGAACCACGCTGGCGCTGGTCGCCGCGCTGGCCGCGGCGGCGATGCTGCCGCTGGTGCTGCTGTCGCTGGCACCTGCAACCGTCTATGCGCTGTTCTTCGTTTTCGGGGGACTGGCGTTCACGCTGTATCCGCTGTCGGTCGCGCACCTGTTGGACCGCCTGCCCGCCGACGCCCTGCTCGCCGGCTGCAGCGCGCTGCTGCTGCTGCACGGTATCGGCGCCGCCATCGGCCCCGCCGCCGCCGGCCAGGTGATGGAGCTGATGGGCAGCCGCGCGCTGCCGGGCTTCTTCGTCGCGGCGCTGGGCGTGCTCGCGCTCGGCGTCGGCGGTCGCCGGCTCGCGCGCGCGCGGCTGTTGTCGGGTGGCGCCCGCTTCCACCTCATGCTGCGGACCACCCCGTCCGCCCTGTCGCTGCTGCCGGAAATCACGGAGCCACACACTCCCCAGAGGACGCCATGACCACCACCACGCTTGCGAAGCGCACCACGCCATCCGCCACTCCGACAACACCCATGCAGGCGGGGACACCCGTGCAGGCGGGGGTGCCGGCGCTGCTGCCGATGCTGCTGGCCACCGACCTCGACGGCACGTTCCTCGCCGGGTCGGCGGGCGAGCGCCAGCGGCTGTACCGGATGGTGGAGGCGCACCCGGAGATCCAGCTGGTGTGGGTGACCGGGCGCGGGCTGGAGGCGGTGCTGCCGCTGCTGGCGGACCCGGCCCTGCCGCGGCCCGACTACGTGGTCTGCGATGTCGGCGCCACCGTGGTGCGCACCCACAACATGCAGCCGGTGCAGCCGCTGCAGTGGGAGATCGAGTCGCGCTGGCCGGGCGAGCGCGCGGTGGCGCAGGCGATGTCGGCATTCGACGGGCTGGTGCGCCAGGACGTGCCGCAGCAGCGCCGCTGCTCGTACTACTGCGACCCGGCGCACCTGGCGACGCTGCGCCCCGACATCGAGGCCGCCGCCCACGCGCTGGACTGCGAGGTGCTGTACTCCGCCGACCGCTACCTCGACATCCTGCCGCGCGGCACCGACAAGGGCCGCACGCTGGAGGCGCTGACCCGGCACCTGGAGGTCGACCGGGCCCGCGTGCTGGTCGCCGGCGACACCCTCAACGACCTGTCGATGTACACCGCCGGATTCCAGGGCGTGTGCGTGGGCGCATCGGAGCCGTCGCTGCTCGATGCCACGTCCGGGCTCGAGCACGTCTTCCACGCACAGGCCCCGGGCTGTGGCGGCATCCTGCAGGCGATCACGCACTTCGCGCTGCTCGACCCGTCGCAGGTCACGCGCTACGCGGTGGCACCCAGCGTGCCCGGGCAGGCCGGGCTGGTGATGGTCTACCACCGCCTGCCCTACGAGGAGCACGTGGTCGACGGCGAGCCGGTGCGCCGCACGCATTCCTCGCCCAACGGCATCATCCCCAGCCTGCTGAGCTTCTTCGGCGACGGCCATCCTGGCTCGTGGGTGGCGTGGAGCACGGAGGAGCGCGAGGGCGTGCCGTTCGAGCGCCATACCGGGGTCGACGCGGAGCGCTACCCCAACCTCACCGCGGCGCGCGTGCAGCTGACGCGGCACGAGGTCGACGTGTTCTACAAGCGCTTCTCCAAGGAGGCGTTCTGGCCGGTGATCAACACCTTCTGGGAGCGTGCGCGGTTCGACGAGGGCGACTGGCAGGTATTCCGCCGCGTCAACCAGCGTTTCGCCGAGGCAGCAGCAGAAGAGGCCGGACCCGGCGCGACCGTGTGGATCCACGACTACAACCTGTGGATGGTGCCGGCGACGCTGCGCGAGCTGCGACCGGACCTGAGGATCGCGTTCTTCCACCACACGCACTTCCCCTCCGGCGACGTGTTCAACATCATCCCGTGGCGGCGCGAGATCCTGGCCAGCCTGCTGGCTTGCGACTACATCGGCTTCCAGGTACCGCGCCACGTCGAGAACTTCGTCGACGCGGTGCGCGGCGCGATGCCGGTCGAAGTCACCGCGCGCACCGCGTGCGCGCCGCGCTACCTGACCTATGGGTGCGCAGTCGGCGTCGACACCATGGCCACCGAGCTGCGCACGGACAACCGCCGCGTCGGTCTCGGCGCGCATCCCATCGGCACCGACGTGTCGCGCATCCGCGAGTGCCTGCAGACGCCGCAGGTGCAGGAGGACATCGCGACCATCCGTGCGGAGATCGGCGTGCGCAAGCTGGTGCTGGCGATCGAACGGCTGGACTACAGCAAGGGCATCCTGGAGAAGCTGCTGGCGTTCGAACGGCTGCTGACGGAGAACCCACAGCTGCGCGGCGAGGTGACGCTGGTGATGGTGTGCGTGCCGGCGGCCAAGGAAATGACCATCTACCGCGCGCTGCAGACGCAGATCGACCAGGCTGTCGGCCGCATCAACGGCCACCACTCGTCGCTGGACTGGACGCCGATCCGGTTCTTCTCGCGACCGCTGCCGTTCGCGGACGTGGTGGCGTACTACACCGCCGCCGACGTGATGTGGATCACGCCGCTGCGCGACGGGATGAACCTGGTGGCGAAGGAGTTCGTGGCCGCACACGGACTGCACGGCAGCAGCGGCGTGCTGGTGCTGTCTGAGTTCGCCGGCGCGGCCGCCGAAATGAAGGGCGCACTGCTCACCAACCCGCACGACCCGGTGGACCTGACCAACACGCTGCTGCAGGCCCTGACCATGACCCCGCACGAATGCGAAGGCCGCCAGCGCAACCTGTTCGAGATCGTCAGCCACTACGACCTGGCGCGCTGGGGGAGCGATTTCCTGGACGCGGTGGCGGCGCGTGGTGAGGCGACGACGTTGCCGCCCATTGCGATGGATGGAGACAATGCGCCGAGGGAAGCGCTTCACTGACGACGGCGACGGGGATGTGAGTCGTGCGTCCGTTGCTGATGCGCGGGCGGCATCGCATCGTGTTTGTCCTTACAGAGCTGAGCACGTTCTCCGGCGGGGGGCGGCACCTGCACAGGGAGTTGCTCCCCGGCTCGATAGGCCATCCATGGCCTACTCGCCGCCGCGGCCATCCATGGCCGCTGTCCGCAACACCCTGCACAGGCGCCGCATCGGCAATTGACTGACGTCGGTTTCGTCCAGCGAATCGCAAAGGCGAAAGCTCGGCGTCGTGCGGTTGCAGGTGTTGGTGTTGGTGTTGGTGCGGGTGCTGGCGCTAGTGCTGGTGCTGGTGCTGGTGTCGTTCCATCGGCCACGACGACATGGCAATGAGGCACGTCGGCTCACCGGCTGTCGCTCGCAGCGCACATGGATGTGCGCGGTCGTGAGTCGGCCATGGATGGCCGAACGAACGGGCGAGCGATCTACCGGTGAGTGGACGTGCCGTCCCGCGCCCTGGCCCGTCCTCGCCTTTGACTGCTCCGTACAACAAAAGTCGCTATCCACAAACAACGAAGGCCCCCGAAAGGGAGCCTTCGTTCCAGCCATCACGAGGACGGCATCACCCAGTGTGCAGCGGGCGCCACGAGAACCCCATGGCGCCGCTGCCGTCGCGCATCACCAGATGCGGACGCGGTCCTCCGGGGCGATCCACAGCGGGTCGGCCTGGGTGATGCCGAATGCGTCGTACCACGCGTCGATGTTGCGCAGCGGCGCGAACGCGCGGATCTGGCCCGGCGAATGCGTGCCGTTGACCAGCTGCTGGCGCAGCGCGTCGTCGCGCCACAGCGTGCGCCAGATCTGCGCCCAGCCCATGAACAGCCGCTGCTCGCCGCTGAAGCCGTCAATCATCGGCGCCGGCTGCCCGTCGAGCGAGCGGCGGTACGCCTCCAGCGCGATCGTCAGCCCGCCCAGGTCACCGATGTTCTCGCCCATCGCCACCCGCGCATTGATGCGCATGCCCGGCAGCTCGGGGAACTCGTACGACTCGTACTGCGCGCCAAGCTTCGCGGCCTCGACCTCGAACTTGGCGGCGTCCTCCGCGGTCCACCAGTCGCGCAGCAGCCCCGCGCCGTCGGACTTGCGGCCCTGGTCGTCGAAGCCGTGGATGATCTCGTGCCCGATCACGCCACCGATGCCACCGTAGTTCACCGCCGGGTCGGCGTCGGGATCGAAGAATGGCGGCTGCAGGATCGCCGCCGGGAACACGATCTCGTTCTTGACCGAGCTGTAGTACGCGTTGACCGTCTGCGGGGTCATGCCCCACTCCGCCTTGTCGACCTGCTGGCCGATGCGGTTGCGGTTGTACTCCCACTCGAAAGCGCGCGAGCGCTCGGCATTGCCGAACACGTCGCCGGCGACCACCCGCAGCGCGCTGTAGTCGCGCCACTCCTCGGGATGGCCGATCTTGAGACCGAAGCCGGCGAGCTTCGCATGCGCCTCGATCTTGGTCTCGGGGCCCATCCACTCCAGCTGGTCCAGCCGCGCGCCCATCGCCGCCTTCACGTTGGCGACCAGATCGTCCATCTTGGCCTTCGCGTCCGCCGGGAAATACTCCGCCACGTAGTCACGGCCGATGGCCTCGCCCATCGCAGACTCGGCGAACGCGACGCCACGCTTCCAGCGCTCGCGCTGCTCCGGCTGGCCGGACAGGAACTTCGAGCGGAACTCGAACTCGGCGTCGACGAAGGCCTTCGGCAGCACCGGGGCCGCGGCGTCGACGGTGCGGAACGCCTGCCACGCCTGCAGCGTGGCGATGCTGGTGGCATCGAAGACCTCCGCGATCTTCGGCACCGCGGTGTCCTGACGTACGACGACCTGCTGAGCCCCGGTCACGCCCGCAGAGGCGAAGAACTCCTGCCACGGGAAGCCTGGCGCGCGCGTGCCGAAATCGGTGCGGGCCAGCGGGTTGTAGGTCTTGCTGCGGTCGCGGCTTTCGGCACGCGTCCAGTGCGCCTCGGCGATCTGCGTTTCCATTGCCAAGATGGCCGCGGCGCGGGCGTCGGCCTGCTCCCAGCCTGCCAGGCCGAGCATCTGCGCAATGTACGCCTGGTAGCGCTCGCGCTGCGGCGCGAACTTCGGGTCGATGTACATCTCGCGGTCGCCGAGACCGAGGCCGGACTGGCTCAGATACAGCGTGTAGCGGTCGGGATCGCGCTGGTCATCGGATACGCCGATGCCGAAGAAGCTGCTGCCATAGCCGGCGTTGGCGCGGCCCATCAGCGTCGCCAGCGAGGTCTTGTCGGCGGCGGCGCGGATCGCGGCGAGCCTGGCGTCGAGCGGCGCGCGGCCCAGCGACTCGATCCTCTCGGCGTCCATGAAGCCGCTGTACAGCGCCGCGATCTTCGCGGGGTCACCATCGGTGGCGGGGTCGCCGGCCGGGTACGCCTCGAGCTGCGCGCGCAGCCGCGCCTCGGACAGGTCGCGCAGGACGGCGAAGCCACCGTAGTTGGAGCGATCCGACGGGATCTCCGTGGTCTTCTCCCAGTTGCCGCTGACATAGGCGACGAAGTCGGTGCCGGGGTCGACCGACGTATCCATGCCGTCGGTGTCGATGCCCCACGCGCCGAGCCGCTTGGCGGCGATGATGCCATCGCTGCCGCCGCCTTCACTGCCGGCGCCCTGCATGAACAGCGCGCGCGTGTCGCAGGCATCGTCGAGACAGCCGTGGTCGTCGTGCGCGGCGACCGGCGCGGACATCAGGGTCATGGCAAGCGCGGTGGCCGCGCACAGCAGGCTCTTGTTCAAATCTTGTCTCCGGAAGAAATTCGGCAGGGCTCGCGACGCGCGTGGCGCACTGGCGCACTGGCGCACTGGCGCACTGGCGCACTGGCGCTGGAGCCATGATGCCATGCACGCCGATGACCGAAGCCTCGGGACGCTGCATGCCACTTCCCTGTGCGCCGCTGCCGTTCAGCGCCAGGTCGCGACGTTGCTGGTCCTCGTCGTCGCCGACCAGCATGTAGGCGCTGCGGGGTCCGGTCGATCGGTGCCTCACCGCGATGCGCCGTGAGCGCTGCCGCTCAGTCCGGCGACGGCCCCATCGGCACCGGCGCAGTCGAGCCGCGACGCACGCGCACCGGGATCGACTTCGCGGCCGGCACCCCGCTGTCGATGGCGTGGTGTCCGACCGGCATCAGCGGATTGCACTCGGGGAAGTAGGCACCGATGCACCCACGCGGGATGTCGTAAGGCACCACCCGCAGCCCGCCGACTTCGCGCGCCGGCGCATCGGCATCGTGACCTGCATCGCCCTCACGGTCGCCGTCGAAGTCCGCGGCCAGCCCGACCTGCTCGCCTGGCGCCAGCCCCAGCGCCGCGATGTCGTCGGCGTGCATCAGCACCACCCGACGCGTGCCCTCGATGCCGCGGAAACGGTCGCTGTAGCCGTAGACCGTGGTGTTGAACTGGTCATTGCTGCGGACCGTCATCAGCCGCAGGCGGCCATCGCGCTCCCCGAACCCGGTGGCGCACAGCGTGTCGGGCACGTGGAACGCGGCGCGGCCGCAGTCGGTCTTCCAGCGCCGCTGGCGCGCGGCGTTGGGACGCGGGAATCCGCCGGGCGTGTGGAGGCGGGCGTTGAACGGCACGAAGTCGTCGGGATAGGTCTGCTCGATGGCATCGCGCACGCGGCTGTAGTCTTCGACCCACGCCGCCCACGGCACGCAGCTGTCGCCAGGCCACAGCGCCAGCGCCAGTCGCGCGACGATGGCGGGTTCCGACAGCAGCGTGTCGCTGGCCGGCGGTGCCGTGCCCAGCGACGCGTGGATGCAGCCGGTGCTGTCCTCGGTGGTGACGCACTGGTCGCCCGACGCCTGCACATCGCGCTCCAGCCGGCCCAGGCACGGCAGCAGCAGCGTCACCTCGCCGCACAGCAGGTGGCCGCGGTTGAGCTTGGTGGCGACCTGAAGAGACAGCTGCAGCTCCCGCCATTTGCGCTCGAGCACGACCGTGTCTGGGGCGGCGCGCGCGAAGTTGCCGCCGAGCCCGATGAAGGCACGCACGCTGCCATCGAGGATGCCCTTTACCGTGCCGACCGTCGCCAGCCCCTCCTCGCGCGGCGGATCGAACCCGTACTGCGCCTGCAGGCGGTCCAGCGTCTCCGCCTCGGGCTTCTCGGTGATGCCGACAGTGCGCTGACCCTGCACGTTGGAGTGCCCGCGCACCGGGCACAGCCCCGCGCCGCGGCGCCCGACGTTGCCGCGCATGAGCATCAGGTTGGCGACCATGCGTACGTTGTCGACGCCGTGCACATGCTGGGTGAGGCCCATGCCGTAGACGCAGATGGTGGCCTTGGCCGACGCGTAGATGCCTGCGGCCTCCTGGATGCGCGCACGGGTCAGTCCCGACTCGGCCTCGATCGCGTCCCAGCCGGTCGCGCGCACGCTCTCGGCGAAGTCGTCGAAGCCCTGCGTGTGCGCGTTGATGAACTCATGGTCCAGCACCCGCGGCGCGCCGCTGGCGATCGCCGCGTCGTCAAGGGCGAACAGCGACTTGCACAGTCCCTGGATCAGGGCGATGTCGCCGCCGTTGCGCACCTGGAAGTAAGCGGAGCTGATCGGCGTCTCGCCGCCGGTGGCCATCGCCACCGGTTCCTGCGGGTTGGTGAACCGCTCCCAGCCGCGCTCACGCAGGGGGTTGAAGGTAAGGATTGCGGCGCCCCGTCGGCTGGCCTTCTGCAGGTGGTGGAGCATTCGCGGGCTGTTGGTGCCCACGTTCTGGCCGAACGAGAGGATGCAGTCCGCGTGGTCGAAGTCCTCCAGCAGCACCGTGCCCACCGACTCGCCGATGCTGAGCGCCAGCCCGACCGACGTGCTTTCGTGGCACATGTTGGAGCTGTCGGGCAGGTTGTTGTTGCCATGGCGCCGTGCCAGCAGCGCATACATGTACGAGGTCTCAAGCGACGCGCGGCCGGAGGCGTAAAACACCGCGCTGGGCGGCGGCAGCGCGCGCAGCTCGGCGGCGGCCAGCGCGAAGGCAGCGTCCCAGGCGATCGGCACGTAGCGGTCGCGCGCCGCGTCGTAGCGCATTGGCTCCGTGAGCCGCCCCGCGCGTTCGAGATCGTGGTCGGGCCACTTCAGCAGCTCGCTGACGGTGTGCGCCTCGAAGAACGCGGCATCGACGCGGCCCTCGTCCAGTTCCCACAGCGTCGCCTTGGCGCCGTTCTCGCAGAATTCGAACGCGTGCGGGTCGCGTGGCTTGGCCCAGGCGCAGCTGACGCAGATCACGCCGTCTTGCTTGTTCAGCCGCCGAAGCTGCCGCATGCCCTCCAGCGCCGGTGCCTGCGCGGGAGCGGCATGCTGCAGCAGCGACTTCACCGAGCCCCAGCCACCGGAGGGCCCCCTGTAGGGCGTGAAATCTCGCGACTCGGCCATGGCGCGGCTCCGGTGGGCGGTGCGACGACCATAACGGCCCGCGCGCACGCCCAGGTGAAAGCGGCGCGTTGCCGCTGATGCGCGGTCTAGACTGGGGGCTACGACCATCGCCCCACGAGGCCAGCATGTCCCGTCCCGCACACCGCCCCCGAACTGCGCCACTGCGCGCCGCGCTGCTCGCGGCCGCGCTGGCCGCCGCGCTGCTGTCGGCCTGCGCCACCGCGCCCGGTCCGATGTCGTCCGCGTCCTCCACGGCGACACCGGTGCCCACGATCAGCGGCGATGCAGCCGTCACCACCGCCACCGAGGCCTTCTTCGCCGGGTTCAGCGATGACTGGATGCGCCGGCAGCCATCGTCGTCGACAGCCAGCCGTTATTTCGACGGTGACGTACAGGCGGCGCTGGACCGCGAACTGACGCCACAGACCGCTGCGTTCGACGACGCCAGCGTGGCGATGGCGCGCGAGGGCCTCGCGCGGCTCGCGACCTTTGACCGGGCCGCGATGGCGGAGGCGACCCGCGTTTCGGCGGAGCTGATGCAGTGGCAGCTGGAGCGCATCGTCGAGGGTGCGCGCTTCTCGCACCTGCAGTACCCGCTGCACCAGTTCGGCGGCGCCAACGTCGGCCTGCCCAACCTGATGACGGTGGTGCACCCGGTTGCCAGTGCGCGCGATGCCGACAGCTACCTCGCGCGGCTGCGGCTGTTCGCGCCGCGCATGGGCGAAGCGGTAGCCGAGGCGCGCGCCCAAGCCGCGCGCGGCGTGCTGCCGCCGCGGTTCATCCTGCATGCGACGATCGACCAGATGCGCAACTTCGTGTCGACCGCGCCGGCCGGCAACCCGCTGGTGACGACGTATGCCGCGCGCCTGGCCGATGTCGACGCGATCGACGACGCACGCCGCGCCGCGCTGGTTGCGGAGGCCACCGCGATCGTCGAGGGGGGCGTGTATCCCGCGTGGCGCGACGGCATCGCCGCGCTGGAGGCGCAGCTGCCAATGTCGACCGACGACGCCGGGCTGTGGCGGTTCCCGGACGGGGACCACGCCTACGCCTTCCGCCTGCGCCAGTTCACCTCGACCGACCTGACCGCGGACGATATCCACGCCATCGGCCTGCGCGAGGTGGCGCGGATCGAGGGCGAGATGGACGCGATCCTGCGGACGCTCGGACGCACCGATGGCACCGTCAAGGCGCGCGTCGTGCAGCTGCACAAGGACCTGGCCTACAGCAACGACGACGCCGGCCGCGCGGAGATCATGGCCGACATCGAGACCATGATGCGCGACGCCGAGCGCCGCGCCGAGGCGCTGTTCAACATCCGCCCGACCAGCCGCGTCGTTGCCCGCCCCTACCCCGAATACCGCTGGGCCAGTGCCGCCGCCAGCTATACCGCGCCGCCGCTCGACGGGTCTCGGCCCGGCGTCTACCAGATGCCCCTGCGGCCCGACCGCCTGAGCCGCTTCGGCCTGCGCACGCTGGTCTACCACGAGACCGTGCCGGGCCATCACTTCCAGGTGGCGCTGGCGGTGGAGAACGACGCGCTGCCGAAGTTCCGGCAGACGCGCGCGCTGGGGGGCATTTCCGCCTTCAGCGAGGGCTGGGCGCTGTATGCCGAGCGCCTGGCGGTGGAGGAAGGCTGGTACGAGGGCGACGCCGAGGGCCTGCTTGGGCAGCTGGACGCGGAGCTGTTCCGCGCGCGCCGGCTGGTCGTCGACACCGGCCTGCACGCCAAGCGCTGGACCCGGCAGCAGGCGATCGACTACGGCATCCCTCCTTCCGAGGTCGACCGCTACGTGGTGATCCCCGGGCAGGCGACGTCGTACAAGATCGGCCAGCTGGAAATGATCCGCCTGCGCGACAAGGCGCGCGCCGCGCTCGGCAACCGCTACGATCCGCGTGCGTTCCACGACCGCGTGCTGCTGACCGGCACCGTGCCGCTGACCCTGCTGGAGCACGAAGTCGACGCATATATCGCCGGAGGCGGCTGACTTCCGGCCGGGATCGTCGTCGGCGCTGCTCCCCAGGCGCGCCCATGCGGATAGGGGCAACCAGCGCGGCGATCGCCGGACCGCGTCCATCGGGTCGCGCCCCGCCTGTGCAGGTGCGCTACACCACCGACAGCCCGGTCAGCCGCGTGAACCGGTGCAGCGCATAGCCGCCGAGACGCGAGTTGCCCTTCTCGTCCAGGCCCGGCGCCCACACGCAGAGGCTGGCAACTTTGGGTACCACCGCGACGATGCCGCCGCCAACGCCACTCTTCGCCGGCAGGCCGACGTGGAAAGCGAACTCGCCAGCGGCGTCGTAAGTGCCGCAGGTCATCATCACCGCGTTGATCCGGCGCACGCGCTCCGGGCTGGCAACGGTCTCGCCCGAGGTGGCGCAGTGGCCGCCGTCGGCGAGGTATTGCACACTGCGCGCGAGCTCCACGCAGTCCATCCGCAGCGCGCACTGCAGGAAATAGAAGTCGAGCACATCATCTACGTCGTTGCGGATGTTGTCGAAGCTGCGGATGAAGTTGACCAGCGCGACGTTGCGATAGCCGCTCTCGCGCTCCGACGCCGCCACTTCCTCGTCGCGGCCGGCATCGGAGTTGCCGCTGCGCGCGCGCACGAACGCCAGCAGCGCGTTCTCCGCCGCCTCGCGGCTGCCGAAGTGCGATACCAGCACGTCGGCGACGACCAGCGCGCCGGCATTGATGAACGGGTTCCGCGGGATGCCGTTCTCGTGCTCCAGCTGCACCAGCGAATTGAACGGATCGCCAGAGGGCTCGCGCCCCACCCGCTTCCACAGGTCGTCGCCGATCGCACCCAGCGCCATGGTCAGCGAGTGCACCTTGGACATACTCTGGATGGAGAACGGCTGCCGCGCGCTGCCGACAGCGTGCACCTGCCCATCGAGCGTGACGACGGCCATGCCGAACTGGTCCGGCGGCACCGACGCCAGCGACGGGATGTAGTCGGCGACCTTGCCCATGTCGCTGCCGAACATGCCGCGGACCTCCGAGTCGATGGTGCCGAGGATGTCGGGCAGGTCGTGGCGGCTGATGTCGTGAGGGTTGTGCGGCGGGGTGCGGATCGGCATGGGCGCGGTGCTCCGGGTGCGGACGCCCAGTGTGGCCGCTGCGGCGTCAGCTGTGCGTGCCGGACGATTGGCGTGGCTTCGGGAGATCAAGCGGATTGATTGTGACCGGAAGGCGACGGGTGCTTGGCCATAACGACAACAGTGCTGCTGTCGATGTCACCGCGCCGCGCTGGGGTGCGGGGGTGTCGCGTAAAGGGCACATGGATGTGCCCGCCGGTGAGTTGGGCAGGATGCCCAACCGAACCGGTAGCGATACCCCCGCATCCCGGCGCGATGGCCCGAAGCCCGGGCTTTCGCCTTTTCGTTTTTCGCCTTTTCGTTTTTCGCCTTTTCGTTTTTCGCTTTATCGCTGTTCGCTGTTCGCTGTTCGCTGTTCGCTTTTCGCCACCGTTCCGACCTTGTCACCGTGTCGATCATTTAGCCAGGAACGCCCGCAGCGCCGCGTTGAATTCCCCGGCGTGGCTGACGTTGCAGCCGTGCGGCGCGCCCTTGATCACGACCAGCTCGCTGCCGGCGATCCCCGCATGCGTGCGCTGGCCGGAGCCTTCCAGCGGCACCGTGCCGTCGCTGTCTCCGTGCAGCACCAGCGTCGGCACCGTCAACTTGGACAGGTCGTCGCGGAAATCGGTGGTCGCGAAGGCCTTCATGCAGCCAAGCGCCGCCGCCTGGTCCGACTGCAGGCACATCGCCAGCGCATCCTGGCGCTGCGACTCCGTCACCTTGAGCTCGCCGTTGGCGCTGAAGAAGTCCTTGGTGAACTGGTCGAAGAACGCCTCGCGGTCCTGCCTGAGCCCGTCCTCCATCTCCTGCGCCTTGTCGCTGGTCAATGGCCCGTCCGGGTTGTCGCCGGTCTGCATCAGGTACGGCGGCACCGCGGCGGCGAACACCACGCTGCGCAGGCGGTCTTCGCCGTGTCTTGCCACGTAGCGCGCAACCTCGCCGCCACCCATCGAGAACCCGACCAGCGTCGCGTCGCGCAGGTCCAGGTCGTCCACCAGGCCCGCCAGGTCGGCGGCCAGCGTGTCGTAGTCGAAGCCGCCGTCGGGCTTGTCGGAGCGGCCGAAACCGCGCCGGTCGTAGGTGATGACGCGGTGGCCCGCATCACGCAGTGGGCCCACCTGCGCCTGCCACGACGCACCCGACAGCGGCCAGCCATGGATCAGGACGACGGGTCGGCCATTACCGCCGCTGTCTTCGACGTGGAAACGGATCGGCGTGGCGGCTGACGACGTCATGGGTGGCTCCTCACGAGGGGAAGGCGGCGCGCTGCGCGGGACCGCGAGGGTGGGTGATCGATGGTTTGCGGCTCGTGAGGGGTCAAAGCGCCATGCACTGCCGGTAGCGCGTGTCGACCCGGGTCGCGAACCATTCCGTCGTCAGCTCCCGCGTGAACTTGGGGCTGTCGAGCCGGATCGACGGCACACGCTCGCGCGGCAGCGCCACTCCACCACGCTGCTCAGCCAACGCGAAGACACGTGCGAACAGCGGTTCGTCGTTGAACGACAGGCGGTCGCCCCGCAGCAGCGCCGCGCGGATCGCGCGGTCGTCCATGCCCAGCGCGCCCGACAGCGAGCGCAGCGCACGCTCGGTCTCACCGGGACGCTCCAGCGGCGCGCCGGGTGCCAGCAGATCGCCGTCCAACGCCAGCATGCCGGCACTGGCCACCGCGACCGCGTGCTGGAAGCCCGCGTTGCGGCTCGCGTACCAGCCGGCGTTGTAGTCGGCGAAGCGATGCACCTTGCGCGTATACGGCGTCTCGTAGCCAAGCAGGTGGGCGATGCCGAAGTACAGTCCGCCGCGTCGGGTGAACACCTCGCGCCGGATGCTGCCCGCCACCGGATACGGATAGCCACGCGCGCGCGACTCCGCGAACGCGATGCCGACCTGCATCGGCCCGCCGGTTTCCACCGGGTTGTACCCGTCGAACAGTCGCCGTCCCAGCGGCACCTTGTCGGTGAGGTCCTCGTACAGCCCGCTGAGCTCGCGCTCGGTGCGCACTTCGGCAAGCCGTGCGTCGTACGTACGGCCGTCGGACGAGCGGACGCGCAGCGCGGCATCGACCATGAACGCCGGGATCCTCCGCGCGGCGGCGCGACGGATGATTTCGCCGCGCGCGACCGTCGGCAGGTTGGGCACCGCGGGATCGGCCTTGTAGCCGGATTCCTGCGCGGTCACCGCCAGTACCGCGCACAGGTTCTCGGGGATCGGCGCGATGTCCAGCGCCGCCAGCGCGGTCTGGATGTCAGCCGCCCAGCCGTCGCGGTCAGCCAGCGACGCCGGCATGCGCCGCACAAGGTCGTCGCGCACCGCGTCGGGCGACGGCGCCGGCGGCGCTGGCGGCACGCTCGCGCAGCCGGCGATGACCAGCAGCGAAAGCAGTGCAACGGCACGGGTTGGATGCACGAGCGGGTCCAACGGCTTGGGCGCTGCAGCGTACCAAGGCCGCTCGTCAACGCCGTGCGTGCGGATCGCCAGCGTCACTCCGCCAAGGGATAGCAGTGGCGTCTGCTGCCCGGGCTGCCGCCGTCAGGTCAAGCCATCGTCATCGAGCGCGAACGCGATCGCGGCGCGGATCGCGGCCACCTGGGCCGCATCGCACTGCTCCGGTGTCGCGCGTGGGCTGTCCGGATAGACCTCGGTCGTCGTGGCGTAGCGCGCATCGGTGACGCCGGCACACAGTCCCAGCGTCCGCACCGGGTAGAGGATCACGCCGGGCGACACCACGTCGGCGCCGATGATGCGGCCGTCGGTATCCGCCGGCGCGATGTGCGTGACCCGCGCGACCGCTGCGATCACCGCGTCGTGGAAGGCAGACTGCGGGTTCAAGCTGTCACCCACGACGTAGAAGCCGTCGGGTATGTGCCCGGCAACGAACGCGACGCCATCGCGCGCCGCCAGCGCCGGCCGGAACTCGGATTCGTCGCTGTCGGTGGTCTCGTGCAGGTCGATGTGCACCAGCACCTGCGATCTCAGCGGCCCCAGCAGCCGCATCAATGCACCCGATTCCAGGGCCGGGGCGGGATCACGGAAGGACCGGTTGGGGTCCACGGCCTCGGCGTTCCAGCGCTGCACGCGCTCGTAGGCCCACGGGCTGACGCACGGCGCCACCAGCAGGTTGATGCGGCCGGCGTATTCGCCGCCGTGCAGGTCCATGAAGCGCAGCGCGCCACGCACGCCGCTGGTCTCGTAGCCGTGCACGCCGCCGGTGACCAGCGCACACGGCAGGGCGTCGTCCCAGTCGCGGCTGCGCAGCGCGACCAGCGCATAGACGTCATCGCCGTATGCCACCCGCCCGTAGCCGACCGCATCCAAGTGCGCCTGCAGCCGGGTGACCTCGGCCAGCACATCGTCGGCATACGACCGCCGCCGCAGCTGCCGCGCCCGCCACGCCGCGACATCGGCCGAGTCCCACGCCCGCTCCGGGGTACCGACCGGATACGCCCGCTGCTGCGACATGCGCTGCCTCCATGTCGGCGCCGCGCGCCGGAGGCGTTGGACTCTAGCACCGGTCGCGCACTGGCTGGACAAGCGGTGACCCGACGGTATCCGGCAGCGACTGCACGCGGCGCACGCGGCGGTGCGCGTGACCGGCACCCGTCCGCTACGCTTCCACGAATGCACGCAACGCTCCACGACCAGCGCATCGCCTTCGTCAGCGGACTGATCATCGACACTGGCGCCACCGACGTCGTAGACCTCGGCTGCGGCGCGGGCCGCGTGCTCGCCTCGCTGCTGCGCCAGTCGCAGCTCGAACGCGTGACAGGCCTGGACCGGGAGGCCACCGCGCTCGCGGTCGGACGCGGTGAATTCGCGGCGGCAGTCGCATGTGGCCGCCTGCGGCTGCTCGGCGGCGACATCACCGTGCCGCATGCGGCCATCGTCGCGCCGCAGGCCATCACCCTGGTCGAGGTCATCGAGCACCTGCCACCGCAGCGTCTATCGGCCGCCGAGCACGTCGTCTTCGGCCACTACCGGCCGGAGACCGCGGTGGTGACCACGCCGAACGTCGAATACAACCCGCTGTACGGCCTGCAGCCCGGCCAGCGGCGCGACCCGGACCATCGCTTCGAATGGCCGCGTGCGCGATTCCGTGCGTGGGCGTCGGGGCTGGCGCGCCGCCACGGCTACCGGCTGCAGGTCGGCGGCATCGGTGAGCCACACGCCGATGTCGGCCAACCAACGCAGTACGCGCTGTTCCGTCGCTGATCGCCTGTAGGCACGGCGCTGCGATGCGTCGGCGCACGCAGATCCGATCCACCGGCGCCAACATGACATCCCGATCGACAACCGCGAGGGCGTCTCCGCGGGACCAGCGGCTGGACGACCTGCCCGTACGCGCGACAACCTGCCCGCAGGCGCTGATCGCGCACTCAGACCGCGTTACGCGCCGATGCCACCCCCCAGTGCGGCAGTGAAAGGCATAAAAAAAGCCGGCGGACCCGCAGGTCGACCGGCTCGAGTGACAGCCGCGAAGCGGGCGCCGGGGCGCGCTGGCGCCGTCAGGTTACGGCTTTCTTGAACACCGTGACGCCGAGGATGAAGAGCACCACGGCAATGATGAGGCCGGCCCAGAAAAGGAACTGGGCGATGCCCATGGCGCCGCCAGCGACGCCGCTGAAGCCAAGCGCGCCGGCGATGAGGCCGATGACGGCGAAGATGATGGCCCACTTGATCATGTCGATTCCTTTGCACAGTGGAAGAACTGGAAGGCTCCAACGTACCCCTGCGCCGGTCGAGTCAACGTGAGCGTCGTGCCGCACGTGTCTGCGTGGAGCTTCGTTCGCACGACGCACCCGCGCTTCGCAAAGTGCGCTGGGCGACCGTCCGCGAGCCCCGCATCATGACGCTGTCCGCAGGGCGCACACTGCGACCATGCACCCCATCCGCATCCCTGACCCCGGCCTTGACCTGCCGCCGTTCGATCCGCCCGATGACGCGCGGCGTGCGCGCCGTCAGCGAGATGCGGGCCCCGACGCGCCGCCGGAGCCGCATCCGAAGCACATGGCGGGAAGCCTCCGCGTGTCGACGCTCGGTCGCAGTGACGCGCTAGGCGACGCGACCAGGGTCACGCTGTGCTGGCTGGCGCTGCGTGAAGGTCGGGTCGTGCACGGATGACGCCTCTGAAATACCTTGGCGGCTACCCCGATGCTACCCAGGCGCAAGTGCGCGAGCTGATCACCGCCGGCCGACTGGGCGAGTGGCTGGCGGCGCGCCACGGCGACCCGCACGCGGTGCACACCGACAAGGCGCTGTACGCGTACGTGGTGATAATGAAGGACCGCTACATGCGCAAGGCCGACCCGGTGGACAAGGCGGTCTACGACAACCGGCTGCACGTGGTGCGGCATGCGCTGGGCACGCACACCACGGTATCGCGGGTGCAGGGCGGCCGGCTGAAGGCCAGCCGCGAGATCCGCGTGGGCAGCATGTTCCGCGATGCGCCCGCGGACTTCCTCAAGATGATCGTGGTCCACGAGCTGGCGCACCTGAAGCAGCACGAGCACAACAAAGCCTTCTACCAGCTGTGCACGCACATGGCGCCCGACTACCACCAGCTGGAGTTCGCGCTCCGTCTGTACCTGACGCACCTGGATCTCCAGCGCGCCCCAGGGCACGGCGCGCGCTAGCGACCCGCGCAGACGCGCTCGCCCGGCCGAGCCTCAACCGCCGCGCTTCAGCAACCCCTGCAGGCCGGCAAACGGGTTAGACGTCGCCGCGGCGGGCGCGTCCTCGGCCGACAGCGCGCTGACCCCCGTGTGGTCCAGCTGCCGCGAGTGCTCGTTGTCGTGGCAGTACACGCACAGCAACTCCCAGTTGGTGCCGTCGGCCGGATTGTCGTCGTGGTTGTGATTGCGGTGGTGGACCGTCAGCTCCTGCAGGTTGGCGCGCGTGAACTCGCGCGCGCAGCGTCCACAGATCCACGGATACATCTTCAGCGCGCGCTCGCGGTAGCCGCGGTCGCGCTGGTCGGCGCTGCGGCGGGCGTCGGCGACGATGCGGTCGAGTTTCGCGTTGTCGGGCGTGTACGTGGCCATGGCAGGTCCGGGATGTGCGCCGCCATCATCTCACCGGCGACCGGCCGCCGCAGAGCCGTGCCCCGGCGAATTGCAGCGCGTGCGCCAGGCACCGCCGTGAGGCTGAGCCTACCGATGCATCCGGTGCGATGGACGGCTCTTGCGCACGCCCGACGGGGCCGAAACCGCAGCGCCAGCGGCGGCCGTGACCGGCATGACCAGTGGCATCGCTCACTGCTTCTACAGCCCCCGCGTGTTACCCCTTACCGCATCACACACCGGAGGACGCCCATGCCGATCACGCGCGCAAAAGCCACCAGCCTGCTCAACGCCACCGAGATGGGGCTCTACGACGCCAGCCGCGCCAACGCGCTGCGCGGGCACACCGATGCGCAGCTCGGCCGCCTGGTGACGCGGGCACGCACGGCTCGCGACCGCGCGCGCGGCCTGGAGAAGCGCAGCCGCCTCGCGCTTCGGGCGCGTACCGGAAGCAAGGGCGGCCGCAGCGGTCAGGCCAATGCACGTAGTGGCGACAAGGCCGAACTGCTTGCCGACATCCTTCAGCGGCTGGAGGGTCAGCACAAAGACGTCATCAAACGCGATCGCGCGGCGGCAAAAAGTACGCGGGCGGTGAAGACCGCAGACAAGGCGTCTTCGCGTGCGGCGCCCACCAGCAAGCGGTCGACCACGGCAGCCGCGACCAGGAAGACACCATCCGACAAGTCGAAGGCCGACGAGCTCACGAAGAGGAAAACCGCGTCGGCCCGGTCGGTCGAGCAGCAGACCCTGCCCAGGAATACATCAGCGTCGAAGAAGTCGGTTGCGAGGAAGACCGCCGCGACCTCGAAGGCCAAGTCCGCTGCTGGACGCGGCGCGACCGGCGCCAATACCGCAGCGGTGACGAACAAGGTCGCGAAGAAGACAGTCGTGAAGAAGGCGACGAAGAAGACCGCGAAAGCGGCGGATCGCGCGATCTCGCCGAAGAAGGCACTGGCCAACACGCGCCGGCTGTTGGACCGGCACAACGCCCAGGCGCACGCGGCAAAGCCCTGGCAACACATCGGCGAGGCCGACGGGCAGGTCTCCGAGGCCGGCTACCAGTCCGACCAGGCCGCGCTCAAGGCATTGGAGCTGCACGCGGGGCAAAGCCGTCTCCCTGCGATCCAGGGCAGCATCAGCACCCGCGACCGCAAGAACCAGGGCAAGCGCGACCAGCGCGGCGACAGCTGAGCGGTCGTTGCCACCCACCGGACCTGTGCGCAACCGCTACCCATCACGTATCGCGCAGCCCCCCTCACCTCCCAGCGCGTCGGCCGCCTGCCATGCCAGCACCGTCCCCGTCAGTGCCAGCGCGCCTACTACCAGCGCACCCAGCAGGTCCATGAGGTCCACGTTGTCCGGCATCGACCACGAGCGCGCGCGAGCGGCGATCAGGTAGACGTTCGCCAGAATCAGCGCGGCGAGCAGGATCTGGAACGCGCGGCTGTGGGCGTACGCATGATCGCGACGCTCGCGGTCGTCCAGTTCGTCCAGTTCGTCCTCGGACGAGTTGCCTCGGCGCGAGGACGGGGCCAGCAACAGCGCGATGCATGCGCACCTGCAGCGCTTCACGCGCGTCAGCCGCATCCGCCGCCACCAGCGACCGCGACAGCGCCGCGCGGACGGGGGCGCATGCAAGGCGCGCGCACCGTTCCACAATGTTGACGCGCGGTGCGTATCGTGGCGACAACCCGTCCGGAGCATCACGTCATGCCCTCCTGCCAGTTGATCTTCGCTCCTGTCGCCGTACTGCTGCTCGCCGGGTGCGCCCCTGTACCTGCGCCTGCACCCATCGACACACCCACGTCCGTCGGCACAGCGCCGCCTCTCGCCAACGTCGCATCGCCACCTGCCGATGCCGCGACGCCGAGCGCAGCCACGCTTCCAGCCCCTTCCGTTGGCCTGCACATCGCGCTGTCGGGCGACGGGCTGAGCGCGGTGACCGACTCGGGCAGCGCACGGCACCTGGCGTTCGGCAGCGACACCGACATGGTCGTGGGCGTGGTGACGCGCGCCGAGGGCGCGGAGCCCACCAGCGGGCGCAACGGCGAGTGCGGCGCCGGGCCGGTGGACATGGCCACCTGGGGCAGTGGCCTGACGCTGCTGTCGCAGGACGGCCGCTTCGTCGGCTGGAGCGTCAACCCGACCCGGGGGCGCGACGATCGCCGCCGGCCGGCGACCATCGCCGGACTCGCACTTGGCAGCACACGGCAGGACCTGGCAGCGGCCTACGCCGCAGACATCCGTCAGACATCGCTGGGGACCGAGTTCAGCGCCGGCGGCATGGCCGGCGTGCTCGACGGCGGCGGGCCCGACGCACGCGTCACCGCACTGTGGGCGGGAACCAGCTGCGTGTTCCGCTGACGGCACCGCACCGGCGGAATAGGACCGGACAACGTTTCGTGCCAGCGCCCGTTGATCGCAACCCGCGACGCGGCAGGGCTTCTTGAGGTGCCCGCCATCATGGCGGGCTGATGGCGTGAACCCCCTGCGGACCCGAAGGTTTAGTGTGGACGCACCGACCAAGTCCACGGCACGCCCGTCCACATGCCCAACCCCGAATTCGACTTTGTGCCCGTCGTCGATCGCCTGCAGGAACAGGTTTATGCGCTGATCGCCTCCTTGCCGCTGCTGGCGCTGGCGATCGTGGTGGTCGCCCTGGCCTGGGTGATTGGCGGCTGGCTGTCACGGCGCGCGCTGCTGGCCAGGGCCGTCGGCAGGCAGAACCCGTTCCTGAGCGACCTCGCCCGTACGACGGTGCGTTGGGCGGTGCTGCTGTTCGGGCTCCTGGTGGCGCTGGAGATCCTCAACGCCACGACGTTGGTGGGTGCGGTGCTGGGGACGGCAGGCGTGCTGGGCGTGGCGCTCGGCTTTGCGTTCAAGGACATCCTGGAGAACTACCTCGCCGGCATCCTGTTGAGCCTGCGGCAGCCGTTCGCGCCGCGCGACCACGTCGTCATCGATGGCAACGAAGGACTCGTCATCACGCTCAATTGGCGCGCCACGATCCTGATGACCCTGGACGGCAACCACCTGCGCCTGCCCAATGCGCTGGTGTTCCGCAGCGTCATGCTCAACTACACGCGCAACCCCAGTCGTCGCTTCGAGTTCGACGTCGGCATCGGCGTCGACGACGATCTGGTGCGTGCGCACAACATCGGCATCCGCGAAATGCGCCAGGTGGCCGGCGTGGCGACGACGCCGCCGCCGCGCGCGTTCATTACCGCTCTCGGCGACTCCAACGTCCAGATGCGCTTCCATGGCTGGGTCGACCAGCGCGACCACGATTTCCTTCTGGTCAAGAGCGAGGCCATCCGTCACGTAAAGCTGGCACTCGAGGCGGCAGGCATGGACCTGCCGGAACCGATCTATCGCGTGCAGATGTACGGGCACGCCGAGCGGCCGCCATCGCCGCCACGGTCTCCCGCCGCGCCCGTAGCCGCCGACAGCGACGCCGCGATCGACACCACCGCACACACCGACGTGCTGTCGCAACTGGAGGACGCGCGCAGCCAGACGGCATCGGCGGACCTGCTGGATCCTGCGGCACCTCGGGAATGACCGGCAGCGGACTCGGCCAGCGGCGCAGACCGCCAGGCGAATGACGTCGACTGACAAGCACTCCGCCCCGCCAGACCTTTCCGAGGACCGTCCGTTGATCGTTCGAGTGGACGATGCGCGAGCCGTGGACCCGGCACGTCGCGATAACCGGGCGGGACGCAGGCCATGCGGCCGACGACCGGTCAGCGTGTCGCGAGTCACCCCTTCCAGCCGGGGCAACGAGACGCCGGGGCGAGGCATCGCGCACACTGGCGGTTGCCATCGCGTCACCGCGGTCGCCGGCGTGCTCGTACTTCTAGCGCCGCTGCGGCTGGATGCCGTCCGGGTCGCCATTGCCGGCCTGGTCATGCGCCCAGGCCTTGACCGCCCGTCCCAGCCGCGCGATCAGCAGCATGTTGGAGAAGTGCATCAGCCCCAGCACCAGCATGTTGATGCCTACTCGCGAGCCGACTTCCGGGATCAGGTCGACGGTGTCGACCTGCCAGCCCCCCAGCCGGTAGGTGATGAAGCCCAGGTTGACCAGGTAGAAGCCGATGACCAGCAGCCGGTTGGTGGAGGCGGCCAGCTCGGTGTCCTGGCCGAAGCAGCGGACCAGGAAGACATCGCCGTTGCTGGATAGCGCGCGCGCCACCCAGATGGTCATTCCGATGGAAATGGCGAGGTACAGGCCGTAGGCAAGGTGGGTCATGACGAGGTCTCCGAGGGTCAGCATGGGTGTCGCTCAAGGATGGGAGTGACGCCACCCTGCCCCGCCCACTCGCCTCAGACCTCCGGAAAGATCATCCAGGAGCAGGTCGGCCGCAATTCCCCCAAGAATCAAGCAGGATCAACAACTTGCATGACTCCGCATTGATCATTCCGGATCGTCGGAGACGCCAGCGGCCGCGAGCATCCACTGCCGGTACGCCCCCGGCACCTCGCCGACCTGCTCCTTGAAGGCCACGTAGAAGCTGGACTGCGAGTTGAAGCCCGACGCCATGCCCACCGAAAGAACCGACGCGCGAGGCTCGTCCACCAGCATCCGCTGCGCCGTCTGCACCCGGTAATGGCGCACCAGCCGCGGGAAGCCCATGCCGAATTCGGTGTTGACCAGCTCCGAGAGCTGATGCGCGCTGAGCCCCAGCAGCTCGGACACCGTGACCAGACTCAGCGTCTCGGCACGATGCACCTGGTCTTCCTCGAACACCTGCCGCAACCGCGCGGCCATGGCGCCGCGGTCGACGCGGCGCAGCGTCGACTGCGCGTAGGCCACCGCCACTGCCTCGCGCGTCTTCGGCACCAGGTCGGGCACCGCCAGCAGCAGCCAGCCGACCAAGCCGAACCCGAGCGCGATGAGCGTGGCATAGGTCCACGCATAGCCGTCCCAGCCCAGCCCGCCCGGCGCCAGCACCCCGGCGGCCGCGACCGCCAGCGCCATCAGCGCGAACAGCGCCAGCACCTTCAGCTCAAGCACGAACCAGCGCCGCATTGCGCGCAGCCGGACGACCAGCACGGACAGGTGCAGCGCCGCGGTGGTGCCCATGGCCAGCGCCAGCGGGATACCCCATGCCAGCGGCACCATCAGCGCCACGGCCAGCACAAGCACCGGAAGTGCCCATTCCGCCGGGCGCCACGCGCTCTCCGGCCGCAGTACGCCCAGCAGCCGCCAGTAGAAGCCAGTAGAAGCCCAGCGACTGCAGGAACACGATCACCACGTAAGGGCGCCCGGGCAGCACATCGCCGCCGTGGCCGACGATGTCCAGGTGCCCGAGCTGCGTCAGCGCAAGACCGGCGAGCATCACGAAGCCCGCCACCCGCGACTGCCGCGCCAGCGGCACGTCGCGATAACCAGTCGCGAACGCCGCTGCCAGCAGCAGCGCCATGCCGATCGAGAACCCCACGAGCATGTGCAGCATCCGCGCCCCGCCTGTTCACGATCCTCAGGATCACCGGCGCGATCGTAGCGTCCGGCGCCGCAGCGGCACTGCCCGAGCGCCCTAGGGGCCGCTGTAGAAGTCCACGCCGATGATCGCGCACACCTGCTCTTCCGTGAAGCCATGGAAGCGCCGTCCGCGCGTGGTGTGCAGGCGCGCGAACAGCTTGCCATGGGCCGGCGTGCGCTGCCGCCGCTCCTCCAGCAGCCACCTGGCGTAGTCGTTCGTCAGGTTGCGCGCCCGGATCGGGTCGAGCTTCGGTCGGGGCATGTCGCCGGTCCTGTGGCCGTCGTCGTCAGGCCAGTTCGCCAGCGTAGTCGCTGGTCTTCACGGCGTGGGGCATGCGGGCGCGGCCCTGGCAACGTGGCAGGACCGGACGCCGCTGGTCGCGGCGTAGACGTTGCAGCCCCATGCCACTCTCGCCGCTCTCGTTAGTCTCCGATGCGCGGCGTTGGCCCGGGCAGATGGAACTCGAAGCCATCTGGCGTGCGGTTCTCGGGAGTCGGCAGGATGATCTGCTCGCCAGCGCCTTCGCGATGCATCCGGTTGGTCTCTGCCTGGAGCGCCTCGCCGAGCCGGCGCACGTTGTTCTGGATCTCGTTCGGCGCAGCGCGCGTGGCGCCGGGATTGAGCAGCACACCGAGCGCGGTGCGCCACTTCTTGATGTATGCATCGCGCTTGCCGGGATCCTCGAGCTGACTGGCATTGTGCTCGATCACCTCGCCAAGGCGGTCAGCGACGCTGGCCAGCCGGGTATTGGCGGCATACCCCAGCACCTCGCCGCTGCGCGCATCGCTCACATACGTCGTCCACCCGGTCTCGGGCGTGTAGCTATCGTGCACGCGGTACCCCATTGCGTCCCAGCGCGCGTGGTCGTACCCGGCACGCGGCCCGATGAATTCCAGGAACACGATATGGGTGCCGCTGCCATCTGTCGACGTGCGGAACCCGAGGTCATCCGGCTGCAGCACGTTCAGTGTGCGCGTGCCGTCTGGCGGAAGCTGCGCAGCGCCGGTGCGTGCCGTGCCGTCCGGATCCGAAGCCGCCGCCGTGTTGCCCTCCCCGTCCCCTCCGCCGGGCGGTGGGGGCGGCATCCGCGGCGCATCGAGACCTGTGGGTGCGGCGAGCAGCGCACCGCGGATGTACTGCGCGGCATGCTCCGGCGACATACCCGGGTTGTCCTGCATCACGCGCACCACGTCGTGGGCCGACACGCCGTATTCCTCCGCGACACGCTGGACATCGTCCCCACCGGGCAGGCGCGTGGGCTCCGGGATCGATGGCAACCGCGGATCCGGCGACCCGGGCTCGCCGGCGGCGGCTGCCTGCGGCGAGGCCAGCCGAGTCAGGGCCTCGCGATAGGTCGCCAGCGCGCCCGGCGCAAACAGTGGACTGCCAGTCGTTCGGCTGGCCTCGGCATCCAGCTGGCCGGCGCGGTCGAGCATCGCGGCCGCGGCCGCGGCGTCGGGGTCGACGGGACGGCCGGCCTCGGCGTCGCGGAACGTCTGTGCCAGCACCGAGTTCAGCCGTCGCCCCTCGAGCTGCAGCGCCGCACCGATGTATTCGGATGACGTCAACGCCAGGACGCCCTCCGTTCCAGCGAGCGTATTGGCCTGTTGGCGGAACGCTTCCAGCCGCTCCACGCCCGCGGCGTAAGTATCGGCACTGTTGGCGTACGCGCCGCTGCCCACTTGCGAGACAAACGACACGAATGCCGCCCGCGCCTCGGTGGCGGCTGTCAGGCGGCCTTCCGCATTCGCCAACGCGGCGTCGCCGAATGCCGGGCGGCCATACGCGGCGGCGACTTCCCCGTCGAAGCCCCGCACGCCGTCAAGGTACGTGCGCACGTCGGCGGTCGACGGCAGCGCGCCGCCTTCTTCCGCATTGCGCAGGTACTGGCTGATGACCGAATGGTGGCGCCGCGCCACCAGCTCGACCTGCGCCGCTTGCACAGCGTCGGCGCCGAAGGTCTGCACGCCCTGCGCCCGCAGCTCATTGGCCTGTGCGACCAGCGCCTCGAGCTGCGTCTGGCCATGCGCAAACCCTTCCTCGCTGTTGGCAAAGCGGCCTTCGGCGATACCGGCGCGCAGCGCGTGGATCTCCGATGCCAGCGCCGGCGTCTGCTGCGCAGTCGAAAGCGCAGGCGCGACGGGCGGCGGCACGCGCTGCGCAGTGGCGCCTTGCGGCGCCTGCGGCCGCACGGTGTCCGGATGCTGCTGCGCGTAAGTCAGTACCGCGTCGAACGCGAGGCCACGCGCATCGGCGTGACGCGATATCAGCCCCCTTTCCTGCAGCTGCGTCAGCGTCTCGCCGAGGACGACGCCGGCACTGTGCACCTGCCCGTCGGCCAGGAACCCCATCACCGTGCCGCGCAGCGCATTAGCAGCGCCGGTGTCGCCGCCGCTTCCGGCAAGCATGCTGTCGAGGCGGTCGAAGAAGCCTTCCGGCCCCTGCATGAGCAGCGTCTCCTGCAGGACCGGCAGGCCGGCAGGCTGCTGCATCGCCAGCCAGAACCCCGCCGTGCCGAGCGCCACCCCTAACCCCTGCGCCAGCAGGCCCAGGGCACGGGAACCCACGGACCCACTGCCGCCCAGCGCGCCGGTGGCACTGCTCGACTGGTAGATCCGCTCCAGCACCTGGCGGGCGGCCTGGATCTCGGCGGGGCTGGGCGCAGTGAGCACGCCGCCCGGTGTCTGGGCCATCAGCGTGGACGATGGCGCGGAGGCGGTGACGTTGTTGAGGGTGAGCATGATCCGGTCTCGCTGTCGACGGGGACTTGGCGGCGATTCTGCCCGCGCCGGCTGGTCGATCGCAGCTAGCGCGGACCCTAGGTGCCGATGAAGTATTCATGACGCGCGCGCGCCTGGGTCGCCGTGGGCACGCGGCGGCGAACAACATCGCGATGCATCCTGTGCATCACCCTGCGCGATCGGCATATGCGCTGACATCGTCCGGTCGTACAGGGACAATGGGAGGCCGCAGGCGCGTGCCTCGCGCGACCTTCGTTGGCCAGGCCCCCATGCGAACCTTCGTCCTCAGAGCACGTGCCGCCCCCACCGACAGCCACGCCCTGCTGGCGTCCGTCGGCCAGGACGCGCACACCGAGATCCTGGCGCACACGCTGATGAACGCGGTCTTCGTGGCACAATCGCACCGCGCGGATGTGGTGGTCTACCTCGTGCTCGAAAGCACCCGGGATTTCTCCCGCAGCATCCGCTACGACGCCAGTGCCATGCGCGACATCGGTGGCTTCGACGAGCGCGCACTGCTGGGCAGGATCGCCAACGCGCTGGACGCGTCGAGGGGCATGGGCAAGGACGAGACGCGGCCGGTGGAAGCCGGCGTGACCGTGCGCACCACCAGCTTCGAGCGGCTGGTGCAGGAGTTGGCTGTTGACCACCAGCTGTTCCTGATGGACCGCAAGGGCACATCGATCCGCGATCAGGCATTCGCGGGCCGCCCCTGCTTCCTGCTGACCGACCACATCCCGATGCCGAAGAAGACGGTCCCGGGCCTCGAGCGGCTGGGGGCGAAGAAAATCACGCTGGGATCGAGGATGCTGTTCGCGTCGCAATGCGTGGTGCTGATCCACCATGAGCTGGATCAGCGCTGAGGCGATCTGGCTCGGGCCCTGTCTGGCTCACCGATGCCGGCCGTGAATCATTCTCTCCGGCTGCGTAACCATTTGCCCCGTCGTGCGAATGCTCCTGAGGCAGGCACCAACCGGTCCTGCGCCACCCCCAGCTCAGGACATTCCCATGAACCACCAGATCCGCTCCGCGCTTCCCGCTTTCGCCCTGGCCGCTGCCCTGGGCTCCGCCCTCGCCATGGCCGCCGCTCCGGTCCAGGCCCAGGACAAGGCCGCAAAAGAAAAGTGCTTCGGCATCGCCGCCGCAGGCAAGAACGACTGCGCCGCCGGCCCGGGCACCAGCTGTGCCGGCACTTCGAAGAGCAACTACCAGGCCAATGCCTGGAAGTACGTACCCGCCGGCACCTGCACCACCACCGCCTCCAAGACCTCGCCGACCGGCTTCGGCCAAATGGCCGAGTTCAAGGCCAAGAAGATGGACAAGGCCGGCTGATCCGGACTTGAGCCGCAGGCGACGCGCCGTGAACCCCCTTCCCTCACCGACCATTGCGTCGCCGCTGAAAGCGTCCCGCACCGGCCTGCCACTGCATGCCGGTGCCGGATTCAAGCCCCAACATCTCGAAGCCTGGCTGGCCGACGCGCATGCGCCGGCCTTCGCCGAAGTCCACGCGGAAAACTACATGGGCGCCGGCGGCCGCGCGCATGCCGAACTCACCCGCCTGCGCGAGTGCATGCCGCTGTCGCTGCATGGCGTGGGGTTGTCGATTGGCAGCGAAGGGGTGCTCGACAGGTGCCACCTGGACCGGCTCGCCGCGCTGATCGCGCGCTACCAGCCCGCCTCATTCTCCGAGCACCTGTCCTGGTCCACCCATGACGGCACGTTCCTCAACGACCTCCTGCCGCTGGTGTATGACCAGCGCACGCTGGACCGCGTCTGCGCGCATGTCGACCAGGTGCAGTCGCACCTGCGCACGCGCCTGCTGCTGGAAAACCCCAGCACCTATTTCGAATTCGAGGCCAGCACCTGGAGCGAGCCGGAATTCCTGTCGCAGATCGTGCGGCGCACCGGCTGTGGACTGCTGCTGGACATCAACAATGTCTTCGTCACCTGCTGCAACAACGGCCGCGACCCAAACGTCTATCTGGATGCACTACCGCTTCTCGCCGTGGGCGAAGTGCACCTGGCAGGCCACGCCGAGCATATCGATGCGGACGGCAATGCCCTGCTGGTCGACAACCACGGCGCGCCGGTAGCCAACGCGGTCTGGGAACTGTACGTCAACGCATTGCAATCGCTGGGCCCGGTGCCAACGCTGATCGAGTGGGACACCGATGTGCCCCGGTACGTCCAACTCCGGGCCGAGGTGCGTCGCGCACAGGGGCTGCTGGATACGTTCGCGCGCACGGCCGGCGAGGTGGCGGCATGACCGCGTCGATCCAGTCGCGCTTCGCGACCGCGCTGCGCACGCCCGGCAGCAGCCTGCGCGGCCTGCGCGCGCCGGGTTCGTCGGACCCGCAGCGGCGCCTGGACGTGCACCGCAACAACGCCATGGTGTCGCTGATCGATGCGCTGGCGGCAACTTTCCCGGTGACCCAGGCGCTGGTCGGCGAAGACTTCTTTCGCGACATGGCACGCCAGCGGGTGCTGGCCGATCCGCCGCGCTCGCCCGTCGTGTTTCGTCATGGCGAAGGCTTCGCCGAATTCGTCGACCGCTATGCGCCGGCCGCGGTGGTGCCCTACCTGGGCGACATGGCGCGGCTGGAATACCTGCGCGTGCAGTGCCATCACGCAGAGGATGCGCAGGCCGTAGCGGTCGCCGATTTCCACGCCTTGCTGGCGGTGCCAGAGCGTCTGCCCGACCTGCGCATGACCCTGCACCCGGCCAGCACCTGGCTGCGATCGGACCATGCCGTGCATGCGCTGTGGCGGTCGCACCAGGGCCTGGATGACCTGGCGGCTGCCGATCTTGCCGGTATCGATCCCCACACCGCCGAAGCGGTGTTGATCACGCGACCGCAGTGGGACGTGCAGGTGCACCCCATCGACCGGCGTATGACGCATGCGCTCGCTGCTTTACGCGAAGGCGCGCCCTTGGGCGTGGCACTCGCGGAAGTCCCGGCCTCGGGCGACGAGCACGCAACGCTGCTCACCGAACTGCTTACCCTCCTCATCCGGCACGACCTCGTGGTCGCGCTCCACCCTTTTTCGGAATGAATCCATGAGCGCTGCGAACATGCCTGGCCGCCCTGTTTCCTCGCATCCCGTGGATCGCGCCGGCCTTTGGCTCGGCTCGCTGTACGCGGCGTTCGTGCGCATTCCAGAGAGTGCGATCCAACTTCTTGCGCGTGTGTCGCTGGCGGTCACCTTCTGGGCCTCGGGCCAGACCAAGATCGAAGGCCTGGTGCTGGATCCGATCGGCTGGAACGTCGAACTCGGCTGGCCGCGGCTTTCGGACAGCGCGCTTGACCTGTTCCAGACCGAATACCAGCTGCCGCTGCTGTCGCCGGCGCTGGCGGCGCCGCTGGCTGCGGTGGCCGAACACGTGTTTCCGCTGCTGCTGTTGCTGGGCCTTGCAACGCGGTTGTCGGCGGCGGCGCTGCTGGCCATGACCCTGGTAATCCAGATCTTCGTCTACCCCAGCGCCTATGCCACCCATGGACTGTGGGCGGCGCTGTTCCTGTACCTGATGGCGCGCGGTCCGGGCGCGCTGTCGCTTGACGCGCTGCTGGCCGCGCGTGGCGTCAACACGACGCAATCGGGGTCGCGCGGTGCATGATGGTCAACGTCGTCGTCTTCTCCAGGCTCGCCGCTACGGAACGAGCATTGCCCGGGCAGGCATCAGCTGAGCCACCGGCGATGGCGAATCCGGCGCGGGATGCCGAGCAGTGGGCGGCGTGGATGCTGCTGGCGCAGGACGGCGACCGCGATGCCTACCATGCCCTGCTGCAGTCGATCTCGCCGTACGTGCGAGCGATCACCCGACGCTACCTCGGACGCGGCGAGGACGCCGAAGATGCGGTGCAGGACGTGCTGATGATCGTGCACGGCATCCGCCACACCTACGAACCCGGCCGTCCGTTCAAGCCGTGGCTCGCCACCATCACCACCCGGCGCTGCATCGACCTGCTGCGCCGCCGCTCGCAGCGCATGCGGCACGAACTGGAAAGCGAGGGCGCCGAGGACGAGGCCGTCCATGGCGACTGCGGACCGGAGGAAACCGCCTCCCGCAAGCGCGAGGCCGACCACCTGCACCAGGCGGTGGCGGCGCTTCCCGAGCGGCAGCGCGAGGCCATCCGCCTGCTGCGGCTCAACGAGCTGTCGCTCCTCGAGGCGTCGGCCGCGAGCGACCAGAGCGTCGGCTCGCTCAAGGTCGCCTGCCACCGCGCCATCAGATCACTGCAGGCCGCACTTGCCGGGAAAGGACAAACGCATGACTGACACCGAACGCCTGATCGCGCAGTTGGCGGCCCGCGCCGCGCCGGTCAAGCGCCTGCCCTCGCCGCTGCTGCGCAGCATGCTGTGGATGCTGCTGGCCGTGGCGGTCGCGGCCATCATCATCGCCAGCCTGGGCTTTCGCCCCGACCTGGCGCAGGCCATGTCCAGCCCCGGCGCGGCCATGGAGTGGAGCGGCAGCCTGCTCACCGGCGTACTGGCTGCATTTGCCGCGTTCCAGGTCAGCGTGCCCGGGCGTTCGCCCTCGTGGGCCTGGTTGCCGCTGCCCGCGGCGGTGGTGTGGATGACCGGCGTGGGCGTGGGCTGCCTGGAAGATCTGGCGCGCATGGGCCTGCAGGCGTTCGCCTTCGAGAGCCACAGCGCCGAATGCGCCTGGGCCATCACCTTCACCAGCCTGCCGCTGGGCCTTGTGATGCTGGTGATGGTGCGCCACGCCTGCGTGGTCCGCCCCGGGCCGACAGCGCTGCTGGCGGCACTGGGCGCGGCGGCGGTATCGGCGGCAGTGGTCAGCCTGATCCACGAGGGCGAGACCGCGCTGATGGGCCTGCTGTGGCACGGTGGCGCGGTCGGGGTCCTGTCCACCGCGAGCTGGCTGTTCGGGCAGCGTCTGTTCTCCTGGATCGGCTATCGCCGGCATTGATCCCTTCGCATCGAGGACCTCGCATGCACCCTGAAGCCTCGCCGAAACACCTGCCGGTATCGCTGTTCCTGATTCGCGCCAGCGTGGTGCTGATGCTGGCGCCATGGGTCGCCGACAAGTTCATCAACCCGGCGCACATGGTCGGCATCGCCGAGTCGTTCTATGGCATTACCGGGCTGGGCGCGACGGTGGTGCTGATCATCGGCGCGGCGCAGGCCGTGTTGCTGGCATGTTTCGCGCTGGGCATCGGGCGTACATGGAGCTATGGCCTGGTGCTGCTGATGCACGCCGTGTCCACCTTCTCGTCGTGGAAGCAGTACCTGGACCCGTACACCGGGGCCAACCTGCTGTTCTTCGCTGCCTGGCCAATGCTGGCCGCGCTTGTCGCGCTGTTCCTGCTGCGCGACCACGACGCGCTGCTCAGCGTATCGCGCCGAGGCCGCTCGCGCAGGGATTAGTGCACTGCGGCCGCTGGCATACTGCAGTGCACGAAGGAGTGATCAACCAGTGTCCCGTCGGTACTCCGCTTCGCCGAACCAGCCAAGGACAGCGGCGAGCATGCACTGATAGATAGGCGCTGCGTCTATCGGCATGCCGTGGCTTTCGTGCCCTGCGCCGGAACACCACCCGGGACACGACCCCGAACGTGTCGGTCCGCTACTTGGCGCTGGAGTGGTCGCGTCGCGCTGCGAGGCGCGCCAGGATCCAGTGGGGCTAGTTGGACACCAGCAGCTGCAGTATGAAGAGGGAGCCCAAGCCGACGCCTGGCGGAATGGAGCAGCTGAAGTTGAATGGCCTGAAGTTCACGAACTCGTCGCCCCCCCACCGGAAGGTACCGACGCTGTCAGTGGCAACGACGAGCGACTTGGTGATGTAGACCGGGGCGGGTCCCCACAGGTCCCCGCCGATCACCGCGGTGCAGGAGAGCGTCAGTGCGACTCCGCTGCGGTTGGCCACTATCAGCTGGTAGCCCGCCAAATCCACTGTTGCGTTCTGAACCGATGCCGGTGAGCAGGTCACGAATGCTGCGATCGTTCCCTCGTTCTGAAGCGCCAATGGACGCTTGCGAATCTGCCCCTCGTATACCGACAACGCCGCTTGGCACGCGCCGGTGGCGTTGACCTGGCTATAGAGGAGCGCCGTCGCTCCGCTGGCCGGTGCGGTCGTCGCAAGCGCGAGAGCCGCAGTCGAGAGCGGCAAGTGCTGACGGGATCAGATGCATGGCACGGCTCCGGTCTACCTGTCGGACAGGCGTTGATGGGACGAACGCGGACAGCCGCCAGAACCGGCCATGGACTCGAACGCGGAGCAGTTATCAGGACCGCCCTCGCCAGAGGACCGCATGGAACTTGGCCCAGACCACTTGATTGCGGTCCGCGCTGTCTCGGCACGTCAAACACCTGCGCATGCTGATCATCGCGCGAGATAGCTGGCGCACACTGTCCTTGTTCGCGCGCGCTGACGCCCAGCGTACCGAAGGCCGCGCGGGCGACATCGGCGTTCACAATCACAGCGCCGACAGTCTGCGCCTTGCTGTCGAAGATCCGCTCGATCAGCCGACGCGAGCAACGCGCACAGGTCGACAGGCCAGAGTGAGATCGAACGCAGGTCCACTGGACCAAGTGGGAGCCGACGTTGCGACGCCCCTCCAGACACCGTCTTCCTCAGTTCTCGAAAATGGTCTGGAACCCGCCCCAGATCATGCGCTTGCCGTCGAAGGGCATGTCGAAGTCCTTCATCGCAGGGTCGTCCTGCATCTTCGCCCACGCCGCGTCAGCGGTGGCCTTGTCGGGCCAGGTGATCCACGAGAAGACCACCTGCTCGCCGTCCTCCAGCTTGACCGCGCGCTTGAAGTCGGTGGTCTTGCCTTCGGCGATGTCCTCGCCCCAGGTCTCGACCTGCTTCAGCGCGCCGTACTTCTGGAACAGCGGCCACGAGACCTCGGCGGACTTGATGTAGCGCGCCTTGTTGGCATGGGGGACGGGGATCAGGAAGCCGGTGATGTAGGACATGGGTGTACTCCTGTCGTGGGATCGAAACGGACATGCTCCACGCCGGATGCTTCGCGGAAACCCAGCGCGCCGCGAGCATCACTTTATCCGCGCACAACCACCTTTCTCGCCGATGCTGCAGTCGTGCTGCGCGCCGCGCGCACCGGCGTGGATCCGCCGACCTTCTTCGAAGCCCTCCCAGCCGAGGTGCCCGCGATCCTCGGAGCCGCCCTGGTACTGGTGAGCACTACGTGCTTGGCTACCACTGCCAGAGGCTTCTCGTCGTACTGGATCGTGACAGCCAATCGGTCCTTCTCGATCTCGATGTTCAGCGCATCCAGCGCGACCTGGGCCTGCGGCACGCGCGTCATCAGCTGGGCGACCGCTTTCTGCACTTCGTCGCGTAGGCGCTGCGCGAGGTGATTGCGGACCTGGGAGCGGATCATTCCGATGATGATGTTCCTGATCATGCCGGTGAAGTCGATGATCTTCGCCGCGAGGCTCGCGTTCCAGTCGAAATGGAAATTCTGCAGCTCGGTGTCCACATGTCCGTTGCGCACCGAGATGAAGATGTCCGCGCGAAAGGTGCCGTCGAAATAGTCGTTGTGGCTGGGAATGTCCTTGTGCACCGCCCACCCACCTCGAACGTGGATACGCCCCGGCAACGCCTCGACCCCCGGTGAAAGCGCCTTTTCGCCCCTTCGGTGTTTCTGCTGCGCGCGGATTGCGCGACCAAACGCGACCTCGGCGGTTTCGTGTCGCTCGAAAGGCATGCTGTTCTGCTTCCATTTGTTCATCGTGCCGTTCCAGACCACTTGGCGGGCGCCGTCGGCGGGAAGGAACGCACGGAAGTGGGAGAACGGAATACGGAAGGTGTGCTGTGGCATGAGGTAACGCTCCATGTCGGTTCCGTGCCGTCGAGGGTTGATCGGCAGGACATCGCGTCGTTTGGCGACAGGATGCATGCAAGCCAACGCAGCACCGACTCTAAGGCGGACATGGCGAATGGCGCGCCCCCACACCTTGCCGTGCCCCGTGCATACCCGCTCGCCTATGCCGTTGCGGACGAAAGCCTCAACCTGGTAGCGCGCTGGCGTTGCCTTTGTAGCCGGAACGGCGCCCGCGCAGGCGCTGCCAGCTGCGCTGGTACCACGCAGGCTGCTGCATGAAGAAGCGGTACAGCACCGGGACCACGAACAGGGTCAGCACCGACGAGAACGCAAGGCCCCAGACGATGCTCGCCGCCACCGGGCCCCACAGCAGCGACTTGCCGCCGATACCGAAGGCCAGCGAGAACAGCCCGGCGATGGTGGTGGCGGTGGTCATCATCACCGCGATCACCCGGCGCCGTGCGGCGAACACGGTGGCATGCAGCGTGCGCATGCCGGCCTTGCGGCGGTCGTTGGCGGCGCTGATCAGCACGATCGCGGCGTTGACCGCGATGCCGGTCAGTGCGATCACGCCGTACAGCGTGTACAGCGACATCGGATTGCGCGAGATCAGCAGTCCCAGGGTCACGCCGATGAACGCCAGCGGCACCGTCGCCATGATCAGCATCGGCTGGAAATAGCTGCGGAACTGCGCGGCCAGGATCAGGTAGATCAGTCCCAGGCCGAGCAGACCCAGCGGCAGCATCGCCGCCAGCGACTCCTGGATGTCGTCGAGCTCGCCGGAAAAGTCCAGGTCGGCGTTGGGGAACTGCGCGCGCGCCGGCTCCCACGCCTCGCGCAGGAGGTTGCTGGCCTCCACGGTGTTGATCTTGTCGCCGTCGAGAGAGGCCTCCACGGTGATGGCGCGACGCAGGTTCCAGTGCCGGATCATGCCCGCGCTCTTGCGCGGCTCGGCGCGCACCAGCGCCCCCAGCGTGGTCGTGCCGCCATTGGGCAAGGCGATCGGATCGGACAGGATGTCCTGCACCTCCAGCGTGGTGCGTGGTTTGGCGCGCACCCGCAACTCGAGCTTCTCGCCGCGGTCGCGCAGGTCCGCCACCACTTCGCCGTCCAGGTGCAGGCGCACCAGTCTTGCGACTGCGCCAGGATCGAGACCGGCACGACGCGCGGCATCCACGTCGACCTCCAGGTTGAGCTCGTCGCGGCCAGGGCTTTCGTCATCGACAATGTCGAAGGTGCCCGGTATCTGCGCCACAAGTTCGCGGACCCTGGCGGCAGCGGCGCGCAGTTCGTCCATGTCGTCGGCACGCACCTTGACGCTCAGCCCGCGTCCTCCCGGCGGCCCGCCGGACAGCCGCAGGAACGAGACATCGGCCTCGCCCGGAGTGGCGGCCACCGATTCGCGCATGCCGTCGATGATCTCGTCCAGGCTGCGCATGCCGCTCTCGTCGGGATTGAGCGACACCGTGATCTGGCCATAGCGGTCGCCGTACAGCGGCTCGGTCTCGGTGAACTTCAGGCCCGCCACCGACACCACCGACCGCGCCTCGCCCTCGCGCAGCTGCGTGCGGACGCGTCGCTCGACGCGCTCTGTCTGGGCCAGCGTCTGCTCGATACTCGCGCTGGCCGGCATGTCGACGTTCACGTAGTACACGCGCAGCGGGTCGAAGGCGAAGAACTCCAGCCGCACCGCACCGAGCGCAATCATCAGCACCGCCGCCACCAGCAGCCCGCCGACCCCGCCCAGCCACGGCAATGGCCGCCGCATCACCCGGATCAGCGCGCGCGCGTAGGTCTGCCGCACCCAGCGCGTGTAGCGCACCCGCCGCTGCTGGCTGCGCGACTGGCTGATGGCGTGGCGGCCAAGCGTATCGACGTGCGAAGGCAGCATCCACAGCGCCTCGACCAGGCTGATGAGCAGCCCCACCGTGACCACGAACGGGATGATGAACATGAATTTGCCGACGATGCCTGGCAACAGCATCAGCGGCAGGAACGCCGCGGTGGTCGTGGCCACCGAGGCGATCACCGGGCTGCCGACCTCGCGCAGCGAGTCCATCGCCGCGGTCATCGTGTCCACGCCACGCTGCAGGCGGTAGTAGATCGCCTCGACCACCACCACCGCGTCGTCGACCAACATGCCCAGCACGATCACGATCCCCAGCAGCACCGAGACGTTGAGCGTGGAGCCCGTCGCCGCCAGCACCGCGAAGGTGCCGGTGATTGAGAACACCACGCCCAGCGCCACCAGCAGCGCGATACGGCTGCCGAGGAACGCCCAGCACACGGCCAGCACCAGCAGCAGGCCGATCAGTCCGTTGCTCTGCATCACCCCAAGCGCGTTGCGGGTGGGAACGGTCTGGTCGTCGGCCAGGCGCAGCTGCAGTCCGTTGACCGCAAGCGCGGTGTTCTCGCGCTCGATGTAGGCGCGGATGTTGTCCACCAGGTCCAGGGTGTTGGTGAAGCCGACCTTGGACACGGTCAGGTACACCGCGGGCTCACCGTCGCTGGAGGCAAGGTCGCGGGGCTTCTCGCGGTCGCGGCGTACCTCGGCGATGGCGTCGATCGGGATTCCCGCACCGTCCTGCCCCGGCGCCAGCACGCGGAAGCCCGCCACGCGTTCGGGATCGGGCGAACTGCCGCTCACACGCACCAGCCATTCGCCGTCGCCCGCCTTCTGAGTACCGGCGAACACGTCGCGGAACCAGCCGCCAAGCTGGTCGGACACGCTGTTGGCAGTCAGGCCACGCGCGGCCAGCGCGGCCGGGTCGAAATCGACCAGGAGCTCCGGCTCCTGGAAGCCGAGTGCGAGCACGCGGTCGACGCCGGTGATCTGCTCCAGGTCGTCGCGCACCTGGCGCGCGGCGAAGCGCAGGGTCTCGTCGTCGGCCTGGCCGGTGAGCACCACCACCGCGGTGGGGAAGCCGCTGGAGGTGGTGAGCTCCAGGATCTGCGGGTCCACCACCTCGGCCGGCAGCTCGGCGCTGGTCTTGTTCTGGATCTCGCGGCGCACGTCGTTGATGCGCTTGTCGAACTCCTGCGCGGGCATGTCGTGGAAGCGCACGATGATGTTCGACGCGCTCTCGCGCGAGGTCGAGATCACCCAGCGCACGTCCTGCACGTTGCGCAGCGCATCCTCCAGCGGGTTCGTCACGCGCTGCTCCACGTCCCCGGCGCTGGCGCCCGGCAGCACGGTGAGGATGTTGACCCAGTTGAAGTTGATCTCCGGGTCCTGCTCGCGCGGCATCTGCAGGTAGGCCATCGCGCCGAGCGCGATCACCACCACGAACAGGATGTTGGCCAGCGGGTGGTTGCCGATCAGCGAACGCAGCAGCGCCATGTCAGCCGGCGTCCGCGTCGCGGGCCGGCGTGGTCGCCTCACCGGCGTCATCCGGTCCGGCGTCGCGCGGCGCGATTCGGATCGCCTCGCCGTCCTCCAGCGCGTTCTGGCCGCGCACCACCAGGCTCACACCCGGCTCGAGTTCCACCGCGAATGCGCGGCCCTGCTGCGCGGCGGGCATGGCCACGAACCGGGCGCGGCCATCGCGGGCCACGAAGTAGCCGAGCGCCTGCTCGCGCTTGACCAGCAGGTTGGCCGGCAGCCGCTGGCCGGGCGCGGTCCACGCCAGGGTGCCGCTGCTGCCGGCGATCGTGGGCGTGCCTTCGAAAACGAGCCGCGCCACCTGGCTGCGCGCCCCGGGGTCCACCACCGTCGCCAGCCGCAGCAAACGCAGCGGGTGCTCGTCGCCCTGCCGGGTCTGCAGCACGATGCGTGTGGCCTGTCGCAGCGATTCGGCGTCGTCGGTCTGCACGTTGGCCTCGACCTCCAACCCACCCACCTCCACGAAGCGCAGCAGCGGACTGCCGGCCGCCGCCAGGGTGCCGACCTGGGCGAAACGCTCGACCACCACGCCGTCGAACGGCGCGGTGATCCGCGTCTTCGCGACGTTGCGCGCGGCCACCTGCTGGTTGGCATTGGCGATGTCGACCTGCGCACGCGCCGCGTCGCGTTCGGAGCCCAGCGCCTGCAGCTCGTCCTCGGACACGTACCGCTGTTCCACCAGCGCCCCGGCGCGGCGCACGCGCTGTTCCAGCAGGTTGGCGTTGGCCCGGGCCGATGCCAGCTGCGCCTGGGCCTGCGCCAGCGCCAACCGGTAGTCGGCCGGATCCAGGGTCAGGATCAGGCCACCGGCCTGCACCGTGCTGCCCACGTCGGCATGGACCTGGGCGACGCGGGCGGACACGTCGGACGACAGGTCACTGGCGTTGCCACTCACCACCTGGGCCGGCGCGGTGGAGCGCAGCGGCAGGACCACCTCCGAAGCCGGTGCCACCGCCACTGCCTTGGCCGCCGGGGGTGGCGCAGGCGCGGAGTCGTCCTGTCCACACGCCGCCAGCGTCAGGGCCAGCATCATCAGGAAGGTCAGGCGAAGAACAGGGCGCATCGATCGCATCCGTTTGCAGTGGCTGCCCGCCGCCGCAAACGCAAGGCTGCGTTGCGTCCAGGGCGCTGACGAAGTAGCTTACCGGAAAAGAAGTTTAGCTTGCGAGGTAAGTTAATGAATTATCCGGATCTGCACAAGCACCCTGCCGTCCGCGCCGGCCTGCCCACCGAACGCGTCGAGCGCCTCCTCAATCTCGAAGTGGCGGTGCGCAAGACAACCGGACAGAGCACTTTGCTGAGCGAGGCCATCTCGCACCGCTTCGGCATGACCAGCTCCGACCTCGAGTGCCTGGACCTGGTCTGCGTCACCGGTGAACTGACCGCCGGACAGCTGGCCGAGGCCTCGGGCCTCAGCACCGGGGCAATCACCGGGGTCATCGACCGGCTGGAGCGCAGTGGCTACGTCAGACGCGAACGCGACCCGGTGGACCGGCGCCGCGTCGTGGTGCGGATGGAAGCGCTGGCCGACGAACATCTCGGCCCGTGCTACGAAGAGATGCAGCAGGGCTTCTTCGACCTGTGCAAGGGCTACAGCGATACCGAGCTCGACCTGCTGGAGGAGTTCTTCCGGCGCTGCAGCCGGCTGGGAAGCGAAGCGTTGGTGAAGTTTGCCAGCGATCCGGCGGCACACCCGCCGAAGCACGCGCGCGGGGCCTGAGCGCGGCCAACGGAGGCAAGGTCCGGGAAACTGGCGGGACCGGCGCCATCGGCGCCTACGCTGGGATTGGCGCTGGCCTGCACAACTGCCCGGTCGCCCGCCTCATGTCGCGGCACCAGAGGAGTCACGCGCCCCGGACGTGGGCATGCCTAGCTTGAGATGCTCCGCTGCCCGGCGGTGCTCAAGGAAGCACCATGGCGACCTACGCTCACCACCGCGCCGTCTTGGCCGCGGCGACGTTTGTTGTCATCGCCACCCTCTCCGCCTGCAATCCGCAGGCCACTCACAGCCGCCAACCGCGGCCGACATGGCATTACCCGCAGCCATGACGGCGACACCGCGGATCGCGCAGATAGCGACGCCCGACGCGCAGATGCAGCCGGTGCTGGACCAACTTGCAGCGCTTGGCGCCAGGCCGCTCGCAACCCCTATCCCGGCACAGGCGCGGCAGCCGCCTGCGCGAAGCGTTCGGCCCTGCATCGGGGATGTGACCGCGCTCGGCGCTCAACGTGCCCGGCCCAACGCCACTTGCTGCTGGGCATGAGCGGGAATCCGATCGATGTCCGCGATGTTGGCGCCTACTTCACGTCATTATACGGACCGGGACTATGCTGTGTGGCGGGAATACGGGCACCCGCCCGCCAATCCAGGGGGGTTGGAAATTTGATTGCCACCAATCCACCTGTCGCGGCTGTCGCCGATCGATCAGGATCGCTCAACAAGGTTGATGTTTCTCGGCTGCACGGCGACCCCCTGTCACGGTCATGCACCGGGTTCACGCTGCTCGAACTGATGTTCGTCGTTGCGCTCGTGTGCATTCTGACCATGATCGCGGTTGGCCAGTATTCCGGCTACGTCGAGAGCACGAAGGTCGCCGCGGCAAAAATGGATATCGTGGTGATGTCGGTCGAGATCCAGCGCTTTCAGAACCGACATGAAGGCCAGTATCCGGAGACATTGTCGGATATCGGGCGGGCGCAATTCCTGGATCCGTGGGGCCGGCCCTATCACTACGTCGATCTGACCGGCGCAAGTCGCGGCAAGGCGCGCAAAGACAAGCGGCTCAATCCCCTGAACTCTGATTTCGACCTTTTCAGCGCGGGGAGGAACGGAGTTTACAAGTCGCAGATCAGCCAGAAGGACAGCCTGGACGACGTGATCCGTGCGCGTGACGGAGCTTTCGTCGATCTCGCCTCCACGTTCTGAAGACTGCGCATGGCGCTTGACTTCCGCATCCACGGAACCTTTCTCGGAAGCCGCTTTGGGAGGCGCATCTTCCTGATGTTCTGTCTTGCAGCGGTGGTGCCCGCCGCTGCGGTGTTCTGGATCACCTACCGCGCGGCCGCTGCCGAGTCGAATCAGGTCGAGCAGGCAACCCTGCACTTGAGCAGCAAGGAGTTCGCGCTTGGCGTCTACTCACGCCTTGAACTCGCCGACGAAGCATTCGGAGCAGTCGATGCCGATGCCATCTCGCGTGGCGAGGGTCAGCGCCTACTCGCCATGTACTTCACTGACGTCGCGGCGATCGGGCCGTCCTCGACCGCGGATACGCATGGCTTTGCGGCGGAACTGGCCGGAATAGCCGCGGAATCGCCTCTCGCCTCCAGACTGCGGGTGGTGGCGTCGCCGGAGGCAGGCAGCGGCGATGCGGCGGTCAACAGGCACGCCGTGATCCTCCTCAGGCCGCTGGCCGGACAGCAGGGAGATCTGTTGTTCGCTGGGAGACTGAAGCCTTCCTTCCTGTGGGGTGATCCGGATGCGGTGGGCCACGCAGTCAGGATCTGCGCCCACGCCCGCGGCATCCACTTGTTCTGCGGCGGTGACGTCAACGCGCGTCGACACGACGCTGCCCTGCTGGAGCGGGAATGGACACTGTTTCTCAAACCGCGCTTCGGCGCGCCCGAGTGGACGTTCGTGTCCTCTGCCGCGCCCGTGAAACATCTGCAGAACTATTCCGCCTTCCTCGCTCCCGTCGCCGCAGGCGTGCTGCTACTGGCGATGCTGCTGAGTTCGATTCAGATCCGCAGGGTGCTGGTGCCCATGGTTGCTTTGCTGACCAGGATACGGACCTTCGAAAGCGGATCCATGCCGGTGCAAGGTCATTCTGCCGAGGACGAGTTCGGCGTGCTTTCGAAGACGTTCGGCGACATGGAACGGCGCATCGGCCTTCAGATGGAGACGCTGCGCACACTGTCCGAAGTCGACCGGCTCATCCTGGCGCGCGCGCCGCTTGCCGACGTGGTCGATCTGGTGATGTCACGCATCCAGCGTATTGTCGAAACGGCGACAGTCTGTATCGGCGTTTCGACGCCCGGAGCACCTGCTTCGGCAACGTACTACCTGCGACCGCGCAATCTGCAGTGGACTGAAGCAGGCGACGACACCGTGGTCCTTGCGGCGCTCGCACCAGCGCATCGGCCCTCGATGGACATGCGATGGCTTGCAGTCGAAGAGATCGACGCTGGCGTCCTTTGCGAAGCATTCCGACGCTGCGGAGATGGCGTGGCATGGGTAATGGCGCCAGACGGACAAGGCGATGTCCGCGTCTGCGCCATGCTGGGTTTCCCGCAGCGTCTGGAGAATGTCACGGACTTTTCCACGCAGATCGGAGAGCTCACCGAAAGAGTCGCGGTCGCGGTCGCCTTCGCAGCGCGTGAGAACCTGCTCGTCTTCCAGGCCCACCACGATTCCCTGACTGGCCTGCCCAATCGTCTGGCGACCTATGAAACCTTGGCCGCCAGCATCGCTGAAGCGCGGTCCTCGGCGGGTGGCTTTGCCGTCATCTTCCTCGACCTGGACCGGTTCAAGTCGATCAACGACGGCCTTGGCCATACCCTCGGCGACGAGGTGCTCGTCAAGAGCGGCGAACGGATCAGGGAAAGCATCGCGCCGGGCGATTTCGTCGGCAGGTTTGGCGGCGACGAGTTTTTCGTCATCCTGCCACAGGTCTACGATGTGGACCGCGCCGCTCAGGCGACGGCGGCGATCACGGATCGTTTCGCCACTGCGATCACGGCCGGCAATCGCGAGTTCCATCAGCGCCTCAGCGCGGGCATCGCCTTTTATCCCAGGGACGGAGAAGACGCGAGCACGCTCATTCGCAACGCGGACGTGGCAATGTACCGCGGCAAGAAAGCGGGCGGCGGGCGTACCGAATTCTTCACCGCAGCGATGAATGCCGAAGCGCGCGCTCACGTGCAGATGGAGCATGATCTGCGCCTGGCGATTCACGCTGGGCAGATCGAGGTGCACTACCAGCCGCGCGTGGACAGTCGCAGCGGACGTATCGTTGGCGCCGAAGCCCTGGCGCGATGGACACATCAGCAGAACGGCAACATCCCGACGCCGGTGTTCATCGCGCTTGCAGAGGAAAGCGGACTGATCGACGATCTGGGACGACACGTCCTTGAGGAGGCCTGCCGCCAATGGTGCGAATGGAGAGCTCAGGGGTTCAAGCTGCCGCTGATCGCGGTCAACGTCTCGAGCCACCAGCTGCGTTCCGGTCGCTTCGTGGAAGTCGTCAGGCAGGTCATCGACGCCAGCGGGATGCCTCCATCAGCGTTGGAAATCGAAGTTACCGAAACGATACTTGTCTGCGACAGCGGATCCGGCAGCGGGCAACTCCAGGGCTTGCGCGACATGGGTGTGACGATCGCGATCGATGATTTCGGCACCGGCTTCTCCTCACTTGCCTACCTTGCCAAGTTGCCCAGCGACACCCTGAAGATCGATCGCGCTTTCATCGTCGATCTGGCGGGCGGAGACGTGGCGACAGCGGCGATCGTGCGCTCGATCATCGCGGTGGCCGGGGATCTACAAAAAAACGTTGTCGCGGAGGGCGCCGAATCAATGGCCCAGGTCGAAATGCTGGCCGCCATGGGATGCCATACGATCCAGGGATATGTCTACTACCGGCCCATGTCTGCCGGCGACATGACGCAGGCCCTGGACCAGCACCCGGGCGTTGGCTGAGCGATCCGGTTCGGATCAGCGCGCTCCTCCGCGCCTACGCGTACGTCAGGATCGTCGGAAGCCCTACACTCGGCACGCCGGCCGCTGGGTCAGCGCCCTCTCAAGCCCTCAGAGCCGCTCCTGCATGCGCCTGTCTCCCCTGCGTCGCGATTCGTCAGTCGGCGCACCCGCTGGCTGGCATACGGGCTTCTCGGTTTCTGCGTGGCGATGGCCCTGTTCGGCCCGCAGATCGCCGAATCCGCGCTGGGTGCACTCGGCTGCCCCGCGGGCTTTGGTGCAGACGGCGCGAACTGCGGGGGCATCTCCGGGTTTCTCGCCGTGAGGCTCGCTCCGTGGCTGTTGGCGGTTCCCCCTGTCGACACCGCTTTCCTGCTCGTCGAACGTTTGTGGGGCCTGCTGGCACTCTGGAGCGTACTGGCCGTTCTGGTTCGAACGGCTTGCGCCCTATCCGCAGCCGTTCTTCGGCGCGGTGCTGTCGCCGGTGTGGCTGTTCACCCAGTTCCACGACTTGCTGCTGATGTGGCTGGGCGCAATCGTGCTGGTGGCACTGCTGCCCATCTATCGATTCGGTTGGTGGATGATCGTTGCGAAGGAACAGGCGATCGCCGTGCGCGCTTTGTTCGTGCTGTTTGTGGTGTCCTCGCTCGCGCTGGTGCTCTACCGGTTCTACGATCTTCCCGGCGCAGCGCGAGCGTCGGCAGCGCTGCCAGGAGGAGGACAACAGGCTCCGGGGGTGGCGCTGCTGATGTCCATCGCCGAGCTCGGGCTCGCGCTGGCGCTGCTTGCTGTCGCTGCGGTGGTGTCGGTGACTGTGCTGGTCATTGCATCGGCACGGAAACAGGGCAAGAGCACAATCGGAAGCGAAGAGGGGATGTAGCCAACCAGCGCCGCCCGACCTGACGACCACACACCGGGGTATGTTCTCGATAACCGCTGTGCCCGGACCGCGGCGCTCGGCGGTCCTTCTTTCGCATCAGGTAACCGCGTGAGCACGTGACTCCCGCGCTTCGCAGGTGCAACGCCATGTTTCGGGACAGCAGGGTCGGCGGCACCGCCAGCGTCTGATGGGACAGCCGCACCTGCGGCCAGACGTCGCGTTGCAGCCGCTCGCCGCCCAGATGGATGCGAATCAGGGCGGCGTCAGCCGCCGGCGCGCCCATGACGCGCGCTGCAGCGGCATCGGCCTGGTACTCGTTCGCGCGGGCCAGGGCGAAGCTGTAGGCGTTGAAGGACGTTGCGTACCAGTGGAAGAATCTGGTGTAGACCCTCGACACAGACGAGCCGCTCTCGCTGAGCGGACCAAGCACCCGGTACCAACTCACCCGGACACGGTAGATCCATCCGGAGAAACGACTGTGGCCGCCACCGAAGTGGCCGAGCTCGTGCGCGATCACAGCCAGCATCTGCTCGCGGCTGAGCAACCGCATCAACGGCAAGCCGAGGACCAGGCAATGCCTGTGGCCGAACAGTCCCGAGACGCGTGGCACGCTGGCACCCGCCGCGTTGAAGTCTGCATCGATCAGGCTGGCCTCCAGCCTCGGCGCGCCGGTCTCGCGTCGCAGTCGCTCGACTTCGGCCACCAGCTCGGGAGCCTCACCAGGGCCGATCCGGTAGCCATAGGGCGGGCGGAAGCGCACCCACAGAGCCTTCAACAGAAACCAGCCGAATGCGATCGGGTCCAGATCACCTTGATGAGCTTGAGCAGCAGGACCGGGCTGAGCAGCGCGAGTCCGATCACGAGGCCCGCCGACAACCCCAGGGCCAGCAGCGCAGAGCCGCCCAGGACCGCGAAGCCGAAACACGCGAGCAATCCCAGCTTGAACTTGTACAAGCCCGGTGCCTGACGCGACTGGGGGTCAAGGCGCTCGACGAGCGCCCCGTAGGCGGCTGCTGATTCCATTGAAGTTCCCCGTTTCCCCGGGGGTATGGGACCTCAACTTCCCCGCGATTCGCAAGGGGCTTGCCGATCGCGGCCAGGCGAGAGCACCGCCAGGTTCAAACGGGAGGCGGTCAGGATCCTCGATGCTGGCCAAACTTCTGCGCTCGAGATGGGGCGGTTCAGCGCGTCTGGCAGCTCTCGTTGCCGGAGCTTTTTTTCCGTGAAATGTCCTCTTCCTCGGTGTCCTGCGCCGGGATCTCTGCCTTCGGCTCCTCGACGGGCGATTCGTCCTCGGGCTCCTCTTCAAGGGCGACCTTCTGGCCCGCGTAACGGCTCAGCAGCGGTCCGATCAGGCAGGTGACGAGGATTACGATTACCACCGCGTCGACCACGGTCTCGTCGAAAGCACCGGCCGCGCTGGCCGTCACCGTGACCGCCAGGGTCGCGGCCGCCTGTGGCACGGTGAGACCGATCATGAGCGTCCGCGCAACAGGTGAATAGCCATAGATCCGACCGGTAAACCATGCCGCGGCCGACTTGCCGGTCAGGACTGCGGCGACCATCACCGCAGCCAGCAGCCACACCCATGCCTCCCCGACGAGGACGCCCGCATCGATTCGCATGCCGGTATCGATGAAGAAGAAGGGGATGAAGATCATCCGGCCGACGAACCCCAGATGCTCATGCAGTTCGTGACGATCGCGCAGTGCGCTGTTGAGGCAGAGCCCGGCAAGGAAGGCGCCCAGGATCGATTCGGTACCGATCAGCCGGGCCACCGAGGCCAGTACCAGCAGGATCACCAGCACGAACAGCGCCTTTTCCGCGCGCGAAACCCGGTCCTGCGCGAACAGCGCGCGCGCCAGCCGGGGCACCGTCAACAGTGACAACGCAACGACGCCTGCAAGCAGCGCCAGCGGCATCAGCGAGGCCAGGAAGCCGCCACCGCTGCTGTCCGCGCGCTGGATCAGGAACGCCAGCAGGACCAGCGCCAGCGTGTCGGTGATGAGCGTGCCGCCTACGGCAGTCACCACGGGCTGCCGACTGAGAAGCTTCAGTCGCTTGACCACCGGGTATGCGACCAGGGTGTGCGAAGACAGGGCGGTGGCCACCAGCAGTGCGCCGATCCAGGAAAACTGCATCAGCCGGGCCACCGCCAGGGCGATGAGAAACGTCACGCTCATGCTGAGGATGCCGAAAAGGCTCACCTCGCGTTTGTGCTCCCTCAGTACTGCGAGATTGATCTCCACCCCTGCCAGAAACATGATGTAGACGAGGCCCACCTTGCCCAGCAGTTCCGCGACCGGTTCGCGCGGCAGCACGGCAAGCCCTCCGGGCCCGATCAGGATGCCGATCAGCAGCAGTCCGATCAATCCGGGAAGGTGGATGCGCTCGACCGTGAGCTGCACCAGCAGCGCGACCGTCGCGAGGACGGTCAGCTGAAGGATGTGATTTTGCAGGGGAAGATCGAAGTCCATGATCGTGGCACTGCGCAGAATCAGTCCTGAAGCGCTTGAGCGAAACAGGCATTATCCGTATAGGCTGCAGCCTGCGGGGAGCGTCGGGCCGGCGCGGACCTGCCGGGGGCGCAACAGCATCCTGGAGTAGTAATGCAAAAACTTCTGCATGCCGCGGCAGGCTCGGGTCATTTTGAGCGAGTCGCTTGTGTTGCAGTGATTTTCGTGCCGCAGACCGAGTTGGCTTCACCGACCCAGCGCCTCATCGGCGGGCCGTGGCCCGAACACGAGCGTCCGGGCCGAACCATGCTCAGGCGTTTTCGGCCTTGAGATTGATCGACGTCTCGGCCAGGGTGGTCGCGTATTCGTCGCCGCCGTAGATCTCCTTGGTGGCGCGGTTCAACTTGGCGGCGTCGTCCTTGCGGCCCAGGGCTTCGGCATAGGCAGCGGCGGTGCCGAAACCGGCGATCCCGTAGTGGGTCATGCGCTGGTACTGGGCGATGATCAACGCATCCA
>LXQJ01000043.1:28925-36077 GCA_001683895.1 Luteimonas sp. ANT-B3E | reverse complement strand
CGGGCACCGTCCCAGCGTTCACGGATCTTGTCGGCGGGAATGTCATGGCCACCGGCCACCACGCGCGCCGTGACCCGCGCGATGTGGCGCTCGGGGCTATCCAGCCCCACGAACCAGAGCGTGACGTCATGGGTTTCGCAGGCGCGCGATATCAGTGCCGGAATGGTGTTGCCGCCGAGCGTCGTTTCCAGGGCGAAGTTGCGGCCCCCGGCGATCGCCGCCTCCAAGCCGCGGCGGCCGTATTGCCAGGCGCTGGCGTTGGCCTCGCCCGCCGTCATGCCGGCGGCGCGCAGGTGCGCCGTCGCCTCGTCGGGGTTGTAGTAGTCCAGCCCCTGGCTGCGCAGCGACGCGCCGGCCACCGAACTCTTGCCGGCGCCATTGACGCCGGCCAGCACCAGCAGGGTCGGGCGCCCGATGGATGGCTTCCCCGTCCGTGGGGCGGATGTCATCGGCTTGAGTCCCCCGCCTACTTGCGTCGCCGCGCCGGGCTGGCGATACCACCGGCCGCCGCGCGACGCAGGCGGCTGGCACCGGCAGGGGTGTCGAGTGCCGCAAGCCGGCGATCGAATGCGGCCGCCAGCACTGCAAGCGGATCATTGGCCCGCGCGCGACGCATCAGGTCCGCATACGCCTCCACGTCCACCACCACCGCCTGCGGCCGGCCGTGGTGGGTCACGATCACCTCACCATGGCGCACCACCTCGCGCACGATGCCGCTCCAGCCGCTCTTCACTTCCGAGGCTGAGCGGACCGGGGTGTCATCGCCGGCGAGCTGGCGGACGCTGTCTAGGGTCTGGGGCTGCATGGTGGACTCCGCTGCACTCGGGCGTTGGCGCCACTCTAGTCCTTATTGTCCAATTTATCCATTTTGTGTGATATCGGTCCCTGCCGCCGGCCGCGTGTGGCCACCCCAGTCAAAGCGTAAAGACAGCGTAGAACTCAGCCCGCAGGGATGTACTGCAGCGGCGCACCCGGGCCGATCGGCCAGCCCATCGCCATCCACAGCGCGAACAGCACCGTCCAGCCGGCCAGGAACACCATCGAATACGGCAGCATCACCGCCACCACGGTGCCGATGCCGGCCTTTGGTTCGTAGCGCTGCAGGAACGCGATGATCAGCGCGAAGTAACTCATCATCGGCGAGATGATGTTGGTCACCGAATCGCCGATGCGGTAGCCGATCTGGGTCAGCTCCGGCGAGTAGCCCAGCAGCATGAACATCGGGATGAACACCGGCGCCATCAGCGCCCATTTCGCCGACGCCGAGCCCATGAACAGGTTGGCCACCGCCGTCAGCAGGATGAACCCCGCGAACAGCACGATCCCGGGCAGCTGCAGCTGGGTCAGCGCGGCGGCGCCGTTGACGGCGAAGATCAGGCCCAGCTGGGTCCAGTTGAAGAACGCGACGAACTGCGCGGCGAAGAACGTCAGCACCAGGTAGATGCCGAGCGTGCTCATGCTCTGGCCCATGCCGCGGATCACGTCCTCGTCGCTCCTGATGGTCCCGGCGCCGATGCCGTAGGCGACGCCGGCGACGACGCCGTAGAGGAAGATCAGCGCCACGATCCCGCGCAGGAACGGCGAGTTCAGCAGGTCACCGGTGCCGGGCTCGCGCAGGAACCCATCCGCCGGCACCGTGCCCCACAGCACCAGCGCGGTGACCGCGGCCGTCGCCACCAGCGCGAACAGCAGCCCGCGCGTCTCCTGCGGCGTGATGCCCTCGATCTCCTCGTCGCCCTCGGTCGTCGGCGTGTCGGGGAACCGGCGCGCGACGAAGCGCTCGGTGACCCACCACCCGAGGCCAGTGACCAGGAACGTCGACACGATCATGAAGTACCAGTTGGCCGCGGGGCTCACGGTGTAGGCGGGATCGATGATCCGCGACGCCTCCTGCGACAGCCCGGCCAGCAGCGGGTCGATCGTGCCCAGCAGCAGGTTGGCCGAGTAGCCGCCGGACACGCCGGCGAACGCCGCCGCCATGCCGAGGATCGGATGCCGCCGCGCGGCCAGGAACACCAGCCCCGCCAGCGGTACCAGCAGCACATAGCCGATCTCGCTCGCCATGTTGGACATCACGCCTGCAAACACCATCACCGGCGTTAGCAGGAACCGCGGAGCGGCAAGCACCAGCCGCCGCAGCGCCGCACCGATCAGCCCCGAGTGCTCGGCGACGCCGATGCCGATCAGCGACACCAGCACCGTGCCCAGCGGCGCGAAGCTGGTGAAGTTGGTAACCAGGCCGGTGAGGATGCGATGCAGCCCGGCGATGCTGACCAGGTTGACCGGAGTGATGATCTCGCCGGTGGTCGGGTGCGCCACCGCCATATCGAACTGGGAGGCGACCCACGACAGCAGCACCACCACCAGCGCCAGGATCGCGAACAGCGTCGCAGGATGCGGCAGCGCATTTCCGCCGGCCTCGACCACCGCCAGGAAGCGGTCGATGGCGGTGCGACGGGCGGGGGTCGGTGCGTCGGGGGTCTGCGACATCGGGGCACGGGCCTGCGCTGGCGATCGGGGACGCGACATTAGCAAACCGCCATCGCACCATCCGGCCTGGCCGCAACATGCGAACGCCGCGGAGGCCGCCGAGCGCCGATCCGGCACAATGGCCGGCCGGCCGCCGCTTTCGCGGCGCCCTTTCCGGGCGGCACGCGTCGCGGCTGCCGCCATCCACAGGCTTGCCATGCTGCGCTGGTTCGAATCCCGGCTCGACCCCTTCCCGCCCAGCGCCCCGACGCAGCCCCCGGCGTCGCTGTACGCGTTCTGCCGCCACTACACCCGCGGCGCCGAGCCGTGGCTGCTGGTGATGGCGCTGCTGACCGCCGGCATCGCGCTGGCCGAGGTGGCGCTGTATGCGTATGTCGGATCGCTGGTCGACCGGCTGTCGGCACTCACGCCGGGCACCTTTCTGGCGACCGAGGGCACGCGGCTGGCGTGGATGGCGGCGCTGGTGCTGGTCGCGCTGCCGGTGATGGTGCTGCTCAATTCGCTGTTCCTGCACCAGACGCTGCTCGGCAACTTCCCGATGCGGATCCGCTGGAACGTGCACCGCTACCTGCTGCGGCAGTCGATGGGCTACTTCCAGGACGAGTTCGCGGGCCGCATCGCCACCAAGCTGATGCAGACCTCGCTGGCGGTGCGCGAGACGGTGATCAAGCTGCTCGACGTCGGCAACTACGTGCTGGTGTATTTCGTCGGCGCGCTGGTGGTGGCGGCCGGCGCGGACTGGCGGCTGATGCTGCCCTTCATCGGCTGGTTCACCGGCTATGCGGCGCTGATGCGCTACTTCGTGCCGCGCATGAAGCGCGCGGCGCAGGCGCAGGCCGACGCGCGCTCGACGATGACCGGGCGCGTGGTCGACAGCTACACGAATATCGCGACGGTGAAGCTGTTCTCGCACTCGCGGCGCGAGCAGGCGTACGCGCGCGAGGCGATGGACGGGTTCCTGGTCACCGTGCACCAGCAGATGCGGCTGGCGACCTGGGTCAGCGCCGGCAATTACGCGCTCAACATGCTGCTGCTGTCGTCGGTCACCGCGCTGGGCATCTGGCTGTGGCACCAGGGCGCGGTGAGCACCGGCGCCATCGCCGTGGCCATCGCCTTCGCGCTGCGCATGCTGGGCATGTCGCAGTGGATCATGTGGGAGCTGTCGGCGCTGTTCGAGAACATCGGCACGGTGCAGGACGGCATCAACTCGATCTCGCTGCCGCCGACTGTCGACGACGCCGACAGTGCGCCGGCGCTGGGCCGGGTCGGTGGCGACATCCGCTTCGAAGGCGTCGACTTCCACTACGGCCGTGGCAGCGGCGTCATCGAGGCGCTGGACCTGCACATCGTGCCCGGCGAGCGCATCGGGCTTGTGGGGCGCTCCGGCGCCGGCAAGTCGACCCTGGTCAACCTCCTGCTGCGGTTCCACGACCGCGAGGCCGGGCGGATCCTGGTCGACGGCATCGACATCGCCAGCGTGCAGCAGGACTCACTGCGCGCGCAGGTCGGCGTAGTCACGCAGGACACGTCGCTGCTGCATCGCTCGGTGCGCGACAACATCCTTTACGGGCGTCCCGACGCCGGCGAGGACGAGATGCTGGAAGCCGCGCGCGAGGCGCACGCACTCGGGTTCATCGACGACCTCGTCGACAGCGAAGGCCGGTGCGGTTTCGACGCCCATGTCGGCGAGCGCGGGGTCAAGCTCTCCGGCGGTCAGCGCCAGCGCATCGCGGTCGCCCGCGTGCTGCTGAAGAACGCGCCGATCCTGGTGCTGGACGAGGCCACCTCGGCGCTCGACTCCGAGGTGGAGGCCGCCATCCAGGAAAACCTCAACCGGCTGATGGAGGGCAAGACGGTGATCGCTATCGCGCACCGGCTGTCGACCATCGCGGCGATGGACCGGCTGGTGGTGATGGACCAGGGGCGGATCATCGAGCAGGGCACGCACGCCGAGCTGGTGGCTGCGGGCGGCCTCTATGCGCAGCTGTGGCGACGGCAGTCCGGCGGCTTCATCGACGCCGCGGACGTGGACGCCTGAGGCGCGCCTGGCGCGCTGGCGTCCTGGGCAGCCTGGGAACGCCTCCCGTATACCAGCGCGGCAGCCCGGCGCCCCGCTGCGCGGCCGCGTCGTTCAGCCGCTGTCCCCCGCGCCCTGCGGCCGGCGCGCATCGGCGCTCGGCACCGCATCGCGGTCGCGGAAGAACGCGCTGCGCACCGGGTCGAACTCGCTCATCGGACTGTCCGCGGGGCAGGTCGCGTCCGGGAAGCCGTAGCGCGCGCGCAGGCGCAGGCCGCAGGCGTTGAGTTCGTCGACATCGCGGTCCGGCGACTTGCAGACATTGTCGAACGCCCGCGAGAAGGTGTCGCGGCGACGCACGAAATCCTCGCCGCACTTGCGCATCAGCTGGAGCCGGTCGAGATCGTCCTGCGCGGGGTTGGTGCCGTCGAGCCCGTACTCCTGCAGCTCGGCCGGCGTCAGCAGGCGCAGATTGCGGTTGGGGACGGCCATCATCTGGTCGGCGACCGCGACCGCAACGCCGTTGCGCTCCAGATATTCCTTGACCCGGCCGTAGACCGCCTGCAGCTCGGTATTGAGCTGGGCCCGCGTGGTCGCGGTGGAGCTCATGCGGATGATGCGGTGGATACCGACCTGCCCGGAGATCATGCGCACGTCACCGGCGCCGAGGATCAGCACGCAGGCGCTGTGGCAGTTGGCGCCCTCGCGCACCCACAGCGTCCAGCCGGACGCGCCGATGGCGTCGCCGGCGCGGATCGCGTCCTCGACCTGGCCGCCGCTGGAATTGATGTCGAGCACGCGCTTGTCGAGGTCCATGCGATCGGCGATCACCGCCACCCGCTCGACCAGCGCCGTGAAGTCGGCGGTGATCCTGCCCTGGTAGCGCAGCCGCAACAGCCCGCGCTCCCGGCACGGCTGCAGCGCATCGACGATGCTGAAGAACGCAAGATTGGTCAGGGCGATGCCGTCACCGTGCTCGGCGTAGTCCAGCTCGCAGCTGATCGACGCCTCGCCCGATGTCACCTGCGCGTCCGGCCAGTCAGTGCCAGCGCGGATGTCGAAGGGTTTGGGCGCCGCCTCCACAGGCGAGCTGATGAACTCGCCGGTGCCGTTGCCGGCATCGTCCGCCACCGTCATCGCCGCGCTGTCCGCCGCGGCGGCCGCATCAGTCTGCGACGGCGCGCAGGCGACGAGGGCAAGGCAGCAGAGCAGCAGGACGATGGCGCGCATGCGGCGGAAGACTCCTCGGGTGTGCGGCGAAGGGCGGCGCCTGCTGACATGAAGCAACGGCGCCACGACGGCCGGGGATGCACGGGCGTCGCGAGGTTAGTCTATGGACTGGCGGATGACGCGTCCGAACCCGCGATGAATGCCGCCAGCCAACAGGCGCGCAGCCATGCGCACGGGCGGGGGTTCGCAACGCTGCGTGTGCGACCCGGCGACATTGGTGGAGAGACAGCGCGATGCACGATGCCCCAGAAGACCCCCTGCCCCACGGCCTGCGCGCGCTTGGCGCCGCCGGCGTGCTGCCGTTCGCGATGCTGCCGCTGCTGGCGACGCTGCAGCCCTCGCTGCGTGCATTCGCGCTCGCGGCGTTCGTCGCCTACGGCGCGGTGATCCTCTCTTTCCTCGGCGGTAGCCGCTGGGGCCGCGCGCTGGCGGGCGGTGCGCCGGCGTCGCGGCCGCTGGAAGCGGTGCTGCCGAGCCTGCTCGGCTTCGCGGCGCTGCTGCTCGCGCACCGGCCGGTGCCCGCCCTGGCCCTTCTCAGCGTGGGCTTTTGCATGTGGTGCTGGCTGGACCTGCGCGACCCGCTGTGGAGCCCCGCCTATCGACGCATGCGGCTGGCGATCAGCGCCGTGGTGATGCCGCTGCACGCGGCCTGGCTCTGGATCTGAACCCGACGGCGGACACCACGGTCCGACAAGGGTCGTGGCGTTGCGCCCGTTGGCCTAGGCCCCGACGGGCACCGTCCGCGGCAGCCGGTCAAGCAGCGCGACCCAGAATGCCTCCGGCAGCTCGGCGCGCACCGGCACCGCGAAGTAGCGGCCGGTGTCGAACGCCGCGCATTTAACCGCGTCCTTCGACGTCATCAGCACCGGCAGGTCGCTGCCGAAGCGCAGGTCGTCGGCAACGTAGCCGTGATGGTCGCCAAACGCGTGCGGGACCACCGCGATGCCCAGCGCGCGCAGCATCGCGAAGAAGCGCTCGGGGTCGCCGATGCCGGCAACCGCGTGCACGCGCTGCCCCGCAAACGTCGCCAGCGGCTGCGCGCGGCCACCGCGCAGGGGCACCGCGTCACCCGGCTGCAGCCACATCGGCCACTCGCCGAATCCCGCGGCCAGCGTCGGGTCACCGGCGGTGTTGAGCACGCGGAATTCGCAGCGCGCGCCGCGCGCGGCCGGTTCGCGCATCGGGCCCGCCGGCAGCAGCGCGCCGTTGCCGTAGCGGCGGCGGCCGTCGATGACCTCGATCTCCAGGTCGCGCCGCAAACGGTAGTGCTGGAGGCCGTCGTCGCAGACCACGATGTCGCAGCCGGCAGCGGCAAGCGCGCGCGCGGCAGCGACGCGGTCGCGGTCGACGCGGACGCGGGCACCGGTGTCGCGCGCCAGCAGCACCGGCTCGTCGCCGCCATCGGCGGCAGGAGT
>LXQJ01000043.1:23837-28845 GCA_001683895.1 Luteimonas sp. ANT-B3E | reverse complement strand
GCGTCGACCCAGCGCGCAGTGGCCATGTCGGCGCGGCCATGGCCGCGGCTGGCGATGCCCGGCGTCCAGCCAGCGGCCTGCAGGCGTCGCACCAGCGCGGTGGCCATCGGCGTCTTGCCGCTGCCGCCGGCGATCAGGTTGCCGACGACGACTACCGGCACGCCGGCGCCCGCGCTGCGCAGCCACCCGCGCCGGTACAGCGCGCAGCGCGCGGCGACGGCCGCGCCGTAGACGCCGGCCAGCGCGCGCGCGGCCAGCGGCGGCGTGCTTCCGTCAAACCAGTGCGCCGGCGCCGACGCGTCGCGCCCGCTCATGTGGCGGCGGGCTCGCGGAACTGCATGCGATGGAGGCGCGCGTAAAGGCCATCGCGCGCCAGCAGTTCGGCGTGGGTGCCCTGCTCCACCAGCTGGCCATGGTCGAGCACCAGCACCTGGTCGGCGTGCTCGATGGTCGACAGCCGGTGTGCGATCACCAGCGTCGTGCGGTCGGGCATCAGCGCGCTGAGTGCGTCCTGCACCAGCTGCTCGGATTCGGTGTCCAGCGACGCGGTCGCCTCATCGAGGATCAGGATCGGGGCGTCCTTGAGCATCGCGCGCGCGATCGCCAGCCGCTGGCGCTGCCCGCCGGACAGCCGCCCGCCGCGGCTGCCGATGCCGGTTTCCAGGCCGTCTGGCAGCTGGTCGACGAACTCGCGCGCATTGGCCGCACGCACTGCGTCGTCGAGCTCCGCGCGAGAGGCATCGGCCAGTTCGCCGTAGGCGACATTGGCGGCGATGCTGCCGTCGAACAGCATCACCTGCTGCCCGACCAGCGCGATCTGCCGGCGCACGTCGGCCAGCCGGTAGTCGCCGATGGGCGCGCCGTCGAGCAGGATCTCGCCGGCCTCGACGCCGTAGAAGCGCGGGATCAGCTTGATCAGCGTGGACTTGCCGCTGCCGGAGCGGCCGACGATCGCGGTCACCGTGCCCGGCTCGGCGACGAAACTGATGCCCTCGAGCGCGTTGCGCGACTGCCCCGGATAGCGCGCGGAGACCTCACGGAATTCGATCCTGCCGCGAGCGCGCGCGATCTCGCGGGCACCATCGTCGGGCTCGTCCGACGCGTCGACGACGTCGAACAGCCGCTCCGCGGACGCAACCCCGCGCTGCAGCATGCCTTGCACGTTGGTCAGCTGCTTCAGCGCGGGGATGATCGCCAGCATCGACATCATCAGCGCGACGAAGCCGCCGGCGTCGAGCCTGCCCGCCATCGCCTCGCGGCCGGCGAAGAACAGCAGGATCGCCAGCCCCACCGAGCCCATCACCTGCACCAGCGCCGACGAGATGCCGCGCGTGGACTCGACCTTCAGCGCCAGCTTGAGGTGATGGTCTGCCTGGCCGCGGTAGCGCGCCATCTCGACCTGCTGCGCGCCGTAGACCTTGACCTCCTGCTGGTTGGCCAGCGCCTGGTCGGCCGACTGCATCAGCTGCGTGCCGCTCTCCTGGATGCGGTGGCTGATGCGCCGGTAACGCCGGCCCACGTTGTCCATCACGAACGCCAACGGCGGCCCCAGCACCAGGATCGCGATCGTCACCTGCCAGCTCGTCCACAGCATCACGCCCAGCATCGCGACCACCTGCAGCGACTGCTGCACCATCACCTTCATGGCGTCGATCGCCGCCGATGCGACCTGGTCGCAGTCCGAGCCCAGCCGCTGCAGCATCGACGGCACCGCCTCGGTGTCGAAGCGCTGCCCGGGCATGCGCAGGTACTTGGCCAGCACGTCGACGCGCAGGTCGCGCGCGATGCCGCGGCCGGCGCGCGCCATGCTGACGTCGGTGACGTAGCCCGCGACCCCGCGCACAAGGAACAGCCCGACGATGGCGAGCGGCAGCCACAGCGCCAGCGCGTCATTGCGGGTGACGAAGGTCTCGTTGACCACCGGCTCCATCATCTTGGTGAAGGCCCCGGCGGCCGCGGCCTCGAACAGCATGCCGACCAGCGCCACCCCCAGCAGCGGGCGATAGGGACGGGAGAACCCGAGCAGCCGACGGTACGTCTGCCACGGCGTCGCCGCGTGGTTCACGGCGGTGCCGGGCCCGTCGCGGTGCGCTCGGGCGCGGTGGCGATCGAGATGCGCTGGAACCCCAGCTGCCCCAGCGCGTCGAGCGCGGTCACCACCGCCTGGTGCGGCGTGCGCGCGTCGGCGCGCAGCAGCACGGTACGCGTGCGGTCGTCGCCGGCAACCTCGGCGATGGTGCGCTTGAGCGACGCCAGGTCGGTGCGCAGCGCCTCGCGGTCATCGACGAAGTAGCGGCCGTCGGCGTTGACCAGCAGGCTCAGCGCGTTGGCCTGCGCCTCGTTGGGCTGCCCGGCCGCCTGCGGCAGCTCGAGCTTCAGCACCGAGCGCGCGTCGAACGTGGTGGTGATGACGAAGAAGATGATCAGCACCAGGATCACGTCGATCAGCGGCACGAGGTTGATCTCGGGTTCGTCGCCGCCCCGGCTGCGATCGCGGATGCGCATCGCTCAGGCCTGCCCGGGCAGCGGCGCTGCGTGCGGCGGCGACACCGCGTCCGCAGCGGCGACGGCGGCCGCGGCGCGGCGCGTGCGCGGATCGATCACGTCCATCAGCTCGATGGCCTCGCGCTCCATGTCGATGATGTAGCCGTCGACGCGCGAGCGGAAATGGCGGTGGAACATCAGCGCCGGGACCGCGACGATCATGCCGGTGGCCGCGCACACCAGCGCCTTGCCGATGCCGCCCGCGAGCTGGTTCACGTCGCCCACGCCGACATCGAGGATGCCGAGGAACATCTGGATCATACCGACGACGGTGCCGAAGAGCCCCAGCAGCGGACCGGCGGCGGCGATCGTGCCCAGCGCGCTGAGGTAGCGCTCCATGCGGTGCACCAGGTGGCGGCCGACGTCCTCGATGCGCTCGCGGATCTCCTCGCGAGGACGCAGGCGCACGTCCAGCGCCGCGGCCAGCAGGGCGCCCAGCGGCGAGTTGCCACGCAGCGAATTGATGTGCACCGGGTCGAGCTTGCCGCGAGCTGCCCACTCGCGCACCTCGCGCCCCAGCCCCGGCGGCAGCACCGCGCTGCGGCGCAGCGTCCAGAAACGCTCGACGATGATCGCCAGCCCCACCGCGGACAGCAGCAGCAGCGGCAGCATCGGCCACCCACCCGCCTTCACCAGTTCCAGCACGCGTCGTCCCCCGGCCGTGGCCGCTGTGATACGGCGGCTAGGATAGCCCAGCGCACCACATGGACCTGCGCCGCGCGACTGGCGCGCCGCGCGGCGCGGGCCGGGGCCGGCGCGCCGTGATGGGAGCGGGGCCGGTGACGTCTTTCAGTCGCGCTCGCGCGCGGCGTCCCAGAGTCGGGGGTGGGTGGTACGCCGTGCCTCGACGCGCGTCCCGTCGCGGCCCATGCGCACCCGCAGCGCACCACCCGTCGCCGTGTTCCACGGTCGCGCGCCTGCCGCCGACCAGCGGTCCAGCACGCCGGTATCGGGATGGCCGAAGCGGTTGCCGTGGCCTGCCCCGACCAGGGCATGCCTCGCGGCGGTGGCGGTGATGAACTCCGTGTCCGACGAGTGCCGGCTGCCATGGTGCGCCACGACCACGACCTCGGCGCGGACGGCATGCGGCTGTCGACGCGCGAGACCCTGCTCGACCACCGCGCCGATGTCACCGGTCAGCAGCATCGCGCCGTGCCGCGTCTCCACCCGCAGCACGCAGCTGGCCTCGTTGCGCAGCGGCGGAAAGTGGGGCGGTGGGTGCAGGAACGTGAACCACACGCCGTCGCGGGTCCAGCCGTGCCCGGCGATGCAGGGGCGCGTGCGCGCGACGCCGGACAGCGCCGGCGCGTAGGCGAGGCCCGGCGTGAAGCGCCGCCGCACCGCGGGCAGGCCACCGGCATGGTCGCTGTCCTGGTGGCTGACGACCGCCACGTCGAGTGCGCGCACGCCAAGCGCGTGCAGCGCCGGCAGCACGGCGCGTTCGCCGGCATCGAAGCCGTCGGGGATCGCCGGCCCCATGTCGTACAGCAGCGCGTGGTGGCGCGTGCGTACCAGCACCGACAGGCCCTGCCCGACGTCGATCACGACCATCTCCGCCTCGCCGTGGGCGGGCAGCCGACGGTCGGGCCACAGCAGCGGCAGCCACAGCAGCAGCGCCAGTGGCTTGCCCGGCACGCCGCGCGGCAGCAGGCACCAGAACGCGCCGGCAAGCGCGAACGGCAGCGCGTGCCAGCGCGCCTCCGGCAGCCACCACAGCGCCATGCCGCTGGAAGCGAGCCTCGCGAACAGATGCCAGCTCGGGTCGAAGCAGGCCGCCGCCAGCCGCCACGGCCAGGTGCCCCAGCCATCGTGCAGCGCCTCTGCGCCGGTGCCGACCAGCGACAGCGGCACCACCACAAGGCTCCACCACGGGATCGCCAGCAGGTTGGCCAGCGGACCGGCGAGCGACGCCTGGCCGAACAGCACCACGGTCAGCGGCAGCAGCCCCAGCGTCGCCACTGCCTGCGCCGAAAGGAACCCGCGCAGCAAGCCGCCGCCGCGCGCGTCGGGCAGGCACCACGCCAGCCACGCCACCCCGGCGAAGCTGAGCCAGAAGCCCGGCGCCAGCAGCGCCAGCGGGTCGACCAGCAGCATGGCGACCGCCGCCAGCGCCAGCGCCTCCAGCACGCGCACCGGCCGCCGCCACAGCCGCGCCGCGACGACAACCGCGATCATCAGCACCGTCCGCACCGTGGGCAGCGCGAAGCCCGCGACCGCCGCGTAGCCCGCCGCGCCGGCCAGCGCGCCAAGCGCTGCCGCCTGCGGCCTCGGCAGCCAGCGGCCGAGACGCGGCGCCAGTCGCCAGCCGAGCGACGCGCACAGCGCGAAGAACCCCGCGACCAGCCCCACGTGGAAGCCGGAAATCGCGATCAGATGCGTCAGGCCGGTCGCCCGCAGCACCTCCCAGTCCTCCTGGGACAGGCCGCGCGTATCGCCGAGCGCGAGCGCACGGACGTGGCGGGCG
>LXQJ01000043.1:1626-23772 GCA_001683895.1 Luteimonas sp. ANT-B3E | reverse complement strand
CTCCGCCGGCGACCGCGCCGTCGATGCGCGCCGCGATCCGCTCGCGCCAGGCGTCGATGCCGCGCGGCGCGCCGATCCGGCGCGCGTCGGCGATGTCGCGCACGTAGCCCATCGCCGCGACCCGCGCGGCGAACGCGTGCCGCTCGCCGTCCATCGTGCCCGGGTTGCGCAGCCCGCGGGGGGCGCGCAGCCGTACCCTGAGCGACCAGCGGCTGCCGGCGGCGATCGCGTGGCGCTGCGACGCCTGGACGCCCGGTAGCGGCGCCTGCGGACGCATGCGCCCGTAGCCGTCGTCGTACCACGCCACCCGCAGCTGGCGGCCGCGCAGGTGGGCCGGCATCGCGGCGACGTCGTCGACTTCAAACGTAAAGCGCGTCCGCTGCGGCTCGTGTGTCGGCAGGTCGCGTATCGTGCCGACCAGCGCTACATCGGCGCGCTCGTGCGCGACGGGAAGTCGCAAGGCAAGTGCCGCCTGCGCATGCAGGCCACACAGGCCGATGCCCGCCATCGCCACGCCGAGCAGGCGCAACCGCCCTGGCCGCCACCACGACCACGCGCCGACGACCAGCAGCGCCATCGACCACGCTGGTGGCAGCACGCCCGGCAGCGACAGGCACGCGGCGACCGCCAGTACCAGGATCACCGCGGCAGCGACACCAAAGAGCGGGGGGAAGGACGCCGCGGACACCGCGCCGGCGCCAGCTGGGTTCGCGGCACCGCACGGGAGGTCGCCGGGATCTAGATGCGTGCTCATGGCCACGCGGATTCCGATGGCGCGGCGGTCCATCGTGCGGCGCGGCCGGGTCCAACGTCAGGCGACAGCCCCCCGCCGGCGCGTCGGGGATCACCGCGCACTCCTTGCCCCTATCCATCCCGCGGCTGGTCGACGACGCGACGACGGCCTCGGACGGCATGGGCCACGCCTGGCGAGCGCGAACGGCGGCAGACCGCTGGACACGGCCTCAGACCGCGTCGGGCGCGACCTCGCGCAGCTTGCCTTCGTGCAGCTCCAGCACGCGGTCGAGCCGGCGCGCCAGGCGCCGGTCGTGGGTCACCAGCACCAGGCTGGTGCGGTGCGCGCGGTTGAGCTCGAGCATGGTCTCGAACACGGTCGCCGCCGTTTTTTCGTCGAGGTTGCCAGTGGGCTCGTCGCCGAGCACGCAGGCCGGGCGGTTGACCAGCGCGCGCGCCACCGCGGCTCGCTGGCGTTCGCCCCCGGACAGCTCGCCGGGCTTGTGTGCCAGGCGATGACCCAGCCCGACGGACTGCAGCAGTTCGCGCGAGCGCGACTCCGCCTCCGTCGTCGACGCACCGCCCAGCATCACCGGCAGCATCACGTTCTCCAGCGCGGTGAACTCGGGCAGCAGGTGGTGGAACTGGTAGACGAATCCCAGCGCCCGGTTGCGCAGGCGGCCCCGCGCAGCGTCGGTCAGCGCACTCATCTGCTGGCCGTCGACGTAGACCTCGCCAGCGGAAGGCGTGTCGAGGCCGCCAAGCAGGTGCAGCAGGGTGCTCTTGCCGGCGCCGGAGGCGCCGAGGATCGCAACCGTCTCGCCGGCGTCGATCGCGAGGTTCAGCCCATCGAATACCGGCGTGCGCAGTCCACCCTCGGCGTAGGTCTTGCCGAGGCCCTCGGCACGCACGACGTCACCGGCGCGCGGCGCGCGCGCCTGGGCGGTGGCCGCGTGGGCCGGGATGGCGCTGTCATGGTCACTCATAGCGCAGCGCCTCCGCGGGCGCGGTGCGCGCCGCGCGCCACGCCGGGTAGATGGTGGCCACGAACGCCATCGCCAGCGCGACCAGCGCGATCGCCAGCACGTCGTCGGGCTTGAGTTCGGTCGGCAGGCCGGTGATGTAGTAGACGTCCGCGGGCATCAACACGACACCGAAGACGCGTTCGATCGCGCGCAGGATGTGCTCGAGGTTGAGCGTCAGCAGCACACCACCGACCACGCCCAGCAGCGTGCCGATCACGCCGATCAGCGTGCCCTGCACCATGAACACCTGCATGACCCCGCGCGGGGTCAGGCCCAGGGTGCGCAGGATGGCGATATCGGCCTGCTTGTCGGTCACCAGCATCACCTGCGACGACACCAGGTTGAACGCGCCCATCGCGATGATCAGCGACAGCAGGATCGCCATCATCGTCTTCTCCAGCCGCAGCGCGCGGAACATGTTGGCGTTCTCGCTGGTCCAGTCGCTGACCCGGTAGGGTCCCTGCAGGCGCAGCGCGAGGTCACGCGCAACCGGGAAGGCGAGGTCCATGTCGTGCAGCTTCAGGCGCACGCCGGTGACGCCGTCGCCCATCCGCATCAGCCGCTGCGCATCCTCCATGTGCACCACCGCCAGGCCCTTGTCGAACTCCTGGTAGCCGGCCTCGAACAGTCCGCTGACGGTGAAGCGCTTGAGCTGGGGCACCGCGCCCATCGGCGTGGTCTGGAAATCGGTGGTGACGATGACGCTGTCACCGACACCGACGCCGAGCCACATCGCCAGCTCACGGCCGAGCACGATGTTGAAGCTCCGCGGCGCCAGCGTATCCAGGCTGCCCTCGACCATCAGCGACCCGAGGTCGGAGACGGCGTTCTCCTGCGCCGGAAGCACCCCGCGCACGATGCCCGGCTGCCGGCGCGTGCCCGACAGCAGCGCCTCGGTGCTGACGTAGGGCGCGGCGCCGGCAACGCGGTCGTCGCGCAGCGCTTCGGCGACGGCCTCACGCCAGTTGTCCATCCCCTCGCCATCGGCGCTGATGGTGGCGTGCTGCGTCATCTGCAGCATGCGGTCGCGGATCTCGCGCTGGAAGCCGCTCATCACCGCCAGCGTGGTGATCAGCGCAGCGACGCCGATGGCGATGCCGAGGATCGACGCCATCGAGATGAAGGAGATGAAGCCGTTGCGGCGCTTGGCGCGCAGATAGCGCAGGCCGATCGCCACCGGGAGGGGTCTGAACATCGGGTCTCACTTGGACGGACGGCCGTGCGGGCCACGGGGCGGGCGACGACGCGAAGGGCGTCATGGTGCCACTGAAGACCCCACAGGCGCTGCGGCGAAGGCGGAAGCGGCCAGACGCAGTTCACGTCGCTGATCGACTCGCAGGGTATCGGGCCACCACGCCAGCCGCTCGAGGCAGCCGTCGCCGTGCCGCAGGCTCGCGATTGCAATCGGACCCCGCCACTGCAGCCCGCACCACGCCACGTCGGTACCGTCGAGCCGTGCGCTCCCGGCCGCCAGCACCAGCTGGCGCGCCGGTCGCCGGGATTCCCTGCGGACGTTGCCCAGGCCGGCCGCGACCACCACCACCGTGAGCGGCCACGCGGCGATGCGCGGCAGGTCTGTCGACAGCACCGCGACGCCGCCGGCGAGAGCGATCAGGACTAGGGCGGCCTTCAGCCACCGCGAAGGACGCCACTCAATGCGGCAGCTGGCGGATGCGCTGGACAAGGGCATCGAGGGCGGCATCGGGCGCGTTCTCCTGGCCGAGGAACCACTTCCAGAGCCTATCGTCCTCGTTGGCCAGCAGGCGTAGGAAATCTGCGCGCACGGCAGGCATGGACTGCCGCCATTCGCGGTCCAGCCAGCGCGTCATCAGCTGGTCGAGTTCGCGCATGCCGCGCCGGCAGCGCCAGCGCAGGCGGCGCAGCTCGACGTCGTCGTCGGCGAAGGGCTCGCCCTGCGCGCTCGGCGCCGTGCCAGTCATATCCACGGACCCAGTGCCACGCGTCGCGGCGGTCAGCCGTGCCGCGCCAGCATCAGCTGCTTGATCTCGGAAATCGCCTTGGCGGGATTGAGTCCCTTCGGGCAGGTCCGCGTGCAGTTCATGATGGTGTGGCAGCGATAGAGCTTGAAAGGATCCTCTAGATCGTCGAGGCGCGCACCGGTGTCCTCGTCACGCGAGTCGATGATCCAGCGATAGGCCTGCAGCAGCACCGCCGGGCCGAGGTAGCGGTCGCCGTTCCACCAGTAGCTCGGACACGCGGTCGAACAGCACGCGCACAGGATGCACTCGTACAGCCCGTCGAGCTTGGCGCGGTCCTCCTTTGACTGGAGGCGCTCGCGGTCCGGCGGCGGCGCCGGCGACTGCGTGCGCAGCCACGGCTGGATCGACGCGTACTGCGCATAGAAGTGGGTCAGGTCGGGCACCAGGTCCTTGACCACCGGCATGTGAGGCAGCGGGTAGATCGGCACCTCGCCCTTGCCGCTGCAGTCCTCGATCGCCTTGGTGCAGGCCAGCGTGTTGGTGCCGTCGATGTTCATCGCGCACGAGCCGCAGATGCCCTCGCGGCACGAGCGGCGGAACGCCAACGTCGGATCAAGCTCGTTCTTGATCTTGATCAGCGCGTCCAGGACCATCGGGCCGCAGCTGTCCAGGTCGACCTCGAAGGTATCCGTTCGCGGGTTCTCGCCGTCGTCGGGATTCCAGCGATAGACCTTGAACTCCCGGACGCGCGAGGCGCCAGCGGCCGCCGCGAAGCGCCGGCCCTTGTGGATCTTGGAGTTCTTGGGGAGGGTGAATTCGGCCATGTCGATCGATCCTGCGTCTTGCAGGCGCGGCGGACGCCGCGGCCTGTGGTGCTCTCGTCCCGCCACCCCGGCAGCGCCGGGGAGCGGTCAGTAGGTGCGCGCCTTCGGCGGCACGACATCCACGTCGTCGTCCAGCGTGTACATGTGCACCGGGCGGTAATCGATGCGCGTCGCGCCGTCGGGGTCGACCCAGCACAGCGTGTGCTTCTGCCAGCCGGCGTCGTCGCGGTCCGGGAAGTCCTCGTGCGCGTGCGCGCCGCGGGATTCCTGCCGGTTCTCGGCCGACACGATGGTGGCGACCGCCTGGCCGAGAAGGTTCTGCAGCTCCAGCGTTTCCACCAGGTCAGAGTTCCAGATCATCGAACGGTCACTGACGCGGACGTCGGCGAAGGACGCGTTGATCTCGCGCATCCTGGCAACGCCCTCGGCCAGCGTCTTCGAGGTGCGGAACACCGCCGCGTCGTTCTGCATCGTGCGCTGCATCTTGTCGCGGATCACGGCCGTTGGCGTGCCTCCGCTGGCGTTGCGGACGCGGTCGAGGTTGGCGAGCGACGCATCGCAGGCGTCCGCCGGCAGCTTCGCGGGCGCCATCCCCGGCTTGATCGTCTCCGCGCAGCGGTTGGCGACCGCGCGTCCGAAGACCACCAGGTCGAGCAGCGAGTTCGAGCCGAGCCGGTTGGCGCCGTGCACCGACACGCATGCTGCCTCGCCGATCGAGTACAGCCCGGGCACCACCTGGTCGGGGTTGCCGTTCTTCAGCTGCACCACCTCGCCGTGGTAGTTGGTCGGGATGCCGCCCATGTTGTAGTGCACCGTCGGCAGCACCGGGATCGGCTGCTTCTCGACGTCGACGCCGGCGAAGATGCGCGCACTCTCGGCGATACCGGGCAGCTTTTCGTGGATGTCGGCGGGGTCGAGGTGGGTCAGGTCGAGGTGGATGTGGTCCTTGTCCGGACCGACACCGCGTCCTTCGCGGATCTCGATGGTCATCGAGCGGCTGACGACGTCGCGCGACGCCAGGTCCTTGGCGTTGGGCGCGTAGCGCTCCATGAAGCGCTCGCCGTTGGCGTTGCGCAGGATGCCGCCTTCGCCGCGCACGCCCTCGGTGATCAGGCAGCCGGCGCCGTAGATGCCGGTGGGGTGGAACTGCACGAACTCCATGTCCTGCAGCCCCAGGCCCGCGCGCAGCGCCATGCCGCCGCCATCACCGGTGCAGGTGTGCGCCGAGGTCGCCGAGAAATACGCGCGGCCGTAGCCGCCGGTGGCGAGCACGGTGCCCTGCGAACGGAACAGGTGCAGCGAGCCGTCGGCCATGTTCATCGCCAGCACGCCGCGGCACGCGCCCTCGGCGTCCATGATCAGGTCGAGCGCGAAGTACTCGATGAAGAACTCGGCGTCGTGGGCCAGCGACTGCTGGTAGAGCGTGTGCAGGATGGCGTGGCCGGTGCGGTCGGCCGCGGCGCAGGTACGCTGCGCGGTGCCCTCGCCGTAGTTGGTGGTCATGCCGCCGAAGGGACGCTGGTAGATGCGCCCGTCCTCGGTGCGCGAGAACGGCACGCCCTGGTGCTCCAGCTCGATGACCGCCGGGATCGCCTCGCGGCACATGTACTCGATGGCGTCCTGGTCGCCCAGCCAGTCCGAGCCCTTGATGGTGTCGTAGAAGTGGAAGCGCCAATCGTCCTCGCCCATGTTGCCGAGCGCGGCGGAGATGCCGCCCTGCGCCGCCACCGTGTGCGAGCGCGTCGGGAACACCTTGGTCAGGCACGCGGTGCGCAGCCCCTTGTGGGCGAGGCCGAAGGTGGCGCGGAGTCCCGCGCCACCGGCGCCGACGACGACCATGTCGTAGTTGTGTTCGGTGATCGTGTAGGCGGTTGTCATCGGGGCTTCTGTGGGGTCCGTGGCATCAGGCGAGCAGCGCGACGCGCGCGATGGCGTACAGCGACGCCAGCGCGCCAAGGGCGCAGAGGAAGGTGACGAGGAACTGCAGCACGACCTCGGCCGCGCGCACGTGCACGTAGTCCTCGATGATCACCTGCAGGCCGAGCTTGGTGTGCCAGAACATCGCCAGCGCGAACAGCGCGAACGCGATCGCGTTCCATGGCCGCGCCAGCGCGGCCTGCACGGTGAACAGGTCGGCGCCTGCCAGCGACACCAGCGTGCCGAGCAGCCAGGGCACCAGCAGCGCCAGCACCACGGCGGTCACCCGTTGCCACCAGAAATGCCCGGTGCCGCCCTTGCCCGAGCCCATGCCGCGCGCACGGCCCAGCGGCGTGCGGAAGTCCCGCTTGCCGGGCGCGCTCAACGGCCCACTCCCAGCGCGACGAACCAGATCAACGCGGTCAGCACCCCGGTCAGGGCGAGGACGGTGTAGCCGGACCGGTAGATCTCGGGGATGTCCATGCCCCAGCCCGCATCCCACAGCAGGTGGCGGATGCCGTTGAGCAGGTGGTAGACCATTGCCAGCGTGAAGCCGAACAACAGCACCATGCCGACCGGCGACGACACCAGCGCGGCGGCGCGCGCGTACTGCTCGCCGCCCGCCGCGACGGCCATCAGCCACCACGCAAGCGCGAACGCGCCGATCGACAGTGCCACGCCGGTGGCGCGGAAGAGGATCGACATCAACATGGTGATCTGCCAGCGGTAGACCTGGAGATGCGGCGACAGGGGACGTGGACGGTTGCTCATCGCGGCGCTGGCTCTCTTCGCTGGGCGGCAGGACGCACCGCGTTGGCTGTTGATCGGTCGCGCCGTCGCGCGGCGCTGGTGGGGGCCACCGGCGGTCCCGGCAGGTCAGAAGTCGATGCAGCGGCCGTTCTTTTCCCAATCGCCGTAGCGGGTCGGGTCCGGGCCGGGCCGGCCGCCGATCTCGGTGGGCACCTGCGGCGCCGGGGTCGACGGCAGCCGCGGTGTCGGCTGCTCGCCCCGCTCTCCTGCATCGGGAGCGCTTTCGCTATCGCCTATGATCGGCTTCTCATCCACTGCGAGATTGTAGTCCCGCACCCCATGCCCGACAAGCAAGCACCCCGCGCCACCGCGCTGTTTCCGCTGCCATCGCACGCCATTGTGGCCATCGAAGGCCGCGACGCGGTCGCGTTCACGCAGGCGCAGTTCGCCAATGACGTCGCCCGCCTCGCGGTAGGGGAATGGCAGTGGAATGCGTGGTTGACGCCCAAGGGCCGGGTGCTGGCGATTTTCGCATTGCTCCATCAGGCGGAAGAAACGCTGTGGATGCTGCTGCCGGATGCGGACGCCGCGCCGGCACTGGTGGCATCACTGCAACGCTTCGTCTTCCGCAGCAAGGTCGCGATTGCGGTGCGCGAGGACCTGTCGGTGTCGGGCGCGTTCGCGGCGCCACGGGTGGCAAACGGCGCGCTGGCAGCGATCGCCGACGGGGTCGAACTTGACATGGGCAGCGCAGTCAATCCCCGGCGCATGGTGATCCACGCAGCGCGTGTTGATCGCTTGGAAGGTGCGCCAGGCGCCACGGTTGCCCCCCCCGTGTCCGGCGACGCGGCATGGACGCAGGCCGACCTCGCGCATGGACTGCCACGCCTCGTCGCCGACCAGGCTGACCGCTGGACGCCACAGCAGCTGGGACTCGAGCGCCTGCGCGCTTACAGCGTGCACAAGGGCTGCTATCCGGGGCAGGAGATCGTGGCCCGCACGCACTTCCTGGGGCAGGCCAAGCGCGGCGCCCGGCTGCTGGCGGTGGACGCGTCAGTGCGCACCGGCGATACGGTGGTCCATGACGATGCCGACATCGGCACGGTCTGCAGCGTCGCGAACGGTACGCCAACACTCGCGCTCGCGGTGCTGCCGCTGGCCATTGCTGCAGGGGCAATGCTGATCGCCGGGCGACCGACGACGACGCGGTCGCTGCTGGACGGACTGGCGCGCTGAGCCGCGTGCGCGCCGCACCCCACTTGCCGATGTGCACGATATGACCCCGCTGCGCGGCCGTCCCGTGCCGGCAGGCGGCAGCACGCAACGACGCGTCCTGCGCGCGCGCGCCGGCGCGCCGGCGCGCGAACTCGACGATGACATCGCCACCGAGGTCCCCGTCAGCCTCGCCTACAATGACGTTCCGTTCGCGGTGATGATGGCCACGCCCTGCGACATGGCGGATTTCGCGCTCGGATTTTCGCTTTCAGAGGGCATCGTCGCTGGCGCCGCGGAACTGGAAGTGGTCGGCATCGATGAACGCCTCGAAGGCTGGTCGGTCGCCATGCGCATCCCGCCGGTGCGCGCCGCGCTCCTCGGCAACCGGCGGCGCCAGCTCGAAGGACGCAGCGGCTGCGGACTGTGCGGAAGCGCGGACGTCGAATCGGTGCTGCGTACACCGCCGGTCCTGGCGGCGACCACCACGTTCCCCATTGCTGGCCTGGCGCGCGCGCTGCGCGGCCTGCAGGCGCTGCAGCCGCTCAACGCCGCCACCGGCGCCCTGCACGCCGCGGGATGGGCGGACGCAGACGGGAACGTGCGCCTGGTGCGCGAGGACATCGGCCGCCACAACGCGTTCGACAAACTGGTTGGTGCGATGGCGTCGGCGGCCATCGACCCGGCGGACGGCTTCGCGATCGTGACCAGCCGCGCCAGCTACGAAATGGCGCTCAAGGCCGCGCATGCAGGCATGCCGCTGCTCGCGGCGATCTCCGCGCCCACGGCACTGGCGATCTCGGTGGCCGAGGGCGCAGGACTGGCGCTGGTCGGATTCCTACGCGACGAGGGCCATGCCGTCTATTGCCACGGCTGGCGGCTGCGCGATGCGCCGGATGTCCCCGGCCCGGGCATCGGCGACGCCTGCACGGCTTTCGACTGAGGACAGGCCTCGCCGGTGCAGAACACGCAACCTCAACACTTGCCTTGGCGCCATGCCACGGCGCTATCCTCGGACCGGGAAGTCGATCGAAAGTCGGCGCCGCAGCGGCCCGGCCAATCACACCACCGCAAGGAGAACCGCATGACCCGATCCACCGCATCGTTGATGTCGGCGCTAGTTGCCGCCTCCCTGCTCGCCGCCTGCGCCAGCACACCGCCGCCGCCCGCGGAGCCGCTGCCGCCCGTCCCGATGTCGTTCGACCAGACGCTGTCGGGCGATGCGCTGTTCGCATTCGGGAAGTCGAGCATTGACGAAATCAGTGCCGAAGGCCGCGTCGAACTGGACGCGCTGGCGGCGCGCGTGATGGCCGCGGCGGCGTTGGACGTGGTGCACGTGATCGGCCACAGCGACCGCATTGGCGCCGCGCGCGCCAACATGGCGCTGTCCAATCGCCGCGCGGGCGCGGTACGCGATTACCTGGTGCAGGCCGGCGTGCCGGCCGACCGTATTACCGCGGTCGGCCGAGGCAGTGTGGAGCCGGTGGCCGAATGCGACGGCCGGGGACAGGCGCTGATCGACTGCCTGGCGCCAAACCGGCGTGTCGAGGTCAAGGTGCTGCTGCCCTGACGGGCGCTGGCACCTGAAGGATGGCCCGGCCCATGCCGGGTCTTTTTTCCGCCGGGGTGGCGGAGCCTCCTCCAACACGACGCGCACGGTACGGCGCTCACGCCATCGAACCCGCTGCCACGACGATGTCGGCTTCCGACGGGATCACCAGGAACGCCGCGCTGGCCAGCGGCGTGAACGTATTCGCTCCGACCACGCGTCGCAGCGGTCGGTCGCCCAGCCCCGCCTCGACGATCGCGGTGATGATGCCCTCCCCGACGCCGGCGCTGCGACGGCCCTCGTCGACCACGATGACCCGCTCACATTCGCGCGCATGGCGCGCGATGGCCGCCTCGTTGAGCGGCAGCAGCCAGCGCAGGTCGACCACGCGCACGCGCCAGCTGTGCGCGGCCTCGATGGCGCGCGCGGCGCGCAGCGCCATCGGCACGCCGTTGCCGAAGGTGAACACGACCAGGTCGGTCGCGTCCTCGCCGTAGACCCGCTCCTCGCCCAGGGCCAGCGCGCGGTCCGGATGCGGGTAGGCGGTCAGCCAGCCGCTGTCGCCCGGCGCGTACAGATCCTTGGCCATGTACAGCGCGATCGGCTCCAGGAACGCGCAGACGCGGCCGTCGACCCTGGCCAGCGCCGCCAGCGTGCGCAGCATCATCGCCGCGTCGTCGCCGCGGCTGGGGCAGCCCACCACCAGCCCCGGGATGTCGCGCAGGGCGGTAATCGAGTTGTCGTTGTGGAAGTGGCCGCCGAACCCGCGCTGGTAGCCCAGCGACGCGATGCGCATCACCATCGGGTTGCGGTACTGGCCGTTGCTGAAGAACTGCAGGCTCGCCGCCTCGCCCCGGATCTGGTCGCAGGCGTTGTGGAAATACGCGAGGTACTGGATCTCCGGGAACGCGAGCATGCCCATATTGGCGTAGCCCTGCGCCAGCCCCAGGATGGTGGTCTCGTCGAGCAGCGTGTTGAACACGCGCTTGCCGCCGAACGCCTTCTGCAGCCCCCGGGTGACGGTGTACACGCCGCCCTTCAGTGCGACGTCCTCGCCGAACAGCAGCGCCTCGGGATACTTCGCGAACAGATCGTGCAGCGCATTGCCGATCTGCACCGCCATATGCCGTGGCGGCTGCGCCTCCGGCAGCTTCGCGTCGCCACCGAAGACGGCCGCGCGCGTCGCCGCATGGTCGAATCGCGTGGCCTCCGCCCACACCTGCCGCGGCGAGTACGGCGCCAGCGGCACCATCACCTCCGCCAGTGTCGACAGCCGCGGGCGGGCGTCGGCATCCTCGGCGGCGGCGAAGCAGCGTCGACGCGTGTCCTCGTACAGCTCCAGCAGGCCGTTTTTCGACATGAGCCCTGATTCGAGCGCGATCGCCGCGGTGCGCAGCAGCGGGTCCGTCGCTTCGACCGCGCACAGCTCCTCCAGCGGGCGCCATTCGATCTCGAAGTCGGAGCCGGCATGGCCCATCAGCCTCGTCGTGCGCAGGTGCAGGAAGGTCGGGCGACGCGTGCGGCGGCAATGCTCCACGGCACGGCGCACGTCACCATAGCCGGCGGCCAGGTCGAGGCCATCTGCGGCGAAATAGTCCATGTCCGCGCGGCGCGCGAAATTGCGCGCGATCCAGCCGTCCGGCGTCTTCACCGAGATGCCGATGCCGTTGTCCTCGCACATGAACAGGACCGGCGCCGGCAGCTTCTGGTAAGCGGTCCAGGCCGCGGCGTTGAACGCAGCCTGCGCGGTCGCGTGGTTGCTGGACGCATCGCCGAACGAGCACACCACGATGCTGTCGTCGGGCACCGGCAGCACGTGCCCGATGCGGCGCGCGTGGTCGATCGCGATCGCGGTACCGAGCGCCTTGGGCAGGTGCGAGGCGATGGTAGAGGTCTGCGGCAGCACCCACAGCGGTTTGCTGCCCCAGACCTTGTGCCGGCCGCCGCTGGCGGGGTCGTCGCGGCTGGCCGCGAACGACAGCGCCGAGTCGACGATCGGGTCCATCGCAGCGGCACCGTCGCCAGGCCACTGCCGGAAGCGCTCGGCCATGAACGCGCCGCTGCGGTAGTGCAGCATCGCCGGATCGGTGTGCCGGGTGAGCCGCGCGACCATCGCGTTGCCCTCGTGGCCGCTGGAACCGATGGTGTAGAAGACCTTGTCCTGCACCCGCAGCACGCGTGCCATCAGGTCGAGGTGGCGGCTGACGAACTGCGATGCCAGCAGCTCCAGGAAGCCGGCAGCGTCGAGCGCGCTCCCCGGCAGCACTGGATCGGCATCGTCCGGGCGCGCGCCGGTGTCGCCATTCCAGTCGCGGACGAACTCCTGGAAGTTGACGTCGCAGATATCGGCGCGGTTGAGGCCGCGCATGCGGGCGGGGATCGGTGGGGCGACGGCGGTCATGGCGGGCCTCGATGGTGTCGCGGCGTCAGCCGCGCGGGGCGACGCGCGCGCGCCACTGCGCCCGCGTCTGGCCCCAGATGTCGACGCGCGCGTCCTCGAATGGCGGTGGCAGCCGGCCCGGACGCAACAGTGTCGAGCCCAGCCGCTGCGCGACCCGCTGCGAGGCGAGGTTGCCCGGGTCGATGCAGTGGATGATGTCGTCCCAGCCGAGCGTCTCGAAGGACCAATCGATGGCCGCGGTTGCCGACTCGACCGCGTAGCCGTGGCCCCACGCATCGGGATGGAACGCGTAGCCGATCTCGTTCCCGGGCCAGCCTTCGGGGCGCCACGGGCCCATCTGCCCGATCCAGCGGCCGCTGGCTTTGTCCACGACCGAGAACATGCCGAAGCCCTGCAGCATCCACGCCCCGGGCTGCTGTAGGAACCGCCTCCACGCCGCCTCGCGCACCACGGGACCCCCGATGTAACGCGCCGCGTCCCCGTGCGCCGACAACTCGGCGAAGCGGTCGAAATCGGCGATCCGCGGACGGCGAAGCAGCAGTCGCGGGGTGTCGATGGACGGGCCGTCGTCGCTCACACGAGCTCCCCGACCACTGCTGCGCGCACGTCTCCCGGGCGGCAGCTGACGACATGCAGGAGCGACCGCACTTCGATCAGAACGCGTTGATGCCGGTCAGCTCGCGGCCGACGACCAGCTGGTGGACGGTCTCGGTGCCCTCGTAGGTGATCACCGATTCGAGGTTGAGCGCGTGCCGGATCGGGCAATGCTCGGTGGTGATGCCAGCGCCGCCAAGCAGGTCGCGCGCCTCGCGTGCGATGTCGATCGCCATCCGGCAGTTGTTCCACTTCGCCAGCGACACCTGCGTCGGCTGCATCTTGCCGGCGTCCTTCAGACGGCCCAGCTGCAGCGACAGCAGCTGTGCGGCCGTGATCCGCCGTGCCATATCGGCGAGCTTCAGCTGCACCGCCTGGTTGGCGGACACCGGCCGATCGAACAGGATGCGCTCGCCGGTGTACTTCAGCGCCTCGTCGAGGCAGGCGATGGCGGCGCCGATCGGCCCCCAGGTGATGCCGTAGCGCGCCTGCGTCAGGCAGCCCAGCGGGCCCTTCAGGCCGCGCACGTTGGGCAGCCGGTTGGCCTCAGGCACGCGCACGCCGTCGAAGAACAGCGCGCTGGTCACCGACGCGCGCAGGCTCATCTTCTTGTGGATCTCCTGCGCGCTGAAGCCGGCGAAGTCCTTCTCGACCAGGAAGCCCTGGATGCCGTCGTCGGTCATCGCCCAGACGATCGCCACGTGCGCGAGGTTGCCGTTGGTGATCCACATCTTGGCGCCGTTGAGGATCCAGTCGTCGCCGTCGCGCTTGGCGTGGGTCTTCATGTTGGCTGGGTCCGAGCCACCATGCGGTTCGGTCAGCCCGAAGCAGCCGATGACGTTGCCGGCCGCCATGTCCGGCAGCCATCGCCGGCGCTGGTCCTCGGTGCCGTAGGCGAAGATCGGATACATGCACAACGACGACTGCACGCTGGCGAAGCTGCGCAGCCCGCTGTCGCCGCGCTCCAGCTCCTGGCAGATCAGGCCGTAGCTGACCGCGTTGAGGCCGGCGCAGCCGTATTCCTCCGGCAGCGACGAGCCGAGCAGCCCGAGTGACGCCATCTCCGGCACCAGTTCGTGCGGGAACCGCGCCTGGTCGAAGCAGTCGCCGATGATCGGCAGCACGCGCTCGTCGGTGAAGCGCGCGACCGCGTCCTGCACCGCGCGCTCCTCGTCGCTGAGCATCGAGCGGATGTCGAACAGGTCGTAGGGATGCAGGGCCATGCGGGGTGCCGTCCGGGTCGCGGGGACGCGCATTTTAGCGGGTCGCGGCGACAGCGCGGCGCCCGCAACGACGACGGGGCCGGATCGCTCCGGCCCCGCCGGGGTCACACCGAGGCAGTCGGATCAGCCGCGGTCGAGAGATGTGGAGGCGGCGGCGACCTGGGTCATCACCTGACCGTCAACCACCGGCAGGCGGCCAGCGGGTCGGTCGGCCATGCGCACGGTGCGCTCCTGGCCGTCGTAACGATAGGTCACGTCGTAACCGATCGCGACGTCCTCGGTGCCGAGCGGGATCTGATTGCCGGGCTGGCTGTCAGTCCGCATCGTTCCAGTGGTGCCATCGGGATTGCGGTAGGTCACGCTGTAGCCGACGACGCGCGAGGACTGCGACGTGTCGGACACGGTGCGGCACTGGCGATCGACGCGCTCGACGGTGCGCCCGCCGACGTGCCGACGGTCGACCTCGCGGCCGGCGAAACCGCCGCCCACCGCGCCGGCCACGGTGGCCAGCTTGCGGCCGCTGCCACTGCCGACCTGGTTGCCGACCAGGCCGCCGATGACCGCCCCGGCGACCGTGCCGCCGGCCAGGCCGTCACGCTCGGGCAGTCGCTCCTGCACCACCACGTCGTTGCAGACCTGGCGCGGGCTGGACGTGGTGCTGGTCTCACGGACCGCCTCGCTGCCGATCACGGTAGCAAACAGGTCGCGCCGCTCCATGATCGGGTCTACCGCGACGACGTCTGCATAATCGAGCCGGCCGCCGGCCTCAGCCTGGAGCGCCGCGTTGGCGGACCCGTCAAGGATCGGTGCCGAGTCTCCGCGCCCGTTCTGGAAGGCAGCGACGGCAACGCCACCAACCAGCAGGGATGCAAGGGCGATGGCAAGGGTGTTGTTCTTCATGGGGTCCTCCTGGGTGGAACCGACCGCCGGGACCGGCCGGAGCGAGGTCGACCTGAACGAGTCAGCGTGGGCCGGATTGCAGCACCCCATACCTGAACCAGGCCCGTTTGGTTCCCCCGTAGATGACGACGGGATGAACCCGCGCAGCCAGGCGCACGTGCTGTGCTCGACCGAAGGCCGTCCGGACCCGTGCTAGCGTGCGGCGCACCCCTCCATCTCAATCGAATCGGACGCCCGCATGCGCAATCCCCTGCTGTTGCCGGTCCTGCGCTGGTTCGGCAGGCTGAGCTACCCGAAGCTGTTCGCGCTGACCGCGAGCCTGTTCGCGCTGACCGTCGTGGTACCCGATCCCATCCCGTTCGTCGACGAGCTGCTGCTCGGCCTCGGTACCCTGCTGCTCGCCAGCCGCAAATCCCGCGGGGCGGCCACGGCGGGCACCGGGTCGAGACAGCACTGACGACCAGGCCGTTGTCGTACACATGCTGATCGACAGCCATTGCCACCTCGATGCTGACGATTTCGACGTCGACCGTGCCGCGGTCGTGGCCGCGGCGCGGCGGGCCGGCGTTGTCGCGCAGGTGCTGCCCGCCACCCATGCGGCCGGCTGGGACAAGCTGCGACGCATCTGCGCGACCCCCGGCGAGGGCCTGCACGCCGCGTACGGGCTGCATCCGATGTTTCATGACCTGCATCGGGACGGCGACCTCGCCGCGCTGACAGCATGGGTCGACGTGCATCGCCCGGTCGCGATCGGCGAATGCGGGCTCGACTTCTTCGTGCCCGGCCTCGACCGCGATGCCCAGCAATGTGTCTTCGACGGCCAGCTGCGGCTGGCGCGTGACCTCGACCTGCCGGTCATCGTGCACGCGCGACGCGCGGTCGATGCGGTGCTTGCGTCGTTCCGGCGTATCGGCGGGCTGCGTGGCGTGGTGCACAGCTTCAGCGGCAGCCAGCAGCAGGCGCGACAGCTGTGGGACATGGGCTTCCTCGTCGGCCTCGGGGGGCCGGTGACCTATCCGCGCGCGGCTCGGCTGAGGCGGCTTGCCGCGACGATGCCGATCGAGTGCCTGCTGCTCGAGACCGATGCGCCCGACCAGCCCGACGCGGCGATCCCGGGACAGCGCAACGTGCCGGCGCGGCTGGTCGCGGTGGCCGCCGCCATCGCCGCGCTGCGCGACGCGCCTCTCGACGACATCGCGCGCGCGACGTCGGACAACGCCCGACGGCTGTTCGCGCTGCCGCACGGCGGCACCGCGCCGATGGATGCGACACCCGCGCCGGCCTGACGCGCTGCCGCGAACGGTCTCAACTGAAGCGCATCAACGGTCGTCGACGCCGTCGGTGGTTGCCACTGCCGCCGACGCGATGTCGCGTCCCGCCGCGTCCGGCTTCAGCAGCATCTCGATAGCCCTGCCCGCCGCGACGAAGGCGAATGTCCCGGTGACGTGCGTCGCAGCCCCCAGCCCGCCGCCGCAGTCGAGCTTGAAACCATCGCCATCCGTTGGCGGACGCATCCCGCTGACACTGCCGTCGGCCTGCGGGTAGCGCACGTTCTCCAGCGAGTACACCGCCGGAATGCCGAAGTAGCGCTTGGGCCCCGTCGGGAACCCGAACTCGCCGCGAAGCTTGCGCCGCACCAGCGCCAGCATCGCGTCGTGCTCGGTCCGCGCCAGGTCACGGACGCGCACCAGCGTTGGATCGATACGCCCCCCGGCCGAGCCCACGGTCAGCAGCGGCTGCCGCCGGCGCCGGCACCACGCGATCGCCTCGACCTTGCTGCGGAAGCTGTCGCAGGCGTCGACCACGAGGTCCTGGCCGCGACCGAGCAGCACGTCGAGGTTGGATGGTGTCAGGAACTGCGGCACCGCCTCGACCCGCGCCATCGGGTTTATCGCCAGGCAGCGCTCCGCCATCGCCTCGGCCTTGCCGCGCCCGTACTGGCCGGCGATGGCCGGCAGCTGCCGGTTGGTGTTCGACAGGCACAGGTCGTCAGCATCCACCAGTGCCAGCGCGCCGACACCGCTGCGCGCAAGGGCTTCGGCCACCCACGAGCCGACGCCGCCGAGGCCCACCACCGTGACACAGCGCGATGCCAGACACGCGACGCTGCCGCGGCCATACAGGCGATCAATGCCCGAGAAACGGGCGTCCCAGTCCGGTGTCATGCGACCAGTCTAGCGTCGCGGGCAGCGTGGTACGGTCGCCGCGCAGCTCCCGCGGATGCCCTCCGCGCCCATCGCCATCTCCGAGTAAACGACCATCATGTCTACGCCGCCGTCGCCTCACGCCCGTTCCGCGGCGAGCCGCTATCTGGTGGTATTCGCCATCGGCCTGCTGGTGGGCATGGTCACGGTAGTGATGCTGCTGCGCGCGCTGGACGCGCGCCGGACATGGGAGGACCGCTACCCGCAGGCGACCATGCACATGCTCGACGCGCAGGTCCAGCAGCTGCGCGCCAGCGGCGCCGCCAACCGCTGCGCGGCCACCGACGCGCTGCCGCGGCTTCAGTCGCTGCGCTCACTTGCCAACGACATCGAGCCGGCATTTGCCGACCTGCGTGACGATGCGCGCTTCGCCGCGCACGCCGGCGATCTGCGGGCACGGTTGGACACGGCGCTTGCGTCGCCACCGCTGCACTGCGAAGGCGCGCAGGCGGTCATGACGTCGGTGACCGAAGGCTGCAACGCCTGCCACCGGGACTTCCGCCGCTGACCGGTTGCGGCATCGACGCCTCACGACGTGATTGATCGGGCATTCACCGCGACGGCGATAAGGTCCAGGGCATGTCGTCGACGCGGCCCCAGTGCGTCGAAGCCGCTTTCCGCCCCACTCGCATGCGTCAACAGGAGTTCCGTCATGAAGATCCGTCTGCTCGGTGCCAGCGTCGCCTTGGCCGCCCTCGGCCTCGCCGGTTGCGCCACTACTTCTCCCGGCTATTCGCCCGGCTACGGCGGTGGCGGTGGCGGCGGCTATGGCGCCGCGCCGCAGTCCGCGCGCTGCAATGACTGCGGCGTGGTCACGCGCATCGACCAGCGCTCGCGTGGCGGCACCGCGCCGAACGCCACCGGTGCAGTGCTTGGCGGCATCGTCGGCGCCGTGGCCGGCCGCGAGATCGCACAGCGCAACACGGACAGCGACGGGCGCCAGAACACCGCCACCGTCGCCGGTGCCGCGGGTGGCGCGCTGGCGGGTAACGCAATCCAGAACCGCATGCAGGCGCAGTCGACGTACGACGTCCATGTGCGGCTGGACGACGGCCGGATGACTGTCGTGTCGCAGAACGATCTGGGTGGCCTGCGCGAGGGCGCGTACGTACGCGTCGCCAACGGCCGCGTGTTCCTGCGCTGAGCTACGCGACGGCAGCGATCGCCGCCGTCCACCGCCTGTCCGACGACGGCCCGCCCTGCGGGCCGTCGTTGTGTCCGGTCGCCGCCGGGGTGAGGCGTCGTCGTCGCGGTGTGGCTCGACAGACTTTCACGCGGCTCCTGGGCCATCGTGCCGGACGGCGACACGCGCACTGACCATGGCCGCGAAAGTTTTGCCACAATGCCGCCGCACCGGGCCGGACATGGTTCCCGCAAGCGGTGCAGGGGAGCAACATGGATCCGCAGTTCTTCTATTACGCGCTCGCAGCGCTGCTGGTGATTGCCGGTCTGCTGGGCACCGTGCTACCGGCGATGCCCGGGCTGCCGCTGGTGTTCGCGGGCATGCTGCTGGCAGCCTGGGCCGGGGACTTCGCGCAGGTGGGCGCCGTCACGCTGGTGGTCCTGGGCGTGCTGACCGCCGTCTCGCTGCTGGTCGACCTGTGGGCCACGGCGGTGGGTGCCCAGCGGGTCGGCGCCAGCCGGCTGGCGATCATCGGGGCGATCGCCGGTACCGTGCTCGGCCTGTTCTTCGGCATCCTCGGGCTGCTGGTCGGGCCGCTCGTCGGCGCCCTCGCCGGCGAGCTGGCTCACGGACGCAGCCTGGCCCGGCAGCGCCTGGGCCACGCCGCGCGCGTCGGCGTCGGCACCTGGGTCGGCATCGCGTTCGGTATTGCCCTCAAGCTGGCCATCGGTTTCTCGATGATCGGCATCTTCGCGCTGTCGTGGTGGCTTTGACCACGGCGCGTTCACACGGCGGGCGAACGCGCGGCCGCACAGTCCCGCCCCCCTCCGTCGCCTGCCGCCGGAATGCCGCATGACATACCACTGGAGCAGGACCCGGATGACCTGGACCATTGTCGCGACGATCGCTGCCACCGCGCTCGTGATCTTCCTGGCGATGAACTTCGCGACGCCCGAGAAGACCATCGAGCGCAAGATCGAGCACCAGAACGACGTTGCGGACCCGCAGTTCAAGCGCGAGATGTCGGTGCTGATGGGGCCGTCGGTGGTCGACGGCAACCACGTCGTCGCGCTGCAGAATGGCGACGAGATTTTTACGGCGATGCTCGAGGCCATCCGCAACGCGCAGGGCACCATCACCTTCGAGACCTATATCTACTGGTCCGGCGACATCGGTCGCGAATTCGCGGATGCGCTGGCCGCGCGCGCGAAGGCCGGGGTCAAGGTGCATGTCACCGTCGACTGGGCCGGCAGCCTGAAGATGGACGACGACCTGCTCGATGTCATGAAGCAGGGGGGCGTGCGCATCGAGCACTACCGTCCGCTGCGCTGGTACAACATCGGCCGGCTCAACAACCGAACCCACCGCAAGCTGCTGGTCATCGACGGCCGCATCGGCTTCACCGGCGGCGTCGGCATCGCCGACCAGTGGAGCGGCCATGCGCAGAACCCAGACCACTGGCGCGAGACGCATTTCCGGATCGAGGGTCCGGTGGTGGCGCAAATGCAGGCGGCGTTCAACGACAACTGGATCAAGACCACCGGCGAACTGCTCAACGGCCCGGAGTACTTTCCGGCGCTGGAGCCAGCGGGCACGATGTCGGCGCACCTGTTCGTGGCCTCACCCGCCAGCGGCAGCGAGAGCATGCACCTGATGTACCTGATGGCGATCGCCGGCGCGCAGCGCACGATCGACCTGTCGGCGTCGTACTTCGTCCCCGACGAACTCATCATGCGGGCGCTGCTGGCCGCGCGGCAACGCAGCGTACGCATCCGGATCATCGTTCCCGGCGAGCACATCGACTCCGAGACCGTGCGCTATTCGTCCAAGGCGTCATGGGGTGACCTGCTCCAGGCCGGCATCGAAGTGCACGAGTTCGTGCCCACGATGATCCACGTCAAGCTGCTGGTCGTCGACGAGGAGCTGGTGTCCGTGGGCTCGACCAATTTCGACATCCGCTCGTTCCGGCTCAACGATGAGGCCAGCCTCAACATCTACGACCACGGCTTCGCGCAGACGATGACAGCCGCCTTCGAGGGCGACCTGCCGCGCGCCAGGCAGTACAGCTACGAGATGTGGGCCCGGCGCCCGCTGCGCGAGAAGCTGGCAGAGAAGATCGTGCGCCCGCTGCGTTCGCAGCTGTAGCGTCGCTCAGGCCGTCTCGACCACGATCGGGATCCCGCCGATCCGCGCCTTCCACTCGCGCGGACCGGTCCGGTGCACCGATATGCCGGCGGAGTCCACCGCGACGGTCACCGGCATGTCCTCGACCGTGAACTCGTAGATCGCCTCCATGCCCAGATCCTCGAACGCAACGATGCGCGCGGCCTTGATCGCCTTCGACACCAGGTAGGCGGCGCCGCCGACCGCCATCAGGTACACCGAGCGGTGGCGGCGGATGGCGTCGATCGCGGCATCGCCGCGCTCGGCCTTGCCGACCATGCCGAGCAGGCCGGTCTCGCGCAGCACCTGGTCGGTGAACTTGTCCATCCGCGTGGCGGTGGTGGGCCCGGCCGGGCCCACGGCCTCCTCTCGCACCGGGTCCACCGGGCCGACGTAGTAGATGAAGCGCCCCGCGAAATCCACCGGCAGCGGCGCGCCGCGGTCGAGCATGTCGACGATCCGCTTGTGCGCGGCGTCGCGCCCGGTGAGCAGGCGTCCGTTGAGCAGGATCACCTCGCCCGGCTCCCAGGCGTTGACCTCGTCGCGGGTCACGGTGTCAAGGTCGACGCGGCGGCCCTTGGACGCGTCGTAGGCGATCTTCGGCCAGTCGGCCAGCGACGGCGGGTCCAGCATCACCGGGCCGCTGCCATCGAGCACGAAGTGCGCGTGGCGGGTCGCGGCACAGTTGGGGATCAGCGCCACCGGCAGGTTGGCGGCGTGCGTGGGGTAGTCGCGGATCTTGACGTCGAGCACGGTGGTCAGGCCACCGAGCCCCTGCGCACCGATGCCGAGCGCGTTGACGCCATCGTAGAGCGCGATGCGCATTTCCTCCAGGCTGCTGGACGGGCCGCGTGCCTTCAGGTCAACGATGTCGATCGGCTCCATCAGCGCCTCCTTGGCCAGCAGCATCGCCTTCTCGGCGGTGCCGCCGATGCCGATGCCGAGCATGCCCGGCGGGCACCAGCCCGCACCCATCGTGGGCACCGTCTTCAGCACCCAGTCCACGATCGAGTCCGACGGATTGAGCATCGCGAACTTCGACTTCGCTTCCGAGCCACCGCCCTTGGCGGCGACGATGACGTCGATCGTGGATCCGCGCACGACGCGCACGTTGACCACTGCCGGGGTGTTGTCACCGGTATTGCGGCGCGCGCCGGCGGGGTCGGCCAGCACGCTGGCGCGCAGCTTGTTGTCTGGGTGTGCGTAGGCGCGCCGGACGCCCTCGTTGACCATGTCCTCGACGCCCATAGTGGCGTCGACCCAGCGCACGTCCATGCCGATGGCGAGGAACACGGTCACGATGCCGGTGTCCTGGCAGATCGGGCGGTGGCCCTCGGCGCACAGGCGCGAGTTGACCAGGATCTGCGCCATCGCGTCCTTCGCCGCCGGCGATTCCTCGCGCTCCCAGGCGGCCGCCAGATTCCGGATGTAGTCGACCGGGTGGTAGTAGCTGATGTACTGCAGGGCGTCGGCGACTGACTGGATCACGTCGTCCTGGCGGATGGCGGTCACGGCGGGCTCTGGGCGGGCGGGTGCCGGCGATGGTACCCGCGGCCCGGGGGCGCGGACACCCGACGCGGGGCGGGCGT
>LXQJ01000043.1:0-1561 GCA_001683895.1 Luteimonas sp. ANT-B3E | reverse complement strand
CGGCCCCCCGACCGACGACCGACCGACGGAGTCCGCCATGCCCCCGATGCCTGCCCCGCCCCGCCCCGCCCTCGCCTTTGCCCGCGACACCGGCGTCTGGCTCCCTCGGTGCACGTGGCCACACGCGCTGCTGCTGTCGGCCACGCTGGCGGCGCTCGCCACGCCCGCCAGCGCGGCACGCCGCGATTCCCTCCCCATCCGCCCGCCCGCGGCGCCGTCACTGCCGCAGGCGACCTACCCCAGCAACCTGGGCGCTTACCAGGTGGACACCATCGCCACTGGCCTCACCAACCCGTGGGCGGTGGCGCTGCTGCCCGACGGCAGCTTCCTGGTGACAGAACGTCCCGGCAGCCTGCGCCGGATCAGCGCCGCCGGCGTGATGTCGGCGCCCATTACCGGCTTGCCCCAGGTCTGGGCGTCGGGCCAGGGCGGCCTGCTGGACGTGGCGCTGTCGCCGCAGTTCGCGAGCGACCAGAAGATCTACCTGAGCTACGCCGAGTCCGGGCCCAACGCCACGGCGGGCACCGCGGTCGCCAGCGCAACGCTTGGGCCGGACGCGCTGTCGAACGTGCAGGTGCTGTTCCGGCAGGAGCCCAAGCTGCCGGGCGGCAACCACTTCGGTTCGCGGCTGGCGTTCGCCCCCGACGGCAACCTGTTCGTGACGCTTGGCGAGCGCGACGACCGGTTGCGCGCGCAACGGCTGGAGATGCTGCAGGGCAAGGTGGCGCGGATCCGTCCCGACGGCAGCATTCCAGCCGACAACCCGCCGTGGACGGTGAGGGGCAAGCGCGCGATCTGGAGCTACGGGCACCGCAACCCGCAGGCAGCGGCGATCGACCCGCGCAGCGGCCGCTACTGGGCCGCGGAGCACGGCCCGCAAGGCGGCGACGAGATCAACATCCCGCAGGCGGGCCGCAACTACGGCTGGCCGCTGACCTCGCACGGCAACAACTACGCCACCGGCCAGCCGTACCCCGAATGGATCGCGCGGTCGACCGTGGGCATCGAGGATCCCCACCACGTGTGGGAGCAGTCGCCGGGCGTGTCGGGCATGGCGTTCCTTGTCAACCGGCCGCAGTCGGCGTGGAACGACAACCTGTTCGTCGGCGCGCTGGCTTCGCGACGCCTGCTGCGGTTGACGCTCGACGGCGAAGCGATCGTCGGCGAGGAGCGCCTGCTGGGCGAGCTCAACGCCCGCATCCGTGACGTACGCACCGCCCCCGACGGGCGCCTCTATGTCCTGACCGACGAGGGCAACGGCCGCCTGCTGCGGATCACGCCGCCGGCGCTCTGACGCTTGCAGCGGACGGCAGAAGCGCTTTGGCGGTTCTCGCGAGGTAGGCGGCAACGGGGTGCGGCACGTTCGTCGTGCTTCCATCAGAGCGGAGGCAGCGCGGGGCTGGAGCCAAAGCCGGAGCCCAAGCTGCTGGACCTGGATTCGGAGCGAGAGCCAGAGCAGCGTCGCTTGGTGGCACGAGGGAGGCCGGTGACGGGGTGCGGGGGTGTCGCGCAAAGGGCAGATGGATGTGCCCGCCGGCGAGTTGGCCAGGATGGCCAACCG
>LXQJ01000042.1:16350-47988 GCA_001683895.1 Luteimonas sp. ANT-B3E | reverse complement strand
GCGAGCCCCTCGGCGGTGATGGCGGCGGGGACACGCCCGTCGCCCGCTGAGGCCGTGGGGCTGGCCTCGCCGGGCTCGTCCGACGCTTGGCAGGCGACGAGCAGGGCGAGCGTGGCGCCGAGCAGCAGTGTGTTGCGCATGATCCCGTTCCTCGGACTTGGGGGGTCAATTCCTGCGTTCAATTTCCGCATGACTCAGCATGGCCACGACCTTTGAGGCATGCCTGTGTAATGTTACATAGTAACAGCAAACGCGGGCATCCGGCCCGATGTCGCCGCCCTCTCCACTGGCGGATCTTTCCCCTGTTTCCGACGCGGCGGAACCGCGCGTTGATGGGGCGGGCGGTCAACCGCCAAGCTCAATCCGGAATCCGATGATCACGGCACGGCCGACGATCGGCGCCTGGTTCTTGAAGAAACTCTGGTGCAGCCGCCCATCCGCGTTGAGCAGGTTGCGGCCGTGGATGAACCACGTGGTCTTCTGGCCCAGCCACGCGCTCGAGAAGCCCAGATCGGCCGAGACCAGGTCAAATCCCGCCGTGGGTGACTCGCCGGGCGCGGTGCGCCGCTGGCCGGACACCCGCTGCCAGTCCAGGCTCAAGCGCAGCTCGCCATTCCCGGCGCCCATGCCGCTATCCAGCCCCAGCCCATGGCGGGCCGGGGTGATGCGCGGCAGGCCGCCTCCGGCCGCCAGCCGGCCCTGCACCCGATCCGCGCTGGCGCGCAACACGGTGGGCACGATGCCTTCGCGAAGCCGATAGCTGGCCGCCAGCTCGGCACCGCTGAAGCGGGCGTCGGCCTGGGTGTTGACCACGAACTGGTTGCGGAAGCGGCACAGCCCACCATCATCGGACCGGCAATCGCCGGTGTCGCCCTGGCCGGGCCGCTGGCCGAGGTCGTTGACGAATAACGGGCTGCCGCTGCCGTCGTCCTCGGAAGCCAGGAACACGTAGCCGTCGGCGCGGGTGTGGAACAGGGTGACCTCGTAGTCCAGGCGCCCCAGGCGGCCGCCGATGCCGGTTTCCAGATTCAGGTAGCGCTCCATCTCCAGCCGCGGGTCGCCCACCTCGAAGGTGCCGGCGGCCGGGTGGCGGCCGAATGCATACAGCTGTTCCGGCGAGGGCGTCCGCTGCGAGCGGCTCACCGAACTGCGCCACCGCTGTCCGGCGCCCACATCCACCACGCTGCCCAGTGAGAAGCTGGTGGGTGTGTCGCTGCGCGAGGGCACCTGCCGGGGCAAGGCAAGGAACGTACCGTCGGCCAGGGTCACCCCGTCGATGGCCACCTCGCCCACGTCTTCCGGGCGCGAGCGCTCGCGCTCCACGCGGGCACCTACCTCCAGCCTGAAGCGGCCGAAGTCGCGCTCCTGAATCGAGTACAGCGCCAGCGAGCGGGTCCGGTTGGGACGTACGTAAAAGGCCTCGTCCTCGCTGTCGGGTGAGTCGGCGACGAAGTCGCGGTCGCCCAGCGCCAGCCCAAGCACGCCGTCCCAACCGGCCACCGGCGTGTGTACGGCATCCAGCCGGCCCTCCAGCTGGCGATTGAGGAACACCGCTTCCACCACGCTGTCCACCACGCGCCCGTCTTCACGACTGAACTCGAACTCGGTTTCCTCCTGGTCGAAGCGGGTGTAGCCCGCCTTGAAGCGCACTGTCTGCAGCCAGGGCAGCGGAGCGTAGCGCTCGGCGCGCAGATCGATGCGATCGTAGCCGGCGGTCACGCGCTCGAATTCGTCGGAACCTTCGCCGCGCAGGTTCATCGGGTCGAACACCTCCGGGATGCCGTAGTCGCTGTTCCATCGCGACAGGCCAAGTCCGACGAAGCCGTGCTCGCCGGTGAACACGGTGCTGACCGCAGCCGAATCGCTGCGCACCGAGCTGTTCTGCAGACGCCCACGGAAGCCTTCAGTCTGGTCGATTTCCTGAAAGCCGCTGATCGCGAACTCCCCGCTGCGGCGCTGGCCATGGTCGGCGCGCACCACCATCCGCTCGCCCACCGGCACCTCGGCCTGCAGGGTGCCCTGACGGTCGTCGCCGTTGCCGCCGTAGCGGGCGCCAGCCCGCAGCGACGAGTCCAGCGGCACCACGGGAAGGAAGCGCGCCGTGGTGAGGTTGATGACGCCGCCGGCCGCGCCGCCGCCATAGAGCAGGGTGGCCGGGCCGCGCAGCACCTCGATCTGCTCGGCGCGCCACGAATCCACCGCCACGGCGTGGTCGGCGCCCTCGCCGGAGACATCGGCGGTGCGCAGCCCATCTTCCAGCATCAGCACCCGCGACCCCTGCTGGCCGCGCACCACCGGACGGCCCACGCCGGGGCCAAAGTCAGAATTTGCAACGCCCGGCGTGCCCGCCAGCACTTCGCCGATGGTGCCGGCCTGCTTGCGCTCAAGCTCCCCGCCCGTGAGCACGGTCACCGGTCGGGTCAGGTCCTCCACCGAGCGGTTGCCCAGCGGATCGGCGGTGACGCGCACTGCATCCAGGCGAACCGCGTCTGCCTCTGGCGTGAGGTCAGCCCGGGCCTCGGCGGGAGCAGTGGCGGCAGCCACCAGGCCGGTAAACAGCAGCGTTCGCCGGAAGGCGGCGCCCATGCCGCGGTTCAGGCCCCACCCCCGGCCTGGCGGAACCAGCCGATCACGCGGTCCCGGTGTGCTTCGCCATACAAATGGAGGAACTGCTGGGTGCGGAAGTCGCTGGGTGTCGCCAGCTCCTTGAGGCGCTCATCGATGAAGGCGGGAGTGAGGGGAATTCCGCAGTCCACTTCGATGCAGCGGCGCCATTGGTCATAGGTTTCGGGAATCACGAAGCGTCGATCCGATGCGAGGGTGTTATAAAGTAACATCTAAAGGCACTGATGGAACCTGCCGCCGCGCCATCAGCAGGCGTCTGCCGCGCCGGGATCATCAATGCACTCCGAGTGCGGCTTCGGCGAGGATCACGCCGTACATCGCCACCACGCCCAGCACGACGCTCATGACCTGTGCGGCGCTGGCTTGCGGCGCTTCGCCGCGGTGGAGGGCCGGCAGGAAATCGGAAGCCGCGATGTAGATGAAGCCGCCGGCGGCGATGGGCAGCAGGTACGTGAGGGCTTCCTCGGCCACCTGACCGATCAGCAGGGTCACGATCACGCCGGGAATCACTGCCAGCGCGCACAGGAAGTTCAGCTGCACCGCGCGCTTGGGCGCGTAGCCGCCGCACAGCAGCGCGCCGATGTCGCCGAGCTCCTGCGGAATCTCGTGCATCACGATCGCGGCGGTGGTGGCCCAGCCCAATACCGGATCGGCGGCAAAGCTGCCGGCGATCAGGATGCCGTCGACGAAGTTGTGGACCGCATCGCCGACCAGGTTCATGCGCGCCATCGGCTGAACCGGGTCGGCGCTATCGGGCGTGAACACGTCGTGCCGGTGCTGCCAGCGCACGCCTTTCTCGATGGCGAAGAACAGCACGAACCCGCCCAGCGCATACAGTCCCACCGTGGTGGCCGAGCCCAGCAGCGCAGTCGCTTCGGGGATCAGGTGCAGGAAGGCGCTGCCCAGCAGGACGCCGACGGCCAGTGCCACCAGCAACGGCACCACCGTCTGCAGCACGGCCTCGCGCACCCACAGCACCGCGGCGCCGGTCAGCGACACCAGCGCGATCAACAGCCCTGCCCCCAGCGCGCTGCTCCAGGTGACCCAGGCGTCGGTCGCGGTCATGGAAGCACCGGCTGCGGCTGGATGATGGCGAGCGTACCGTCCTCGCCGCCCAGCGCCAGCAGGCTGTCATCGGGCGACCACGCGATGGCGGTCGGCAGCGACGCCAGCTGGTAGCGCGCCACCGGCAGTTCGCTGCGGCCGGGATGCCACAGCAGCAGCGTGCCGTCGCGCGCGATGGACGCCAGCATCGGTCCCTTGCGCTGCCAGCAGACCCCCACGATGCGCTCGCTGTGATAGCGCAGCGTGCGCGGCGGCCGGCCTTCCGGCCCGGACTTGAAATCCCACAGCACCACGTCGCTGCCGCCACCGGTGGCGAGCCAGCGCCCGCTGACGTTCCAGGCGGTCTCGCGCACCTTGGTGGCATAACCGCTCATGGCCGCGTGCTGGCCCTTTGGCAGCCGCCAGAACTGCACGCTGGCGTCCTGGCCACCGGCCGCGATCACGCTGGCGTCCGGGCGCCAGGCCACGCTCAGGCAGGCGCCGGTCCACGCCAGCTTGCGCGTGGTGAACGGCGCAAACGGGGTCAGCAGCTGCAGGCCGCCGTAGCTGGCGGCGGCCAACTGTCGGCCGTTGGGCGAAAACGCCAGCGCCTCGACCGTGGCCGCCAGTGGAGCAAACCGATGCACCACCTCGAGCGTTTGCGGGTCATGGATCGACACATGTCGACCTGCCGAGGCGGCGACCCGGGTGCCGTCGACGCTGCACGCGACCTGGCCCACCCACGCCTGCTCCATGACGATGCGGCGCGGCGGCTGCGATCCGTCGCGGGCGAACACCTGCAGCGTGCCGTCCTGGCCGCCGCTGATGACGCTGGCGCCGTCGCGGCTGAAGGCCACTGCCAGCGCGCCGGCCGCATGTTCACCTACCCGCGTGGTGCGGGCCCCGATGGCCGAGTCGAGCAGATGCACGCCGCCGTCAGCCCCGGCCAGGGCCAGCGCGCCGCCATCCCGAGACCATGCCATTGCCACCACGTGCTCGCCGATGTCCATACGTGCATGCAGCGGGACGCGCGCGTCAGGGTCTCCGTTTGCATGCACCGCATCCCCCGCGGCGGTAGATGCGCTCATGCCAGGCAAGCCTCGAATCCGCTCAGCAGTGCGCCGCGATCCAGGTTGCGGCCGATGAAGATCAGGATGTTGTGACGAGGCGTATCGCCCCATTCGCGGTCGGGGCTGGCATCCATCAGCATGTGCACGGCCTGGAACACGTGCCGCCGCGGGTCGCCCTTCAGGCTCAGCACGCCCTTGCAGCGGAACAGGTCCTGGCCCTGGTCGCGCAGCAGATTGCCGAGCCAGGCGTTAACCCGCGCCGGATCGAGATCGCCGGGCTGCGAGATACCGACCGAGGTGACCGTGTCGTCGTGCACGTGGTCAGGCTTGAACTCGCGCTGGCGCGTCGCAGCGACGATGTTGCCATCACGCGACAGGCTCATGTCGAACTCTTCCGGCAGGTGCTCGCAGAACAACGCGTAGCTGCCCGTGCGTTCGATCCGCAGCGGGAACTGCGCGTCGGTGCCGACGTCGACGCGGTGCAGGCGGCCCTCCACGATCGCCTCGCCGGCCTCGGTCACCGGCGAGGGATCGGAAAAACGACGCAGCGCACGCTCTACGCCGGCGTCGAACGCCACCTGCGAGTCGTCGTCAAGCCGGACCAGGGACAGTTTCATCGTCGGGTCCGGGCCGACCGCGGTGCGGATGATGTGGTCACCTGCGTCCAGCGCATACACACCGCCCCACTCGAACGGATATTCCGGCTCCAGGAAGGTCGGATCCACCTCCAGCGCACGCTGCAGGTCGAAGCCGCCCACGTCCAGCACGGCATCCAGCGGCAACTCCGCCTGACGCGTGCGCACGATCCGCGCCTGGCCGTTCATGCCGCGCAGCCGCTGCTCCAGCCGCGACAGCTGGGCTTCGTCGGCCAGGTCGGTCTTGTTGAGCAGGATCACATCGGCGAAGGCGATCTGCTCGCGCGCTTCCATCGCGTGCTCCAGCTGCCCCTCGATGTGGTGCGCATCGACCAGGGTGACGATCGCGTCGAGCCGCAGCTGGTCGCGCACCTCGTCGTCCATGAAGAACGTCTGCGCCACGGGGCCTGGATCGGCCAGGCCGGTGGACTCGACCAGGATGTAGTCGAAGCGCTCGCGACGCTTCATCAGGTTGCCGAGGATGCGGATCAGGTCGCCGCGCACGGTGCAGCAGATGCAGCCGTTGTTCATTTCGAAGATCTCTTCCTCGGCACCGATCACCAGTTCGTGGTCGACGCCGACTTCGCCGAACTCGTTCTCGATCACCGCGATGCGCTTGCCGTGGTTCTCGCTGAGGATCCGGTTGAGCAGGGTGGTCTTGCCCGAGCCTAGGAAACCGGCGAGGACGGTGACGGGCACGCGGGAGTCGCCGGGGGGCGCAGGGCTGTCAACGGTTGGCGAAGGTACGGACATGGGGAGAACCTCGTGATTCAGGAGAGAAGGAAAGTCTGGGCAGCGGTGGAACCCTTCGCGTCAGTCGGAAAGGAGCTCAAACCGCCCCCGCTCGGACGAGAACGCCACCTCGTCGGTGTCGAATGCGCGCGCGATGGCGCCGCTGGCGACCAGCCCGGAAGCGTCGTCGACTTCCAGCCCGCCCTCGCCATCGAGCAGCCAGATGCGGTCGGCCAGCTGCAGCGACAGATCCAGGTCGTGGCTGGACAGGAGCACGGCTGTCCTGGTCGCGCGCGCGTGGCGGCGCAGCAGGGTCATCATCTCCACGCGGCCTGGCAGGTCCAGGAACGCGGTGATCTCGTCCAGGACCATCAGCCGCGACGCCTGCGCCACTGCGCGCGCGATCATCACCCGCTGGCGCTCCCCGTCCGACAGGCTGTCAAACAGCCTGCCGGAGAACGCATCCGCGCCGACGCGCGCCGCAGCCTGGCGCGCCTGCGCCAGGTCGTCGCGTGACAGGTGTCCCTGCCAGCCGGTGAAGGGCTGGCGGCCCAGTGCGATCACGTCGTCCACCATGAGGCCCGGGCTGGAAACGCGCTCGGTCAGCACCACGGCAATGGCGCGCGCCCGCGACGCCGCCGCCAGTGTCGCCACTTCGTCGCCGTCCAGCAGCACGCGCCCGGCCAGCGGCGCCTGCAGCCCGGCCAGCGTCCGCATCAGGGTGGATTTGCCAGCGCCGTTGCGGCCCAGCACGCAGATGAAGTCACCCGGGGCGATGCCCAGCGACAGATCCGCCAGCACCGCGCCGCGAGCGCCGCGATAGCCGACGGTCAGCCCTTCGAGTACGAGCATCACCGCTGGCCCCGCATCGAGGGCGAGAACAGCAGCAGCGCGATCACCACCGGCGCGCCGACGATCGCCAGCACCGAGTTCAGATGCAGGAAGTGCTGCTCCCACGGCGCATGCACCACCGCGTCCGCGGCCAGCGCCAGCAGCGCGCCCGATAGCGCGGCGAGCGGTAGCAGCGGCAGGATGCGCGCCGAGCCAGCGATGGCGCGCGCGAAGTGCGGCACGATCAGGCCGACGAAGATCACCGGCCCGCAGTACGCGGTGACAGGAGCGACCAGCAGCACCACGGCGCCAAGCGTCGCGCGCCGAAGCCACGCGACGTCGGTGCCCAGGCTGCGCGCATAGGTCTCGCCCAGCAGCAGCGTGGTCAGCCCCTTGGCGGAGAACGCGGCCAGCACCATGCCCGCGATAACCGGCACCGCCAGCATCGGCAGGTCCGACATTGTCACCGCAGAGAACGTGCCATCGTTCCAGCCCGAGAACACGCGCCCGCCCACGCGGTTTGCGAAGTGCATCACCACGCTGACGAGGCCCTGGGCCGTGAACCACATCATCAGCCCGACCACCAGCAGGGTCACCGTGCTCACGCGCCGCGCCAGTGTGACCATCGCGAACGCCGCTATGCCCACCCCGAGCGCGGCGCCTGCGGTCAGCCCGATGCCCTGGAACACGGTCAGGAACGACACCGCGGCCGGCCCTGCAAAGGCAGTGGCGGTCACCAGCAGCGCAACGCCAAGCTGCCCCCCTGCGGTCAGGCCCAGTGACCAGGCGTCGGCCATCGGGTTGCGGAACAGCGCCTGCATGAGCACGCCGCCGATCCCTAGCGCTGCGCCGGCGATGATCGCGGTGGCCACCCGCGGCAGGCGGATCTCACGGACGATCTGCGTGGTCATCGAATCCGCGCTGCCGGTCAGCGCCGCCAGGACGTCGTCGAGACCCAGCGGCACCATGCCGAAGCCGAGCAGGAACAGCGCCAGCGCCAGGACGGCAACTGACAGCGCGGCGCCGCCGACCACGCTGCGCGTCAGCAGCGACCCTCCGATGGGCCCTGCGGCAGCCGGCGCATGCACGCTCACGGCAGCTTCCCGTCGGGCCGCACGTACAGGAAGGGCTGGTCGCGCAGCGCCGGGTGCAGCATCCGCACCAGGTCGCCCAGCACCAGGTCCGGCCGGATCACCGCGGTTTCATACAGGTCGAACGCGTCGGCCGCCGGCTTGGTCATGCCGTCGGCGGCAAACATGCAGCCGTCGCGGTACGCACGGAACTGCGCCAGCACCGCGCGTTCGCCGAAGGAATTGGAGTGCGAGTCGCGAGCGATCCAGCACTCGGCCTCGCGCCCCCGTGCCAGCAGCGTTTCGGTGCCGATGCGCACGTACGCGTCGCGCTTCGGACTGTCCGGCTCGGCGAGAAGATTGACGCCATTGGCGTCACGCAGCAGCTGGCCATCACCGTTGCGCACGGTCGCCATCCAGCGGTCGCCGCCGGCGAACCAGGCCGCAATGACGGTCTTGGGCGGCTGGGCCGCCGCCGCCTGCTTCAGCCGCGCGACGTTGTCTGCGACCATCGCCACGTACGCATCGGCCTGCGCCTCGCGTCCGGTCAACATGCCCACCAGGCGCAGGTAGTCCACCTTGCCCATGTAGCTGGTCTCGGCGTCCAGGAACACCGGCACCACCGGGATACCGAAACCGCGGATGCGGTCCAGGTGCTGGGTGTGGCCCAGGTCGCCCATCGACATCAGCAGCACATCGGGCCGCGCCGCCACCAGCGCATCGAGCTGCGGCGGCAGGTGCCAGCCGTACCCGATCTGCGCGATCTCGCCAGCGAGCACGCGTCCTCGCAGGTCGTCGTCCCAGCTCTTGGCACCGCCGACGGCCACCACCCGGTCGTCGGCATCGATCGCGCGCAGCATGGCCTCGAACGGGGCCAGATTGACCGCGATGCGCTGCACCGGCGTGCGCACCACGGTGGCTCCCGCCAGGTCGCCCGTCAGCGACGGCACTTGGCCATCGCGGGGCACAAGCAGCAGGCGCACACTTTGCTCCGGACCTTTGGCGTCGCCACCCCAGGTGATGATCGAGGCACGCATGTCGACGATGCGGTAACCGTCGTGATCGGTGACACGGAAGGTGCGGGCATGCGCCATTGGTACTTCAACGCCCACGACAGCTGCGGCCCCGGGCGCCTGCATCCCGGGCGCCTCCACGTCGGCATCGCCACCACACGCTGCCAGCATCAACAGCGGCACCAGCAACGCCCTGCGCATCAGAGGCTGCCCCTCAGGGTCAGCCGCAGCTGGCGCGGCGGTCCCGGGACGGCGTAGATGGGCGCGCTCCTGCCGCCGAAGTAGAAGGCGTAGTCCTCATCGAGCGCGTTGTTGACCGAGACATCCAGCGACACGCTGCGCCAGCTTGCCGGTGCCACCCGCGCGCCGACGGTGAGCAATGCATAGCCACCGTCGCGGAACGCGTTGTCGACCGTATAGAAGTAGTCGCCGTACGACTCGTACGCCGCGCGCAGCGACAACCATGGCGTCAGCTGCTGGCTGCCGCGCAGCGACCAGATGTTGTCGGGCACGCCCACCGGAGTGTTGCCGGAGAAGTCCAGCGGGCCGCGGAAGGTCGCGACCGTGTAGCGCTTCCACTCCGGGTCTAGGCGGGTATAGCCCAGCGCCAGCTCGGTGCCATCGCGCGGCCGCAGCACCGCCGACAGCTCCGCGCCGCGGCCCTCGTACAGGTCGCCGAAGGCGATCAGGTTGCCAGGCGCGGTGAAGTCGTCTTCCACATCCGGATTCGGGATGATCTGGCGGCGGTTCTTCTGCCGGCTGTAGTAGACCGCTGCTTCGAAGCTCAGTCGGTCACCGAACGCACGGCCCTTGGCGCCGAGCTCGATGCTGTCGATGGTGGTGGGCCGGCTTTCCGGCCGCGCGTACTGCACCGGATCCCATTCGAAGGTGGCGCCGAAGTTGGAGTTGAACCCGCGCCCGTAAGACAGGTACACTTGGCCCCAGTCCGGCCGGAACGACAGCGACGCCTTGGGCGAGAACGCATCCGCATCGCCCTGCAGCGTCCCGCCGTCGGTGACGCCCTCGATGGCGAAGAACTCGGCATCCCGGCGAAAGCGGTCGAAGCGCCCGCCGACGGTCAGCAGCCAACGGTCGGACAGCGTGATTTCGTCCTGCACGAACACGCCGGCGCTGCTGTTGACGAAGCGGTCGCGGGTCAGCGGATCGTCGACGACGAAACAGGGGTTGTCGGCGTTGACCACCTGGCCCGTGGTGAAGTCGACCTCGACCAGGTAGAACGTGAATCCGCACTCGGGAGTGAAGCCGTTCTGCCCGGACCAGCGGATCGATTCACTGATGCGGCCTCGATCACCGCCAACGCCCGCCAGCACCGCGTGCCGACCTGCCTCCCAGCGCAACGTCGCCTCGCCAAACCACACGCGCTGCGTGGTGTCGCCACGGAAACCGTTGAAACCCACTACGTTGCGCGACAGGTCGGTGCCGAAGGGATCGATGAAGTTGAGGAACACGCCTCGGTCGATGTCGCGGTAGCTGGCGGTGACATTCACCTGCAGGTCGTCGCGGAAGGCGTGCTCCAGCTTGACCGCCGTGAACAGGCTGCGCATGTCGTTGCGCGGCGCGCCGTAGCCAAGGAACGCCTCGCGCCCGCCGAATACCGGGACTTCGCGGCCTTCCGCGTCCAGCGGAATGCCGTTGGGCAACTGGGATGCGCGGTCGCCGAGATTGGCGTAAGCGGTCAGTGTGGTCGCGTCAGAGAATGAGAAAACGGTCTTGCCGAAGACGTTCCACAGCCGCCGACCGCCGTTCTCGCGCCAGCCGTCGTAGTCCTCGTGCGCGGCACTCAGCAGCCACGCCGGCCCTTGAGCCGGTGCCCGGCTGATCGACACTTCGCCGCGTGCGTAGCCGTCGCTGCCGGTGGCCAGGCTGCCGCTGATGCCGTCCGACGTTGGGGTGCTGGTCAGGTAGTTGGTGACGCCGTACAGCGCACCGCGCCCGTACAGGGTGGACACGGGCCCCTTGACGATCTCGATCGTGCGCACCGCGTCGTAGGGGATCTCGTTGAGCTGGGTCTCCTCGTACAGGCCGACGATCGGGATGCCGTCGATCAGGCTGAGCGAGCCGTCGGTGCCGCTGGAACCCCGGAACGACACGAACGGGAATTCGTCGCCGTCACCTTCCCCGCGGCGGAAGAACACACCGGTGACGCCACGGTATTCGTCGCTGCCGAAGGTGAATCCGTCATCGCGCAGGCGGTCCATGTCGCGCACCACGATGGCCGCCGGGACCTGCTCCAGGGCCTGCTCGCTGCGGGTGGCGGTGACGACGATCGTGTCGAGATCCTGCGCCCGGGTACCATCCGCGGCGCCGCGATCCGCGACCACGTAGGCCGGAGTCCGCACCGATGTCTGGGCGACCTGCGCGTGGGCAGGGGCAATGATCAACGCCGCGGCGAGTGCGGTGATGCGGTACTTCATGCGGCGGTGGTCCTTTGGAAGGAACGTTTGGCGTGGGCGCTCAGCCGGGTTCCGGTTCTGCCACGGCGAGCAGATGCGCCCGACCGGGTTCTGCATGTTACCTTATAACATCCTGATCGGTACCCCTGCCGAACCGCACGACTTGTAGGGCTCGTCGGCATCCTCACAGCCGTCGCCTATCGGTCGCGACGGAATCTACGCTCCCACCTTCAATGCCAAGGCCACTCAATGCGCTTCGCCTTTCCTGCCGCCGTGATTTCCGCCTGCCTTGCCTCGACCGCCGCGACGGCCCAAGCGCAATCCCTACCGTCAGCCGCTCCCGAAGAAGTTGACTCCACCGTCGAGCTCGACCGGATCCAGGTGGTCGGCACCCGCGAACGAGGCTACCGCCCTACCACCGCGACCACCGCCAACAAGAGCGACGTTGCCATCAAGGAGACGCCGTTCTCCATCCAGGTCGTCAGCCGGGAGCTCATCGCCGACCGAGGCGTCACGACGTTCGGCGAAGCCGTGCGGACGGTACCGGGGCTGACCCCGCAGGTCGGCTTCCTCGGCAGCAACGACCGCTTCCGGCTGCGCGGTTTCGCCACCCCGTCCAACCTCAAGAACGGCCTGCGCCGAAGCGTGTTCATCCCGATCGACGAACTCGCCAACGTCGAGCAGATCGAGGTCCTGAAAGGCCCCGCGTCAGCGCTCTATGGCCGCTTCGAACCGGGCGGCGTCGTCAACATCGTGACCAAAAAGCCCCTGACAGAGCAGCGGACGACGGTCGACTTCACCGCCGGTCGCTACGACTTCCTGCGCAGCACGCTCGACACCTCGGGACCCATCGGCGACACGCTTGGTTATCGCATCACCGCGGCGGTGCAGGACAACGACAGCTTCCGGGATTTCGCCGACGCACGGACCCACTTCGTGTCGCCGGTACTGGCCTGGCGCCCAAGTGTCGACACCGAGGTGGTCTTCGAGCTGGAGTACGTGCACCGTGAGCAGGGACTCGACCGCGGCTTCGGCAACAGCCCGCTGTTCCTGCAGGTTCCAGTCAACCGCAATTACGGCGAGCCGTATGCCCGCGGCACCAACATCAGCCGCCTGGGCTCGGTCACGCTTGCCCACCGGTTCGGCAACGACTGGAACCTGCGCTTGGCGGCGCAGGCCACGGAAGGCGAGCTTAACGGCCTCTATGTGTCTTACGGTTTCCCGGCGGTCAGCGGCGCGGCGACGCCCGACCCGCAGGTCAACCGGTTCGCGCAGCCGGTGTTCGACCGCGAGCGCGACGGCGTTCTCCAGGCGGAGCTGAGCGGCCTTCTGACGGGCTACGGGATCGAGCACCGTGTCCTGGCAGGCACCGAGCTTGCCCGCACGACCGAGGATTCGCGTTTCAGCAGCGCCGCCCTCGGGCCGCTGAACCTGTTCGATCCCGTCTACGGCCAGCAGCCCGGGGCCGTGTTCGCGGGATTCTTCAACACCGTCAACCGGACCCGCGCGCTCTACGTGCAGGACGAGATGCGCCTTGGCACGCAATGGCGCCTGCTGCTGGGGGCACGCTACGACCGCGCGGAGTACACCAGCGAGGACTCGTTCGTCCTGGAGGGCGCGCAGGGTGGCGGCGACGACGACGCGATCTCCCCCCGCGTCGGCCTGACCTACACGCCGAGCGAAGCGGTCTCGCTGTATGCCAGCTGGGCCGAATCTTTCGTGCCGGAGGTCTTCAACCGGCTGCGCAGCGGTTCGCTGCCCAAACCAGCCCGGGGCGAGCAGCGGGAAATCGGTGCGAAATTTTCGCTGCTGCAGGGTCGCTTTACTCCGACCGTCGCCTGGTTCGACATCCGGCGCCTCGACGGCATCGTGGCCGATCCAACCGATCCGACCTTCACCTTCGTGATCCAGACCGGCGAGCAGCGCGGACGTGGATGGGAGTTCGATCTCCCGCTGGTCGTTAACGACAGCTGGCGCTTGCTGGCCAGCTATACGCGGCTCGATGCGCGTTTCACCGAAGACCCGGACCTCCGCGGCAACCGTCTCGCCAATGCGCCGGAAGAAAACGCCAGTCTGTGGTCGACCTATGACCTTGCGGGCCCACTGCGGGGACTGAGCGTAGGCGCCGGTGCGCACTATGTCGGCGAGCGCGAAGCAAACAACGTCAACGCGTTCCAGCTGCCGTCCTATACCCGCCTCGACGCCAACGTCGCATATCGCTTTGGCGAGCGCGATCGCTGGCGTGCCCAGCTGAACGTGCAGAACCTGGGCGACAAACGCTACTACGACTCGGGCGGCAGCTTCGTGCCGACGTATCCGGGTGCGCCGCGCACTTGGACCGCAAGTCTGGGCTTGACGTTTTGACCGCCAGCCGGTGCGCGCCAGCAGTACCCCCTTCCCCGCCACGGCAGGGTTACTGGCTGCCGACGAACTCGGCGTGCTGCATGACCTCGGCGATTTCGGCCTGCGCCTTCGGCCAGTCGGGTTGTGACTGGGCGAGAAGCACCAGCACAGTGGCCGGATGCACCACCAGGTCCTTCATGTGGTAGCAGACACCTGCGTTGTCGGGCGTGGGCAAGGCACCATCGTGGTGGTAATCGCGCTCGATGCTGGCCAGGTCGAGACGCGGCCACTCTCCCTGCACTTTGATCGCCGCCTCAAGGTAGGCCTGACATTGCGGATGACGCTCGACGAACCCGGGAACCAGCGACACGCCCAGCGCCAACAGCGATTCGGCATCGCGTCGTACCTCGGGGATGGGGGCGCCAGGCACCAGCCTGACCTGCAGCGCCTCGGCGCGGGTGCGGTAGTCAGCCGGTCCTTCCGTGCCTTGTAGCGGCGGCGCCTCCGCGATGCTGGACGCGGGGCTGGACTTACCCGATGTGCCGACGTTGTCTGCCTCGGGCCGCGCGCAGGCGGTGCTCAGCAACGCGCAGATCGCAGCACAGTAGATCGCGGACGAGTACATGGGCGTGTTCTCCTATGGAAAGCGGCATGACAACGAGTCTGACACTAACGTCGAAAGGGCTCTGATGTAAGCGTCTCCAACGCACGCGTGCGCGGCTGTGCGTCACCCTCGAGATGGTCGAGAACGATACGCAAGTCGCCTCAGCAGCACGCGCTCGTGGCAATCGGCAAACGCGATTCCTGTCAGCTTCCTCGTTGGAGCGCACCCCCGCAGCTGGAGCCCTGCCCCGCGGTGCAGGCATCACAAGGGCCAGCGGTGGCGATCTTCCGCGGCACCTTGCCGCCGAGCAGGTCGCGCAGGTGCGGACGGACTTCGCCGAACTGGCTGCTACTGGCGCCCACGCCGCGTGCCAGCTGCGGAAGCGGCTGCCAGCAATCGCTGCGCGACCCAACCCTGGGCCAGCGCCAGGATCGCCGAGCCCACGGCGAGGCCGACCAGCGTGGCATCGACCGGCGGCCATGCCGCGAAAAGCGCCATCACCAGCAGGATGATCGCGCTGCTCCGCAAGGCATACACGCCCATGCGCAGCGCAGTGCCCGACGCATACAGCGCGCCGGAGAGCATCAGCCATGCACCGAAGAACACGGGTGTGGCGGCCTCGGTGCCGATCCGCCCGCCTGCCAGCGCGATGGGCAAAGGCAGCACGAGCGCCAGCAGCGTCGCCACCCACGCACCGGCCAGGAGCGCGACGAGCAGCCTGCGCATCAGGAGGGAGGTCCGGCGGTGCGGCCGTCCCCGGAGCCGCGACCGCCCCGCAGTCGTGCCCGACGGTCGAACCAGATCAGCGCGCCGGTCAGCGACAGCAATGCCGGCATCATGCCAAGCAAGAGGTAGACAAGCTTCAACCCCAGGCCACCGTAGTACCCGTAGTGCAGTGGCTCCAAGGCGGCGCGCAGCTGCGCCCAGAAGCCACGCGTGCGTGCATCCCGCACCTCGAGCAGGGCTCCGCTCACCGCGTTGTAGCGCACCCGCGCCATGCCGTGCTGGACCAGCGTTCCCGGCAGGTCACCGGCAATCGTCACCGTGGCGTCGGCCATGCCCCAGCGGTCGAGATCCACGTAGGTCGGCTGGAGCCCCGGGATCGCCGATGGCGCGCGAAGCAACAATGGCGCGAGGCTGGTCATGGTCGCTGGCCGGTCATCCACCGCGACATGCGGCGTTTCCGGACCCGCGTCGATGGCGGCCCGGATGGCCGCGGACACGTAGCCTTCGAGGGCGAGCCAGGTGCCGGTCAACGCGATCATCAGGTGGAACAGCAGGCCCCACGCCCCGACCCACTTGTGCAGCTCCGACATCAGCGTGCGTCCGCCGTCGCCGAACTTCCAGCGCATCCGCAGCAGGTCACGGAAGAGGTGCTTGTGGATCAGCAAGCCAGTCACCACCGACAGCAGCATCGCGATCCCGACCAGGCCAACGAACAGCCGGCCGTTCCAGTCGCTGAGCAGCCGGACATGCAGGTGGCGCAGGTACCAGAACAGGTAGCTCTGGCGCGGCGGCAGCAGTTCGCCACTCGTCGCATCCAGGTAGAGCCGGTCCAGGCGCTCATGCCGCGTGGGGAACGGCATGCTGTAGTAGCCCTGCAGGCGGTGCGGCAGGCTCATGCTGGCCGAACCGCCAGCGTCGATGGGCGCCGCCGCGGACAACCGCTGCAGCGCCTGGTCGGCGTCGATGCGGGCGGGCGCATCGCTGGCCACGCGCAGCGCCGGGTTGGACCAGTGGTCGATCTCCTCGCCGAACACCGCGATGGCGCCGCTGGCGCACACGATCATGACCAGCACCGAGAACATCACGCCGGCCCAGGAGTGCACGTCGTACAGCGCCGCGACGCGATCGCGATGCATGTCAGGCGCTCCCCAGCCAGAGGGCCGCGAGCAGCGTGGCAGCCAATGCGACGCCCCAGGCCTTGGGACCGGAGTGCTGGGCGATCACCAGCGGCGCGAGCACCGCCCACAGGCACACGGCGCTGAACCCTCCCACCGCGACCGCCGTGTCGGCGTCGCCCCCGATGCTGCGGGCAATGGCCGCGCCCGCCAGCAGCGAAGCCGCCGAGGCGCCCAGCAGCGCCGCGCTCCAGCGCCCGGTCATGCGCATCGCGATGCCTTGCGGCGTGTCACCGGCGGCATCAGGTCCATGCAATCCCACCTGCCGTCGCGAGTCCGGCCGCCGTGGCCAGCACCGCCATCGGCATCGCCATGCGTGGGTTTGCCGACACGACGGCCGTGGCCAGCGCGCCGACCAGGCACAGGGCGCTCAGCCAGACCGCCACGCCCACCCCCCAGCCCAGCATGTGCACGGCGCACACCCACGCGGAGGCGTGCGAGACCACGCTCCACGACGCCCACCCGCGGCGCGATACGCGCGTCGATCGTGCAGCGCGCGCCTGCTCCCCGTGGCACTGCGAAGCCAGCACCGCGGCAGTGCAGGCGGCGAGCACCCAGGTCCCGATGGCGGCGGTGGTCAGCACGGCTCAGAACCGCAGGGTCACCGAACCGTACAGCGTTCTCGCCTGGCCCGGATTGATGCGCAGGCTGCCGCCGCTCGACGGGAAGTACCGCTCGTCGAACGCATTCTTGAGGTTGAGCTGGAAGCGCAGCGGGACGGCCGACGTGTCCAACGCATAGGCCGCGAACACATCCACCACCGAGTACGACGGCATGTTGAAGAACTCCGGGCCGCCCGGCGATGCGCCCGGGTTGGCGCCGCCATCGCGGTCGCCGACGTACTGGGCCGACACACCCGCCGACAGCCCTGTCAATGCGCCCTCGTTCCAACTGTGGCTGAGCGCCGCGCCGACGGTGTGCCGGGGCACGTTGGTCAACAGGCGACCTTCGCCGTCGTCGGAATCGATGTACGCGTAGGACGCCATGAGCCGGGTCGAAGGCCCCAGGTCCCCGCCGAGGTCGAACTCGATGCCTCTGGACCGGGCCTGGTCGACCAGGCGCGGCAGCTGGTTCTCGATCACCAGCACGTTCTCCTTCTGGATGCGGAACACCGCGCCGCCCAGGCGCAGGCCGCCGAACTCGACCTTGGCACCGGCCTCCACGCTCACGCCGCTTTCGGGATCGAACGACGTCGGGCTGCCGGGCAGCAGTTCGGCGGGCGAGAAGGTGTTGGGCTGGAAACTCTCGGCATAGTTCGCGTACACCGACATCCACGACCTCGGTTGGAACACCAGCCCGACCTGCGGCAACAGGGCATCGCCGTCGCTGTCATCGGTGGGGGCCTCCACCCCCACCGTCCGGGACACGCTCTCGAAGCGCTCGCTGCGGCCGCCGAGCACCAGCGTCCATGCGTCGCCGAATGCCATGCGGTCCTGCAGGTAGAAGCCGCTGGTGCGCCGGCTGGCGCGATAGGCGCCGTTGGCGATGGGCGTGGCCAGGGACGGGTCGAGCGTGCCGTACACCGGGTCGAACACGTCCAGCGCGCGATCGATCGGCTCGTCCCTGCCCAGCAGGAAGCCTGCACGCCCATCGACGCTGCGCTCGTGGTCGAAGCCGGCCAGCAGCGTATGTTCGACGCCACCAAGCGCGAACTCGTGGACGAGGTTGGCCGAGAGGTAACGACTGTCCGCGTAGCGGCCGAAGCTGCCGTCGACGCGCCGCACCAGCACCGGCTCTCCCTCGGAATCGACCGTCACCCGCCGGGGGCGCGCCTGCAGGTCGTCTCCCTCACTGTCCTGGTAGGCACCCACCACGCGCAGCAGGGTGTAGGCGCCGAGGTCGTACTCGATGTCGAGTTCGGTGAACCGGGTCTCCTCGGTCAGGAATTCGAAGCGCTCGCCAAGGCGCCGGGTCTGCGGGATGTCGGCGATGCGGTCGCCGACCACCACCGTTCCGCGGTCGAAGGGCTCGTCGCGATCGTGGTACTCGTGGCCCAGCGTCGCGCGCAGGTTGTCGCCGCGCAGCGACAGCGACGGCGCCAGGAACGTGTTGTCGTAGCGCCCGAAGTTGCGCCAGTAGTCGGAAGTGTCGCGGTCGGCGACCAGCCGGTAGGCCAGCTCCACCTCGCCGCCCACCCGGCCGATGGGACCGGTGAGGTCGGCGTTCCAGCGGCTGCCGCCGCGGTCGGAGGCCTGGTACTCCAGCGTGCGCAAGGGGTCCCCGAACTGCGGGCGCTTGACCACCACGTTGACCAGGCCGCCCGGCTCGATGTTGCCGTACAGCAGCGATGCCGGCCCCTTCAGCACCTCGATGCGCTGGGTGGAAGGCGTCAGGCTGCGCGAGCCGAGGGTGCGGATACCGTTGCGGAACAGGCCATCGGCGGAGAATCCGCGCAGCGTCAACCCGTCCGCGGTATTGCCGAACGTGTTGTCCTGGTTGACCCCGCTCACCGTGCGCAGTGCGTCATCGAGGAAGATCGGGTCGAAGTCCTGCAGCAGCTCCTCGGGGACGACCACGATCGACTGCGGTGTCTCCATGATCGGCAGCGGCATCTTCCCGGCAGTGGTCGACACGTCGACGCGGTAGCCGTCCAACCGCTCGGCCGTGACCTCCACCCGCTCGAGGTCTTTGGCTTCGAGGGCGACTGCGACGCCGCTGGGCGCGGGCTCGGCCGCCTCCAGGCCGGGGGCCAGGGCCAGGGTGACTGCAACGGCGAGGGTGGACAACGGACGGGGACTCATGGGTTGCCTTTGGCTTGTCGGGACGCGCGACACGGGGAGCTGGCGCACTGGAAGGGGGCGGAGGTCTCGCTGACCTCCCTTGAAAGCAAATGATAATCGTTCGCATCGAATGCATCAAGGCAGCCCGCGGACATGCGTTCGTTCGTGCAGCCGTGCTGGGCTTGCGCTGCCCGGGATGTGCGATTCGTCGTCAGCGCGGCTCAGGCCCAACCTGACGGCAGTCGCGCTCGAGTCCCGGAATGGGCGGGAGGACGGCGTGCTGGTGGATGAGAGTGGCGTCGCGCGGTACACCGAAACGACGTCAGTTCAACGCGCCCCCGCAGCTGGACCCCTGCCCCGCGGTGCAACCGTAGCAGTGGCCGGCGGTGGCGATCTTCCGCGGCACCTCGCCGCCGAGCAGGTCGCGCAGGTGCGGGCGGCCGTCGCCGAACTGGCGGTCGTCGGCGCCGAGCGGCAAGTGCAGCATCTGGTTGAAGTCGCAGTCGTAGACGTACCCCTGGTAGTCGACGCTGACCATCGAACGGCACATCACGCCGGGCAGGTTGTCGTCGCGATGGGCGCCGCGCAGGGTGGCCATGTAGCCGTCGAAGTGGCCCTTGGACAGCAGCCACGAGCCGTAGCGCTGGATGGGCATGTTGGCCAGTGCGAACAGGTCGTTGAACACGATGCCGAAGTTGTCGCCCAGCAGCCGCGTGTAGTCGTCGCGCAGGGCGACCTGGTCCGGCGGCAGGAACGCCCCGTTGGGGTTGTAGACCAGGTTGAGCACCAGGCCGCTGCCGGGGCGGCCGTAGCCCAGCGCGTTGAGCGACTGCAGCGCGCGGATCGACGCCTCGAACACGCCGTCACCGCGCTGCTCGTCGACGTTGCCCTGGCTGTAGCAGGGCAGCGACGCCACGGCCTCGACGCGGTGCTCGGCGAGGAAGCCGCCGACCCAGTCGTAGCCGGGCTCCTCCATGATCGTCGGGTTGAGCCGGTCCATCACGTGCAGCCCGGCGGCGCGCGCGCGCGCCACCAGGTCGCGGAACAGCGGGTTCATCTCCGGGGTGCCGCCGGTGAGGTCGAGCGTGCGCACGCCGAGCTTGGCCGCGACTTCCAGCGCCAGCGTCATCGTGTCGGTGTCCATCAGCTCCGTGCGCCGCGGGCCGGCGGCGACGTGGCAGTGGATGCAGCTGAGGTTGCAGAGGTAGCCGAGGTTGAGCTGCAGCGTCTCGACGCGGCCGCGCCTCAGCGTCGGGAAATCGCTGTCGCGCAGCAGGGGCCAGGGGTCACGCATGCGGGGAGTCCTTGTGTGTGTCGTGTCGGCGCGGGGAGCGCGGCGCGTCGGCGCGTGCCTCCGGTGCCGTGGGCACTGCGCGGAACGGCTGCAGCAGCAGCGCCACCAGCCCAAGCGCCGCCGGGTCGCGCCATTCCGCCAGCCCGATGGGCATGCTGCGCTCGTCGCCGGTGGGCGCGTTGCGGTAGCTGCGGAATACGCGGTCCCAGAGCGACAGCTGGAAGCCGTAGTTGCTGTTGGTTTCCGCGACCACCGTGGAGTGGTGGAGACGGTGCATCGACGGCGTGACCATGATCCGGCGCAGCGTGCGGTCGATGCGCGGCGGCAGCGCGAGGTCGGCGTGCGTCCACAGGCTGGCCGCGGCCAGGCAGACCTCGAACACGACGATCGCCGCCGGCGGCGCGCCGAGCATCGCCACCAGCGCCAGCTTCAGCCCCATCGACAGCGCGATCTCGCCGGGGTGGAAGCGCACGCCGGTGCTGACGTCGAAACGGGTGTCGGTGTGGTGCACGCGGTGGAACCGCCACAGCACCGGCACCCGGTGCATCAGCCGGTGCTGCCAGTACACCGCCGCGTCCAGCAGCACGAAGGCGACCACGCCGGCGACCCAGGGCGGCCACGCCAGCCAGCCGAACACGCCGCCGCCACGCGCCTGCACCGCCACCGCCAGCGCCACCGCCAGCACCGGGAACGCGACCCGCAGCAGCGCGGTGTCCAGCAGCACCAGGCCGAGGTTGGACAGCTGGCGTCGCGCCGGGCGCGCGTCGCCGCGCGTGGGCCAGGCGCGCTCGGCCAGCGCCAGCGCGCCCAGCACGGCAGCGAACGCCGACAGCCGCAGCGCGGCCTCGTGCGCGACGATCCAGTCGGCGGAGATCACGTTGGTCTCCCGTGCGCAGGCGCGCACGTCGACTCGGCGCGCGCAGCGCGGGACGCGATGACGCGCGTCGGCAGCTCCCGGCGACGGTCGCCGCTGCAGTCGAGGCCGATGCCGCCGCCGCTGCCGTCAGCGCGTTTCAGCATCCACGCCAGCAACCGCACCTGCGCCGCGGTGGGCGCCGGCAGCGCGGCGAGCGCGGCGGCCACTGGCACGAGATCTGCCTCGACGTCGGCGTCGGTGAGCGTGTCCAGCGTGGTCCATTCGCCGTCGCCGGCAAGCGCGACGCGGAACCGCGTCGCGGTGTCTGCGGCGCTGTAGGGCACCGATTGCCAGGCCGCCACCGGCGCCGCGCGGTTGCCGCCGTACAGCCAGAACCCGCCGTCGGCGGCCGGGCCCAGCACCGCGCGCGGCGCGGCGTCTCGCAGCCACGCTGCTGCGCGCGACAGCCGCGCGGCCTCGAGCTGCGGCGCGTCGGCGCCGACCAGCATCCCGGCACCGTGGCGCTGCAGCAGCTGCGCGTGGACGTGCGCCATGCGCGCGCCCAGGCCACCGTCGCCCTGCTCCAGCACCGGCAGCCCGGTCCACGCGGCGACCGCATCCGGATCGGCCTCAGCGACCGCCCAGTACGCGACCACGTCGCCGGCGGCCTGCGCGTCGCGCGCCACCGAGGCCACGGCCTCGGCCGCGTGCAGGTACCAGTCGCGCGCGGCGTCGGCGCCCAGCGTCGCCGCCAGCCGGCCCTTGACCACCGAGTGCCCGGGTGTCTTGACGAAGATCGCGAGCCCGACGCTCATCGCGCTGCGTCCGTCGGCGCGAAACGCCGCGCCTGGCGCCAGGTCTCGCGCAGGTGGTCGGCGGTGGTCGCCCACCAGCCGTGCTCGGCGTAGCGCCGCGCGCTGGTCGACAGCGGCACGCGCAGCGGCCGCAGCGCCACGCCGGCGCGGCGCGCGCGCCAGACGAAGGCGTGGTCCTCGCCGCGGCCGACGCCGGCGTCGAACCCGCCCAGCCGGTCGAAGGTGTCGCGCCGCACCAGCAGCCCCTGGTCGCCGAACGGCAGCCCCAGCACGCGGCTGCGCAGCCACGCACCGGCCGCGTTGACCGGCATCAGCGCCGGGCCATCGTCGAGGAAGCGCAGGTCGCAGTAGCCGATGGCGTCGTCGTCGTGCGCGATGAATTGCCGCAGCGCCGCGGCGGTGCCCGCGTGCAGCGCCGAGTCGGCATGCACGAACCACAGCCAGCGCGATCCCGTGGCCGCGGCGCCGGCGTTCTGCTGGTGGGCACGGCCGCGCGCGGCGTGGATCACGCGGCAGCCGTGGCAGTCACGCGTGTCCTTCACCGGCATGGCATTCGCGTCGACAGCCGGGACGCCGGCACTGTCCGTGCCGCCATCCGCATCCGCATGCACGATCACAACGTCCGCCGTGATCGCCACCAGCGACGCCGCCAGTGTCGCCGGCACCGCATCGCCGGGCGCCAGCGGCACCAAGATCGACAGCGTGCCGGCGGCGATCACCCGCGCCGCCATCGGAAATAGCGCTGCGCCCAGCGCAGTACGCGCTGCGGTGCGTGCGCGCGCTTCCAGTTGCCGGCGACGTACTTGTTGGCCTCCGACATCGTCGGATAGACGTGGATCGTACCGAGCAGCTTGTTCAGGCCGATGCCGTGCTTCATCGCCAGCACGAACTCCGCCAGCAGCTCCGACCCATGCGCGCCGACGATCGTCGCGCCGAGGATGCGGTCGCGACCGGGCGCGGTCAGCACCTTGACGTAGCCGTGGGCGGCGCTGTCGGCGATCGCGCGGTCGAGGTCGTCGATGCCGTAGTGCGTGACCTCGACCGCGATCTCCTGCGCGCGCGCCTCGTCCTCCGACAGACCGACGCGCGCGACCTCGGGGTCGGTGAAGGTCGCCCACGGGATCACCCGGTAGTCGGCGTCGAACGACCACCACGGCGCCAGCAGCGCGTTGACCGCGGCGTACCACGCCTGGTGCGCCGCGACGTGGGTGAACTGGTAGGGACCGGTGACGTCGCCGCAGACGTGGATGTTGGGGAAGTTGGTGCGCAGCAGCGCGTCGGCCTCGATGGTGCCGCGATCCGTCAGCCGCACGCCCAGCGCCTCCAGCCCGAAGCCCTCGACGTTGGCACTGCGGCCCAGCGCCAGCAGCAGCTTGTCGAACGCGAACGTCACCTCGCGGCCATCGTGGTCGCAGACCAGGCGCTGGCCGCCGTCGGCGTCACGCTCCACGCGCAGCGCGCGATGGCCGGTCGCAACGCGCACACCGTCCTCCTGCAGCCGCGCGGTGACCGCGGCGGCGGCGTCGGCATCCTCGCGCGACAGCAGCCGCGGGCCCATCTCCACCTGCACCACCGCACTGCCGAAGCGCGCAAATGCCTGCGACAGCTCGCAGCCCACCGGGCCGCCGCCCAGCACCAGCAGCCGCGGCGGCAGCGTGCGCAGGCCCCAGACGGTGTCGCTGGTGAGGTAGCCGCTGTCGGCGAGACCCGGCAGGTCCGGCACCAGCGGCCGCGCACCGGTGGCGATGACCAGGCTGCGCGCGCTGATGCGGCGGCCGTCCACCTCGACCTCCCACGGCGACACCAGCGTGGCCTCGCCATGGATGACGTCGACGCCGAGCCCGGCATAGCGCTCCGGCGAATCGTGCGGCGCGATTTTCGCGATCACGTCATGCACGCGCTGCATCGCCTCGCCGAAGTCGACCTCGGCGGTCATCGCGCGCACGCCATAGCGCGCGCTGTCGCGGCCCTCGGCCAGCAGCCGCGCGGTGCGCAGCAGCGCCTTGGACGGCACGCAGCCGGTGTTGAGGCAGTCGCCGCCCATGCGGTGCTTTTCGACCAGTGCCACCCGCGCGTTGACCGCGGCGCCGATGTAGGCCGAGACCAGCCCCGCGGAGCCGGCGCCGATCACCAGCAGGTTGTACTCGTAGCGCGCCGGCCGCGCGTGGCCGCGGTAGACACGGCGCGCGGCGAGCCAGCGCGCGGCCACGCGCGCGGCCAGCGGCAGCACGCCGAGCGCGACGAACGCGCCGAGCAGCCCCGGCGACAGCACGTCCGACAGCGACGCCACCTGCGCCAGCTGGGTGCCGGCGTACACGTAGACCACGGTGCCCGCGAGCATCCCGAGCTGGCTGACCCAGTAGAACGTGCGCAGGCGCAGCGCGGTCAGCCCGGCCAGCAGGTTGACGACGAAGAACGGGAACACCGGCACTAGCCGCAGCGTGAACAGGTAGAACGCACCGTCGCGCGCGATGCCGGCGTCGATCTTCACCAGCCGCTCGCGCCAGCGCGTGCGCAGCGCATCGCGCAGCACGAAGCGCGCGGCCAGGAACGCCAGCGACGCGCCGATGCTGCTGGCGAACGACACCAGCAGCGTGCCCACCACCAGGCCGAACAGCGCGCCCGCGGCGACGGTCAGCACCGCCGCCCCGGGAATCGAGGCCGCGGCGACGACCACGTACACAGCGAAGAACGCCGCCAGCGCCAGCAGGCGGTTGTCGGCAACCCAGGCATCAAGCCCGGCCTGGCGCGCCTTCAGGCTTTCGAGCGTCAGCGCATCGGTGGCGCCGGACGCGACCGCCCATACCAGCAGGCCGATGATCGACAGCGGCAGCAACCAGCGAAGCGCGCGGCGCCCGCGTGATGCGGCGGGCGTCTTGGAGACGGCAGGGGGGTCGTCAGCGGGCAGGTCGGCGGGCAAGCGGGGTCTCCGTGGCGTCATCATCGGGGTGAGGCGGAGGCGGACGTCGACGTGGCGGCGCACGCCGCGCACGGTCGATCGCCCGGTCGATCGCCGCGCTGACCTGCAATCTACGGCAGGCGCGGTACAAAGGAGGCGTTCGCGGCGGCCAGGGCTACGGGCCAGGCCGCTGTTGAACCGGGCAGGCGCACCGGCATGCGGCTGCGACGTGACCGCAGGCTGTCTGGTGGCGGTACACGACGCGGGAAGATGGATCCGCCACATGGCGACCGCCGTAGCTTTCGTCCTGACCCTGCAATGGTCCCGGTGCCGTCACCCACGCCCCGGCTGCCGCCATGTCGTACCGGAGATCGCCATGCAACGTCGCTCACTGCTCAAGACCCTCGCCGGCCTGTCACTGCTGCCGCTGCTGCCGGCGTGCTCGCGGGCCGCCACGCCCGCCGCGGTGCCCGGTGCCACCGTGGCGCGGCTGGACAAAGCGAGGACCGCCTGGCGCGGGCAGGTCAGCGACGCCGCGTATCGGGTGCTGTTCGAGGACGGCACCGAGCGCGCCGGCAGCAGCCCGCTGGATAACGAGAAGCGGCGCGGCCAATACGTCTGCGCCGCCTGCCACCTGCCGCTGTTCCGCAGTGCCGACAAGTTCGACAGCGGCACCGGCTGGCCCAGCTTCACCCGGCCGATCGCCGGGCATACCGGCAGCAGCCGCGACTTCAGGATGATCATCCCGCGTACCGAATACCACTGCGCGCGCTGCGGCGGCCACCAGGGTCACGTCTTCAACGACGGCCCGCCGCCTACCGGCCAGCGCTGGTGCAACAACGGCGTCGCGCTGCACTTCGTGCCCTCCGACGAAACCCTTCCCGCCCTCAGGAGCTGACCATGTCGACCCCGACCCCGCGCCTCACCGGCTATCACCTCACTCTGGGCCTGCTGGGCATGCTGGCCGCGGCCATGGTGCTGCAGGCCCAGGACCGGCCCGCGCCGCAGGCGACGCAGCCCGCCGCCGGGCAGGCGGTCGCGATCTTCGGCGGCGGCTGCTTCTGGTGCATGGAGCCGCCCTACGACAAGCTGCCCGGCGTGGTGTCGACGATCTCCGGCTACACCGGCGGCAGCCGCGCCAACCCGAGCTACGAGCTGGTGTCGTCGGGCAACAGCGGCCATGTCGAGGTCCTGCAGGTCATCTACGACCCCAAGCAGGTCAGCTACCAGCAGCTGCTGGACGTCTACTGGCGCAACGTCGACCCGGTCGCGGTCAACCGCCAGTTCTGCGACCGCGGGCCGCAGTACCGCAGCGCCATCTTCGCCGTCGGCCCCGAACAGCGACGGCTCGCCGAGGCCAGCAAGGCGAAGCTCGCGGCCTCCGGCCGCTTCGACCAGCCAATCGCGACCGAGATCCTCGACGCGGTCACGTTCTATCCGGCCGAGGCCTACCACCAGGACTACTACGTCAAGAACCCGGTGCGCTACCGCCTCTATCGCTTCAACTGCGGTCGTGACCAGCGCCTCGAACAGCTCTGGGGCAAGCCGCCCGCGGCCTGAACGCGGCGTTCCGCGGGCCGCGCCACGGGCCCGTGCGCGGACGCAACGCGATCGGCGACACTACGCGGGTGTCCCCACCGCCTGGATCCGCCATGAAGCCTGCCCGCATCCTCCTGCTGCTTGCGCTCGTCGCCGCGATCGCGCTGCTGCTCGCAGGCCCCGGTACGCGCCTGGGCTGGTGGGATTTTCGCACCGGGTTCTCGGTGATGCGCTGGGCGGCGTTCCTCGGGCTCGCCACCGCGGCGATGTCGCTGGGGCTGCTGGCGTGGCCGCGCACGCGCCGCACGGCGCCCTGGGCGTTCGCCTTCGCCGCGGCCATCGGCGTTGGCGTCGCGGCGGTGCCGCTCAACGGCCTGCGACAGGCGCGCAGCGTGCCGCCAATCCACGACATCAGCACCGACACCGCGCAGCCGCCCGCGTTCGTCGCGCTGCAGGACGCGCGGCGCGATGCCCCGAACGGCCTCGACTATGCCGGCGAGGAGATCGCCCAGCAGCAGCGTGCCGCGTATCCCGACGTCGGCCCGCTGCGGCTGCAGGCTGCCCCGGACGTCGCGTTCCCGCAGGCCCTGGCCGCAGCCGACGCCATGGGTTGGGAGCTTGCCGGCAGCGATGCCGCCAGCGGCCGCATCGAGGCCACCGCGACCACGCGCTGGTTCGGGTTCAAGGACGACGTGGTGGTGCGGGTGGCGCCAGACGGCGGCGGCAGCCGCGTCGACGTGCGCTCGATGTCGCGTCTCGGTGGCAGCGACGTCGGCGCCAACGCGCGCCGCATCCGCGACTACCTGCGTCGGCTGGACGCGCTGGCGGACTGAGCGCAGGCGCGGCTCAGCCGCCGTTCCCGAATGCCGCGCGTGCAGTGTCCACTTCCGGTGTCGGCAGCGGCCGGGCCCAGCGCGCGTAGCTGGCCGCGAAGGCCTGCCGCAGCCGTGTCGCCTCCACCGAGCCGGGCGCGATCCCCAGCCCCTCGGCCGCCGCCTGCCACCCGTCGCCGCGCTGGCGCGTCCAGGTATCGGCGACCGTGCGGCAGGGGCGCCCGGTGACACGCGCCACGGCGCAGGCGTAGTACAGGTCGCCAGCGGTCCAGCCGGGCTGGGCCAGCAGCGACTCGACCAGGGCGCGCGGCGCGTTGAAGTAGCGCACCAGCTCGTCGGCGAACGCACCGGGATGGCGCGCCGCGTAGCGGTTGATATCGGCGAGATGGCGGTCGCTGGTGGCATCACCTGTGCGCGGCGCCCACGGCGAGGGCTCCGGTGTAGCGTCGTTGGTCGCGAGTGTCGCGGCCGGGGGCGGATCCTGCGCGACCGACAGCGCGGGCGCCGCGGCCAGCGCGCAAGCGACCAGCCACACGCGCAGCGGGGCGCCGATACGCGTCACCTCGCGTCCCCCGCGGCCGGCAGCAGGAGGTCGGCCTCGCGGCGCGAGAACGCACGCCCCTCGGCATCGCCGGGCTGCAGGCGTCCGCCGCGCAGCAGCGCGTAATGGCGCTGCGCGCCGTCGTCGGCGTACAGCCGCACCGCCTGGCCGTCGAGCGACCAGGCGCCGGTGTCGGCAAAGCGTGCGGAATCCGGCATTGCCAGGTAGGTTTCGATCAGCTCGAAACGCTGCGTCCCGCCTGCGCGCTCCAGCACCAGCACCGTCTCGATGCCGTCGCAGTCGGCGCAGCTGCGCATGCCGCGCCACTCGAGCGCGGCGTCGCCTGAGACCAGACCCGGCAGGTCGGCGTCGCCCGGGGCGCGGCGCAGGTCGCAGCCGGCCAGCCACAGTACGGACGCTGCGGCGCCGACCGCGGCCCAGGCGCGCCATGGGATGCCGGAGCTGCCGGCACGGTCGATGCGATGGTCCATGGGGCGATTGTGCCGCAGGCGGCCCGCGCGCGACGCGCGCGGCCGCGCATCAGCCCGCGGCGGCTACGCAGGCGATGTCGCGCACCGCGACCGCGACCTCTTCCGCCGACGCCGCAACCCGCAGCCGGCCGCGGTCGGCGGCGGCGATCTCTGCGTCGCGTTCGTGGATCCAGGTGGTGTGGTACGGCACGTGCACGCCCCACCCGCCCAGCGCCAGCACCGGCGCGACGTCGGAGCGCAGCGAATTGCCGACCATGACGAACTGCCCGGCGGCGATCTCGAACTCCTCCAGCAGCCGCGCATAGGTCGCCGGATCCTTCTCGCTGACGATCTCGATGCGGCGGAACAGCCCCGCCATGCCCGACCGTCGCACTTTGGACTCCTGGTGGAACAGGTCGCCCTTGGTGATCAGCACGATGTCGTGCTCCACCGCCACCGCCTCGACCGCATCGCGGATTCCCGGCAGCAGCTCGACCGGGTGCGCGAGCATCTCCTTGGCAAGCACCACGATGCGGTGCAGGTCGGTTGCGGTGATGCGCTGCCCGGTGATGTCGATCGCCGATTCGATCATCGACAGCGCCATGCCCTTCACGCCGTAGCCGAAGATCGCGATGTTGCGCTCCTCCACCGCGTACAGCCGCTCGGCGGCGCGGGCATCCGCGAGGTCGACATAGTCGCCGACGATGCGCTCGAACTCGCGCTGGGCGTCGTCGAAATAATCCTCGCTGCGCCACAGCGTGTCGTCGGCATCGAAGCCGACGACCGCGATGGTGGATGGCGTGCGCGCGTGGGCGCGGATCGGTGATGCGTCGGCGGCATGCGTCATGGCGCCAGTATCGCCGACTCCGGAAACACACCTGCGGCGCAACGACGACGGGCGGCCTCGCGGCCGCCCGTCGTCCCTCGTCTGCGCTGCAGCGCAGGCGTCAGTCGACGCTGCCAGCGCCGTCGGCGGGCGGCTGCGCCGCGGCCGCAAACGCCTTGTACTCGTCCGGAGTCAGCTGGCCATCGCCGTCGGCATCGGCCTCGTCGAAGACCTGCGCGAGGCTGGGCAGCCGGGCCGATTCCTCCCTGGAGATCGTGCCACTCTGGTCGACGTCGATGTCGGCCCAGGTGACCTGCTGCGACTCGCCCGCGGGCAAGGCGCCCGGCGGCGGGGCCTGGGTCGCAACGTCGGCCGCGTCCTGGTAGGTGGACTGCGTGGCGGCGTCCTGCCCCATCGTGTCCTGGCTTGCGGCGTCCTGCGCGAACGCGGGCGCCAGCGCCATCGAGGCGCCGAGCGCGATCAGGCCGAGCAGCGGGGTCCGGGAATGCTTCATGGTGGTTCTCCTGTGGGGACGGGGGCGTCCCTTGCGTGACTTGGATGAGGTGGATCTCTGGTGGCTGCCGCGCTGCAGCGACACCGCTTGATGCGTTAAGTGCCGCGTGCAGTGCGTGCAGTGCACGGCCGGGACCTTGCCCAGTAACAGGTTAATTTTCCGCAATCCGGATGGCCGAGATCGGGCGCCGAAGCGGCCTTTCGCCGGCCCTGCTCGCGCAGTGAGGCGGCCGCTGGCGAGAGTACGGCAGGCCAGGGACCGAGCCACGGCGCGGCGTCGGGCGCACCGTCGAGGCCGGCCGGCGAGCGGACATGAATCGAACACAACGTTGACGTTTGGTGGCATGTCAAGGTTCCATCGCCGGGGCGGCCCGTCCGGCACGTGGGCCCGGGGCGGTCGACACCGCCGTCCCCGGCGCAGGCGCAAACGATTCCGCCGCAGCGGCGCTGCTCAGGCCTCGTTCTCGGCCCGCAGGACGATGCGGGGCGGCGCGTCGGGATCGTCGGCGTCGGCGTCGGGGCTGACGGCCACATTGATCGGCCGGCAGCAGACCTGGCAGTCCTCGACGTAGGACTGTTCACCCGCGGAGGCATCGATGAAGAGGTCGATGGGTTCGCCGCAGTAGGGGCAGTAGAGGTCGACGAACGGCATGCAGGGCTCCGGTATCCGGATCGATGGTGACAGTGGGCGGAACGCGCCGTTCCGTCGCGCGTGCGCCAGGGTGTCACGCCGCGTCCAGCCGTGGTGCGGCAAGATCTGTCCCCCTGTCCGGCGGTCGCGTCACGCGGCGCAGCCACCATGACTGGAGAGTCCCCATGTCCCAGCACCTGTTGTCCCTTGCCTGCGCCGCGGCGCTGGTGACCACCGCCTGCAACAACCCGAGCAACGCGCAGTCCGCCGCGCCGGCCACGCCCGCGATATCGGCCGACGCTCCCGCCGCCGATGCCGGCATGACCACCGCCGCCGACGGCAGGCCGTTCGCGACCGACGTCATTGCGAAGTTCGCCGAGCCCTGGGCGATGACCTTCCTGCCCGACGGCCGCCTGCTGGTGACCGAGAAGAAGGGCGCGCTGAAGCTGGTCGACGTCGACAGCGGCGCCATGGGCGACATCACCGGCCTGCCCGAGGTCGCCTACGGGGGACAGGGTGGCCTCGGCGACGTGGTGCTACATCCTCGATTCGCGCAGAACAACATGGTGTACATCAGCTTCGCCGAGCACGGGGAGGCCGATACCCGCGGCGCGGCGGTCGCGCGCGCCACGCTGGCGCTGGACGCCAACGGCGGCGGCATGCTGAGCGGCGTCGAGGTGATCTGGCGCCAGGTCGACAAGGTCGAGGGCCGGGGCCACTACAGCCACCGGATCGTGTTCGGCGACGACGGCATGATGTACATCTCCTCCGGCGACCGGCAGAAGTTCGATCCGGCGCAGGACATGGCGTCCAACATGGGGAAGATCGTGCGTCTCAACGACGACGGCACGGTGCCTGCGGACAACCCGTTCGCCGACCAGGGCGGGATCGCGGCGCAGGTGTGGACGCTGGGCCACCGGAACATCCTCGGCATCGACTTCGATGCGCAGGGCCGGCTGTGGGCGCAGGAGATGGGTCCGAAGGGCGGCGATGAGCTCAACCTGATCGTTCGCGGCGAGAACTACGGCTATCCCATCGTCTCCAATGGCGACCACTACGACGGCCGCCCGATCCCGCACCACGACACCCGGCCAGAGTTCAAGGCGCCGGCGGTGACCTGGCGCGAGGTGATCTCGCCGGGCGGGCTGGTGTTCTACAGCGGCGACCAGTTCCCGGCGTGGCAGGGCAGCGCATTCATCGGCGGCCTGTCATCCAAGGCCCTGGTGCGGGTGTCATTCGATGGCACCAGCGCGCGGGAAGCGGAGCGCTTCGACATGGGCGCACGCATCCGCGAGGTTGCGCAGGGCCCCGACGGCGCGCTGTGGGTGCTCGAGGACGAGCGCGACGACTCGCAGGGCCGGCTGCTGCGGCTGACGCCGGCGACGGCGGCGTCGGCAGGCACTGCGATCCCGGCCTCGG